>NZ_JBKIUU010000056.1:0-201 GCF_046603115.1 Klebsiella sp. 1SOBk5mer | reverse complement strand
GGGGAATTTCCCGGGTCGCGGCGTTCCGCCTTACCCGGGCTACCGGACCAGGCCCACCATTGCACTGGATCCGTAGGCCCGCGCAAGCGTAGCGCCGCCGGGCATGGCCACAGCCAGGGAGCCGCCTGTATGCCGGGTGGCGGCTACGCCTTACCCGGCCTACAAACTAAGCACAGCGCAAGCCGGGGAATTTCCCGGGTC
>NZ_JBKIUU010000055.1:0-206 GCF_046603115.1 Klebsiella sp. 1SOBk5mer | reverse complement strand
AAGGCAATGACAATTGCCTTTTTCTGGCTGATGACAAACCTGTTTCGTTATTGTGCTCGCATGTCTGCCGGGTGGCGGCTTTCGCCTTACCCGGCCTACAAAAGACTGCAAAATCAAACCGTTATGCCGTTATCTGTAGGCCCGCGCAAGCGCAGCGCCGCCGGGCAATCCCTGAAGATTGCACTTTTTTGGGGTTTGCTCCCTCT
>NZ_JBKIUU010000054.1:0-211 GCF_046603115.1 Klebsiella sp. 1SOBk5mer | reverse complement strand
TGCGCTCGCAAAGTCAGTCACATACTTCAGTATGCTCCTTCCTTTCCTTCGCTTGTCGCCTTGCTGCTGCGCAAATTATTGCGTACTCAACTCTGAATCTAAGCTGAAAATTCTCTCAATCCGCCAAAACATCTTCGGCGTTGTAAGGTTAAGCCTCACGGTTCATTAGTACCGGTTAGCTCAACGCATCGCTGCGCTTACACACCCGGCC
>NZ_JBKIUU010000053.1:0-213 GCF_046603115.1 Klebsiella sp. 1SOBk5mer | reverse complement strand
GCATGGGGTCAGGTGGGACCACCGCGCTAGTGCCGCCAGGCAAATTCTGTTTTATCAACACGTCCTGCGGACGCATCGATTAATCTGTATCGAAGCTGAAAATTCTCTCAAATCCGCCAAAACATCTTCGGCGTTGTAAGGTTAAGCCTCACGGTTCATTAGTACCGGTTAGCTCAACGCATCGCTGCGCTTACACACCCGGCCTATCAACGT
>NZ_JBKIUU010000052.1:0-213 GCF_046603115.1 Klebsiella sp. 1SOBk5mer | reverse complement strand
GACGTTGATAGGCCGGGTGTGTAAGCGCAGCGATGCGTTGAGCTAACCGGTACTAATGAACCGTGAGGCTTAACCTTACAACGCCGAAGATGTTTTGGCGGATTGAGAGAAGATTTTCAGCTTAGATTCAGAGTTGAGTACGCAATAATTTGCGCAGCAGCAAGGCGACAAGCGAAGGAAAGGAAGGAGCATACTGAAGTATGTGACTGACTT
>NZ_JBKIUU010000051.1:0-213 GCF_046603115.1 Klebsiella sp. 1SOBk5mer | reverse complement strand
AAGTCAGTCACATACTTCAGTATGCTCCTTCCTTTCCTTCGCTTGTCGCCTTGCTGCTGCGCAAATTATTGCGTACTCAACTCTGAATCTAAGCTGAAAATCTTCTCTCAAATCCGCCAAAACATCTTCGGCGTTGTAAGGTTAAGCCTCACGGTTCATTAGTACCGGTTAGCTCAACGCATCGCTGCGCTTACACACCCGGCCTATCAACGT
>NZ_JBKIUU010000050.1:0-227 GCF_046603115.1 Klebsiella sp. 1SOBk5mer | reverse complement strand
AAGAAAGCGGCTTATCGGTCAGTTTCACCTCTTTATGTCAAAACCCCGCTTCGGCGGGGTTTTTGCTATCTGAATCCGTGACGCGGATGAATGACTGTCCACGACGCTATAGCCAAAAGAAAGCGGCTTATCGGTCAGTTTCACCTCTTTATGTCAAAACCCCGCTTCGGCGGGGTTTTTGCTATCTGAATCCGTGACGCGGATGAATGACTGTCCACGACGCTATA
>NZ_JBKIUU010000049.1:0-228 GCF_046603115.1 Klebsiella sp. 1SOBk5mer | reverse complement strand
GCCCCCGCGCCCCCCCCCCCCCCCGCCCCGCCCCCCCCCCCCCCCCCTCCCCTCGCCCCCCCCCGCCCCCCCCCCCCCCCCCGCCCGCCCCCCCCCCCCCCCCCCCCCCCCCCCCCGCCCCCCCCCCCCCCCCCCCCCCCCCCCCCCCCCCCCCCCCCCCCCCCCCCCCCCCCCCCCCCCCCCCCCCCCCCCCCCCCCCCCCCCCCCCCCCCCCCCCCCCCCCCCCCC
>NZ_JBKIUU010000048.1:0-229 GCF_046603115.1 Klebsiella sp. 1SOBk5mer | reverse complement strand
GTTCGTGAGTGAAAGACGCGTGCCGAACTATCTCAAAACTCATCTTCGGGTGATGTTTGAGATATTTGCTCTTTAAAAATCTGGATCAAGCTGAAAATTGAAACGACACACAGTTAATGTGTGTTCGAGTCTCTCAAATTTTCGCAATCTGAAGACATCTTCGGGTTGTGAGGTTAAGCGACTAAGCGTACACGGTGGATGCCCTGGCAGTCAGAGGCGATGAAGGACG
>NZ_JBKIUU010000047.1:0-231 GCF_046603115.1 Klebsiella sp. 1SOBk5mer | reverse complement strand
CTACAAAAGACTGCAAAATCAAACCGTTATGCCGTTATCTGTAGGCCCGCGCAAGCGCAGCGCCGCCGGGCAATCCCTGAAGATTGCACTTTTTTGGGGTTTGCTCCCTCTACCAGGGGAGAGGGCAAGGTCAACGCAAAAAGGCAATGACAATTGCCTTTTTCTGGCTGATGACAAACCTGTTTCGTTATTGTGCTCGCATGTCTGCCGGGTGGCGGCTTTCGCCTTACC
>NZ_JBKIUU010000046.1:0-233 GCF_046603115.1 Klebsiella sp. 1SOBk5mer | reverse complement strand
CACCGCCCTTTCACGGCGGTAACAGGGGTTCGAATCCCCTAGGGGACGCCACTTGCTGGTTCGTGAGTGAAAGACGCGTGCCGAACTATCTCAAAACTCATCTTCGGGTGACGTTTGAGATATTTGCTCTTTAAAAATCTGGATCAAGCTGAAAATTGAAACGACACACTGTTTAAGTGTGTTCGAGTCTCTCAAATTTTCGCAATCTGAAGACATCTTCGGGTTGTGAGGTT
>NZ_JBKIUU010000045.1:0-238 GCF_046603115.1 Klebsiella sp. 1SOBk5mer | reverse complement strand
AGCGCGAGCAGGGAATACCCCGGATAGCGGCGCGTAGCGCCTTATCCGGGCTACCCGACGGTCTGGAACCGTAGCCCTGCTAAGCGTAGCGCGAGCAGGGAATATCCCGGATGGCGGCGCGTAGCGTCTTATCCGGGCTACCCGACGGTCCGGAATCGTAGCCCTGCTAAGCGTAGCGCGAGCAGGGAATACCCCGGATAGCGGCGCGTAGCGCCTTATCCGGGCTACCCGACGGTCT
>NZ_JBKIUU010000044.1:0-265 GCF_046603115.1 Klebsiella sp. 1SOBk5mer | reverse complement strand
CTACTCTCACATGGGGAGACCCCACACTACCATCGGCGCTACGGCGTTTCACTTCTGAGTTCGGCATGGGGTCAGGTGGGACCACCGCGCTAGTGCCGCCAGGCAAATTCTTTGTGCTCAGTACGCAATTCTTTATCGCATCAGCTGCGTTGCCTGCGCTCGCAAAGTCAGTCACATACTTCAGTATGCTCCTTCCTTTCCTTCGCTTGTCGCCTTGCTGCTGCGCAAATTATTGCGTACTCAACTCTGAATCTAAGCTGAAAAT
>NZ_JBKIUU010000043.1:0-284 GCF_046603115.1 Klebsiella sp. 1SOBk5mer | reverse complement strand
TCACCCGAAGATGAGTTTTGAGATAGTTCGGCACGCGTCTTTCACTCACGAACCAGCAAGTGGCGTCCCCTAGGGGATTCGAACCCCTGTTACCGCCGTGAAAGGGCGGTGTCCTGGGCCTCTAGACGAAGGGGACACTGAAGTCTCAATCGCAAGACGCCTTGCTTCTTTACTTTCATCAGACAATCTGTGTGAGCACTACAAAGGCAGGTTCTTTAAGGTAAGGAGGTGATCCAACCGCAGGTTCCCCTACGGTTACCTTGTTACGACTTCACCCCAGTCAT
>NZ_JBKIUU010000042.1:0-327 GCF_046603115.1 Klebsiella sp. 1SOBk5mer | reverse complement strand
TAGCAAAAAGGCGCCTTTAGGGCGCCTTTTTACATTGGTGGGTCGTGCAGGATTCGAACCTGCGACCAATTGATTAAAAGTCAACTGCTCTACCAACTGAGCTAACGACCCCTTGCGGGATTTTGCTACTGTCACCATTCAGGATGGTGGGTCGTGCAGGATGACTCGGCTTCGCCTCGCCCTTCGGGCTGTCGCTGTCGCTGTCGCAACGTTATCCTTCACGTTTCTACCAGTTACCATCATTAAAGATTGGTGGGTCGTGCAGGATTCGAACCTGCGACCAATTGATTAAAAGTCAACTGCTCTACCAACTGAGCTAACGACCCG
>NZ_JBKIUU010000041.1:0-353 GCF_046603115.1 Klebsiella sp. 1SOBk5mer | reverse complement strand
ATGACTGGGGTGAAGTCGTAACAAGGTAACCGTAGGGGAACCTGCGGTTGGATCACCTCCTTACCTTAAAGAACCTGCCTTTGTAGTGCTCACACAGATTGTCTGATGAAAAACAGCAGTAAAAAACCTCTACAGGCTTGTAGCTCAGGTGGTTAGAGCGCACCCCTGATAAGGGTGAGGTCGGTGGTTCAAGTCCACTCAGGCCTACCAAATTTGCGAAGCAAATTTGAAGAGGTTGCAAACGATGGGGCTATAGCTCAGCTGGGAGAGCGCCTGCTTTGCACGCAGGAGGTCTGCGGTTCGATCCCGCATAGCTCCACCATCTTTACTGCGAACACAAGAAAACTTCAGAG
>NZ_JBKIUU010000040.1:0-358 GCF_046603115.1 Klebsiella sp. 1SOBk5mer | reverse complement strand
TTGTGATTCATGACTGGGGTGAAGTCGTAACAAGGTAACCGTAGGGGAACCTGCGGTTGGATCACCTCCTTACCTTAAAGAACCTGCCTTTGTAGTGCTCACACAGATTGTTTGATAAATGATAAATTTCAAAATGTACTGAGAAGTGCATTGTGAAATTTTGCTCTTTAAAAATCTGGATCAAGCTGAAAATTGAAACGACACACTGTTTAAGTGTGTTCGAGTCTCTCAAATTTTCGCAATCTGGAGACATCTTCGGGTTGTGAGGTTAAGCGACTAAGCGTACACGGTGGATGCCCTGGCAGTCAGAGGCGATGAAGGACGTGCTAATCTGCGAAAAGCGTCGGTAAGGTGATAT
>NZ_JBKIUU010000039.1:0-365 GCF_046603115.1 Klebsiella sp. 1SOBk5mer | reverse complement strand
CTTCACGTTTCTACCAGTTACCATCATTAAAGATTGGTGGGTCGTGCAGGATTCGAACCTGCGACCAATTGATTAAAAGTCAACTGCTCTACCAACTGAGCTAACGACCCGCTCTGGTACTACCTGAATAATTTCACTCGACACCAATATTGGAATTGGTGGGTCGTGCAGGATGACTCGGCTTCGCCTCGCCCTACGGGCCGTTGCTGACGCAACGCTATCCTTCACGTTCAACATCTGAGTTAAATGCTGAAATTGGTGGGTCGTGCAGGATTCGAACCTGCGACCAATTGATTAAAAGTCAACTGCTCTACCAACTGAGCTAACGACCCGAGTGGTGGGTGATGACGGGATCGAACCGCCGA
>NZ_JBKIUU010000038.1:0-371 GCF_046603115.1 Klebsiella sp. 1SOBk5mer | reverse complement strand
GGTTCATATCACCTTACCGACGCTTTTCGCAGATTAGCACGTCCTTCATCGCCTCTGACTGCCAGGGCATCCACCGTGTACGCTTAGTCGCTTAACCTCACAACCCGAAGACGTCTTGTTCTGTCCGGTTCGTTGCGCATCGTGAATCCTGCGTTGTTCCGTACTCGCGATGCTCATGGACATTAAGTCCACTCCGCTCGCTGCGTGCGGTACGCCTTGGCTTCACTTTGCTCACGTCACCTTTTACAGTGCCATCTTCTGATTGCGAAAATTTGAGAGACTCGAACACACTTAAACAGTGTGTCGTTTCAATTTTCAGCTTGATCCAGATTTTTAAAGAGCAAAACTTCGCAGTGCACCTTTTCAGGTTC
>NZ_JBKIUU010000037.1:0-393 GCF_046603115.1 Klebsiella sp. 1SOBk5mer | reverse complement strand
GTAGTAAAGCAAGTTTCCCGATGCATCCGTAGCTCAGCTGGATAGAGTACTCGGCTACGAACCGAGCGGTCGGAGGTTCGAATCCTCCCGGATGCACCATATTCTCCTTAGTAACAGCAATATCGTTGTTACATGGTCTGCGAAATTTTCGCCAGCACCAGGGAGGATAACGTTGCGTAAGCAACGGCCCGTAGGGCGAGGCGTAGACGAATCATCCTCCCGGATGCACCATTCTTGCCTGATTCTGATTATTCAGATGAATTCTGTAGTAAACTAGTTATTCCGATGCATCCGTAGCTCAGCTGGATAGAGTACTCGGCTACGAACCGAGCGGTCGGAGGTTCGAATCCTCCCGGATGCACCATATTCTCCTTAGCAACAGCCTTCTCCTTA
>NZ_JBKIUU010000036.1:0-532 GCF_046603115.1 Klebsiella sp. 1SOBk5mer | reverse complement strand
TGAACCGATGGTCATCTGTAACGAAGAGCACCGCTTCCTGGTGGCCGAACAGCTGCGCCAGCTCAACAGGCTGTCCAACAACATTATTCTCGAGCCGGTCGGGCGCAACACTGCCCCGGCCATTGCTCTGGCGGCCCTTCAGGCCACCCGTCACGGTGACGACCCGCTGATGCTGGTCCTCGCCGCTGACCATATCATCAATAACCAGCCGGTCTTCCACGATGCCATCCGCGTCGCCGAGCAGTATGCCGATGAAGGCCACCTGGTCACCTTCGGTATCGTGCCAAACGCCCCGGAAACCGGCTACGGCTACATCCAGCGCGGCGTGGCCCTCACCGACAGCGCCCACACCCCGTACCAGGTGGCCCGCTTCGTGGAGAAGCCGGACCGCGAGCGCGCTGAGGCCTACCTCGCCTCCGGTGAGTACTACTGGAACAGCGGCATGTTTATGTTCCGCGCCAAAAAATACCTCTCCGAGCTGGCCAAATTCCGCCCGGATATCCTCGAAGCCTGCCAGGCCGCGGTGAACGCC
>NZ_JBKIUU010000035.1:0-575 GCF_046603115.1 Klebsiella sp. 1SOBk5mer | reverse complement strand
CGGCCGATACGGTAGGCGATGTCCTCGTTCAGCTCCTCGCCCAGTTCACCACGGATGTCATAAGCCTTAAAGCATGTTAACTGTGTCATTCTGCGTTTTGTCCCGAAAAAAATTAGCAACGACCATACTGATCTTTAATACGAATAATGTCGTCCTCGCCGAGGTACGACCCCGACTGGATCTCCAGCACTTCCAGCGGAATGCGGCCCGGGTTTTCCAGGCTGTGCTCGGCGCCAATCGGAATAAAGGTGGACTGGTTCTCGGTCAGCAGGAACTGCTTGCCGTTGACCGTCACCTGGCCGGTGCCGGCGAGAATGACCCAGTGCTCGGCGCGGTGGTGGTGCATCTGCATCGAGAAGGCGCCGCCCGGTTTCACGGTGATACGGTTGACGTTGAAGCGCGGAGTCTGGACCACCACGTCGCAGCGGCCCCAGGGACGGTAAATCTCGCGGTGGCGCTTGTATTCGCTGCGCTGGTTCTGCTTGAGGAACTCGACCGCCTTCTTCACGTCCTGGGAACGCTCGCGGTTCATCACCAGCACGGCGTCCTTGGTGCTGACAATCACCAGGTTCTCC
>NZ_JBKIUU010000034.1:0-584 GCF_046603115.1 Klebsiella sp. 1SOBk5mer | reverse complement strand
AAGCCCTCTGAAAAGAGGGCTTCATCGTGCTGGCCAGGTGCAATCTTCAGGAATTGCCCGGCGGCGCTGCGCTTGCGCGGGCCTACAGATATTTGCGTAACTGTTTGATATTGCAATTTTTCGTAGGCCGGGTAAGGCGAAAGCCGCCACCCGGCAGACAGATGAGTACGATAACGAAAACAGGTTTGTATCACCCGGAAGCCCTCTGAAAAGAGGGCTTCATCGTGCTGGCCAGGTGCAATCTTCAGGAATTGCCCGGCGGCGCTGCGCTTGCGCGGGCCTACAGATATTTGCGTAACTGTTTGATATTGCAATTTTTCGTAGGCCGGGTAAGGCGAAAGCCGCCACCCGGCAGACAGATGAGTACGATAACGAAAACAGGTTTGTATCACCCGGAAGCCCTCTGAAAAGAGGGCTTCATCGTGCTGGCCAGGTGCAATCTTCAGGAATTGCCCGGCGGCGCTGCGCTTGCGCGGGCCTACAGATATTTGCGTAACTGTTTGATATTGCAATTTTTCGTAGGCCGGGTAAGGCGAAAGCCGCCACCCGGCAGACAGATGAGTACGATAACGAAAACAGGTTTG
>NZ_JBKIUU010000033.1:0-675 GCF_046603115.1 Klebsiella sp. 1SOBk5mer | reverse complement strand
GGTTCATATCACCTTACCGACGCTTTTCGCAGATTAGCACGTCCTTCATCGCCTCTGACTGCCAGGGCATCCACCGTGTACGCTTAGTCGCTTAACCTCACAACCCGAAGATGTTTCGTAAAACATCATCGTGTCGCGAAAATTTGAGAGACTCGAACACACTTAAACAGTGTGTCGTTTCAATTTTCAGCTTGATCCAGATTTTTAAAGAGCAAAACTTCGCAGTGCACCTTTTCAGGTTCACTCTGAAGTTTTCTTGTGTTCGCAGTAAAGATGGTGGAGCTATGCGGGATCGAACCGCAGACCTCCTGCGTGCAAAGCAGGCGCTCTCCCAGCTGAGCTATAGCCCCATCGGTGTTATCTCTGTACCGGTAATTTTTCCTGAGACAAGGCGTGGTGAAGCGAAGCATACTGAAGTATGCGAGCTTTGCCACAACGCAGTATTCAGGGAAAATTTGGTAGGCCTGAGTGGACTTGAACCACCGACCTCACCCTTATCAGGGGTGCGCTCTAACCACCTGAGCTACAAGCCTGCAGAGATTATTTACTGCTCTATTTCATCAGACAATCTGTGTGAGCACTACAAAGGCAGGTTCTTTAAGGTAAGGAGGTGATCCAACCGCAGGTTCCCCTACGGTTACCTTGTTACGACTTCACCCCAGTCATGAATCACAA
>NZ_JBKIUU010000032.1:0-1007 GCF_046603115.1 Klebsiella sp. 1SOBk5mer | reverse complement strand
CTGGCTAAAACCTACGGTGGTTCCGCTCGCGCATTCGACCAGATCGATAACGCGCCGGAAGAAAAAGCTCGTGGTATCACCATCAACACCTCTCACGTTGAATATGACACCCCGACTCGCCACTACGCGCACGTAGACTGCCCGGGCCACGCCGACTATGTTAAAAACATGATCACCGGTGCTGCGCAGATGGACGGCGCGATCCTGGTTGTTGCTGCGACTGACGGCCCGATGCCGCAGACTCGTGAGCACATCCTGCTGGGTCGTCAGGTAGGCGTTCCGTACATCATCGTGTTCCTGAACAAATGCGACATGGTTGATGACGAAGAGCTGCTGGAACTGGTTGAGATGGAAGTTCGTGAACTGCTGTCTCAGTACGATTTCCCGGGCGACGACACTCCGATCGTTCGTGGTTCTGCTCTGAAAGCGCTGGAAGGCGACGCAGAGTGGGAAGCGAAAATCATCGAACTGGCTGGCCACCTGGATACCTATATCCCGGAACCAGAGCGTGCGATTGACAAGCCGTTCCTGCTGCCGATCGAAGACGTATTCTCCATCTCCGGTCGTGGTACCGTTGTTACCGGTCGTGTAGAGCGCGGTATCATCAAAGTGGGTGAAGAAGTTGAAATCGTTGGTATCAAAGAAACCGCGAAAACCACCTGTACTGGCGTTGAAATGTTCCGCAAACTGCTGGACGAAGGCCGTGCTGGTGAGAACGTAGGTGTTCTGCTGCGTGGTATCAAACGTGAAGAAATCGAACGTGGTCAGGTACTGGCTAAGCCGGGCACCATCAACCCGCACACCAAGTTCGAATCTGAAGTGTACATTCTGTCCAAAGACGAAGGCGGCCGTCATACTCCGTTCTTCAAAGGCTACCGTCCGCAGTTCTACTTCCGTACTACTGACGTGACTGGCACCATCGAACTGCCGGAAGGCGTAGAGATGGTAATGCCGGGCGACAACATCAAAATGGTTGTTACCCTGATCCACCCGATCGCGATGGACGA
>NZ_JBKIUU010000031.1:0-1356 GCF_046603115.1 Klebsiella sp. 1SOBk5mer | reverse complement strand
TTCATCAACGCCGTATCCGCTCTGGACTCAACGTTCAGGCGCACCACCGGCTCCGTGTTGGATGTGCGCAGGTTAAAGCGCCACTCAGGGTATTCAATACTGATACCGTCCGTTGTGTCGATGTGTGCGGCCGCCGGCTCATACTGCGCCCGGATGCGCGCGATCGCCTCCGCCGCATTTCCCAGCTTGCGGTTGATCTCCCCCGACGCCGGAAACGCCGCCTGGCGGTCCGCCACCAGCGATTTCAGCGAGCTGTTCTTCAGGCACAGCAGCTCCGCCACCAGCAGCCACGGGATCATCCCGCTGTCGCAGTAGGCGAAGTCGCGGAAGTAGTGGTGCGCGCTCATCTCCCCGCCGTAGATGGCGTCTTCCTGGCGCATCCGCTCCTTGATGAACGCATGCCCGGTCTTCGACATCACCGGCTGCCCGCCGCTGCGGGTCACGATGTCCACCGTGTTCCACGTCAGGCGCGGGTCGTGAATGATTTTCGCCCCCGGCTGCTTCTGCAGGAACGCTTCCGCCAGCAGGCCGACAATGTAGTACCCCTCGATAAACGACGCCTCGTCATCGAACAGGAAGCAGCGGTCGAAGTCGCCGTCAAAGGCGATCCCCATGTCCGCCTGATGCGCACGCACCGCGTCGGCGGTGTCCTGGCGGCACTCCGGCAGCAGCGGGTTCGGGATACCGTTCGGGAAATGGCCGTCCGGCTGGTGATGCACCTTGATAAAGGTCACCGGCGCCCCGGCCGCCGCAAAGCGTTTCTCCACCTCATCAATCACGTGCCCCGCCGCCCCGTTGCCGGAGTTCACCACCAGCTTCAGCGGACGGGTGAAGTTCGCCAGGTCCACGTAGCCCATCAGGTGGTCAACGTACTCCTTCAGCACCGAAATCTGGCGCAGGGTGCCGCGACGCGCCGGGTCAACAGGCGGGAACTGGTTTTCCTCCGCCAGGCGCTGGATGTCACGCAGGCCGGTGTCGCCGCTGATGGGCTTCGCGTTCTCGCGCACCAGCTTCATGCCGTTGTAGTTCATCGGGTTGTGGCTCGCCGTCACCTCGATACCGCCGTCCACCCCGAGGTGGAAGGTGGCGAAGTAAATCTCCTCGGTACCGCTCAGGCCGATATCCAGCACGTCGGTGCCGGCGTCCATCAGCCCGCGGGCCAGCGCCAGCTTCAGCGACTCGCTGGTGAGGCGCACATCGCCACCCACCACTATCTTCCCGGGTTTCAGAAATTCGCCGTAGGCGCGGCCGATACGGTAGGCGATGTCCTCGTTCAGCTCCTCGCCCAGTTCACCACGGATGTCATAAGCCTTAAAGCATGTTAACTGTGTCATTCTGCGTTTTGTCCCGAAAAAA
>NZ_JBKIUU010000030.1:0-1377 GCF_046603115.1 Klebsiella sp. 1SOBk5mer | reverse complement strand
GGCAAGCACCTCCGGGACCTTTCTGATACATAAAAAAACGCCTGCTCTTATTACGGAGCAGGCGTTAAAACAGGTCTGTATGACAACAAGTGGGTGCTTCACTCAACGTTGTGTCCATGGTGTCTGATGAGGCATAAGCGACATCTGTCAGTGGACGATAAGCACCGTAATCGGCTCTGCGTCATTCCGGAGTTTATGAGGCACTAAGGCGAACATAAGAGATGGAATGAGCATCTACTCGTTTATTATGCCACAGAGAATCGGGAAATAACATCCCTTAACACTTGGGTAATGACTCCAACTTATTGATAGTGTTTTATGTTCAGATAATGCCCGATGACTTTGTCATGCAGCTCCACCGATTTTGAAAACGACAGCGACTTCCGTCCCAGCCGTGCCAGGTGCTGCCTCAGATTCAGGTTATGCCGCTCAATTCGCTGCGTATATCGCTTGCTGATTACGTGCAGCTTTCCCTTCAGGCGGGATTCATACAGCGGCCAGCCATCCGTCATCCATATCACCACGTCAAAGGGTGACAGCAGGCTCATAAGACGCCCCAGCGTCGCCATAGTGCGTTCACCGAATACGTGCGCAACAACCGTCTTCCGGAGCCTGTCATACGCGTAAAACAGCCAGCGCTGGCGCGATTTAGCCCCGACATAGCCCCACTGTTCGTCCATTTCCGCGCAGACGATGACGTCACTGCCCGGCTGTATGCGCGAGGTTACCGACTGCGGCCTGAGTTTTTTAAGTGACGTAAAATCGTGTTGAGGCCAACGCCCATAATGCGGGCTGTTGCCCGGCATCCAACGCCATTCATGGCCATATCAATGATTTTCTGGTGCGTACCGGGTTGAGAAGCGGTGTAAGTGAACTGCAGTTGCCATGTTTTACGGCAGTGAGAGCAGAGATAGCGCTGATGTCCGGCGGTGCTTTTGCCGTTACGCACCACCCCGTCAGTAGCTGAACAGGAGGGACAGCTGATAGAAACAGAAGCCACTGGAGCACCTCAAAAACACCATCATACACTAAATCAGTAAGTTGGCAGCATCACCCCAATAAGTAAGACACTTATATGATATCAAGTTTTCATAAAACATAACTAGGCTAAATAGCTGCGCCTAATACCGCTACACTTTTGCCAGCCCATGTTTGCCTTAGGGCATGGCTGACGGTTTCCATAACATGGCGAACTTTTTTCAGCAGTTGCCATATTGACCGGCACTGATGATTGCGCGTTATTGTGTCGCGAAGTGCCTGCCATAGCCGTTCCACATGATGCACCAATGGCGAGTAAACCGGCTGATAAATAACTCTGAACTTCGGTTCTCCTTCAGCCAGCGCTGTGTTTCCCGGCTTTTATGGATAATGTAGTTG
>NZ_JBKIUU010000029.1:0-1434 GCF_046603115.1 Klebsiella sp. 1SOBk5mer | reverse complement strand
AGGAACGTAGGCCGGATAAGGCATGTATGCCGCCATCCGGCATAAATGGAGCGCACCAGTCGTAGCCCGGCTAAGCGTAGCGCCAGCCGGGAACGCTCCTTCGACAACGCTATCGCATCAGAACCACGCCTCAAACATCCCGCCGACGTTCAGCGAATCCAGCTGCTGGTCTTTGGTGCCGTTGACCTTCGCGGTATGCTCGTTGTCCACCTGACCGCCGGTCACGTAGAAGCGCAGCATCGGACGGAACTCCGGCCCCATGCCGATGGCGATGTTCTGCGACAGCGTCAGCTTCCAGCCGTGGTTATCCCCGCCCTGGTCGTAGTCCACGCGCTGGTAGCCCGCTTCCAGCCAGGTGGAGTGCACGTCGTTCCAGAAGTACATCGGCCGCACGATAGCGCCGTAGTTTTTGCGGTTGTCGGTATTATCTTTGCCGTTGTCGTAGTCGTGGAAAGCCAGCAGATATTCCACCTGCGCCTGCTGGGTGAACTTATGGCTGCCCTCGAAGCTGGCGTAGACCGTGGTCAGGTCGTCGGTTTTGTTGTAGACGCTGTTATCCGAGTTGTCGGAGTAGCGCAGGATCACCTTGTTCACTCCGCTGTCGTTGGTGTGGCTCAGCACCAGGCCGCCCTGCCAGGCTTCGAGACGCGCGTCGCTGTCCACCGCCTTCGAGTCAAAGCCGTAGTTGGCGTACACCTCGACGTCGATCGGCCCGGCCTTGATGTTGTGGGTTTTGGTGGTCAGCGCGTAGTGGCCGTTGTCCCCGGTGTCGGAGCTGCCGGTACAGGTGATGCGCGACGGGTTGGTCTCATCAGCCATCACTTCCGGGCTACAGGATTTCACCTGCGACACCGCCGCCACGTCGAACTGCACGCCGCCGATATCAAAGTTCTTCACCCCGGCGCCCTGGCCGTCGTGGTTCATCCAGAAGTAGTCGTTGATCCCCTGTTGCGGACGCTGGTGGAAGTCGCGGCCGGCCCAGATATAGGCGTTGGGGTTGGATTCCAGCACGTTGGTGACGCCGACGTAGGCCTTCTTCAGGTTAACCTCGTCGCTCCAGTGGTCGAACATGACGTTGAGATCCCAGATAGCCCCCTGCGCGCTTTTGAAGGCTTTGCTGATCTGGAATTCGCCGCCGTTGCTTTCGTTGCCCAGACGACCGATCGCCGAGGCGCCGTTATAGGAGCCGTCGACGCCGACATATTTCTGGTCGCCGGTCTGGAAATGGGCGCCATAGCGGGCATAGCCGCTGAACTTGAGGCCGAACGGAATCGCCACATCCGGCGAGGCGGCGGTGGTCTGCGGGTTGGTAATGACGTCGACCTTTTTGTCGGCCGCGGCGTCAATTTTCGCCTGGCGGTCGGCCAGCGCTTTATCAACGGCTTTGGCGACGATGGCGTCGATCTGTTCCTGAGTAAATTCTTGCGCCATTAC
>NZ_JBKIUU010000028.1:0-1660 GCF_046603115.1 Klebsiella sp. 1SOBk5mer | reverse complement strand
TGACCTCCTGAGAGCCTCTGTAAGCGTTTTTCGCGCCTTCCATGCCCTGGCGGGCATCTAAAACCCGTTTCGTGCGTCTGAGAGCTTTTGAGCGCGTTTGAGGGGCTATCTGGCGACTCATCCCCAAAAGAACAACACCGGGATCACCGACAACATGCGAGAGGTGATCCCGCTCGCCGCAAGTCGATGACCGAGCGTAGCGAGCGAATCGACGAGGAAGCGGAAGAGAACCGGAAGCCACATTGAGCACTTACGCACTGATGCGGGGTGTCGGGGTGAAGCCCTGACCAAGTGGTAATCGTATCGGCGTGCATGCGCGGTTATACGATTACACATCCTGTCCCGATTTCTGAGGCGTTTTAACGGTGAACGGACGGCAAAAACACGATGGAGCTGTTGAACGTGAAAACCACGAAATCTGGCAAAAATCACGGCTGGCGAGGCTTGCATAGGAGTAAGCCAGTATACACTCCGCTATCGCTACGTGACTGGGTCAGGGCTTCGCCCCGACACCCCCAAAGGGCGTTGCGTTGCACGCAACACCCTTGCCTAGAATAGATCTTTTACGCCGATTTGTAAGTGGTTGTTTTTTTAGTGTGTTTTTTATTTACCTGTCGCATCCAGGATGAAACAACGTTGTCGCATCCTGGATGCGACAACACGCAACAAGGTGTTGCACAGATGTGTCATGATGGCTTAGATTTGAACCAACGTTAGTGCATGGGATTTTCAGAGGGAAAAAATCATGTTTATTGATTCAGAAAAACGACTGAAACAACTTTCAGATGAGGCAAAGAAAAACACCGAGGATCTCGAAGAAGCAAAGAAAAATTCAAGGTTTACACAGGTATCCCCAAAAGGTTGGGAACGTGTTCGAGAGCTGCTGAAGGATAGCCAAGGCATATCAGCACTGAAGCTGTACTCATTTTTAGCGGAGCATATCGATCCTACGTGTGGCGCTGTCGTTGCGGATCAGCAATTCCTAGCTGAAAAACTTGGAGTTAGCAGAAGCACAATTATTCGGTGGCTCAATTACTTAGAATCAAAAAATGCATTAGTTAGAATCCCCGTTGCTGGTAAGGTTTGTGCGTATGCCCTCGATCCACATGAAGTCTGGAAGGGATACAACACTACGAAAAACCATGCAGCGTTTGTCACTAAAACACTGGTCAACAAAGACGGTGATATTCAGCGCCGAATCATGGCCATGTTTTCAAATTGAGCTAGCGGCAGGCGGACAATCAGGGGCTACGTGTTAACGTTCTGACCATGATTGTCTATCCTGCATTGCTCTTTTGCCGCCTCAAAATCCTTTGCGTGTTTTTGCTCCCCGTTCTCCAGAAAAAACCGAGCCGCCACGGTTCCGGCAGCGCCTTGAGCGCTACCGGAAACCGTCTGGGGAGAACCCCAGACCCCCATCGCTGCAACACCGACGGTCTACGACCACCTACCAACCGCATGGCTGCCTGTTCCGTGCAAATGGGCTTTGCAGGGGGCTGGCGCGGTTCCTGGCGACCTGAAAGCCCCTGGTTAGGGGTATCGGCGCGCTTGACCTCCTGAGAGCCTCTGTAAGCGTTTTTCGCGCCTTCCATGCCCTGGCGGGCATCTAAAACCCGTTTCGTGCGTCTGAGAGCTTTTGAGCGCGTTTGAGGGGCTATCT
>NZ_JBKIUU010000027.1:0-1680 GCF_046603115.1 Klebsiella sp. 1SOBk5mer | reverse complement strand
TTCTGGAGATCGGGGAGCAAAAACACGCAAGGGATTTTGAGGCGGCAAAAGAGCAATGGAGCAATGGAGCAATGGAGCAATGCAGGATAGACAATCATGGTCAGAACGTTAACACGTAGCCCCTGATTGTCCGCCTGCCGCTGGCTCAATTTGAAAACATGGCCATGATTCGGCGCTGAATATCACCGTCTTTGTTGACCAGTGTTTTAGTGACAAACGCCGCGTAGTTTTTAGATGTGTTGTATCCCTTCCAGACTTCATGTGGATCGAGTGCATACGCACAAACCTTACCGGCAACAGGAATTCTGACTAACGCGTTTTTTGATTCTAAGTAGTTGAGCCAGCGCTTAATTGTGCTTCGGCTAACACCCAATTTATCTGCTAAAAACTGCTGATCGGCAACAACAGCACCGCATGAGGGATCTATGTGCTCAGCTAAAAACGAGTAAAGCGGTATTGCTACAACTCCCTGCTTGTCCTTCGACAGTTCTCGGATCCTTTCCCAGCCCTTCTGATAAACCTGGGTGAATGGGCCGTTATTTTTCGGTTCTGGTTCCGATTCTTTGTTTAATTTTTCCAGTTCTTTTAGACGCTTTTTTCGCTGCTCTTCAGTCCCGATATACATGGTAAATCTCCACGGTCTAATGATGGTTCAAATATAAGCCATCATAGCTCAAACGTAAACTATGATAGGTCAACCTAGCTCACACATGCGTGAGCTAACCTTAGACCACGCATGCGTGAGCTAACCCATAATACAAGTAGCTAAAAAATCAATAACTTACAAAATCGCCCTTAAATATCTTTTCTGCTGAAAGTGTTGCGCAAAGCGGAACACTTTTTTGGGGTGTCGGGGCGAAGCCCTGAACCAGTCACGTAGCGCTAGCGGAGTGTATACTGGCTTACTCCTCTGCAAGCCTTGTCAGCCGTGATTTTTGCCAGATTTCGCACTCTCCACGTTTAACAGCTCCATCATGCTTTTGCCGTCCGTTCACCGTTAAAACGCCTCAGAAATCAGGACAGGATGTGTAATTGTAATACCGTCACACGCGACGCTATCACAATTGCCATCTGGTCAGGGCTTTGCCCCGACACCCCGCATCAGTGCGTACGTGCTCAATGTGGTTTCCGGTTCTCTTCCGCTTCCTCGCCCACTCGCTCACTAACGTTCGGTCGCTGGGGCTGCGGCGAGCGGTGCCACCTCTCGCATGTTGTCGGTGATTCCGCTGTTGTTCTTTCGGGGATGAGTCGCCAGATAGCCCCTCAAACGCGCTCAAAAGCTCTCAGACGCACGAAACGGGTTTTAGATGCCCGCTAGGGCATGGAAGGCGCGAAAAACGCTTACAGAGGCTCTCAGGAGGTCAGGCGCGCCGATACCCCTAACCAGGGGCTTTCAGGTCGCCAGGAACCGCGCCAGCCCCCTGCAAAGCCCATTTGCACGGAACAGGCAGCCATGCGGTTGGTAGGTAGTCGTAGACCGTCGGTGTTACAGCGATGGGGGTCTGGGGTTCTCCCCAGACGGTTTCCGGTTGCGCTCAAGGCGCTGCCGGAACCGTGGCGGCTCGGTCGTTCTGGAGATCGGGGAGCAAAAACACGCAAGGGATTTTGAGGCGGCAAAAGAGCAATGGAGCAATGGAGCAATGGAGCAATGCAGGATAGACAATCATGGTCAGAACGTTA
>NZ_JBKIUU010000026.1:0-1725 GCF_046603115.1 Klebsiella sp. 1SOBk5mer | reverse complement strand
ACTGCTCTTTAACAATTTATCAGACAATCTGTGTGGGCACTCAAAGTGACATGGATTCTTAACGTCCTCGGACGAAAAATGAATACCAAGTCTCAAGAGTGAACACGTAATTCATTACGAAGTTTAATTCTTTGAGCATCAAACTTAAATTGAAGAGTTTGATCATGGCTCAGATTGAACGCTGGCGGCAGGCCTAACACATGCAAGTCGAGCGGTAGCACAGAGAGCTTGCTCTCGGGTGACGAGCGGCGGACGGGTGAGTAATGTCTGGGAAACTGCCTGATGGAGGGGGATAACTACTGGAAACGGTAGCTAATACCGCATAATGTCGCAAGACCAAAGTGGGGGACCTTCGGGCCTCATGCCATCAGATGTGCCCAGATGGGATTAGCTAGTAGGTGGGGTAACGGCTCACCTAGGCGACGATCCCTAGCTGGTCTGAGAGGATGACCAGCCACACTGGAACTGAGACACGGTCCAGACTCCTACGGGAGGCAGCAGTGGGGAATATTGCACAATGGGCGCAAGCCTGATGCAGCCATGCCGCGTGTGTGAAGAAGGCCTTCGGGTTGTAAAGCACTTTCAGCGGGGAGGAAGGCGATAAGGTTAATAACCTTGTCGATTGACGTTACCCGCAGAAGAAGCACCGGCTAACTCCGTGCCAGCAGCCGCGGTAATACGGAGGGTGCAAGCGTTAATCGGAATTACTGGGCGTAAAGCGCACGCAGGCGGTCTGTCAAGTCGGATGTGAAATCCCCGGGCTCAACCTGGGAACTGCATTCGAAACTGGCAGGCTAGAGTCTTGTAGAGGGGGGTAGAATTCCAGGTGTAGCGGTGAAATGCGTAGAGATCTGGAGGAATACCGGTGGCGAAGGCGGCCCCCTGGACAAAGACTGACGCTCAGGTGCGAAAGCGTGGGGAGCAAACAGGATTAGATACCCTGGTAGTCCACGCCGTAAACGATGTCGATTTGGAGGTTGTGCCCTTGAGGCGTGGCTTCCGGAGCTAACGCGTTAAATCGACCGCCTGGGGAGTACGGCCGCAAGGTTAAAACTCAAATGAATTGACGGGGGCCCGCACAAGCGGTGGAGCATGTGGTTTAATTCGATGCAACGCGAAGAACCTTACCTGGTCTTGACATCCACAGAACTTAGCAGAGATGCTTTGGTGCCTTCGGGAACTGTGAGACAGGTGCTGCATGGCTGTCGTCAGCTCGTGTTGTGAAATGTTGGGTTAAGTCCCGCAACGAGCGCAACCCTTATCCTTTGTTGCCAGCGGTTAGGCCGGGAACTCAAAGGAGACTGCCAGTGATAAACTGGAGGAAGGTGGGGATGACGTCAAGTCATCATGGCCCTTACGACCAGGGCTACACACGTGCTACAATGGCATATACAAAGAGAAGCGACCTCGCGAGAGCAAGCGGACCTCATAAAGTATGTCGTAGTCCGGATTGGAGTCTGCAACTCGACTCCATGAAGTCGGAATCGCTAGTAATCGTAGATCAGAATGCTACGGTGAATACGTTCCCGGGCCTTGTACACACCGCCCGTCACACCATGGGAGTGGGTTGCAAAAGAAGTAGGTAGCTTAACCTTCGGGAGGGCGCTTACCACTTTGTGATTCATGACTGGGGTGAAGTCGTAACAAGGTAACCGTAGGGGAACCTGCGGTTGGATCACCTCCTTACCTTAAAGAACCTGCCTTTGTAGTGCTCACACAGATTGT
>NZ_JBKIUU010000025.1:0-2943 GCF_046603115.1 Klebsiella sp. 1SOBk5mer | reverse complement strand
AATCCGCCAAAACATCTTCGGCGTTGTAAGGTTAAGCCTCACGGTTCATTAGTACCGGTTAGCTCAACGCATCGCTGCGCTTACACACCCGGCCTATCAACGTCGTCGTCTTCAACGTTCCTTCAGGAGACTTAAAGTCTCAGGGAGAACTCATCTCGGGGCAAGTTTCGTGCTTAGATGCTTTCAGCACTTATCTCTTCCGCATTTAGCTACCGGGCAGTGCCATTGGCATGACAACCCGAACACCAGTGATGCGTCCACTCCGGTCCTCTCGTACTAGGAGCAGCCCCCCTCAATTCTCCAGCGCCCACGGCAGATAGGGACCGAACTGTCTCACGACGTTCTAAACCCAGCTCGCGTACCACTTTAAATGGCGAACAGCCATACCCTTGGGACCTACTTCAGCCCCAGGATGTGATGAGCCGACATCGAGGTGCCAAACACCGCCGTCGATATGAACTCTTGGGCGGTATCAGCCTGTTATCCCCGGAGTACCTTTTATCCGTTGAGCGATGGCCCTTCCATTCAGAACCACCGGATCACTATGACCTGCTTTCGCACCTGCTCGCGCCGTCACGCTCGCAGTCAAGCTAGCTTATGCCATTGCACTAACCTCCTGATGTCCGACCAGGATTAGCTAACCTTCGTGCTCCTCCGTTACGCTTTGGGAGGAGACCGCCCCAGTCAAACTACCCACCAGACACTGTCCGCAACCCCGGTCAGGGGCCCACGTTAGAACATCAAACATTAAAGGGTGGTATTTCAAGGTTGGCTCCACGCAGACTGGCGTCCACGCTTCAAAGCCTCCCACCTATCCTACACATCAAGGCTCAATGTTCAGTGTCAAGCTATAGTAAAGGTTCACGGGGTCTTTCCGTCTTGCCGCGGGTACACTGCATCTTCACAGCGAGTTCAATTTCACTGAGTCTCGGGTGGAGACAGCCTGGCCATCATTACGCCATTCGTGCAGGTCGGAACTTACCCGACAAGGAATTTCGCTACCTTAGGACCGTTATAGTTACGGCCGCCGTTTACCGGGGCTTCGATCAAGAGCTTCTCCTTACGGATAACCCCATCAATTAACCTTCCGGCACCGGGCAGGCGTCACACCGTATACGTCCACTTTCGTGTTTGCACAGTGCTGTGTTTTTAATAAACAGTTGCAGCCAGCTGGTATCTTCGACTGGTCTCAGCTCCATCCGCAGGGACTTCACCTACACACCAGCGTGCCTTCTCCCGAAGTTACGGCACCATTTTGCCTAGTTCCTTCACCCGAGTTCTCTCAAGCGCCTTGGTATTCTCTACCTGACCACCTGTGTCGGTTTGGGGTACGATTTGATGTTACCTGATGCTTAGAGGCTTTTCCTGGAAGCAGGGCATTTGTTACTTCAGTACCGTAGTACCTCGTCATCACACCTCAGCCTTGATTATCCGGATTTGCCTGGATAACCAGCCTACATGCTTAAACCGGGACAACCGTCGCCCGGCTAACATAGCCTTCTCCGTCCCCCCTTCGCAGTAACACCAAGTACAGGAATATTAACCTGTTTCCCATCGACTACGCCTTTCGGCCTCGCCTTAGGGGTCGACTCACCCTGCCCCGATTAACGTTGGACAGGAACCCTTGGTCTTCCGGCGAGCGGGCTTTTCACCCGCTTTATCGTTACTTATGTCAGCATTCGCACTTCTGATACCTCCAGCAACCCTCACAGGCCACCTTCGCAGGCTTACAGAACGCTCCCCTACCCAACAACACATAGTGTCGCTGCCGCAGCTTCGGTGCATGGTTTAGCCCCGTTACATCTTCCGCGCAGGCCGACTCGACCAGTGAGCTATTACGCTTTCTTTAAATGATGGCTGCTTCTAAGCCAACATCCTGGCTGTCTGTGCCTTCCCACATCGTTTCCCACTTAACCATGACTTTGGGACCTTAGCTGGCGGTCTGGGTTGTTTCCCTCTTCACGACGGACGTTAGCACCCGCCGTGTGTCTCCCGTGATAACATTCTTCGGTATTCGTAGTTTGCATCGGGTTGGTAAGTCGGGATGACCCCCTAGCCGAAACAGTGCTCTACCCCCGAAGATGAATTCACGAGGCGCTACCTAAATAGCTTTCGGGGAGAACCAGCTATCTCCCGGTTTGATTGGCCTTTCACCCCCAGCCACAAGTCATCCGCTAATTTTTCAACATTAGTCGGTTCGGTCCTCCAGTTAGTGTTACCCAACCTTCAACCTGCCCATGGCTAGATCACCGGGTTTCGGGTCTATACCCTGCAACTTAACGCCCAGTTAAGACTCGGTTTCCCTGCGGCTCCCCTATACGGTTAACCTTGCTACAGAATATAAGTCGCTGACCCATTATACAAAAGGTACGCAGTCACACCCGAAGGTGCTCCCACTGCTTGTACGTACACGGTTTCAGGTTCTTTTTCACTCCCCTCGCCGGGGTTCTTTTCGCCTTTCCCTCACGGTACTGGTTCACTATCGGTCAGTCAGGAGTATTTAGCCTTGGAGGATGGTCCCCCCATATTCAGACAGGATACCACGTGTCCCGCCCTACTCTTCGAGTTCACAGCCTGTGCATTTTGGTGTACGGGACTATCACCCTGTACCGTCGGACTTTCCAGACCGTTCCACTAACACACAAGCTGATTCAGACTCTGGGCTGCTCCCCGTTCGCTCGCCGCTACTGGGGGAATCTCGGTTGATTTCTTTTCCTCGGGGTACTTAGATGTTTCAGTTCCCCCGGTTCGCCTCGTTAACCTATGTATTCAGTTAACGATAGTGCAACGAATTGCACTGGGTTTCCCCATTCGGACATCGCCGGCTATAACGGTTCATATCACCTTACCGACGCTTTTCGCAGATTAGCACGTCCTTCATCGCCTCTGACTGCCAGGGCATCCACCGTGTACGCTTAGTCGCTTAACCTCACAACCCGAAGA
>NZ_JBKIUU010000024.1:0-4460 GCF_046603115.1 Klebsiella sp. 1SOBk5mer | reverse complement strand
GAACTGCCAGGCATCAAATAAAGCAGAAAGCTCAGTCGAAAGACTGAGCTTTTTGTTTTTGCGTTTAAAAAGAACCCCGTCCCGAAAGGTGCGGGGTTTTTTGCTGTGTGGTGTATGACTCCCCCGGTGGCGCTGTGCTTACCGGGGCTACGGACCTTGCGGGTTCTGTTGCCTGGACCGGTACACCACATCACCACCGTTAGCGCCCCGCAATATTATTGCCTCTGTAATCAAGCAAGCCTTCCCCCGCCAGATACGGTAAACTAACGCCGATTTTGCATCAGGAAGCCACTATGAACCACTCCCTCAAACCCTGGAATACCTTTGGCATTGAGCGATCCGCCAATACGATAGTACGTGCCGAAACTGAACAACAGTTATTAAGCGCCTGGCAAACCGCTGTCGCGGCTGGCGAACCCACGCTAATCCTTGGGGAAGGCAGTAACGTCCTGTTTCTGAACGACTATGCCGGTACGGTGATCCTCAACCGAATTATGGGGATCGAGGTGAGCGAAACCCCGGGTGCCTGGCGCTTGCACGTCGGCGCCGGCGAAAACTGGCATCAACTGGTGCAGTTCACGCTACAGCATGCGATGCCTGGTCTGGAAAATCTGGCATTAATCCCTGGTTGCGCAGGATCTTCGCCTATCCAGAATATTGGCGCTTACGGCGTCGAATTGCAGCGGGTTTGCGAATATGTTGACTGCATCGAGCTGGAAACGGGACGTAAACAACGCCTTTCCGCAGCGGAATGCCGTTTCGGCTATCGCGACAGCATCTTTAAACATGAATATCAGGACCGCTACGCCATCGTCGCGATTGGCTTGGCGTTAGAGAAAGCGTGGCGACCGGTGCTGAGCTACGGTGATTTAACACGTCTCGATCCGCAGACTGTCACCCCGCAGCAGGTATTCGATGCGGTCTGTCATATGCGAATGACTAAATTGCCGGATCCAAAGATTAACGGTAATGCTGGCAGCTTTTTTAAGAACCCGATCGTCAGCGCTCAGGTTGCTGAAGCGCTGCTGGCGCAGTTCCCTGATGCACCGCACTATCCGCAGGCAAACGGCAGCGTCAAGCTGGCCGCTGGCTGGCTAATCGATCAATGTCAGCTCAAAGGACAACGCATCGGCGGCGCGGCCGTGCATCGACAGCAGGCGCTGGTACTGATTAATGAAGATCAAGCGACCAGTGAGGATGTGATAAAGCTTGCCCATTACGTTCGCCAGCAGGTGGGTGCGAAATTCAATGTATGGCTTCAACCTGAGGTGCGCTTCATTGGAACGCATGGTGAAGTCAACGCAGAGGAGAGCATTGCGTGAAAGACCATACTATCCCTTTAACGCTAATTTCTATCCTTTCTGATGGTGAGTTTCACTCAGGTGAACAGCTTGGCGAGCAGTTAGGCATGAGCCGGGCGGCGATTAATAAGCATATCCAGACTTTACGCGACTGGGGCGTTGATGTGTTTACCGTACCGGGCAAGGGTTACAGCCTGCCAGAGCCTATTCATCTTTTGGATGAGAAAAAGATCTCCCAACAGATAGAGCATGGCCGAGTGACTGTCCTTCCGGTAATCGACTCCACTAACCAGTATTTGCTGGACAGACTGGATGAGCTGACGTCCGGCGATGCCTGCGTGGCTGAATATCAGCAGGCAGGGCGGGGCCGGCGAGGCAGAAAATGGTTTTCCCCCTTTGGCGCGAATCTCTATCTCTCAATGTACTGGCGTCTGGAGCAGGGCCCGGCAGCGGCTATTGGCCTAAGCCTGGTGATCGGTATTGTGATCGCTGAAGTGCTGCAGCAACTCGGGGCCGAACAGGTTCGCGTGAAATGGCCGAACGATATTTATCTGCAGGATCGTAAGCTGTCAGGGATCCTCGTGGAACTGACGGGAAAAACGGGCGATGCCGCACAAATCGTCAGCGGCGCGGGTATCAACCTTGTGATGCGTCACGTGGAGTCTGATGTCGTCAATCAGGGTTGGATCAGTCTTCAGGAAGCAGGGGTGGTCATCGATCGTAACCTCCTCGCCGCGCGCCTGATTAAAGAGCTGCGCCTGGGGCTGGAGCTGTTCGAGCAGGAAGGGTTGGCTCCTTATCTGCCGCGCTGGGAAAAACTGGATAACTTTATTCATCGTCCGGTAAAACTGATTATCGGTGATAAAGAAATTTATGGCATTTCCCGCGGTATTGACGCCCAGGGGGCGCTATTGCTGGAGCAGGATGGTGTGATAAAAGCCTGGGTCGGTGGTGAAATATCATTGCGCAGCGCAGAATAAAAAAGGGAGCTTCGGCTCCCTTTGCTTTATTTCCGTAAGCGTACCTGATTAACGGAATGATTGGCGCTCTTGGTCATAATCAGGCTGGCGCGCTCGCGGGTTGGAAGGATGTTTTCCTTGAGATTCATTAGGTTAATCTCATTCCATAGCGAGGTGGCAATATCCACTGCTTCTTCCTTCGACAGCTTGGCGTAATTATGGAAATAAGAATCCGGGTCGGTAAATGCTCCTTCCCGGAATTTAAGAAAGCGGTTGATATACCAGCTTTTCAATAATTCTTCTGGGGCATCGACATAAATAGAAAAGTCGACAAAATCCGATACGAATACATGATGCGGATCGTGTGGATAATCCATCCCACTTTGCAGAACATTCAGTCCTTCAAGAATGAGAATATCCGGTTGCGCGACAGTTTTATCGCCGTCGGGTATAACATCATAAATTAGATGGGAATAAACCGGTGCAGTTGCCTGTGGTACTCCTGATTTGAGATCGGAGACAAACTTCACCAGCCGATGCATATCATAAGACTGCGGAAAGCCTTTCTTCTTCATTAACCCACGTTCTTTCAAAACCGAGTTAGGGTGCAAAAATCCGTCAGTGGTAATGAGTTCGACATGGCGATGCTCAGGCCAACGGCTAAGCAAGGCCTGCAGTACACGGGCGGTGGTGCTTTTACCTACCGCAACGCTGCCAGCTATGCTGATTATATAGGGAATTCGCTGACCGTTGGTGCCAAGAAATTGTTCGAGAACCGCCTGACGACGCAGGTTAGAACTAATATAGAAGTTGAGCAAACGCGACAGCGGCAAATAGATCTCAGCAACCTCTTCCAGAGAGAGATCTTCGTTGATGCCTTTTAACCGCGTGATTTCTTCCTCGGTTAACGTCATCGGGACAGAATCACGAAGTGCAGCCCATTGGTGGCGGTTAAATTGTAGGTACGGTGTCATTAACGTCTGCTCTTTTTGGCTCATAAGCATGTTCTTACCATCACCGAATACGTTGAAACGGCGATGCTTCACACGAGTTAATCAGGACAATGGGCAGGAGGGTAACACCAGATTGCCGGGAATAATAAGAAAAAAACTCATTGAATGCTGCTTTCTCGCGCCAGCGTCACAAGAGAGGAATAAGTTTCTTATGCTTTGCAAAGCATGGTCTTTGCTAACAGGATAGTGCTAACGGCCTGCTGCCTTTCAGGCTGCGGTCAGCATACGTTCCGGGTAAACGTGGATGACCGAAACCGCGCCTGCTGTGCTGTTTGCTGGCGATTATTTGCACTCCGTTGTTTGAAATTACACCGTTTTTTCGCGTAAGAGCACAAAATGTGAGCAAGAGAACGTTTTATGCAAATTTTTAGTTGCATGAACTCGCTCCTCTCCCTAGAATGCGCGCTACTTGATGCCGACTTAGCTCAGTAGGTAGAGCAACTGACTTGTAATCAGTAGGTCACCAGTTCGATTCCGGTAGTCGGCACCATAACAATTTGGGTGGGGTTCCCGAGCGGCCAAAGGGAGCAGACTGTAAATCTGCCGTCATCGACTTCGAAGGTTCGAATCCTTCCCCCACCACCACTTTCTGGCGACGCTTTGCGTAGCCGGAGTTGGTTGGGTAAACTAATCAGCTCAATACTACAGAGAGCAGTCTCTTTAGTATTACAGAAAGAACTGGGTAGCCGAGTTTCAGGATGCGGGCATCGTATAATGGCTATTACCTCAGCCTTCCAAGCTGATGATGCGGGTTCGATTCCCGCTGCCCGCTCCAGACGTGCTGATATGGCTCAGTTGGTAGAGCGCACCCTTGGTAAGGGTGAGGTCCCCAGTTCGACTCTGGGTATCAGCACCACTTCTTTTCTCTCCTTCCCTGTTTCTCTTCTGTTATGTTCATTCAACAAGTCGGGCATGTTGCCTGGTTGATGTGGTGATATCACCGATTTATCCGTGTCTTAGAGGGACAATCGATGTCTAAAGAAAAGTTTGAACGTACAAAACCGCACGTTAACGTCGGTACTATCGGCCACGTTGACCATGGTAAAACAACGCTGACCGCTGCCATCACTACCGTACTGGCTAAAACCTACGGTGGTTCCGCTCGCGCATTCGACCAGATCGATAACGCGCCGGAAGAAAAAGCTCGTGGTATCACCATCAACACCTCTCACGTTGAATATGACACC
>NZ_JBKIUU010000023.1:0-4735 GCF_046603115.1 Klebsiella sp. 1SOBk5mer | reverse complement strand
TGTTGTTGGACAGCCTGTTGAGCTGGCGCAGCTGTTCGGCCACCAGGAAGCGGTGCTCTTCGTTACAGATGACCATCGGTTCATGGATTTCAAGGCCCGAGAGTCGGGTGACGGTTTCCTGCAGCATGGAGTTCTGCCCGAACAGCCGGAGGAACTGTTTCGGGTAAAGCTCGCGAGACATCGGCCAGAGACGACTGCCGGTACCACCAGCCATAATTACAGGAAGTAACATAATGAAATCCTTAAATAAATAATTGCTTTATTTTACTATCAATCAATCGACCGTCGGGTGGAATGGCCTTTTTCAGGCACGCTACCGCCATTGGCTGTCGCAACCAAAATGCGTACTGCTCCCGTGCTTCAGGCTAAACGCCACCCTTTTTCGCTTCAGGCTATCGGCAGAACGTTCACTCAGTGGCCTGAAAAGCCAGCCTGACGGAACGGGTGTCCTGAAAACCTAAAAGCAGAGATATGTCATGGGACATATCTCTGCTTTTAATGTGCATCTGTCCTCACCTGGCCGCGAAATGCCCCACACTTTCCGCATTTGCCGCCGGGTTAACCATCAGGACTTTCTCATTTACGCAGGGTATCACGCGTGCGCTTTCCGCCACCGAAGAAAGGGAAACGGGCGGCCTGCCGGTGTCAGCAAGCGTCAGAAAGGAGCGTCCACGATGCGGGGAAAGATAAGAAGAGACATCGCTATCGCCGCCAGGGAGACAACGCGCGGCCAGGCTTGATGGCCCTTTGCACATGGCGACGGCGCTTTGTTCCGACAGGAGGGATAAACGACTCATGCTCTACACTGCACATTCCACAAAGAAAATCGTCCGCAGATTATAGCGCTGGTCGCGGGGAATAAAAATAAAAAAGCCTACTGATTAATGGATTACTCAAATAATACACATTATAAACATTCACTAAACAAACAAAACCAATCTAATCCATTGATATTAATCAAAAAATCAGAGAAAACACTACAGAGATTTTGCCCATTTGCTAAATCATCCGCTGACGAAAATATATCTTTAAACAAAATTACGCCATACCGGGGGGATTGGCGACCTTTATGATTGCGCCATGAGTCGCTAAACCGCTGACAGGTCACAAGGTTATTATTCGACAGCTAACAGTCAAATGAGAAACGTTGTTATTTATCAGCCTTTGCCACCACGATTTTGCCAGAAAAAAGCGCCCTTCACTTCACGCCTGGCGGATAAGACGCGGCAAAGCAAGTGATCCCAGCCGCAAGCCAGTGTAAAATCGGCCCTTATGTAGAACGGGATATCCACACCCCGGAGGAAAAATATGAAGTTTTTGGTCACTGGTGCCGCAGGTTTTATCGGCTTTCATATCGCGCAGCGCCTGCTGAATGAAGGGCATGACGTTGTCGGGATCGACAACATGAATGACTACTATGACGTCAGCCTGAAGCAGGCCCGTCTGGAGCGCCTGTCCTCTCCGGCATTCCATTTCCAGCAGCTGGATCTTGCCGACCGTGAGGGTATGGCGACGCTGTTCGCCGCAGAACAGTTTGACCGCGTGATCCACCTGGCGGCCCAGGCCGGCGTGCGCTATTCGCTGGAAAACCCGTATGCCTACGCCGACGCAAACCTGATGGGATACCTGAATATTCTGGAAGGCTGCCGCCATACCAAAGTGAAACACCTGGTATACGCCTCCTCCAGTTCGGTTTACGGCCTTAACCGCAAAATGCCGTTCTCCACGGAGGATTCCGTCGATCATCCGGTTTCCCTGTACGCCGCCACCAAGAAAGCCAATGAGCTGATGGCGCATACCTATTCCCATCTGTACGGCATCCCGACCACCGGGCTGCGCTTCTTTACGGTCTATGGTCCGTGGGGCCGCCCGGATATGGCGCTGTTCAAGTTCACGAAAGCGATGCTGGCAGGGAAAAGTATCGACGTTTACAACTACGGCAAGATGAAGCGCGATTTCACCTATATCGACGATATCGTCGAGGCGGTGGTGCGCGTTCAGGATGTGATCCCGCAGGCCAATGCCGACTGGACCGTTGAGAGCGGTTCCCCGGCCACCAGCTCCGCGCCGTACCGGGTCTATAACATTGGCAACAGCTCGCCGGTGGAACTGATGGATTATATCACCGCCCTGGAAGAAGCTCTGGGGATGGAAGCGAAGAAGAATATGATGCCGATTCAGCCGGGCGATGTGCTGGACACCAGTGCAGACACCCAGCCGCTGTATGACCTGGTGGGCTTTAAGCCACAGACATCAGTGAAAGAAGGCGTGAAGAACTTCGTGGAGTGGTATAAGGATTACTATCAGATCTAACCTGTCTCTGCCCTGCCGCAATCCGCTGATTGCGGCAACGGATAAGCATCCCGTATTGTCTTCCTTTATCATTCATTTCTTTACCCGAGCCTGGCACAGGCTATACTTTTTTGTGCTAAAGAATAATTTTTACTGGTTTTAACGACGGTGCTGAAACCAGTTTCATCTGCCCGCCAGCGAAAAAGCCAACAACTTTAAGCCCGGTCCCCTGCTATCACTCTTTTCAATACTATTTTTAATGGCTCCCCCAGCATTTTCTCCTGATAAATAAAAGACATTACTTTCTGTAGGAATTTTCTTAAGAACAGGATATGTTAGAGATCGCAATTCAGCGCTTCCGGGCTGAAGTGTTGCTTAACATGCTAATGATTCAACCAACAAAAAGCTGTGGTAGATATTATGGAAAACCTATTTTTCTTAGTGGTCGCTGCCATACTACTTGCTGTGTCTGTTTTCTTTTTAATTTCATATCTGAAAGACAGAAAGAAAACAAAACTGACGTTTAATAAACGCAAGTGGTAAGACTCGCTCCATATTGCATTTAGATTAAGATAATATTAAGAGATAAAAAAATGATATGACAGAATGACCGTTCATTCTGCGTTTTGGCGTGGCCTTAAGGCAAGAAAAAATAACGTTACTCGCGCCCTGTTCCTCATATTTCCTCAGGGCATAAATAACAAAAGCCTGCGTTGCAGGCTTCGTTTTACCTCCCGGCGCTTATCTCCGGCATCTACATCACAGTGACGGTAGCTCTTCACAAGGTAAGTTTAACTTATCGGACCTGTTTTCAACCCGCAACGGGTTTTGAGCAGGATCGTAATGTCCATCACAATTTATTGAGGTTAATCTGAATGTGCGAGAAATACGCGCAGTGAGGGATATAGCGGGGAGATAAAAAAGCATACTGGCGGCGGGGAGCCGCCAGTGTCAGACAGGCAGAATTAATCGTTACCAAACAGATCGCGGGTATAAACCTTATCCGCGACATCCGCCAGCTCTTCCGCCATACGGTTAGAAATGATCACATCCGCCTCTTGTTTGAAGGCATCCAGGTCGCGCACGACGCGGGAGTTGAAGAACTCATCTTCCTGCATCACCGGTTCATAGATAATAACCGGGATACCTTTCGCCTTGATGCGCTTCATGATGCCCTGAATAGAAGAGGCACGGAAGTTGTCTGACCCGCTCTTCATGATCAGGCGATACACACCCACCACTTTTGGCTTACGGGCGAGAATAGAATCCGCAATAAAGTCTTTACGGGTACGGTTGGCATCGACGATAGCCGCGATAATGTTGTTCGGGACCGATTCGTAGTTCGCCAGCAGCTGCTTGGTATCTTTCGGCAGACAGTAGCCGCCGTAGCCAAAGGACGGGTTGTTGTAGTGGTTGCCGATACGAGGATCCAGGCATACCCCTTCGATAATCTGCTTGCTGTTCAGCCCCTGGCTTTCAGCATAGCTGTCGAGTTCGTTGAAATAGGCAACGCGCAGCGCCAGATAGGTGTTAGCGAACAGTTTGATCGCTTCCGCTTCGGTGGAGTCGGTAAACAGGGTCGGGATATCCTGCTTGATCGCACCTTCTTTCAGCAGGTCTGCGAAACGTTCGGCACGCGCAGAGCGCTCACCGATGACAATACGCGACGGGTGCAGGTTGTCGTACAGCGCACGACCTTCACGCAGGAACTCAGGAGAGAAAATAACATTATCAATCCCTAAACGTTCTTTGATGTCGCGGGTGAACCCCACCGGGATGGTCGATTTAATGATCATCACCGCATTCGGGTTGATCTCGGTGACATCGCGAATAACCGCTTCCACCGTAGAGGTGTTGAAGTAGTTAGTTTTGGGATCATAATCGGTCGGCGTCGCAATGATCACGTAGTCGGCATTACGGTACGCGTCGTGCTTGTCCGTGGTGGCGCGGAAATTTAACGGTTTTTCTGCCAGATATTCCTGAATCTCTTTATCGACAATCGGAGAGATCTTCTGGTTAAGCATATCCACTTTGGCCTGTACGATATCCAGGGCCACCACTTCGTGGTTTTGCGCAATCAGGATACCGTTCGATAAACCAACATAACCTGTACCGGAAATAGTAATTTTCATTCGATTACACTTTAATCAGTTAACTGGGTAATGGCGGATAGCCACGAAATTAAATAATGCTGTGGGCGGTTTTACGCTTTGACCAGTGGGATGTCAAGAATAAGCCATAAGGTCAATAATACGATTAAAATCTGACCCTATGGCTTCCATTATGGATAATGCATTACTTGAGAAGAGCTAAAATCTCTTCGGTTTTTGCATTCATCAACGCCGTATCCGCTCTGGACTCAACGTTCAGGCGCACCACCGGCTCCGTGTTGGATGTGCGCAGGTTAAAGCGCCACTCAGGGTATTCAATACTGATACCGTCC
>NZ_JBKIUU010000022.1:0-11923 GCF_046603115.1 Klebsiella sp. 1SOBk5mer | reverse complement strand
TTGCGCGGGCCTACGCTGTTTGAACCTGCGGGAGGACCCGTAGGCCGGATAAGGCATTGATGCCGCCATCCGGCACAACCGCAGGTACGGCGTCTGATGTATATCGCCCGGCGGCGCTGCGCTTGCGCGGGCCTACGCTGTTTGAACCTGCGGGAGGACCCGTAGGCCGGATAAGGCATTGATGCCGCCACCCGGCACAACCGCGGGTACGGCGTCTGATGTATATCGCCCGGCGACGCTGCGCTTGCGCGGGCCTGGGGGTCAATGAAACGTCTGCGCAAACGCAGTGAAGAAAGGTATTACTCGGCGGCGGTTTTCCCTTTGCCGGGCAGCCTGAACGCTTCGCCATAGGGCTTCGCAATGCCCATGCGATACTGCGTCTCCTTTGCCGCCTGGTGGAGATCAGCGAACTCCTCTTTCGGCGCCGGCGGACGTTGCGCCTTTTTCAGACACTGATTGCGATGGTGACGGATCCACTCTCGGTCCTCATCGTCCAGGCAACGCTGCATCACCTCAATCCATCTGGATGCCGCCCGACGGTAGAGCCCGCAGGCTTCTAACCGCTCCGCAATACTGTCCCTTATTCTCATCCACCTCGCTCCTCTGATGCTTTCACGATATCTCATGGTATTCCGACGCGTGAGTCGGAATACCATGGTAGAGTTAATTTATGACAAAACTATTCCTCTGCGGCGCAAGGAATATAATCATTATAATAATCGCTGTGCATAGCAAACCGCCATGGCGGTAATTACTTCCAAAGAGCTCCGGAATTATATGCCGGGCGCCGCCCTGGATACCGACTGGTATCGACGGTTGTACCTATCAATATCTATTTAATTTATTACATTTCCATCATCACATACCTTGCGATATCACCTGTTCCCTGTACAACCACGCCTTATGGCGATCGACCGGACTGGTCCAGCAGTTTATTTTTGAAGATAAATAAGCAGGCTTCATTAAAATTATCTAACCCCAGTCGCTCATAAAGCGCGGTCCGCTTGCGGTAAAGGCTTTTTAGCGAAGTATTCAGATTCACCGCCACCTCCTCCATTGTCATCCCCGCCCCAAGAAAACGCAGCATCAGCTGCTCTGTCATACTTAAGCGCAGATTGTCGAACCACTCTTTGGTCAGCCGCTTGCTCTTCATCTCCAGAAAAAGCCCAAATAAGGTCGCCATATCGGCGGGTGATAATGACATGTTTAAAAACGATTTCAGACTGAGTAAATGCTCTTCCCGATGGCGCATATCGAGGACAATACAGCATATTCGCTTTCTGGATTGTGCCGCCTCCATGACCAGATAATCGTAATGACAAAGCGGCGAACGGCTATCAACCAGCAGAGAGAGTTCATCAACTTCATTATCTAAAATCGCTTTTCCGCTAGAATCTAACTGAATGATATCAGGAAAGAAATTCTTAACTCCTTGAAAAAGATAGTGATCCTGGGTAACTAATATCATTGAATTTGCCACAAGTCTTCCCTTTAACATTTAATCAACAAATTCTCGTCAACCAGACGTTTTCCTTGCCCCTGGGGAACGCTCCGCATGGCGGTAAAAATAACGAGATCTGTGATTTATCATTAGCGCGGCATCTGAATCTGGCTGTGAAAAACCTCCCTGGGTGCGGACAGAAAATAAACGGATTAATTATAAATAAAAAAATCCCACAGAAAAGATGCTTTTTTTGCTATTGAGAATTTTTGTCAGAAATCATCTTAAATATCCATGAAAAACCTTTCTCCTCACTGCAATATAAGCCACCCGACAAAATTAAAACAAAATTTCAGCCAACTCCATTTTTTATTTATTTCAGTAAGTTAAAGGAACTCGCTTCAACATGGCGATTCGAATTAAACCATTTTTACAGATTTATCTTAAAACGCAGTTCGTCATTTAACCATATTTATCCGCTGCGGTATCGGGTATAAATTATCCATTCAATTATCCACAGGAGATATGTTTATTACTTTGCAATAAGTCATTCACCCGCAGTGCCAGTCAGCTAAATGGGACCATCCTCATCCTTTAACTCACCGTCAAAGGACGGTCGTGTTGTGCAATGGATTCTTGATGAACATATGGCAAATAGAAATGGAAAGATCACCTTATTCAAATACGTTATTGTTTAATCGCAACACGAAACTCTCGCTGTCAATCGGCGTGCTTTTGCTCTTCCCGACGCTGGTTCAGGGAGCGGACTCGCTCTATGACCAGCAGATCCTGCAAGCGCGTCAAGGCCAGTACTCCCCCTTTCTCTCATATCTTCAGCAATACCAGCTGCGGCATGCCTTAACCCCTTCTCAGGTTGCAGACTGGCTGCAGGTAGCCCTCTGGGCCGGCCAGGACGACGAGGTGGTGAAAGTCTGGCGACGCTATCAGGTCTATATGCCGCTTCCCGCACGGGGCACCGCCGCCGCGGCGCAGGCGATGCGCAACCAGAAACAGTGGCAAGCCTCGCTCCTCCTCTGGCAGCAGGCTCTCAGCCAGGCCCCCGACAGTGACGACTATCGTATCGGCTATATCAAGACGCTGGCCGATGCCCGCAAGGACGGCGAGGCGCTCAGCGAAGCGCGTCGCCTGGTGGCGGAGCAGGCGAGCATTGCCCACCTGCAGACCCTCTCTTATGTCTACCTGCAGCTTGGCAAGAGCTGGGACCAGCTGCTGGTGGACACGCAGATCCTCGATCGCGAACCGCAGAATAAAGCCGCGCTGGCGAGCCTGATGGCGACCCTGACCCGCAACCGGATCGACTCCCCCGCCCTCGGCCTCGCGAATAGCGTCGAACTGACGCCCGCGGAAAAGCGCAACCTGCAGCTGAACGCCGCCGCCGAACTGGTGCGCCTTGCCGATACGCCTTCCCGTGAAGAAAAGGCGCGTTACGCGCTGGCCCGCACGGCGCTGGCGCAATACGACGCGATGATCGCCGCCTGGCGTCCCGACCCGCAGGCCGCCCCGGACATCTCCCGGGCGCGCATTGACCGTCTGGGCGCGCTGTACGCCAACGCAGACTACGCGCAGGTTATCCGCGAATACCAAAGCCTGATGGCGCAGCAGCAGGCGGTTCCCGACTGGGCCATCGGCTGGGTTATCTCCTCTTATATCGCGCTTAAGCAGATTGAGCCTGCGTTGACGCTTATTCATCAGCATCCCTCGTGGCTGACGAGCCAACAGAATGAAGAACATGAGCTTTTCTTCGCCCTGCTGGACACCGCTCAGTACCCGGCGGCGCAACGGTATGTCGCCCGACTCACCCGGAATGCGCCCTATATCCGTCATCTCTACGGCTCGCCGACGCCCCAGCCGAACGACGACTGGCTCACCGCACAGTCGCTTAACGTGCACTATCTCTCCGCCACCAACGCCCTGCCGCAGGCCGAAGCCCGTATGCAGCGCCTGGCGGCGACGGCCCCCGGCAACCAGGGGCTGCAGATCGACTATGCCGCCCTGCTGCAGGACAGAGGGCTGCCGCGGGCAGCCGAACGCCAGCTGAAAGCGGCGGAAGCCCTGGAGCCCGCCAGCCTGCAGCTGGAGCGCCAGCAGGCCTGGGTCGCCCTCGATCTGCAGGAGTGGCGGCAGATGGATCTGCTGACCGACGACGTTATCGCCCGTTCGCCACGGGATCTGAATACCCAGCGCCTGGCCAGAGCCCGCGAAATCCATCATTTCTCCGAGCTGCGCCTGAGCGTCGGCAAAGGGCTGCATTCCGACAACCCGGTGAGCGGTACCCACGACCTCAGTTTTGAGACGGCGATCTACAGCCCGCCGATAGCCGACAGCTGGCGATTGTTCGGCGGCCACCGCTTTGCCCAAGGCAATTTTGAAGAGGGGAAAGGCAGCCGTCGCCAGCTGTTCGCCGGTATTGAATGGCGCCCGCGCGACGCCTGGGGAGAACTTGAACTCTCCAGCGTCAATTTTCACGGCGAGAATAAGCCCGGCGTCCGCCTTTCCGCCGCGCACGACGTCAACGATCGCTGGCAGCTGGGCGGCGAGCTGGAGCGGATTTCGCAGCAGACGCCGCTGCGCGCGTTACGCAACGGCGTCAGCGCCAACCGCGGCGAAGGCTGGCTGCGCTGGTATCAAAACGAGCGCCGGGAGTACCGCGTCAGCGCGGCCGCCAGCCGCTTTACCGACCACAACCGTCGTCAGGAGTACACCCTCTCCGGTAAAGAGCGCCTCTGGCAGACCCCGTGGCTAACGCTGGATCTGCAGCCCGGTCTGTCGGCCAGCGCCAATAGCCGCACCGACACCGCGTATTACAGTCCGGCCCGCGACCTCGCGGCCACCGCGGCGCTGGCGGTCGATCACACGCTTTACCAGCGGTATGACACCGTCTGGAGTCAGCAGCTGCTCGCCGGCGGCGGCAGCTACTGGCAAAAAAATCACGCCGCCGGCGCGATAACGACGCTGGGCTACGGGCAGCGTCTGCGCTGGAACAACCTCGTCGACGCCGGGGTGATGCTGAACTGGGACAAACGCCCCTACGACGGTAAACGTGAAAACAACCTCGCTATCACTGTTGATGCAAACATACGGTTTTAAGGATGACCATGCTGAACACGACCCTGCGCAACGGCCTGATGCTTCTCGGCTGGCTGTGCCTTATCTTCAGCGTGCGTGCTGAGGAGGTCCCCTTCCTCGCCCCGCAGCAACGACCCCAGCTGGAGGCCAATAACCCCTGGCCGGCGGATCGCTTTCTGGTGCTGGCCTATCATGACGTCGAAGACGCCGCCGCCGACCAGCGTTATCTTTCGGTGCGTACCAGCGCGCTTAATGAGCAGATCGCCTGGCTGCTGCATCACGGATACCATGCCGTGAGCGTTCAGGACATTCTGGACGCGCATCATGGCCTTAAGCCGCTGCCGCCTAAGGCTTTTCTTCTCAGCTTCGACGATGGCTATAGCAGTTTTTACACTCGCGTCTGGCCGCTGCTTAAAGCCTGGAACGTTCCGGCGCTGTGGGCGCCGGTGGGCAGCTGGGTGGACACCCCCGCCAACCAGCCCGTTAATTTTGGCGGCCTGATGACGCCGCGCGATCGCTTCGCCACCTGGGAGATGGTGCGCGAGCTTAGTCGCTCGCCGCTGGTGGAGATCGGCGCGCACACCTGGGCCTCGCACTACGGCCTGCCGGCCAATCCGCAGGGCAGCCGCGAGCCCGCCGCCGCTAACCGCGGCTGGGACAAAACCACCGGCCGCTATGAAAGCGACGCGCAGTTTACCCGGCGAATGGCCGATGACGTGCAGAAAGTGACAGCGAAAATCCACGACGTCGCCGGGAAAGCGCCGCGCGCCTGGGTGTGGCCCTACGGCGCCGCCAGCGGCAGCACCCTGGCCATCGCCAAACAGCAGGGGTATCAGCTGGCGTTTACGCTGAACGACGGCCTGGGCAACGTGAAGGATCTGGATAATATTCCGCGCATGCTGATCGCCGGTAACCCGTCGATCAAGACCTTTGCCAACGCAGTGGCGCAGATTCAGGAAGCCGATCCTGTTCGGGTGATGCATGTGGATCTGGACTATGTCTATGACCCCAATCCCGTCCAGCAGGCAAAGAATATCGATAAGCTGGTGCAGCGCGTCTATGACATGAAAATCAGCCACGTCTTTCTGCAGGCCTTCTCCGACCCGCAGGGTGACGGCACGGTCAAGTCGCTCTATTTCCCCAACCGCTGGCTGCCGATGCGCGCCGACCTGTTTAACTTCGTCTCCTGGCAGCTGCAGACCCGCGGCGGGGTGAAGGTTTATGCCTGGATGCCGGTGCTGGCCTTCGATCTCTCGTCCGATCTGCCGCGCGTTCAGCGCTGGGATCCGCAAACCGGGAAGGCGTTACTTGCCCGTCAGCCCTATGTCCGCCTGTCGCCCTGGGATCCCCGGGTTCGCCAGCAGATCACCGACATCTATGAGGATCTGGCCCGACACGCCAGCTTCAGCGGGATTCTGTTCCACGACGACGCCGTGCTGACCGATTTTGAAGACGTGAGCCCGGAGGCGGTCGCCGCCTGGCGGCAGAGTGGCCTGGCGCACGATGCCGGCCCGGTGCCCCAAAGTCCGCAAGAGCGCCAGGCATGGATGCGTTTCAAAAGCCAAACCCTGACCCGCTTCACTCTGCAGCTGCGCCAGTCGGTGCAGGCCATCCGCGGCCCGCAGGTAAAAACGGCGCGTAATCTCTTCGCCCTGCCGATCCTTGAGCCGCAGAGCGAAGCCTGGTTTGCGCAAAATCTGGATGACTTCCTTGCCGCCTATGACTGGACGGTCCCCATGGCGATGCCGCTGATGGAGTCCGTGCCGATTGACGCCAGCCAGGCCTGGCTGACGCGGCTGGTGCAGGCCGTCGCCCGCCGCCCGGGCGCGCTGAAGAAAACCATCTTTGAGCTACAGGCCAGAGACTGGAACCGACGCCAACGCAACGCCATTCCCGACCAACAGCTGGCGGACTGGATGCATTTGCTGCGGCTAAACGGCGTCAAAAACTACGGCTACTACCCAGACGATTTCATTAACAATCAGCCAGATATCTCCCGTATCAGACCGCAATTTTCTTCCTGGTGGTACCCTGACCATGACTGATCGCATTATCGCATTGTGCATTTTATGCCTCGTTTTTGGGCTGCCGTTAGGCGTCGCAGCGGCGTTTACCGGCGAGCTTATCCTCGACTTTGTCTTTTTCTGGCCGCTGTTTATGTCGGTGCTATGGATCACCGGGGGTCTGTACTTCTGGTTCCAGCTGGAGCGCCACTGGCCGTGGGGAGAGGATACCCCGCCGCCGTCGCTACCGGGCAATCCGCTGATCTCGATCCTGATCCCCTGCTTTAACGAGGAGAAAAACGCCCGGGAGACCATCAGCGCGGCGCTGGCCCAGCGTTACGCCAACCTCGAAGTGATCGCGATTAACGACGGCTCTTCGGACAACACCGCCCAGGTGCTCCAGCAATTGGCGCAGGAGGAGCCAAGGCTGCGGGTGATCCACCTGGCCGCCAATCAGGGAAAAGCGGTGGCGCTCAAAGCGGGCGCCGCCGCCGCGCGCGGCGATCTGCTTGTCTGCATCGATGGCGACGCCCTGCTGGACCGGGATACCGCAGCCTGGCTGGTCGCCCCGCTGATCCACTACCCGCACGTCGGGGCGGTCACCGGCAATCCGCGGATCCGCACCCGATCCACGCTGATCGGCCGCATTCAGGTAGGGGAGTTCTCGTCGATCATTGGCCTTATCAAGCGGACGCAGCGGATCTATGGCCGCGTCTTTACTGTCTCCGGCGTGATCGCCGCCTTCCGGCGTCAGGCTCTGGCGGACGTCGGCTACTGGAGCCCGGATATGATCACTGAAGATATTGATATCAGCTGGAAGCTTCAGCTCCGCCACTGGGACATCTTTTTCGAGCCGCGGGCGCTGTGCTGGATCCTGATGCCTGAGACCCTCAAAGGGTTATGGAAGCAGCGTCTGCGCTGGGCCCAGGGGGGAGCCGAAGTCTTTCTGGTCAACCTGCGCCGCCTGTTTCACTGGCAGCATCATCGGATGTGGCCGCTGTTTCTGGAGTATGCCTGCTCCACGCTGTGGGCCTTTGCCTATGCGGTCACCATCCTGCTGTTTATCCTCAGCCGCCTGATGCCATTGCCGGACAACCTGACAGTGCACAGCCTGTTTCCGCCTGAGTTCACCGGCATGCTGCTCGGCCTGATGTGCCTGCTGCAGTTCGTCGCCAGCCTGTATATCGAACGGCGCTATGAGAAAAAGGTCGCCAAATCCCTGTTCTGGGTGATCTGGTTCCCGATGGTTTACTGGATGATCGGCCTGCTGACCACGCTGGTCGCTTTTCCGAAAGTGATGTTGAAACGTCAACGTTCCCGCGCGCGCTGGGTGAGCCCGGACCGGGGAAAAGGAAGCCTGCGATGAATGAAAATACGCTCATCTTAACCGAACACCGCGTGCTGCCCCGGCTGGTGGACGCCGGCTTAACGCTGCTGGCCTGGCTCGGTTTTCTGTTCTTTCTCTACGCCAATTTGCTGATGCAGTTCATCGCGCCGCCCTCCCCGCGCTGGTCATCGTTGATGGACTCCCTGAATACGGCGCTGGTGTATTTATTGATTGCCGCGCTGAACGGCTGGTTGCTGATCCTCTGGTACCACTATAACCGACGCCGCGCCCATACCCGGCGTCACACCGCGGTGCTTACCCTGCGAGATGAGGAGCTGGCCAGCAGCTTTAACGTCGCCCCACAGATCATCTCCGAAATGAGTCGCTATAATTTGCTGACCGTTTACCACGATCACATTGGCCAGATTATTGATTTAAAAAGCCACGCGCTGCCGCCGCCCGAGGAGAGGGATCAGGAATGATAGCAGGGCCGCCCTCGGCGGCCCTGACTGGGTAACGACGCCGCCGATCAGCCGCCGGCCTTTTTAATGGCGGCTTCGAGCGAGGCTTTATCCGCCAGCCCCGGGAAGACGGTGATGCTGGCTTCCGTGGCGCCAGTAGTCGGCATCACGATCACGCCCGGCGTGCCGCTGAGACCAATCTCCTGCGCCAGGTCGTTAATGCTCTGCAGCACCGGTTCGACGTCGGTGGCCTTCTTCGCATCAAAGCCGGCTTTCTTCGCCTGCTGCTGGATATCCGCCGTCGTCAGCTTACCTTCGTTATGGCCGGTAGCGTAAATCCCGTTATGGTAGGCCAGATAGGCATCCGCCCCTTTCTGCTGATAGATCTGCAGGCCGGTTTTTGCCGCCTCCAGCGAGCTTTCCCAGCGGCCGCCGAAAATCGGCCACTCTTTAAAGGCGAAACGGGTCTGCGGGTGCGCTTTAATCACCTGCTCCATCACCGGTGCCAGACGGCTGCAGTAGACGCACTGGTAGTCAAAGAACTCAATCACCGTGACTTTGCCGTTGGCCGGGCCGTAGGTCGGGGTATTTTTATCCTGGGTCAGCAAGGCGGCATTCTTCAGCACCGCCTGGGTGGCCGCGCTGGCCTGCTGCTCAGCCTGAATTTGCTGCAGTTTCTGGCTTGCCTGCAGGAGAACTTCCGGGTGGGCGACCAGGTAATCGGCGGCAATTTTGCCGATTTGCGCCTCCTGTTCCGCGGTGAAAGTCGCCGGCGCGTCAGCGGCAGAAGCTATCGCCGGCAGTAAGACAGCGCTCAGCAGGGCGACAGAGAGGTATTTCTTGTGGCCAGACATAGTGGGGATCCTTGCGATAAGTGAACAGCAGGTGAGTCTGTATGACAAAATATCACCCTTTTTCGCCGAAGCCTTGCCCGACGGCGCGTTGATTCGTAACTTTATTTTTCAGGCTCAGGTTTCCCGCGCGACGGCGCGGACCGGCGCCAGTGGTCAACGCTCCCCGGGCGGAGTCGCCGGCGCAACGGCTTTTCGTGGTATTTACTTCAGGTGGTTTCTCTCGATATGTATGCGTTTCTTCAACAATGGGACATGGCGGTGATTATGCTGCAGATTGTCGCCATCGACTTACTGCTGGGCGGCGACAACGCCGTGGTGATCGCCATGGCCTGTCGCAAACTGCCGCCACAAAAACGCACCAAAGCGATCGTTATCGGCACCGTAGGCGCTATCCTGGCGCGCATCCTGCTGCTGGCGATCGCCCTGTATCTCCTGTCGCTGCCGTGGCTGAAAATAGTCGGCGCGCTGCTCCTGATGTGGATTGGCATCAGGCTGGTCAGTAATGAGGAGGACGAGAGCGAGGTTGCCAGCTCCGGCAGCCTGTGGCGCACCGCAGTCACCATCACCGTCGCCGATGTGATCATGTCGCTGGATAACGTGCTGGCGGTGGCCGCCGCAGGCAAAGGGCACATTGCGCTGGTCGCCCTCGGCGTGGCGATTAGCATTCCGGTTATCGTCGCCGGCAGCAAGCTGGTGCTGGCCCTGCTCACTCGCTTTCCCGCGGTGGTGCTGCTGGGCGGGATGCTCATCGGCTGGATTGCCGGGTCAATGCTGGTCAGCGACCCTACCCTTCGCCAGCTGTTTCCCACCGCCGGCGACGGCATTGTGCGCCTGGCCGGCGCCATCGGCGCGCTGCTGGTGCTGTTCGCAGGCTGGCGCCGTCGTCCGCGGCCGCAGGTGAAAGACTAGCCGCGCCCATGACGCCGTTGACCCCGACGGCGTCAAGTTTCCGCCACTTTTCTTCCCCTTCAGGGCGCATTTGCCCTACGCTTTATACAGACGCCTGATCCAGGGAATATGTAACTACCGCACTGAGCATAGATGAGATAACAGCATGGAATTGAAGGATTATTATGCCATTCTCGGGGTGCAACCAACCGACGATCTGAAAACCATCAAGACCGCCTACCGCCGCCTGGCGCGCAAGTACCACCCCGACGTCAGTAAAGAAAACGATGCCGAAGCCAAATTTAAGGATCTCGCCGAAGCCTGGGAAGTCCTGAAAGATGAGCAACGGCGCGCGGAATACGATCAGCTCTGGCAGCATCGCAACGATCCCGGGTTCGGTCGCCAGCAACAGACCCACGAGCAGAGCTACAGCCAGCAGGATTTCGACGACATCTTCTCCTCCATGTTTGGCCAGCAGGCGCATCAGCGTCGCCGTCAGCACGCGTCGCGCGGCCACGACCTGGAGATCGAGGTCGCGGTGTTCCTTGAAGAGACGCTGGCTGAGCAGACCCGCACCATCAGCTATAACCTGCCGGTGTATAACGTGTTCGGCATGATCGAAAGCGAGACGCCAAAAACGCTGAATGTGAAGATCCCCGCCGGGGTGGCCGATGGTCAGCGCATCCGCCTGAAAGGCCAGGGGACGCCGGGCGAAAACGGCGGGCCGAACGGCGATCTGTGGCTGGTGATCCACATCGCCCCGCACCCGCTGTTCGACATCGTGGGACATAACCTGGAGATCGTCCTGCCGCTGGCGCCGTGGGAGGCCGCGCTGGGCGCCAAAGTCACGGTGCCCACCCTGAAAGAGAGCATTCTGCTGACGGTGCCGCCGGGTAGCCAGGCAGGGCAGCGCCTGCGTATCAAGGGCAAAGGGCTGGTGAGCAAAACCCACACCGGCGATTTGTTCGCCGTTATTAAAATTGTGATGCCGCCAAAACCAGATGAAAAAGCGCGTGAGCTCTGGCAACAGCTGGCCACCGCCGAAGCCAGCTTCGATCCGCGTAAGACATGGGGGAAAGCCTGATGGCTACAGTAACAGTGACGTTTACCATTACCGAATTGTGCCTGCGTACCGGGGTGTCGGAAGAGGAGCTGACGGAGATTGTCGGCTTAGGCATGATTGAACCGCACCAGCCGCAGGCGGACACCTGGCTGTTCGACGACAGCGCGGTGACGATCGTCCATCGCGCGGTGCGCCTGCGTAACGAGCTGGAGCTGGACTGGCCGGGGATTGCGGTGGCGCTGACGCTGCTGGATGAGAACGCGCGGCTGACCCGCGAAAATCGCCTGCTGCAGCAGCGCCTGGCCCGCTTTCTCGCCCACGGATAGGGGCGACATCCCGGGTGGCGGCGTACCGTCTTACTGCCGGGTGGCGGCTACGCCTGACCCGGCCTACAAACTAAGCACAGCGCAAGCCGGGGAATTTCCCGGGTCGCGGCGTTCCGCCTTACCCGGGCTACCGGACCAGGCCCACCATTGCACTGGATCCGTAGGCCCGCGCAAGCGCAGCGCCGCCGGGCATGGCCACAGCCAGGGAGCCGCCTGTATGCCGGGTGGCGGCTACGCCTTACCCGGCCTACAAACTAAGCACAGCGCAAGCCGGGGAATTTCCCGGGTCGCGGCGTTCCGCCTTACCCGGGCTACCGGACCAGGCCCACCATTGCACTGGATCCGTAGGCCCGCGCAAGCGCAGCGCCGCCGGGCATGGCCACAGCCAGGGAGCCGCCTGTATGCCGGGTGGCGGCTACGCCTTACCCGGCCTACAAACTAAGCACAGCGCAAGCCGGGGAATTTCCCGGGTC
>NZ_JBKIUU010000021.1:0-20148 GCF_046603115.1 Klebsiella sp. 1SOBk5mer | reverse complement strand
GCGCTCTGTCGCGAGGTGGCGTATATTACGCTTTCCTCTTTCAGAGTCAACCCGTTTTTCAGGATTTTTCTCTTCAACCGAACCGGCTGTTTGTGTGAAGTGATTCACATCTGCCGTGTCAGTGGGAGCGCATTATAGGGAGTTCGCCGGAAGTAGCAAGGGTTAAAATAGAAAAATCTTATCGACCGCTCATTATTTGAACTTTTCGCTTATTCCTCTTCCTACCATTAAAGCCGCCATCCCAGTGTTCATGCGGCCTGCAGCGTAGTTAACGCGAAAATCGGTTTTTGGCAAAAATGTGATTTTTCTCTCTTACCCAACGCCATTATCGCGCCGATGGAGAATTAAGCGCCACTCTTGACCCACGACAAAGCGCCCGCCCAGCCCCCGTTTCTATAATCAGGCCCGTTTCTTCTTACTGGTAATAATCGATGGCTTATCAACTCAACATTAACTGGCCCGAGTTTTTAGAGAAATACTGGCAAAAGCAGCCGGTGGTTTTAAAAAACGCGTTTCCGGACTTCGTCGACCCGATTACCCCGGACGAGCTGGCCGGGTTAGCCATGGAGCCGGAAGTCGACAGCCGGCTGGTCAGTCTGGCCAACGGTAAATGGCAGGCCAGCAATGGACCTTTTGAACATTTCGATGGCCTGGGCGAGACCGGCTGGTCGCTGCTGGCCCAGGCGGTAAACCACTGGCATATGCCGGCCGCCGAGCTGGTGCGACCGTTCCGCGTACTGCCGGACTGGCGTCTGGACGACCTGATGATCTCCTTCTCCGTCCCCGGCGGCGGCGTCGGGCCGCATATCGATCAGTATGACGTCTTTATTATTCAGGGCATGGGCAGCCGCCGCTGGCGCGTGGGCGATAAGCTGCCGATGCGTCAGTTCTGCCCGCATCCCGCGCTGCTGCACGTCGACCCGTTCCCGCCGATTATTGATGAGGATCTGCAGCCGGGCGATATCCTCTATATTCCGCCGGGATTCCCGCACGATGGTATCACCCACGAAACCGCGCTGAACTACTCCGTGGGTTTCCGCGGGCCCAACGGGCGCGACCTGATCAGCAGCTTCGCCGACTATGTGCTGGAGAACGATCTCGGCGGCGAGCACTACAGCGATCCGGACCTCACCTGCCGCGAGCATCCGGGCCGGGTTGAAGAGTATGAACTCGAACGTCTGCGCGGCATGATGATCGACATGATTCGCCAGCCGGAAGACTTCAAGCAGTGGTTCGGCAGTTTCGTCACCACCCCGCGTCACGAGCTGGATATTGCGCCGGCGGAACCACCGTATGAAGAAGAGGAAGTAGTCGATGCGCTGCTGGGCGGCGAAAAACTTTCTCGCCTGAGCGGCCTGCGCGTTCTGCATATCGGCGACAGCTTCTTCGTGCATAGCGAACAGCTGGACACCACCGATGCCGAAGCGCTGGATGCGCTGTGCCGCTATACCTCATTAGGTCAGGAAGAGCTCGGCAGCGGCCTGCAAAACCCGGCGTTTGTGAGCGAACTGACGCGCCTGATTAATCAAGGCTACTGGTACTTCGAAGAGTAAGCCGCGGTACGATTACGGGCAGCCGCCTGGCGCTGCCCGCTGGCTATCAGCCGTTATTGCGCCTGTTTCGGCAGCACCACAATAAACCGCGTCGAGCGCAGATCGGACTGCGCCGCCACGCTGCCGTGGTGGGCGCTGACGATGGATTTCACAATCGCCAGGCCGATGCCGCTGCCCTCCCCTTTGCGCTGGCGCGAGGGGTCGACGCGATAGAAACGGTCAAACAGCCGCGGCAGATGTTCGGCGGCAATCGGCGTACCGGGGTTCTCCACCACCAGGCGGATCGTCTCCGCGCTTTCGCTCAGCGCGATCGTCACCGCCTGGCCAGCCGGGGTGTAGCGGATCGCGTTCGACAGCAAGTTGCTGATCGCCCGCCGCAGCATCAACGGATCGCCCGTCACCCGGCAGGGGCTGCCGTCAAAGCGCAGCGCTACCGCCTTCTCTTCCGCCCACGCCTCGAAAAACTCAAACACCTTATGCACTTCCTCAGCCAGATCCAGTTCCCGCTGTTCGGGGATCAGCTGGTTGTTATCGGCCTGGGCGAGGAACAGCATATCGCTGACCATCCGCGACATGCGCGAGAACTCTTCGAGATTGGAGTAGAGCACCTCTTCCAGCTCCGGCTGGCTGCGGCTCTGGCTTAAGGCGATTTCGGTTTGCGTCACCAGGTTGGTGATCGGCGTGCGGATCTCATGGGCGATATCGGCGGAGAAGTTCGACTGGCGGGTAAAGACATCCTCCATTCGCTCCAGCATATGGTTAAAGGACAGCGCCAGCCGCTCCAGTTCGATAGGCACCGCCTGCGGGTCGAGGCGCACGTCGAGATCCCGCGAGGTAATATTCTGGATCTGCCGGCTGATCTGGCGGATAGGCTTATGCCCCTGATAGACCACAAACAGCACGATGGCGATGATCAGCAGGCTGATTATCGACGCGGCGGAAATCAGCTTCGCTTTCAGCTCATTAATATAGTGCAGGTGAAAATCGATGGATAAGGCCATCAGCAGATGGTACGCCGGCTTGCCATCCGCCTGCTTGCCCAGCGGCAGCATGATCAGCCGCCAGGCACGGGTCTCCATTTGATGATTATCGTGCGCCATTGCCCGCGGCTGCGGGTCGGTCCATGAAATCACATTCCCGTCGCGCAGCTGCATCGCCAGGCCTGGCGTACTCAGCATATGGCTGAGATCCGGCCCGTTGGGCGACTGGAACAGAATATTGCCCTGCCCATCGTCCAGGCAGATAAAGACGTTGGCGTAGCCCGCAATGATATTCTTCACGATCTCCAGCCGCCGCGCCTGCGGGTAGTCAGCGTGGTCGAGGACCGTCTCCAGGGTGGTGCTGAGCTGCCTGAGATCGTGAACGTCGCGCTCTTCAAAATGCGCCTTCACCGAATGGATCATGATCCAGGTGAAGGCAAAGAAGGCGATGATGGTGGCGAGGCTAATAAAGAAACTCAGCCGGGTAGCCAGGGAAAAGGGGCGCTTAGCGACCATCCGGCACCTCAAGCATATAGCCGACGCCGCGCACAGTCTGGATCAGCTTCGGCTCGAAGTCGTTATCGATTTTGGCGCGCAGCCGCTTCACCGCCACATCTATCGCGTTGGTATCGCTGTCGAAATTCATATCCCACACCTGCGAGGCTATCAGCGAACGCGGCAGCACTTCGCCCTGATGGCGCAGGAAGAACTCCAGCAGAGTGAACTCCTTGCTGGTCAGGGTGATGCGGGTGGCGCCGCGCGTCACCTTACGGCTGACCAGATCGACGCTGAGATCCGCCGCCTGAAACTGGCTTTCGACAATGACCGCCGCCCCGCGGCGCAGCAGCGTCCGCACCCGCGCCAGCAGTTCCGCAAAGGCGAACGGCTTCACCAGATAGTCGTCGGCGCCCAGCTCCAGCCCCTTCACCCGATGCTCAATGGTGCCCAACGCGGTAAGCAGCAGGATCGGCATGCCTTTCCCGGCGGCGCGCAGCATGCGCACGATATCCCAGCCGTTCACGTCCGGCAGCATGATGTCGAGGATCAGCAGATCATAGTCGCCGGTCATCGCCAGGTGATAGCCGTTAAGGCCGTTATCGGCCAGGTCGACGACGAAGCCAGCCTCGGTAAGCCCTTTGGTCAGGTACTCCCCGGTTTTCTTCTCATCTTCGACAATCAAAATCTTCACCGCCGGCTCCTTCACGCGCGTTCTGTGCGGGTATTCAATTTTAGAGGAGCGCCTCCGGATAGCAATGAAATATCAGGAAAATGACAGCTTTGTCATTTTCCTGTCACGTCCTGAACAGAGGCCGCTACGTAAATTAGCCGCCATGGATAAATCGTCGAAAACGTCTGCCGCCATGCGCCCAATAACGCTTCTTACCCTCAGCGTGATACTCGCCTTAACCGGCTGTGTCTCGCTCGCTCCGGACTACCAGCGCCCCGCCGCGCCGGTACCGCAGCAGTTCTCTCTCAGCCAGAACAAGCTGGTTCCCGCAACCGCGAGCTATCAGGAGACCGGCTGGCGAACCTTTTTCGTCGACCCGCAGGTGAAAAGCCTGATAGGCACCGCGCTGACCAACAACCGCGATCTGCGGATGGCGACGCTGAAAGTGCAGGAAGCCCGCGCCCAGTATCGGGTGACCGATGCCGACCGCTACCCGCAATTGAACGGTGACGGTAGCACCACCTACGGCGGCAAGCTTAAAGGCGACACCACCACCAGCAGCGATTACGCCGCCGGGCTGAATCTCAACTATGACCTCGACTTCTTTGGCCGGCTGAAAAACCTCAGCGAGGCCGACCGGGAGAACTTCTTCGCCAGCGAAGAGGCACGGCGCGCAGTGCATATCCTGCTGATTGCTAACGTTTCACAAAGCTACTTCAACCAGCGGCTGGCGGCAGCGCAGCTGCAGGTGGCCAACGACACCCTGCAAAACTATCAGCAGTCTTACGCGTTCGTTGAAAAACAGCTGCTGACCGGCAGCACTACCGTGCTGGCGCTGGAGCAGGCGCGGGGGATGATCGAGAGCACCCGCGCCGAGATCGCCAGGCGGCAGGGCCAGCTGGCGCAGGCTAATAACGCTCTGCAGCTGTTGCTCGGTAGTTATCAACATCTGCCGGACGATAGCGCCAGCAGCGCCGTCGACCTGCAAGGCGTAACCCTGCCGCCGTCGCTCTCTTCAGCGATCCTGCTGCAGCGGCCGGATATTTTAGAGGCCGAACACAGCCTGCGGGCGGCCAACGCCAACATCGGCGCCGCGCGGGCGGCCTTCTTCCCGTCGATCACCCTGACCAGCTCGCTCTCCGGCAGCAGCAGCGAGCTCGCCAGCCTGTTTAACGCCGGCAGCGCGATGTGGAACTTCATCCCCAAAATCGACATTCCGATTTTCAACGCCGGGCGCAATCAGGCCAACCTCGATCTGGCGGAGATCCGCCAGCAGCAGCAGGTGGTCAACTACGAGCAAAAAATTCAGTCCGCTTTTAAGGAAGTGGCCGACGCGCTGGCCCTGCGCCAAAGCCTGGCCGATCAGATCGCCGCCCAGGAGCGCTATCTCGCTTCACTCAATATCACCCTGCAGCGCGCCACCGCGCTCTATCGCCACGGCGCGGTCAGCTACATCGAAGTGCTGAGCGCCCAGCGCGACATTTTCACCACCCGACAAACCCTGCTGGAACTCAACTATTCCCGTCAGGCAAATGAAATCACCCTGTTCACCGCCCTCGGCGGCGGCTGGATGGAATAACCCGAGGAGTCTTGATTATGAATTCACTGTCTAAAGTCGCCCTGTTCACTCTGATTTTTGGCGCGGTGTTCGCCGCCCAGGCCGCCGACCCGCACGCCGGCATGGCGATGCACGAACAGCCCGCCGCCGCGCAGACGCAAAGCATCAGCGGCAAAGGGGTCATTAAAACCATTGATATGGATAGCAAAAAAATCACCATTGCCCACGAAGCCATCCCGGCGGTGAACTGGCCGCCGATGACCATGCGCTTCACCATCACCCCGCAGACCCAGCTCAACAATGTGAAGGACGGCGACAGCGTGGACTTCACCTTCGTTCAGCAGGGCAATCTGTCGCTGTTACAGGATATCCGCGCCCACTAATGGCCCGGCGACGGTAGGCTCCTCAACAACTGAATGGACGACACATGGCATCCCTGACACTGAAAAACACGGCGCTGATCCTCGGCAGCATGGCGATCGGCGGCGCGCTCACCGCAGCGCTGTATACCCGGATGGCGCCGCCCCTCGACGCTACCGCCGCCGCCCCGGCGGCCGAGCAGCAGCGAAAAGTGCTGTTCTGGTACGACCCGATGTACCCGAACACCCGCTTTGATAAACCGGGTAAATCGCCGTTTATGGATATGGACCTGGTGCCGAAATACGCCGATGAGGAGAGTGCCGCCGCCGGTGCGCCGGGGGTGCGTATCGACCCGACGCAGACCCAGAATCTCGGGGTGAAAACCGCCGCCGTCACCCGCGGGCCGCTGCGCTACGCCCAGACCTTCCCGGCCAACATCAGCTACAACGAGTACCAGTACGTGATTATGCAGGCACGGGCGGCGGGCTTTATCAATAAAGTCTATCCCCTGACTGTCGGCGACAAAGTGCAACAAGGTACGCCGCTGCTGGAACTGACCATCCCGGACTGGGTGGAAGCGCAGAGCGAATACCTGCTATTGCAGGAGACCGGCGGCACCGCCACCCAGATCGAGGGGATCCTCGAGCGGCTGCGTCTCGCCGGAATGCCGGACGACGATATCCGTCGCCTGAAAGCCACGCGCAAGATCCAGACCCGCTTCACCCTCAAGGCGCCCATCGACGGGGTGATCACCGCCTTCGATCTGCGCGCCGGAATGAACATCGCCAAAGATAACGTGGTGGCGAAAATTCAGGGCATGGACCCGGTGTGGGTCAGCGTGGCGGTCCCCGAGTCCATCGCCTGGCTGATTAAAGACGCCTCGCAGTTCCGCATTCAGGTTCCCGCCTGGCCGGACAAAACCTTCCGCATCAGCAAATGGACGATTCTCCCCAGCGTCGATAGCGCCACCCGCACCCTGCAGCTACGCCTGCAGGTGAACAACCCGGATGAAGCGCTGAAGCCGGGGATGAACGCCTATCTGCAGCTGACCAGTGACAGCGAACCGATGCTGCTGATCCCCTCCAAAGCGCTGATCGACAGCGGCAGCGAGCAGCGGGTGATCACCATGGATAACGAGGGCCGCTTCGTGCCGAAGCAGGTCCAGGTTTTCCATGAATCCAATGGCGTCACGGCCATTCGCAGCGGGCTGCAGGAGGGCGAGAAGGTGGTCGCCAGCGGCCTGTTCCTGATCGACTCGGAAGCCAATATCGCCGGCGCGCTGGAGCGCATGCGCGCGCAGGCCCCTGATGCCGCTGCCGCCCACGCGCACTGAGGAACGGAACAATGATTGAATGGATTATCCGCCGCTCGGTGGCCAACCGCTTCCTGGTGATGATGGGCGCGCTGTTTCTCAGCCTCTGGGGGACCTGGACCATCGTCCACACCCCTGTGGACGCCCTGCCGGATCTCTCCGACGTACAGGTGATCGTCAAAACCAGCTATCCGGGGCAGGCGCCGCAGATTGTCGAAAACCAGGTCACCTGGCCGCTAACCACCACCATGCTGTCGGTGCCCGGCGCCAGAACGGTGCGCGGCTTCTCGCAGTTTGGCGACTCTTATGTGTATGTGATTTTTGAAGACGGCACCGACCCTTACTGGGCGCGCTCGCGGGTGCTGGAGTATCTCAACCAGGTGCAGGGCAAACTGCCCGCCGGAGTCAGCGCCGAAATGGGCCCGGACGCCACCGGCGTCGGCTGGGTCTTCGAGTACGCGCTGGTCGACCGCAGCGGCAAGCACGATCTCGCCGAACTGCGCTCCCTGCAGGACTGGTTCTTAAAATATGAGCTGAAAACCATTCCTAACGTCTCGGAAGTGGCGTCGGTGGGCGGCGTGGTCAAGGAGTACCAGATAGTTGTCGACCCGATGAAGCTGACCCAGTACGGCATCAGCCTCGGCGAGGTGAAATCGGCGCTGGACGCCTCTAACCAGGAGGCGGGCGGCGCTTCGGTCGAACTGGCGGAAGCCGAATATATGGTGCGCGCCAGCGGCTATCTGCAGACCCTCGACGACTTCAAAAACATTGTACTGAAAACCGGCGATAACGGCGTGCCGGTCTATCTCGGCGACGTCGCGCGGGTGCAGGTCGGCCCGGAGATGCGCCGCGGCATTGCCGAACTGAACGGCGAAGGCGAAGTGGCCGGCGGCGTGGTGATCCTGCGCTCCGGCAAGAACGCCCGGGAAGCGATCTCGGCGGTCAAAGAAAAACTGGCGTCGCTGCAAAGCAGCCTGCCGGAAGGGGTTGAAGTGGTCACCACCTACGACCGCAGCCAGCTTATCGACCGCGCCATCGATAACCTCAGCCACAAGCTGCTGGAAGAGTTTATCGTCGTCGCCCTGGTCTGCGCCCTGTTCCTGTGGCACGTGCGCTCGGCGCTGGTGGCGATTATCTCCCTGCCGCTCGGCCTGTGCTTCGCCTTTATCATGATGCATTTCCAGGGGCTCAACGCCAACATCATGTCGCTGGGCGGGATCGCCATTGCGGTGGGGGCGATGGTCGATGCCGCCATCGTGATGATTGAGAACGCCCACAAGCGGCTGGAGGAGTGGACGCATCAGCATCCGGGAGAGAAGCTCGGCAACGACAGGCGCTGGAAAATCATTACCGATGCCTCGGTGGAGGTTGGCCCGGCGCTGTTTATCAGCCTGCTGATCATCACCCTGTCGTTTATCCCCATTTTCACCCTCGAAGGCCAGGAGGGCAAACTGTTCGGTCCGCTGGCCTTCACCAAAACCTGGTCGATGGCCGGAGCGGCGCTGCTGGCGATCATGGTGATCCCGATCCTGATGGGCTTCTGGATCCGCGGCAGGATCCCGGCGGAGAGCAGTAACCCGCTGAACCGCTTTTTGATCCGCATTTACCATCCGCTGCTGCTGAAGGTCCTGCACTGGCCGAAGACCACCCTGCTGATCGCGCTTCTGTCGATCCTGACGGTTGTCTGGCCGCTTAACCGGGTCGGCGGCGAGTTTCTGCCGCAGATCAACGAGGGCGATCTGCTGTATATGCCGTCAACGCTGCCCGGGATCTCCGCCTCGCAGGCGGCGGATATGCTGCAGAAGACCGACAAGCTGATCATGACGGTGCCGGAGGTGGCGCGGGTGTTCGGCAAAACGGGTAAGGCAGACACCGCTACCGACTCAGCGCCGCTGGAGATGGTGGAGACCACCATTCAGCTCAAACCGCAGGATCAATGGCGGCCGGGGATGACCATGGAGAAGATCGTCGACGAACTGGACAAGACCGTGCGCCTGCCGGGGCTGGCGAACCTGTGGGTGCCGCCGATCCGCAACCGCATCGACATGCTCTCCACTGGCATCAAGAGCCCGATCGGCATTAAAGTTTCCGGCACTAACCTGGCCGATATCGACGCCATCGCCGGGAAAATTGAGGGGGTCGCGCGCAGCGTGCCGGGCGTGACCTCGGCGTTAGCCGAGCGGCTGGTGGGCGGGCGCTACCTCGACATTGATATTCAGCGTGAGAAGGCGGCCCGCTACGGGATGACCGTCGGCGACGTGCAGCTGTTCGTCTCGTCCGCTATCGGCGGGGCGATGGTCGGCGAAACGGTGGAGGGGGTCGAGCGCTATCCGATCAACATCCGCTATCCGCAGAGCTACCGCGACAGCCCGCAGACCCTGCGCCAGCTGCCGATCCTCACCCCGCTGAAGCAGCAGATCGTCCTCGGCGACGTCGCCGAGGTGAAGGTGGTCAGCGGGCCATCGATGCTGAAGACCGAGAACGCCCGCCCCACCAGCTGGATCTACATCGACGCCCGCGACCGCGACATGGTGTCAGTGGTGCACGATCTGCAGCAGGCCATCGGCAAGGAGGTGAAGCTGAAGCCGGGCATCAGCGTGTCGTATTCCGGGCAGTTTGAGCTGCTGGAGCGCGCCAATCAGAAGCTGAAGCTGATGGTGCCGATGACGCTGATGATTATCTTTGTGCTGCTGTACCTGGCGTTCCGCCGCGTCGGCGAGGCGCTGCTGATCATCGCCAGCGTGCCGTTCGCCCTTGTGGGCGGGATCTGGTTCCTCTACTGGATGGGCTTCCATCTGTCGGTGGCCACCGGCACCGGCTTTATCGCCCTGGCCGGGGTGGCCGCGGAGTTTGGCGTGGTGATGCTGATGTACCTGCGCCACGCCATCGAGGCGGAGCCGGCGCTGGAGAACCCGCAGACCTTCAGCGCCGGGAAGCTCGACGAGGCGCTGTATCAGGGGGCAGTACTGCGCGTGCGGCCGAAGGCAATGACCGTGGCGGTGATTATCGCCGGCCTGCTGCCGATTTTGTGGGGCACCGGCGCCGGGTCGGAGGTGATGAGCCGCATCGCCGCGCCGATGATTGGCGGAATGATCACCGCCCCGCTGCTGTCGCTGTTTATTATTCCGGCGGCGTATAAGCTGATGTGGCTGTCCCGGCATCGGGGCAAGCGCGGCCGCTAGCCCACCGCGTTTACGCCGGTCCGGGAAATTGGCTATAGTGGCGCCATTCTTCTGGCCGGCGTGAACGTCCCTATGAATCTGAACCTGGTATGTTATTCCCTGCTGCTGCTCACCGCTGTGGGCAGCGCCCTGCTCCCCTACCCGCTGGCGATGTGGTTTTTACTGAGCAGCCTTCTGACATGGCTTATCTATGGCGCCGACAAGCTGGCGGCGCGCAAAGCCTGGCGACGGGTGCCGGAAACCACGCTGCTGGTGCTCGGCCTGGCGGGAGGCTGGCCGGGGGCGATCCTCGGCCAGCAGTGTTTTCGCCATAAAACGCAAAAGCAGCCCTTCCGGACGTGGTTTTTCATCAGCGTGGCGCTGAACGTGGCGGCGCTGGCCGGGCTGTATGCGGTTTACTCTGGCATGCTCAGTCGCTAAGGGGCGAGGCTAGCGCGGCGTCTGGCGGATCCACACCAGTCGATCGACGTCAAAGCCCAGTTCGCGCGCGGTATTCAGGTAATCCTGCTTCACCGCCGCCGGAATGGTGGGGGTACGCGACAGGATCCACAGATAGTCGCGGTTGGGGCCGCTGACCAGCGCATACTGGTAGTCGTCGTCCAGACGGATCACGTTATAGCCGCCGTAGAACGGCCCGAAGAACGACACCTTCAGCGCCGCGGTGGTGGGGGCGCCGGTGAAATAGGCTTTCCCGTCGCTCTCATTCCAGCGTTTTTTGACCGGGTCATAACCGCGATTGACGACGCTGATCCCCCCGTCGCTGCGGGCGCCGTAGGTGGCGGTCACCTGCTCCAGACCTCGCTCGAAGCGATTCTCCAGGCGGGCGACCTCATACCATTTCCCGAGGTAACGGCTGGCGTCAAACCCGCTAATCGGCTGAACGCCCTTCGGCGGGGTGGGCGATTTGCAGGCCACCAGGGTCAACGCGATAGCGACGCCAGTGACAACAGGCCATAGCTTCATGAGAACTCCTTTCATTTACGCGGTTGGGAAAAGTGTAGTGCAAAGCCGCTACACTTCACGCCAGCCGACGTGATTCGTAGTATATTGAGAATATTCTTTATTAACAGGTGGCCTCCATGCCTTACTCCATCGGCGAATTTGCCCGACTTTGCGGGATAAATGCGACCACGCTTCGCGCCTGGCAGCGCCGCTATGGCCTGCTCAAGCCGCTGCGCACCGATGGTGGACACCGTCTGTACAGCGATGACGACGTCCAGCAGGCGCTGAAAATCCTCGACTGGGTGAAAAAAGGGGTGCCGGTCAGCCAGGTGAAGCCCCTGCTGTCGCGCCCCGGCGCGCGGCGCACCAACAACTGGCTGACGCTGCAGGAGACCATGCTGCAGCGGCTGAAAGAGGGAAAAATCGAGTCCCTGCGCCAGCTGATCTACGATGCCGGCCGCGAATATCCGCGCCAGGAGCTGGTGACCGAGGTGCTGCGTCCGCTGCGCAGCCAGGTCTCCGCCAACGTGCCGGCCATCATGACCCTGCGCGAAATCCTCGACGGCATCATCATCGCCTACACCTCGTTTTGCCTCGAAGGCGACAAGAAGGCGCCCGGGGACAACTTTCTGATCACCGGCTGGCACCTGACCGACGCCTGCGAAATCTGGCTTGAAGCGCTCAAACGCACCGGCCAGGGCCATCGCATCGACGTCCTGCCGGTGCCTCCCGCCGCGCTGGCGCCGGAGATTTTCCCCCAGCGCAACTGGCTGCTGGTCACCAGCGGCAAACTCTCCGCCGCTCGTCAGAGGCAGGTCGAACTCTGGCAGCAGCAGGTCGTCTCCCTCGAGGTGATCCCGCTCTAACCCCCGGTTTTCACTTACCCCACTCTCTGTTCCGCCTGCGCCCGGCGGCGCGGCGGGCGCACGTTTGCCCTTCGTGCAGCCCGCGATTTTCATCCTTTAAAACACTAACCATAACAACATGATTTTAAACATAAATAAAATATATTTTTTCACAAACTTGGACAAATAATTTTATTTGTGTAAGTTTTAAGTATGCCATTACGCCACCGTGTTTAGCCAGGATGTGATCCATGAGCACCACGCCGTCCGTCATTCGTCGTTTCGTTGAGTACTACGCCGGGCTGGATGCGCAGCCGCCCACGGCGCTGGCCGCGCTGTACCATCCGGACGCGACGCTGAGCGATCCTTTTGGCCAGCACCAGGGGCTGTTCGCCATTCAGCGCTACTTTACCCATCTGCTGGCCAACGTGGAGCAGTGCCGGTTCACCATCGACGCGCCGCTCTGCGACGGTCAGCGGTTCGCCGTAACCTGGACCATGCACTGGTCGCATCCGCGTATTGCCGGCGGAGAAACCCTGGCCCTGCCGGGCTGCTCGGTGGTGGACATCGCCGGGGAGCAGGTTCTCCACCAGCGCGACTACTACGACGCCGGGGAGATGATCTACGAGCACCTTCCCCTGCTGGGCTGGGCGGTACGCGGCGTGAAGCGGAGGGTGCGCTCATGATGACGGTGCTTATCACCGGCGCCAGCTCCGGGATCGGCGCCGGCCTGGCGAAATCCTACGCGGCGGATGGCCACCTGGTCATCGCCTGCGGGCGCGATGCTTCGCGCCTGACGGCGCTGCAGCAGTTCAGCCCCAACATCAGCGCGCGCCTGTTCGATATGACAGACAGGGACGCCTGTCGCCAGGCGCTGACGGGCTGTTTTGCCGACCTGATCATTCTCTGCGCCGGCACCTGCGAATACCTCGACCACGGGCAGGTGGATGCCGCCCTCGTGGAGCGGGTGATGACCACCAACTTCCTCGGGCCGGTGAACTGCCTGGCGGCGCTGCAGACGCAGCTGGAAGCAGGCGATCGGGTGGTGCTGGTCAGCTCCATGGCGCACTGGCTGCCCTTCCCGCGCGCGGAAGCCTATGGCGCCTCCAAGGCGGCGCTGACCTGGTTTGCCAATAGCCTGCGTCTGGACTGGGAGCCGAAAGGGGTCGCCGTCACGGTGGTCTCTCCAGGCTTCGTCGACACCCCGCTGACGCGCAAAAACGACTTTGCCATGCCCGGCCGGGTGAGCGTCGATCGGGCGGTGGCGGCGATCCGCCACGGCCTGGCGAAGGGCAAAAACCACATCGCCTTCCCCACCGGCTTCAGCCTGGCCCTGCGGCTGCTGGCCAGCCTGCCGTCAGGTATACAGCGCCTGCTATTGCGCAGGATGGTGCGCTCATGAACATCGCCATCATCGGCAGCGGCATCGCCGGGCTGACCTGCGCCTGGCGGCTGGCCGGACACCATCAGGTGACGCTGTTCGAAGCGGGCGCCACGCCGGGCGGCCACACCGCCACCGTGGATGTCGCCACGCCGCAGGGCACCTGGGCCATCGATACCGGATTTATTGTCTACAACGATCGCACCTATCCGCGCTTTATGGGCCTGCTCAGCGAGCTGGGGATCGACGGGCAAAAAACGCAGATGAGCTTCTCGGTCCACAACCCGGCCAGCGGCCTGGAGTACAACGGCCACAGCCTGACCTCGCTCTTCGCCCAGCGACGCAATCTGCTGAAGCCGGCCTTCTGGGGGCTGCTGAGCGAGATCGTCCGCTTCAACCGGCTGGCAAAACTGGCGCTGACCGAGGCGCTGGATCCGGGCGCGACGCTGGAGAACTTCCTCTCCCGCCACCGTTTCAGCCCCTTCTTCGCCCGCCACTATATCCTGCCGATGGGGGCGGCCATCTGGTCGTCGTCGCTGCAGGAGATGCGCCGCTTCCCGCTGCCGCTGTTTTTGCGCTTCTTTGAACACCACGGCCTGCTGGACATTCGCGATCGCCCGCAGTGGTATGTAGTGCCCGGCGGTTCCCGGGAATACGTTCGCGCCCTGCTCGCCAGGCTCGGCGACCGCCTGGACCTGCGGCTCAACGCGCCGGTGCAGCAGGTGGAGCGCCACCCGACAGGGGTTACCCTGCGGCTGGCGTCCGGGGAGGCGCATTTTGACCAGGTGATCTTCGCCTGCCACTCCGCGCAGGCGCTGGCGATGCTGGCGGCGCCCACCGACGCCGAGCGTGAGGTGCTGGGGGACATCGGCTGGCAGCGCAACGAGGTGGTGCTGCACAGCGATCCGCGCTGGCTGCCGGCGCGTCAGCGCGCCTGGGCCAGCTGGAACTATCGCCTGAGCGATGGGGATCGGGCCCGGGCCTGCGTCACCTACAACATGAATATTCTCCAGGGGCTGCCCGCGGGCGCGCCGCTGTTCTGCGTCACCCTGAACCCGGACGCGCCGGTGGACGAGCGCTACGTCTGGCAGCGCTTCGTCTATGAGCATCCGCTGTTTAACCCGCAAAGCTGGTCGGCCCAGCTGCGGCGCGAAGAGATTAACGGCCAGCAGCGGAGCTGGTACTGCGGGGCCTACTGGTACAACGGCTTTCATGAGGACGGGGTGCGCAGCGCGCTCGACGTGGTGCAGGGCATCGCCGCGGCGGAGGGCAACTGAAATGAACAGCTGCCTCTATCAGGGCGTCCTGCGCCACCGTCGCCTGCAGCCGAAGGCGCACCACTTCGTCTACCGCCTGTTTATGGCCTGGCTTGACCTCGACGAACTGGACAGGCTGCCTGAGGCGGGCATCCGCCGCAACCGCCTGGCCGCCGCCGCCTGGTACGACGCCGATTATCCGCTGGGCGCGCCGCTGAAGGCTCAGGCGCTGAACCGGCTGGAGAGCCTGACCGGCTGCCGCCCGACGGGACGCGTGATGCTCCTGACCCAGCTGCGCTACTTCGGCTTCCATTTTAATCCGGTCAACTTTTACTACTGCTATGACGAGGCCGACACCCTGCGCTGGGTGCTGGCCGAAGTGCGCAACACGCCGTGGAATGAGCGTCATTACTACGCGGTGGACGGCCAGCAGGCGCGCCCGCTGGAGAAAGCCTTTCACGTTTCGCCGTTTAACCCGATGGACATGGTCTATCACTGGCGCTTCAACGCGCCCGGCAAAACGCTGCACATGCATATTGAAAACCATCAGGCCAGCAAGGTGTTCGACGCCACGCTGGCCCTGAGCCGCGTGCCGTTAACCCGCGCCAACCTGCGCGGGCTGCTGCTGCGTCTGCCGATGATGACCCTGAAAACCGTCCTCGCCATCTACTGGCAGGCGCTGCGGCTGTGGCTGAAGCGCGTGCCGCTGTACAACCATCCTGTCAGCAGGAGTGAACGCTCATGACCGATCCCGTCTTTGCGCTTGAACCCGATGTGCCGCGCAACGTGCGGCTCGCGCGCTGGCTGCTCTTTCGTCTGTTGAGCGGCCTCCGCGAAGGCTCGCTCACCGTGCGCGAAGGGGCGCAGACTTTTCATTTTGGCGACCCCGCCGCCGCGCTGCGCGCCGAGGCGCGGGTCTGCACGCCGGAGGTGTACTGGCGTCTGCTGACCGGCGGCAGCCTGGCGGCGGCCGAGGCCTGGATGGACTGCGACTGGGAAAGCCACCAGCTGACGGCGCTGCTGCAGATCCTTGCGCGCAACGGCGAGGTGCTGGGGCGTCTGGAGCGCGGCTTTCGTCTGCTGGGCAAGCCCGTCGCCCGCCTGCGCCACTGGACCCGCCGCAACACCCGCGCTCAGGCGCGGGAGAACATCGCCGCCCACTACGACCTCGGCAATGAATTTTATGCCCACTTTCTGGATGACGACCTGCTCTACTCCAGCGCGCTGTTTGCCGACGACCAGCAGGATCTGACCCAGGCCCAGCGGGCCAAGATGGCGCGCCTGTGCGACCAGCTGGCGCTCACTCCCGGCGATCATCTGCTGGAGATTGGCACCGGCTGGGGGGCGCTGGCCGAGTACGCCGCCCGCCATTACGGCTGCCGGGTCACCACCACCACCCTCTCCCGAGAGCAGCACCGCTGGGCTACCGAGCGCATGGCCCGCGCCGGGCTGCAGGATCGCGTCGAGGTGCTGCTCTGCGACTACCGCGATCTGCGCGGCGAGTACGACAAACTGGTGTCGGTGGAGATGATTGAGGCGGTGGGCCAGCGCTACCTCCCGGCCTTTTTCCGCACCTGCCAGGCGCGCCTGCGCCCGGGCGGCAAAATGGCCCTGCAGGCGATCACCATCCAGGATCAGCGCTATCGCGACTACAGCAAAAGCGTCGATTTTATCCAGCGCTACATCTTCCCGGGCGGCTTTTTGCCCAGCATCACGGCAATGAGCGAGCTGATGACCCGCCATACCGATTTTGTGGTGCGCAACCTGTTCGACATGGGCCCGGACTATGCCCGCACGCTGGCGCACTGGCGGCAGCGTTTTACCCATGCCTGGCAGGATATTGAAAAGCTCGGCTTTGATGAGCGCTTCCGCCGGATGTGGCTCTACTACTTCGGCTACTGCGAAGCCGGATTTAACGCCCGCACCATCAGCGTGGTGCAGCTCACCGCGGAGCGGGTATGACACGCCCGGCGCAGCACCTGCTGATGGCCCTCGCGTTCGATGTTTACTGGACGCTGGTGGTGATGTTGCGCGAGCGCGGCCTGCTGATCTGGCTGACGCTGGCGCTGTTCGCCTGGCTGCGGTTGCCAGCGGCCAGTCGTCCGCCCGCTCTGCTGCTGGCCGCGGCGGGCTGCGGGCTGGACGCCTGCTGGGCGCTGGCGGGGCTGATTGATTTTCCCGGCGACAGCCTGCTGCCCCTGTGGATGGTGGCCCTGTGGCTGATGTTCGCCGTCGTCTGGACCCGGCTGACCCGCACCACGACGCTTCCCGGCTGGGTGCTGGCCGCGGCGGCCACCGTCGGCGGCCCGGTGGCCTACCTGATCGGCGCTCGCCTCGGGGCCATGACCCTGCTGGTACCGACGGCGCTTGCCGTGGCCGCCATGGCCTGCGGCTGGCTGGTGCTCATGCTGTTGTTCCATCTGGGGATGGGGAGGCAAAAATGAGATTCGCCCTGTTACTGCTGTGGCTGAGCGCCCTCGCCCCGGCGGCCCACGCCGCCGACTGGCTGACGTGGCGCCGCGTCGGCGAGGCGACCCTCACCTGGGGGCCGTTCACCGTCTATCACTCACAGCTGCGCACGCCCAATGGCCGGTATGCCGGCCCGCAGCAGGATCGGGCGCTGATCATCACCTACCGGCGCGACATCGATCGCGAGGCGCTGGTGGAGGCCACCCGCGACCAGTGGCAAGCGCAGGGCATTCTGCAGCAGGAGCCGCGCAGCGAAGCCTGGCTGCGCATGCTGCAGGGGATCTGGCCGGACGTCGCGCCGGGCAGCCAGCTGGCGTTCGTGGTCAGCGGCGGCGAGGGGCAGTTCTGGTACCGCGCCAGCGCCGCGCAGACCGCCTTTACCCCGCTCGGCCCGCGCCAGTCGGCGGCGTTCAGCACCCGCTTTCTCGCCATCTGGCTCGATCCGCGCACCACTTATCCCGAACTGCGTCAGCAGTTGATCGGAGGTACACCATGAAACGCATTCTGACCCGTGGCCTGGCGCTGCTGATGCTGATGCTCGCCGGCTGCAGCACCGAGGTCACCGAGTACCGGCAGCAGCAGCCCGCCCTCGACATCTTCCACTATTTTCAGGGCCGAACCGAGGCGTGGGGGATGGTGCAGGATCGCCGCGGCAAACAGCTGCGCCGCTTCCATGTAGCGATCGATGGCGACGTCGTCGGCGACACCCTGACGCTCCATGAGCGCTTTGTCTATGACGATGGCGAGAAACAGCAGCGGGTGTGGCGCATTCGCCGCACCGGCGATAACCGTTATCAGGGCACCGCCGGGGATATCGAAGGCGTGGCCAGCGGCCAGGCGGCAGGCAATGCCTTTCACTGGCGCTACAGCATGAACGTCGAGGCCAGCGGCAGCCGGTGGCTGCTGCACTTTGACGACTGGATGTTCCTGCAGGACGGCAGCCATTTGTTTAACAAAACCGAGATGAAGAAATTCGGCATTACGGTGGCCACCGTGACCCTTTTCTTTACCCGAACCACAGCAGAAGAGAGGACAGCGCCATGAACACGCAACCTGTCATTGGGATCAGCGGATGTTTAACCGGCTCAGCCGTGCGATTCGACGGCGGGCATAAGCGTATGGGCTTTGTGATGGATGAGCTCGCGCAATGGGTGGCGTTTAAGCCCGTCTGTCCGGAGATGGCGATCGGCCTGCCCGTTCCCCGCCCGGCGCTCCGGCTGGTGCAGACCCCGGTCGGGGAGATCCGCATGCGCTTCAGCCACGCCCCGCACGAGGATGTGACGGAGAAGATGGCCGATTTCGCCAACGCCCATCTGGCAACCCTGGGCGAGCTGTCGGGCTTTATCGTCTGCGCCAAATCGCCGAGCTGCGGGATGGAGCGCGTGCGGCTGTATGATGAAAAAGGCAATCGCGGGCGTAAGGAAGGCGTGGGGCTGTTTACCGGCGCCCTGATGGCGCGCTACCCGTGGCTGCCGGTGGAAGAGGATGGCCGGCTGCACGATCCGTTGCTGCGGGAGAATTTTGTCGAGCGCGTCTTCGCCCTGCATGAACTCAACGCCCTGCGCGCCCGCGGCCTGACCCGCCACGGCCTGCTGGCCTTTCACAGCCGCTACAAGCTGCAGCTGCTGGCTCACCACCAGGCGGGCTACCGCGAGATCGGCCCGTTCGTCGCCTCGCTGCATGAATGGGAAGATCTGGAGGCTTTCTTCGAGGTCTACCGCGAGAAGCTGATGGCGATCCTCAAGCGGCCCGCCTCGCGGAAAAACCACACCAACGTGCTGATGCATATTCAGGGTTATTTCCGCGACCAGCTGAACAGCCGCCAGCGCGGCGAGCTGCGGGAGGTGATCCTCAACTATCGCGCCGGGCTGCTGCCGATCCTCGCGCCGCTGACGCTGCTTAAGCACTATCTGGCCGAGTATCCGGATCGCTACCTGCAGGCGCAGAACTATTTTGACCCCTACCCGCAGGATCTTGCCCTGCGCCTGACGGTGAACTGAGGGAACCTGGGCCAGCTGCCCGGCGGCGCTGCGCTTGCGTGGGCCTACGGGGGGGTATCCCGCAGGCCTCCTCAGGAACGTAGGCCGGATGAGGCATTTATGCCGTCATCCGGCACTACCGCGGGTACGGTACCTGACCACCCGGCGGCGCTGCGCTTGCGCGGGCCTACGAGGTGATCCCGCAGGCCTCCTCAGGAACGTAGGCCGGATAAGGCATTTATGCCGCCATCCGGCACTACCGCCGGTACGGCGACTGACCGCCCGGCGGCGCTGCGCTTGCCGGGCCTACGGGGGGTATCCCGCAGGCCTCCTCAGGAACGTAGGCCGGATAAGGCATTTATGCCGCCATCCGGCACTACCGCGGGTGCGGCGCCTGACCGCCCGGCGGCGCTGCGCTTGCCGGGCCTACGGGGGGTATCCCGCAGGCCTCCTCAGAAACGTAGGCCGGATAAGGTATTTATGCCACCATCCGGCACTACCGCAGGTGCGGCGACTGACCGCCCGGCGGCGCTGCGCTTGCGCGGGCCTGGGGGGGGATCCCGCAGGCCTCCTCAGAAACGTAGGCCGGATAAGGCATTTATGCCGCCATCCCGCCGGTACGGCGACTGACCGCCCGGCGGCGCTGCGCTTGCGCGGGCCTACGAGGGGATCCCGCAGGCCTCCTCAGGAACGTAGGCCGGATAAGGCATTTATGCCGCCATCCGGCACTACCACAGGTATGGAGCTTGAAGTGTCCTGCCCGGCGGCGCTGCGCCTGCCGGGCCTGGGGGGTATCCCGCACGCCTCCTCAGAAACGTAGGCCGGATAAGGCATTTATGCCGCCATCCGGCACTACCGCGGGTGCGGCGCCTGACCGCCCGGCGGCGCTGCGCTTGCGCGGGCCTGGGGGGGGTATCCCGCAGGCCTCCTCAGGAACGTAGGCCGGATAAGGCATTTATGCCGCCATCCGGCACTACCGCCGGTACGGCGCCTGACCGCCCGGCGGCGCCGCGCTTGCGCGGGCCTGGGGGAGGGATCCCGCAGGCCTCCTCAGGAACGTAGGCCGGATAAGGCATGTATGCCGCCATCCGGCATAAATGGAGCGCACCAGTCGTAGCCCGGCTAAGCGTAGCGCCAGCCGGGAACGCTCCTTCGACAACGCT
>NZ_JBKIUU010000020.1:0-26309 GCF_046603115.1 Klebsiella sp. 1SOBk5mer | reverse complement strand
CGCGAGGTGGCGTATATTACGCTTTCCTCTTTCAGAGTCAACCCGTTTTTCAGGATTTTTCTCTTCAACCGAACCGGCTGTTTGTGTGAAGTGATTCACATCCGCCGTGTCAGTGGGAGCGCATTATAGGGATCCCATTTTTTTGCACAAGCCTTTTTTCGATCTTTTTTTCTGAATGGTGATTTTTCACCCTTTTCGCCGTGTAATTGCGCGATTTGCTCAATTTTCACCGTTTTCAGGGGTTGCAGAGCGAGATAAAAGCCACCAAAGTCTTCTTACGCTCCCGTATTTTTGAGGTCAACATGTCTGCTCACCTGCGTCCCTATAAAACATTTTTCCCGCAAATCGGTCTTCGCGTCATGATTGACGCATCCAGCGTCGTCATCGGTGATGTCAGAATTGCCGATGACGTCAGCGTCTGGCCTCTGGTCGCCATTCGCGGCGACGTCAATTTCGTGTCGATAGGTCAACGTAGCAATATTCAGGACGGCAGCGTTCTACACGTGACCCATAGATCCTCTTACAAGCCTGAGGGAAATCCACTGATCATTGGAGAGGATGTGACGGTTGGTCACAAAGTGATGCTGCACGGCTGCACTATCGGCAACCGCGTGCTGGTTGGTATGGGTTCGATCTTGTTAGATGGTGTCGTGGTTGGTGATGACGTCATGATTGGCGCGGGAAGTCTGGTGCCGCAGAATAAACAGCTTGAAAGCGGCTTCCTTTACTTTGGCAATCCGGTCAAACAGATCCGCCCCCTGACAGAGGCGGAGCGGGAAGGCCTAAAATATTCAGCAAATAACTATGTGAAATGGAAAGATGAATATCTGGATCAGGAGAGCCAGACCCAACCCTGAGCATCCTCCTGATTATCGCGGATCAATGCCTCAGCCTCTTCCTCAAGATCCCAACGATGTTCCCGGAATGCGGCCAGCCACTGCGCTGGCCCCTCTGCGCCAAAACGCTGCTGCAGGATCTGCCCTGAAATTACGCAGGTTAATTGCATCCCATTGACCAGCGCGGGAAAAACCACGCCCTGCCGTTCGGCATCCCATGATTCCCGATCGGGAAACTGAATCGCCTGATTCATGCATTCAGTTCCTGTTGCAGCGTTTCTATAACCGGGGTGATAGCCGGCAGGACGCCGTGCCATAGCAGAACAGCATGGGCGGCTTGCGCCACCAGCATTCCCAGCCCGTCAGCGCAGTGGGTTGCGCCATGCTGCTGGCACCACTGAAGAAATGGCGTCGCCCCTTTCTGGTAAAACATGTCATAGCAATACACGTCGGGGTTAACAACAGACGCCGGGATAGCCGGCACATCACCCTCTATCCCACTGGATGTTGCATTGACGATCAGATCGAAAGTTTCCCCGGCTAAGGTATCCATTTCCCGTGCGCTGACGCTGCCGGTATGGGCGAAGAGCGTGGCTAACTCATGGGCACGAGCATAGGTGCGATTGACGATCGTCACAGCGCACCCCAGCGACAGCAGCGGCAGCAGTACCCCACGCGATGCGCCACCGGCACCGATAAGCAGGATCCGCTGGCGTGGCTTAATGAATCCCAGACGCTCCAGATCGCTCAGAAGACCAATACCATCCGTGTTGTCGCCCAGCAAACGCCCATCTTCCAGACGTTTCAGGGTGTTCACCGCTCCCGCCAGCGCAGCGCGTTCTGTCAGTTCATCCGCGCGCGCAAAGGCTTCTTCTTTGAAAGGAACGGTAACGTTGGCGCCCTTTCCTCCTTCCGCAAAAAACTGATTCAGAGAAGAGACAAAATCGTCCAGCGGCGCCAGCACACGTCCATAAGGATGGGTAATCCCTAACTGGCGGGCAAAAAGGTGGTGAATAGAAGGCGACTTGCTGTGCGCAATCGGATTACCAAAAACAGCGTAGGTTTCCATGATTCACCCCTGGCGGAACAGTTCACCCGTCAGGGCATCACGTATTTCAGATGGATTTTGACGTCCGCCCGTAGCGCCATCCACGACCGGGAAGCTGTCACCAAACTGAGCACGGACCTCTGCGGTAGTGCGGCAAGGCGGTTGACCGGTGAGATTGGCGCTCGTCGAGACCAGCGGTTTTCCGTAGGCTTCGCACAATTCAATCACCAGCGGATGGTTGGTTACGCGTACGGCCAGCGAATCAAAACGACCCGTCAGCCAGCGTGGCGTTTCAGGACGAGCCGGGAATACAAACGTCACCGGTCCTGGCCAGCAGGAAAAGATTGCTGCCCGCTGCGAGTCACTTAACCGAGAATCATCAATATAGGGCTTCAGCTGCTCAAAGCTAGCGGCGATAAGGATCAATCCCTTCTCAACAGGACGCTGCTTCAGCTCCAGCAGACGCATAACGGCCGTTTCGCTGTCAGGGTCGCAGCCGACGCCAAAAACAGCTTCCGTGGGATAGGCGATGACATGTTCATTATTCAGGACCGCCACGGCATGGGCGACGGCTTCTGAGGGCAGGTTATTGTTCACTGATTTATTCCGCCGGGATCGGCTTTCCACATTGTTTACTGGCACAGAAGCGTCTGAGCCCCTGCGCCGTCTTCTTTTCTATTAACAGCGGGTAATGGCATTCAGGGCATTCGCCCGCCACCGGTTTAAAATTGATAACGAACTGACAATCAGGATAGCGATCGCAGGAGTGAAAGGTTTTACCGAAACGGGAACGACGCTGGACCAGATGGCCTTGTCCGCACTGCGGGCAAGCAATAGCCGTCTCATCTGGTTTATCAATTAGCTCGGTATGTTCGCATTCCGGATAGCGGCTACAGCCAATGAACATCCCAAAACGCCCCTGGCGTAGCACCATAACCGCGCCGCACGATGGGCATGCTTGCCCCTCCAGCACCTTAACGACATGCCCGTCCGCCTGACTTTTCAGGGGACGGATATAGTCACAGTCCGGATAATGCGAACAGCCGAGAAACGGGCCATGTTTCCCGGAACGGATCACCAGTTCAGCCCCGCACTGCGGGCAGGGCTCATTTTTACGCACCGAAAACAGTGCTGATTTGGTCATAACAACTCGATGTTGCTGCAAAAAGATTAATGCAGCATACCTTCATTTACTTCGAAGAGTAATTCTTCCATTTGCTGATAGGCGTTTTCACAGCCCGGAATATTGAACAGTACCATCAGGATGACCCATTTCAGGTCCTCCAGCTCAAATTCTGCCGTATCCAGCGCCAGTACGCGCTCTATCACCATTTCTCGCGTTTCGAGGTTCAACACCTGAATCTGCTCGAGGAAGAGTAAAAATCCCCGGCAACTGGCATCCAGACGCTGGCACTCCTCTTCGGTATATACCCGAAGCGACAGCGGGTCGGAAGCGAGCTGCATGGGTTCAACGAGACCTTCCTGATAATCAGCCAGTTTCTCGAGCCACATTAACGCGTTATAGATATCTTCCCGCTCAAAACCTGCGTCGGTAAGATCCCGCGTCAGTTTGTCCTGATCCACGCGCATTTCTGCTTCGCTATGGATGTAAGTTTCAAACAAATACATGAGTACGTCGAACATGGCTTGCCCTCCTTAATCGGACATAGCCGCCGGGTACAGCTGCGATCCAGCCTGCTAACTCCAGTTCAAGTAGCTGAGCTACGGTTACTGGCACAGATTGGCCGGCACGTTCAGCGACAACGTCAACAGGTGTTACCTCATCTCCTACGTTAGCCAGGAGCTCCGGAAATGGCAATGCTACAGACGGCTGATCGGCGCAATTATTTATCGAATCAGACGTATCAGTTAGCCAGGTCAGCTCGTTGTGCCAGTATTCCACAATATCCTCTGGCGAGGTCACCGGCACCGCGCCTTGCTTAATTAACCAGTGTGGGCCTTCCGATCCCGGATTGCCTATCGGCCCAGGCAGGGCAAACACATCCCTTCCCTGCTCCAGAGCACAGCGGACGGTAACCAGCGAGCCGCTTCGCAATGCCGCCTCAACCACCAACACGCCCAGGCTCAGGCCGCTGATAATCCGGTTGCGCCTGGGGAAATGCGCGGGAAGCGGCGGCGTTATTAGTGGAAATTCAGACACCAGCGCACCGCCATTATCGATGATCTGCTGGGCGAGGCTTGCATGGCGCCGCGGATAAACCTTACCCAGTCCGTTGCCCAGTACCGCGATGGTTTTGCCCTCGGCCGCGAGCGCGCCGCGATGCGCTACGCCATCAATGCCTAACGCCAGCCCACTGGTGATAGTCATTCCTTTACGCGCCAACGTTTCGCTGAAAAGCTTCCCCCAGCGAGCGCCATACCAGGAATGCAGGCGACTACCAATAACGGCAAGCTGCGCGCTGTGAAGCAGAGCGGGATCGCCGCTGACCAACAACGCACCGGGGTAATCAGCGATGGCCCTTAGCCGAAACGGAAAGCGCGGATCGTCGGCCCGTAACAGATGATGTTCCGGGTGCTCCAGCCAGCGCCGCGTCTCATCAAGCTCACGCCCGTCAAGCCGAAAAAATAACGTTGCTTGCGCCGCGGACATCCCGACAGCATGCAGCGCTTCACGATCAACGCTGGCGGCTGCGCATAAGCGCTGTGCGATCTTCAGCATTCTGTCGCCATACAAGTTACTGACCTTCATCAGCCGCAGCCAAATCTCGTCGGGCGTCATCCTTACCCCCTGCCATAAGCGGTATTGACAATCTTTGCGATTGGACAGTGAGACTGTCAATTGCAGGGTGTTTTGTCTAGAATAGAGCTAATAATCTTATCAACTCCTGAATACGACTCTGGAACTTTATGGCAGTTTTGCAAGTGTTACATATTCCGGACGAGCGCCTTCGCAAAGTCGCCGAGCCGGTCAAAGAAGTGAATGCGGAAATTCAGCGTATCGTCGATGATATGTTCGACACCATGTACGCTGAGGAGGGCATTGGTCTGGCCGCGACCCAGGTCGATATCCATCAGCGCATTATCGTTATTGATGTGTCGGAAAATCGTGAAGAGCAGCTGGTGTTAATCAACCCGGAGCTGCTGGAAAAAGATGGCGAAACGGGCATCGAAGAAGGCTGCCTGTCGATTCCGGAACAGCGCGCCCTGGTGCCGCGTGCGGAAAAAGTGAAGATCCGAGCGCTGGATCGCGACGGTAAGCCATTTGAACTGGAGGCCGATGGCCTGCTGGCTATCTGTATTCAGCATGAGATGGATCATCTGGTCGGCAAACTGTTTATTGATTATCTGTCACCGCTCAAACAACAGCGCATTCGTCAGAAGGTTGAGAAACTGGATCGTTTACGTTCCCGTGCCTGATAACAAGGAATACCGTGTCACAATCACTACGTATCATTTTCGCCGGCACCCCCGATTTTGCAGCGCGTCATCTTGACGCGCTGTTGTCGTCTGAACATCAGGTTGTTGGCGTATTCACACAGCCAGACCGTCCTGCTGGCCGCGGCAAAAAATTGATGCCGAGCCCGGTAAAGGTGCTGGCTGAAGCCCATAACTTACCTGTATTCCAGCCATCTTCCCTGCGTCCGCAGGACAACCAACAATTAGTCGCCGATCTCGGCGCCGATATCATGGTGGTGGTGGCGTACGGTTTGATTCTCCCGAAAGCGGTGCTGGAGATGCCCCGTCTGGGCTGCATCAACGTTCACGGCTCCCTGCTACCGCGCTGGCGTGGCGCAGCGCCGATCCAGCGTTCGCTGTGGGCGGGGGATAGCGAAACAGGCGTAACCATCATGCAGATGGACGTCGGCCTTGATACGGGTGATATGCTGTATAAGCTTTCCTGCCCCATTACCGCAGAGGATACCAGCGGCAGCCTGTACGATAAGCTGGCCGAGCTCGGCCCTCAAGGTCTGCTGGCAACCTTAGCCCAGCTGGCCAACGGCACCGCACAGCCTGAAGTACAGGATGAATCGCTGGTGTGCCACGCCGAGAAGCTGAGTAAAGAAGAAGCTCGCATCGACTGGTCGCTTTCTGCCGCACAGCTGGAGCGCTGCATCCGCGCCTTTAATCCGTGGCCAATGAGTTGGCTGGAAATTGACGGGCAGCCGCTAAAAGTGTGGCGGGCATCGGTCATTGCCGAAGCTGCGCATGCCGAACCGGGTACTATCGTGGCAGCAACCAAACAGGGTATCCAGGTCGCCACGGGCGATGGGATCCTCAGTCTGGAGTCGCTACAGCCTGCGGGTAAAAAAGCGATGAGCGCCCAGGATTTACTCAATTCCCGCCGGGAGTGGTTTACTCCTGGCACCCGTCTCGCCTGACGGTCGTCTCTTCTGAAGCCCGGGTTCGCCGGGCATTTTTATTTTTGCGCTTATGAAAAAGAATATAAATTTACGCAGCCTGGCCGCCCAGGCTATCGAGCAAGTCGTTGAAAAAGGTCAGTCTTTAAGCAACGTCCTGCCCCCTCTACAGCAAAAAGTCAGCGATAAAGACAAAGCGCTGCTGCAGGAGCTGTGTTTTGGCGTACTGCGTACGCTCAGCCAGCTGGAGTGGCTTATCAGCAAGCTGATGGCGCGTCCGATGACCGGCAAACAGCGCACCGTGCACTTTCTGATTATGGTTGGGCTCTATCAGTTACTCTACACCCGCATCCCTCCGCACGCCGCGCTGGCTGAAACGGTAGAAGGCGCGGTGGCGATTAAGCGCCCGCAGCTTAAAGGGCTGATCAATGGGGTGTTACGCCAGTTTCAGCGCCAGCAGGAAGAGCTACTGGCAGAATTCGCCGGGCAGGAAAACCGCTACCTTCATCCCAAATGGCTGCTGAAGCGTCTGCAGCAGGCCTGGCCGCAACAATGGCAGGAGATCGTCGATGCGAACAACCAGCGCCCGCCGATGTGGCTGCGCGTTAACCGCAACCATCATTCCCGAGACGAATGGCTTGCTCTGCTTAAAGAGGCCGGCTTAGAGGGCTTCACCCACCCTGACTATCCCGACGCCGTGCGTCTGGCCACCCCTGCCCCGGTCCATGCGTTGCCGGGTTTTGCCGAAGGATGGGTAACCGTTCAGGATGCCTCGGCCCAAGGCTGCATGCGCTATCTGCAGCCGGAAAACGGCGAGCGCATTCTCGATCTCTGCGCCGCGCCGGGCGGCAAGACGACGCATATTCTGGAAGTCGCTCCCCAGGCTGAGGTCATGGCGGTAGACATTGATGAACAGCGTCTTTCCCGCGTCTATGACAACCTGAAACGGCTGGGCATGAAAGCCGAAGTCAAACAGGGCGATGGTCGCTTCCCTGAGCAGTGGTGTGGCGGCGAGCAGTTCGATCGTATTCTGCTGGATGCCCCCTGTTCCGCCACCGGCGTTATCCGCCGCCACCCGGATATCAAATGGCTGCGCCGGGATCGGGATATCGGCGATTTAGCCCAGCTGCAGGCCGAGATCCTCAATGCCATCTGGGGGCATCTGAAGCCAGGCGGCACGTTGGTTTACGCTACCTGTTCTATTCTGCCGGAAGAGAATAGTCAGCAAATTGCCGCGTTCCTCGCGCGGACCCCGGATGCAGAGCTTCACGCAACCGGTACGCCGGCAAGCCCGGGACAGCAAAATCTGCCGGGTGCGGAAGAAGGCGATGGCTTCTTTTACGCTAAGCTAATCAAACGTCGGAACTAATGGATCACTGCAGATGAAGATTATTATTCTGGGCGCCGGCCAGGTCGGCGGCACGCTGGCGGAGAACCTCGTCGGCGAGAACAATGATATTACGCTGGTTGATACCAATGGCGACCGTCTGCGCAGCCTGCAGGATAAGTTCGACCTGCGTGTCGTCCAGGGGCACGGTTCTCACCCCCGCGTACTGCGCGAGGCAGGAGCCGATGATGCCGATATGCTGGTGGCGGTCACCAGTTCGGATGAAACCAACATGGTGGCCTGTCAGGTCGCCTATTCATTATTCAATACGCCAAACCGTATAGCCCGTATTCGTGCGCCTGATTACGTCCGCGATGCGGAAAAGCTCTTCAATTCTGAAGCTGTGCCCATCGATCACTTAATCGCTCCGGAACAGCTGGTCATCGACAATATTCATCGCCTCATAGAATATCCCGGCGCGCTGCAGGTCGTGAACTTCGCTGAAGGTAAAGTCAGCCTCGCCGTGGTGAAAGCCTATTACGGTGGTCCGCTGGTGGGGAATGCGTTGTCCACCATGCGTGAGCATATGCCGCATATCGATACGCGCGTGGCCGCCATTTTCCGCCACGATCGCCCCATCCGCCCACAGGGTTCGACGATTGTCGAGGCCGGCGATGAAGTCTTCTTTATTGCCGCCTCGCAGCATATTCGCGCGGTCATGAGCGAACTCCAGCGTCTGGAGAAACCTTACAAACGCATCATGTTGGTCGGCGGCGGCAATATTGGCGCGGGCCTGGCCCATAAGCTGGAAAAAGACTACAGCGTTAAGCTTATCGAGCGCAATCAGCAGCGAGCCGCTGAGCTGGCAGAAAAACTGCAGCATACTATCGTCTTCTATGGTGATGCATCGGATCAGGAGCTGCTGGCCGAAGAGCATATTGACCAGGTGGACCTGTTTATTGCCGTCACTAACGATGACGAAGCAAACATCATGTCTGCGATGCTGGCCAAGCGAATGGGGGCCAAAAAAGTCATGGTGCTGATCCAGCGCAGAGCCTATGTGGATCTGGTTCAGGGTAGCGTCATTGATATCGCGATATCGCCTCAGCAGGCCACGATTTCCGCCCTCCTCAGCCATGTCCGTAAAGCCGATATTGTCGGCGTCTCCTCCCTGCGCCGCGGCGTTGCGGAAGCGATCGAAGCAGTGGCACACGGCGATGAGAGCACCTCGCGGGTAGTCGGGCGGTCGATCGATGAGATCAAACTTCCGCCAGGCACGATCATCGGCGCCGTCGTGCGCGGGAATGACGTGATGATCGCCAATAATAATCTGCGGATCGAACAGGGCGATCATGTGATCATGTTTTTGACTGATAAAAAGTTTATTTCCGATGTAGAAAGGCTGTTCCAGCCAAGCCCCTTCTTCCTGTAATTCCCAGGGCGTCGAACAGGCGCCTTTTATTATCCCTTATTATTCAATGGTTAATATTTTCCTGTAACGCTCTACGGGGAATGGCAAATGAAAATACATTTGTTAAACTTACAACGTCAGCTGGCTCAAGGAGAATAAAATGAGTTTTTTAAAAGAGTTTCGCGAATTCGCGATGCGCGGGAACGTTGTCGATTTGGCAGTGGGTGTGATCATCGGTGCAGCATTCGGTAAAATTGTTTCGTCACTGGTCGCGGATATTATTATGCCGCCGCTCGGCCTGTTGATTGGCGGGATCGATTTTAAACAGTTTGCCGTCACGCTGCGCGATGCCCAGGGTGATGTACCGGCAGTGGTGATGCACTACGGGGTGTTTATTCAGAACGTTTTCGATTTCATCATCGTCGCATTTGCCATTTTCATGGCGATTAAACTGATGAATAAGTTAAATCGTAAGAAAGAAGAGGCTCCGGCGGCACCGCCAGCGCCCTCTAAAGAAGAAGTCCTGCTGAGCGAAATTCGCGATCTGCTGAAAGAACAAAGCAACCGTTCTTAATCAGCAGTGAAAGCAGAAGGCCAGTGGTAAAAAAGCGATTCGCTTGCTTGCCACTGGCCTCCCGGTCATTCCTTGCTGCATGTTTATCTTTACGTTGATAGCTTCCTTTCCCTTTCTTATTCTTCTCTACGCGCTGCCTGAATAATGGATCGTGGAGAAGTGCCTCAATGGCGTTATCTTTAATTTGTCCTTTGGTATGCTGATAGCGACTCATAGTAACTCCAGTGGATGTGTGAATTCCGCGCGAGTGTAGATCCGCGCGCACAAAAAATCAACGCCCGGTATTACCGTTGCTGGCGCCTTGCTCAAGGGCCTCGAGGATCGAACAGTAAACGCTGCTGTGAGCTGTGCCGCAGCAGGCATCATTGAGCCGTTGCAGAGAGCGACGCATCGTTTGTAGCTCGTTGATCCGCGCCTCAACTTCGCTTAATCGCGCCTGAACGATCCCTTTCGACTCCTGACAGGTGTGATGCTCCGGATCGATACGGATCGACAATAATTCGCGGATCGCTTCCAGAGTAAAGCCCAGCTGACGGGCATAGCGAATAAAGCGCAAACGCTGTAGATCGTTATCCGAGTAAAGACGAAATCCCCCCTCAGTGCGCACATCATGATCCATCATTTGCTGTTTTTCATAATAACGGATGGTATCTGGCGTCACATCAGCCAGTTTTGCCAGCTCACCAATACGATACATATTCACTCCTGATTAATTTTGTGCAGCAACGCATCGGCGTACTCACCGCGTAAAAAATCGGTGTTCAGTCCTGCCTGACGCAGCTTAAGCTCGAGCAGAGCAAGGCGCTTGCTGAGTTCGGCATGCCGCGGGTCGTCCTGACGGACCCCCTTCAGCAAGTCTGCCAGAGCCACCGCTTCTTTGCGCTGCTCCAGCTCCGGGGGAAGACACCCTGCATTCTTCAGAAGGCGATAGCCTGCCCGCAGCTCGGCCGGTACATGCGAATCGTCATCGAGCGTTAGCGGCACGCCGCTACCGGGTAAATTATCGAACTCGCCTTTGGTTTGAGCATCGAGGATATGGCGTTCTGCCCACTGATCCAGTAACCACATTCTACGGCTCCGGGGGATGAACAAAAAGAGTACAGATATTGTAGTGAAGTGGGGATGGGGTAGATATAAAAAAACCCGCCGGGGCGGGTTTTTTTACGTTACTACAGATTACTCTGCAGCAGCTTCTGCTTTCGGCTCAGCACGATCAACCAGCTCGATGTATGCCATCGGCGCGTTGTCGCCTGCACGGAAGCCACACTTCAGAATGCGAGTGTAACCACCGGCGCGGCTCGCGAAACGCGGGCCCAGCTCGTTAAACAGTTTTGCCACGATCTCGTTATCACGAGTACGGGCGAATGCCAGACGACGATTAGCAACGCTATCAGTCTTGGCAAGAGTAATCAGCGGCTCAACTACGCGACGCAGTTCTTTCGCTTTCGGCAGGGTCGTCTTGATGATTTCATGACGAACCAGCGAACCTGCCATGTTACGGAACATAGCCTGGCGATGGCTGCTGTTGCGGTTCAGTTGACGACCACTCTTACGATGGCGCATGACCTTATCCTTCTCAGTAAAACCTTAACCTGTGATCCGGTTACTCGTCAGCAATGCTTGCTGGTGGCCAGTTTTCCAGGCGCATGCCCAGAGACAGTCCACGGGAAGCCAGCACGTCTTTAATCTCAGTAAGAGATTTTTTACCCAGGTTCGGCGTTTTCAGCAACTCAACCTCGGTACGCTGTACCAGATCACCGATATAGTGGATAGCTTCTGCCTTGAGGCAGTTAGCAGAGCGGACAGTCAATTCCAGATCGTCAACAGGGCGCAGCAGGATCGGATCGAATTCTGGTTTCTCTTCTTTCACTTCTGGCTGACGTACATCACGTAAGTCAACAAAAGCTTCCAGTTGTTCAGCCAGGATGGTTGCCGCACGACGAATCGCCTCTTCAGGATCGATTGTGCCGTTGGTTTCCATTTCGATGACCAGCTTGTCCAGGTCGGTACGCTGTTCTACACGCGCAGCTTCAACATTGTAGGCAATACGCTCTACAGGGCTGTAGCAGGCGTCGACCAGCAGACGGCCGATTGGGCGCTCATCTTCTTCCGAATGAATTCGGGCAGAAGCCGGCACATAACCGCGACCGCGCTGAACTTTGATACGCATGCTGATAGCAGCGTTCTCATCAGTCAGGTGGCAAATCACGTGCTGCGGCTTGACGATTTCGACATCACCGTCGTGGGTAATGTCGGCTGCGGTCACAGGGCCAATGCCAGATTTATTCAAAGTAAGGATGACTTCATCTTTACCCTGAACTCTCACCGCCAGCCCTTTCAGGTTGAGCAGGATTTCAAGGATGTCTTCCTGAACGCCTTCTTTGGTGCTGTACTCGTGCAGTACACCATCAATCTCAACCTCGGTCACCGCGCAACCCGGCATCGATGAGAGCAGAATACGGCGCAGTGCGTTACCCAGAGTATGGCCGAAGCCACGCTCTAAAGGCTCAAGGGTCACCTTGGCGTGCGTCGAACTCACTTGCTCGATATCGACCAGGCGCGGTTTTAGAAACTCTGTCACAGAACCCTGCATTGTGTCCTCTCTTTGGTACTAAGCTTTACTTGGAGTAAAGCTCGACGATCAGGTGTTCGTTAATGTCCGCAGACAGATCAGAACGCTCCGGCTGACGCTTGAACGTACCTTCCATCTTGCCAGCATCAACTTCCAGCCAGGTTGGCTTTTCACGCTGCTCAGCCAGCTCCAGAGCGGCTTTCACGCGAGATTGCTTTTTCGCTTTCTCACGAATGCTGACAACGTCATTCGCTTTAACCTGATAAGAAGCGATGTTAACAACACGACCGTTTACCATAATCGCTTTGTGGCTAACCAGCTGGCGTGCTTCAGCACGAGTGGCGCCGAAGCCCATACGGTATACAACGTTGTCCAGACGACCTTCCAGCAGAGCCAACAGGTTTTCACCGGTGTTGCCTTTCAGACGTGCTGCTTCTTTATAGTAGTTACGGAACTGACGCTCCAGCACACCGTACATACGGCGAACTTTTTGCTTTTCACGCAACTGCACACCATAGTCAGACAGACGCGGCTTACGCGCACCGTGCTGGCCAGGAGCTTGTTCAATTTTACACTTGGTATCGATCGCGCGAACGCCAGACTTAAGGAATAAGTCGGTGCCCTCACGACGGCTCAGCTTGAGCTTAGGACCCAAATATCTTGCCATTTTCTTTCTCCAACTAACCTGGAAAACGCAGCGTTATACGCGACGTTTTTTCGGCGGACGACAACCGTTATGAGGGATCGGAGTCACATCAGTAATATTAGTGATGCGGAAACCAGCGGCGTTCAGTGCACGAATGGTAGATTCGCGACCCGGACCCGGACCTTTGACCATAACTTCCAGATTCTTGATGCCGTATTCTTTTACGGCTTCTGCGCAACGCTCTGCTGCAACCTGAGCTGCGAACGGAGTGGATTTGCGAGAACCACGGAAACCGGAACCACCGGCTGTTGCCCAACCCAGTGCGTTACCCTGACGATCAGTAATGGTAACGATGGTGTTGTTAAAAGAAGCATGGATATGAGCCACGCCGTCAGAGACTTGTTTTCTTACACGCTTACGTGCACGAATTGGTGCCTTTGCCATTATTCAATCACCCCGATTATTTCTTGATCGGTTTACGCGGACCCTTACGGGTACGTGCGTTGGTCTTGGTACGCTGACCGCGAACCGGGAGACCACGACGATGACGCAAACCACGGTAGCAACCAAGGTCCATCAGACGCTTGATGCTCAGGGTGATTTCACGGCGCAGATCACCTTCAACGACAAATTTACCTACTGCTTCACGCAGAATATCAATTTGTTCTTCAGACAGCTCACTGATCTTAACATTTTCAGCGATGCCCGTTTCAGCGCAGATGGCTTTAGAACGGGTTTTGCCGATACCGAAAATAGCGGTTAAAGCGATTACGGTATGTTTGTGATCAGGAATGTTAATGCCTGCTATACGGGCCACTATGCACTCCTACTATTTAATATGTACGCACCATGCTGAAAAGCCCGTTTTCAGGATACTCAAATGGAAACGTACAGACATACAAAAGATTGGCTGGCTAATCTAGCCAGCTCAATCCAACTTTGCAAGAAAAATATGCGAAAAAATCAGCCTTGGCGCTGTTTATGCTTCGGCTCGGCACTGCAAATCACACGGATGACGCCATCACGCTTAACGATTTTGCAGTTACGGCATAATTTCTTGACGGAAGCACGAACTTTCATTTTTACTCTCCGTAACTTCTCGGGCGACCAGTTTTAGCGGCCGTAGCCTTTCAGGTTCGCCTTCTTCAATGCAGACTCATACTGACTGGACATCATCAGAGTTTGCACTTGAGCCATAAAGTCCATAATCACGACAACAACGATAAGCAGCGAGGTCCCACCGAAGTAGAACGGCACTTTCATCGCGTCACGCATGAACTCCGGGATCAGGCAGATAAAAGTAATGTACAACGCACCAACCAGAGTCAGGCGAGTCATCACTTTATCGATATACTTCGCCGTTTGCTCTCCCGGACGAATTCCTGGTACAAATGCACCGGACTTCTTCAGGTTATCTGCTGTTTCACGCGGGTTGAAAACCAACGCCGTGTAGAAGAAACAGAAGAAGATGATTGCAGACGCATAGAGTAACACATAAAGCGGTTGCCCAGGCTGCAAATACAGCGAAATTGTTGTCAGCCAGTTCCAACCAGTACCACCCCCGAACCATGACGTGATGGTTGCCGGGAACAGTATAATACTGGAAGCGAAGATTGCCGGGATTACCCCCGCCATATTCACTTTCAGCGGTAAATGTGTGCTCTGTGCAGCATAGACACGACGACCCTGTTGACGTTTCGCGTAGTTTACCACAATGCGGCGTTGCCCACGTTCAACGAATACAACAAAGAAGGTCACTGCAAATACTAATACTGCAACCAACAGCAACAGGAGGAAGTGCAGGTCGCCTTGACGCGCTTGCTCGATAGTATGGGCGATGGCCGGCGGGAGTCCCGCAACGATACCGGCGAAGATAATGATCGAGATACCGTTACCGATACCGCGTTCAGTGATCTGTTCGCCGAGCCACATCAGGAACATAGTCCCTGTGACCAGACTAACAACAGCGGTGAAATAGAATGCAAAGCCTGGATTAATCACCAGGCCCTGCATACCAGGCATATTCGGCAGACCGGTAGCAATACCGATCGACTGGAATATCGCCAGCACCAGAGTACCGTAGCGGGTGTACTGGCTGATCTTACGACGACCAGACTCCCCTTCTTTCTTCAGTTCCGCCAGCGGTTGATAAACCACCGTCAGCAGCTGCACGATGATTGATGCCGAGATATACGGCATAATCCCCAATGCAAAGATAGAAGCACGGCTGAGAGCACCACCAGAGAACATGTTGAACATTTCAATGATGGTGCCTCGCTGTTGCTCAAGCAGTTTGGCAAGTACAGCGGCATCAATACCAGGGATCGGAATAAAAGAGCCAATACGGAACACTATCAGCGCACCGACCACAAACAGAAGTCTGCGTTTCAGTTCGCCAAGGCCACCTTTGGCACTTTGAAAATCTAATCCCGGTTGTTTAGCCATCTGCTACTTATTCCTCAATTTTACCGCCAGCAGCTTCGATAGCAGCACGAGCACCTTTAGTCACACGCAGGCCACGAACAGTTACCGGACGAGTTACCTCACCAGACAGGATCACTTTCGCGAACTCGATCTGGACACCGATAATGTTAGCCGCTTTCAGCGCGTTCAGGTCTACTACATCGCCTTCTACGTGAGCCAGATCGGAGAGACGGATCTCTGCGGTGATCATCGCTTTACGAGAAGTGAAGCCGAATTTCGGCAGACGACGGTACAGAGGCATCTGACCACCCTCGAAACCGCGACGTACGCCACCGCCAGAACGAGATTTCTGACCTTTGTGACCACGACCACCGGTTTTACCGAGGCCAGAACCGATACCACGACCCAGGCGTTTACCCGCCTTTTTGGAGCCTTCGGCCGGAGACAGAGTATTTAAACGCATCTCTTACTCCTCAACTTTAACCATGAAGGAAACCGCGTTGACCATACCACGAACAGCAGGAGTATCCTCGCGCTCTACGGTGTGACCAATACGACGCAGACCCAGGCCAAGCAGCGTTGCCTTGTGTTTCGGCAGACGACCGATTGCACTGCGGGTTTGAGTAATTTTAATAGTCTTTGCCATGGTTTATTTCCCCAGAATTTCTTCAACGGATTTACCACGCTTGGCAGCGACCATATCCGGGGACTTCATGTTTTCCAGACCGTCGATAGTTGCACGAACCACGTTAATCGGGTTAGTGGAACCATACGCTTTAGCCAGAACGTTACGAACCCCAGCGACTTCCAGAACGGCGCGCATTGCACCACCGGCGATGATACCGGTACCTTCGGAAGCCGGCTGCATGAATACACGAGAACCCGTGTGAGTACCCTTAACCGGGTGCTGCAGGGTGCCGTGGTTCAGCGCGACGTTAATCATATTGCGACGGGCTTTTTCCATCGCTTTCTGGATCGCTGCTGGAACTTCACGCGCTTTACCGTAACCAAAACCAACGCGACCGTTACCATCGCCAACTACAGTCAGAGCTGTGAAGGAGAAAATACGACCACCTTTAACGGTTTTAGATACGCGGTTTACCGCGATCAGCTTTTCCTGCAGTTCGCCAGCTTGTTTTTCGATGTGAGCCATCTTACACCTCTACCTTAGAACTGAAGGCCAGCTTCACGGGCAGCATCTGCCAGTGCCTGGACACGACCATGATATTGGAACCCGGAACGGTCAAAGGAAACATCTTTGATGCCTTTTTCCAGAGCGCGTTCAGCGACAGCTTTACCCACAGCTGCAGCAGCGTCTTTGTTACCGGTGTACTTCAGTTGTTCAGCGATAGCTTTTTCTACAGTAGAAGCAGCTACCAGAACTTCAGAACCATTCGGTGCAATTACCTGTGCGTAAATGTGACGCGGGGTACGATGTACCACCAGGCGAGTTGCGCCCAGCTCCTGGAGCTTGCGGCGTGCGCGGGTCGCACGACGGATACGAGCAGATTTCTTATCCATAGTGTTACCTTACTTCTTCTTAGCCTCTTTGGTACGCACGACTTCGTCGGCGTAACGAACACCCTTGCCTTTGTAAGGCTCAGGACGACGGTAGGCGCGCAGATCTGCTGCAACCTGGCCGATCACCTGCTTATCAGCGCCTTTCAGCACGATTTCAGTCTGAGTCGGACATTCTGCAGTGATACCCGCAGGCAGCTGATGATCAACCGGGTGAGAGAAACCTAAAGCCAGGTTTACTACATTCCCTTTGACCGCTGCACGATAACCTACACCAACCAGCTGCAGCTTCTTAGTGAAGCCTTCGGTAACACCGATAACCATTGAGTTCAGCAGGGCACGCGCGGTACCAGCCTGAGCCCAACCGTCTGCGTAACCATCACGCGGACCGAAGGTCAGTGCATTATCTGCATGTTTAACTTCAACAGCATCGTTGAGAGTACGAGTCAGCTCGCCGTTTTTACCTTTGATCGTAATAACCTGACCGTTGATTTTTACATCAACGCCGGCAGGAACAACGACCGGTGCTTTAGCAACACGAGACATTTTTTCCTCCGATTAGGCTACGTAGCAGATAATTTCGCCACCAAGACCAGCCTGGCGCGCTGCACGATCAGTCATAACACCTTTAGAGGTAGAAACAACTGCGATACCCAGACCGGCCATAACTTTCGGCAGCTCATCTTTTTTCTTATAGATGCGCAGACCTGGGCGGCTGACACGCTGAATGCTTTCTACAACAGCTTTACCCTGGAAATACTTAAGAGTCAGTTCCAGTTCCGGCTTGGTGTCGCCTTCAACTTTAAAATCTTCGATAAAACCTTCTTCCTTCAGCACGTTGGCGATTGCCACTTTCAGCTTGGAGGAAGGCATGGTGACCGCAGCTTTGTTCGCGGCCTGACCGTTACGGATACGGGTCAGCATATCCGCGATCGGATCTTGCATGCTCATCTGTCTTTACTCCCGTGATTCAATTGGTGACAATTACCAGCTAGCCTTTTTCAGACCCGGGATTTCACCGCGCATAGCGGCTTCACGGACCTTAATACGGCTCAACCCGAACTTCCGCAGGAAACCATGCGGACGACCTGTTTGACGGCAGCGGTTACGCTGACGAGACGGGCTGGAATCACGCGGCAGAGTCTGCAGCTTGAGAACGGCATTCCAACGATCTTCGTCGGTTGCGTTCACATCAGAGATGATAGCTTTCAGTTCAGCGCGTTTAGCGAAGAATTTATCAGCTAAAGCCACGCGCTTTACTTCGCGTGCTTTCATTGATTGCTTAGCCATTAAGTAACCCTACCTTACTTGCGGAACGGGAAGTCAAAGGCAGCCAGCAGAGCACGGCCTTCTTCGTCAGATTTCGCAGTAGTGGTAATGGTAATATCCAAACCACGAACGCGGTCGACTTTATCGTAGTCGATTTCTGGGAAGATGATCTGCTCACGGACACCCATGCTGTAGTTGCCACGACCGTCGAAAGACTTAGCGGACAGGCCGCGGAAGTCACGAATACGCGGTACAGCAATAGTGATCAGGCGCTCAAAGAACTCCCACATGCGTTCGCCACGCAGAGTTACTTTACAGCCGATCGGATAGCCCTGACGGATTTTGAAGCCTGCAACTGATTTGCGTGCTTTGGTGATCAGCGGTTTTTGACCGGAGATTGCTGCCAGGTCAGCTGCTGCGTTATCCAGCAGTTTCTTGTCAGCGATCGCTTCACCAACACCCATGTTCAGGGTGATCTTCTCGACCCGAGGGACTTGCATGACAGAATTGTAGTTAAACTCAGTCATGAGTTTCTTAACTACTTCGTCTTTGTAGTAATCATGCAGTTTCGCCATCGTACTACTCCAAATTACTTGATAGTTTCGCTGTTAGACTTGAAGAAACGGACTTTTTTGCCGTCTTCGAATCTAAAGCCTACACGGTCAGCCTTGCCGGTTGCCGCATTGAAGATTGCAACGTTAGAAACCTGAATTGCAGCTTCTTTTTCAACGATGCCGCCTGGTTGGTTCAGAGCCGGGACCGGCTTCTGGTGTTTCTTAACCAGGTTGATACCTTCAACAATGACCTTGCCGGAAGACAGGACATTCTTAACTTTACCGCGCTTACCTTTATCTTTACCGGTTAACACGATAACTTCGTCATCACGACGGATTTTCGCTGCCATGATTCGCTCCTTAGAGTACTTCTGGTGCCAGAGAGATAATTTTCATGAACTTCTCGGTACGAAGTTCACGAGTTACCGGCCCAAAAATACGCGTACCGATAGGCTGCTCGCTGTTATTGTTCAGAATAACGCATGCATTACCATCGAAGCGAATGACAGAACCGTCCGGGCGACGAACACCCTTCTTGGTGCGCACCACTACCGCCTTCAGCACATCACCTTTTTTGACCTTACCACGCGGAATTGCTTCTTTGATGGTGATCTTGATGATGTCGCCTACGCCTGCGTAGCGACGGTGCGAGCCACCCAGAACCTTGATACACATTACGCGACGTGCACCGGAGTTGTCGGCGACGTTCAGCATAGTCTGTTCTTGGATCATTTTAGTGCTCCGCTAATGTCAACTACTACTGAGACCCGAAAATTAGGGTCGTTAAAAAGCCCCATATCGAGGGCGCGGCATTATAACACCACAAACCAGATATGGGTAGAAAAAATAAACGGCTCATCGCTGAGCCGTTTATCCGTATCGAGAATGCGTACTCTATTACAGAACCGCTTTCTCTACAACGCGAACCAGCGTCCAGGACTTAGTCTTGGACAGCGGACGGCATTCGCGGATTTCAACCTTGTCGCCGATACCGCATTCGTTGTTCTCGTCATGTACGTGCAGTTTGGTCGTACGTTTGATGAATTTGCCGTAAACCGGGTGTTTCACCATACGTTCGATAGCAACAACAATGGATTTCTCCATTTTGTCGCTAACTACGCGACCTTGCAGAGTACGGATTTTATCGGTCATTACGCACCCGCCTTCTGAGTCAGTAAAGTCTTAACGCGTGCAACATCACGACGCACTTGCTTCAGCAGATGAGTCTGTTGCAGCTGGCCACTTGCAGCCTGCATGCGCAGGTTGAACTGCTCACGCAGCAGGTTCAGCAGCTCAGCGTTCAGCTCTTCAACGCTTTTTTCACGCAGCTCTTTTGCTTTCATTACATCACCGTCTTAGTTACAAAGGTGGTTTTGATCGGCAGTTTCGCTGCTGCCAGGCCGAATGCTTCACGGGCCAGCTCTTCCGGTACACCGTCCATTTCATACAGGACTTTACCCGGCTGAATCAAGGCAACCCAGTACTCCACGTTACCTTTACCTTTACCCATACGAACTTCCAGCGGCTTCTCGGTGATCGGTTTGTCCGGGAATACACGGATCCAGATCTTACCTTGACGCTTAACTGCACGGGTCATAGCACGACGTGCTGCTTCGATCTGACGTGCAGTCAGACGACCACGGCCAACAGCTTTCAGACCGAAAGTGCCGAAGCTAACATCCGTACCCTGCGCCAGACCACGGTTGCGGCCTTTGTGCACTTTACGGAATTTTGTACGCTTTGGTTGTAACATCAGCGACGCTCCTTATTTACGGCCTTTACGCTGCTGCTTTTTAGGTTGAGCAGCCGGTTCCGGTTGTTCAACAGCAGCCATACCACCCAGGATCTCACCTTTGAAGATCCATACCTTAACGCCGATTACACCGTAAGTGGTGTGCGCTTCAGAGGTGTTGTAGTCGATGTCAGCACGCAGAGTGTGCAGCGGTACGCGACCTTCACGGTACCATTCGGTACGTGCGATTTCCGCGCCGCCCAGACGGCCGCTAACTTCAACTTTGATACCTTTAGCGCCCAGACGCATTGCGTTCTGTACAGCACGCTTCATCGCACGACGGAACATAACGCGACGTTCCAGCTGAGAAGTGATGCTGTCAGCAACCAGTTTTGCGTCCAGTTCAGGTTTACGAACTTCGGCGATATTGATCTGTGCAGGTACGCCAGCGATATCCGCTACGACCTTGCGCAGTTTTTCTACGTCTTCGCCTTTCTTACCGATAACGATACCCGGGCGAGCGGTGTGAATGGTCACACGAATGCTCTTAGCCGGACGCTCGATAACGATGCGAGATACAGACGCTTTAGCCAGTTCTTTAGTCAGGAACTGACGTACTTTAAAATCGCTGTCCAGGTTGTCAGCGAATTCTTTGGTGTTCGCGAACCAGGTAGAGTTCCATGGTTTGACAATACCCAGGCGAATACCATTAGGATGTACTTTCTGACCCATTGCTAGTCTCCAGAGTCTCAGCGATCGGACACAACCACAGTGATGTGGCTGGTGCGCTTCAGGATGCGATCTGCACGACCTTTAGCACGCGGCATAATGCGCTTCATGCTCGGGCCTTCGTCTACGAAAATTTTCGCAACTTTCAGATCATCAATGTCAGCGCCATCGTTGTGTTCAGCGTTAGCAATGGCAGATTCCAGTACCTTCTTGACCAGTACAGCAGCTTTTTTGTTGGTGTAGGTCAGAATATCCAGGGCCTGCGACACTTTCTTACCGCGAATCAGGTCAGCTACAAGGCGAACCTTCTGAGCAGAAGAACGAGCATGGCGATGTTGAGCTAAAGTTTCCATCTCTTCCTCCTACCTTATTTCTTCTTCGCTTTTTTATCAGCAGCGTGGCCGCGATAAGTACGAGTCGGTGCGAATTCACCCAGTTTGTGACCGACCATTTCGTCGGAAACAAATACTGGAACGTGCTGACGACCATTATGGACAGCGATGGTCAAACCGATCATGTTAGGAAAGATCGTTGAACGACGGGACCAAGTGCGCAGGGGCTTCTTGTCTCCGCTTTCCACCGCTTTCTCTACCTTCTTCAGCAAGTGCAGGTCAATAAAAGGACCTTTCTTGAGAGAACGTGGCATGGCTTATCCTCTAAAATTATTTGCTACGGCGACGTACGATGAATTTATCAGTACGCTTGTTGCTGCGGGTCTTCTTACCTTTGGTCTGCAGGCCCCACGGGGATACCGGGTGCTTACCAAAGTTACGACCTTCACCACCACCATGTGGGTGGTCTACTGGGTTCATCGCAGTACCGCGAACGGTAGGACGAACACCACGCCAGCGTGCAGCACCTGCTTTACCCAGAACGCGCAGCATATGCTCAGCATTGCCAACTTCGCCCAGAGTAGCGCGGCAGTCTGCTTCGACTTTACGCATTTCACCAGAACGCAGACGCAGGGTGACATAAGCACCGTCGCGAGCAACGATCTGAACGTAAGTACCAGCGGAACGAGCCAGCTGACCGCCTTTACCTGGTTTCATTTCTACGTTATGAACGGTAGAACCAACCGGGATATTGCGCATCGGCAGGGTGTTGCCTGCTTTGATTGCAGCATCAACGCCAGACTGAATCTGGTCGCCAGCTTTCAGGCCTTTCGGGGCCAGGATGTAACGGCGCTCGCCGTCTTTGTACAGAACCAGCGCGATGTTCGCGGAGCGGTTCGGATCGTACTCAAGACGTTCAACAACTGCCGGGATACCATCTTTGTTGCGTTTGAAGTCAACAATACGGTAAGCCTGCTTGTGGCCACCACCGATATGACGGGTGGTGATACGGCCATTGTTGTTACGACCACCGGATTTGCTGTTTTTTTCCAGCAACGGAGCAAAAGGTTTGCCCTTGTGCAGCTCTGGGTTAACCACTTTAACGACGTGGCGACGACCCGGAGATGTCGGTTTACATTTAACAACTGCCATTGTATTACTCCTCCGACTTACTCAGCGCCGCCAACGAAGTCCAGATTCTGGCCTTCTTTCAGGGTGACGTAAGCTTTTTTCCAGTCGCTACGACGACCGATACGCTGTCCGTGACGTTTAACTTTCCCTTTAACAACCAGGGTGTTAACGACTTCGACTTCGACTTCAAACAGTTTCTGCACAGCAGCTTTGATTTCTGCTTTGGTCGCGTCTTTAGCAACTTTGAGAACGATGGTGTTTGTTTTTTCCATCGCAGTAGACGCTTTTTCAGAAACGTGCGGTGCGCGCAGCACCTTCAGCAGACGTTCTTCACGAATCATGCCAGCATCTCCTCAACTTGCTTAACAGCATCAGCAGTCATTACGACTTTGTCGAAGGCGATCAGGCTAACCGGGTCGATACCGTTCGCATCACGTACGTCAACCTTGTGCAGGTTACGTGCGGCCAGGAACAGGTTCTCGTCCAGCTCACCGGTGATGATCAGCACATCTTCCAGAGCCATGTCTTTCAGTTTCTGTGCCAGCAGCTTAGTTTTCGGCGCTTCAACAGAGAACTTCTCGACAACGATCAGACGATCCTGACGTACCAGTTCGGACAGGATGCTTTTCAGCGCGCCGCGGTACATCTTCTTGTTAACTTTTTGACTGTGGTCCTGCGGACGAGCAGCAAAGGTCACGCCACCGGAACGCCAGATCGGGCTCTTGATAGAACCAGAACGCGCACGGCCGGTACCTTTCTGGCGCCACGGTTTTTTACCGGAGCCAGTGATTTCAGCACGAGTCTTCTGAGCACGAGTGCCCTGACGCGCACCAGCTGCATAAGCAACAACAACCTGGTGAACCAGCGCTTCGTTGAAATCACGACCGAAGGTAGTTTCGGAAACAGTCAGCGCGCTCTGCGCGTCTTTCAATACTAATTCCATTGCTATCTCCTCACGCCTTCACAGCTGGTTTAACGATCAGGTCGCTACCGGTCGCACCCGGGACAGCACCTTTAACCAGCAGCAGGTTGCGCTCAGCGTCAACACGTACTACGTCCAGGCTCTGAACGGTTACACGCTCATTACCCAGCTGACCTGCCATTTTCTTGCCTTTGAACACTTTGCCCGGAGTCTGGTTCTGACCGATAGAACCCGGAACGCGGTGGGACAAGGAGTTACCGTGAGTAGCGTCCTGGGTACGGAAGTTCCAGCGCTTAACGGTACCAGCAAAACCTTTACCTTTAGAGGTACCGGTTACGTCAACTTTTTTAACGTCAGCAAACAGTTCAACGCTAATGTTCTGACCTACGGTGAATTCTTCGCCGTCAGCCAGACGGAATTCCCACAGACCACGGCCAGCTTCAACGCCAGCTTTAGCGAAGTGACCCGCTTCCGGCTTGGTTACACGGTTAGCTTTTTTAGCACCGGTGGTAACCTGGATTGCGCGGTAGCCATCGTTAGCCAGGTCTTTAACCTGAGTAACACGGTTTGCTTCAACTTCGATTACGGTTACTGGGATAGAAACGCCATCTTCAGTGAAGATGCGGGTCATGCCCACTTTTTTACCGACTAAACCAATCATTGTTTCAACCTCTCAATCGCTCGATGACCTGATTAACCCAGGCTGATCTGCACGTCTACACCGGCAGCCAGATCCAGACGCATCAGAGCATCAACGGTTTTTTCAGTTGGCTCAACGATGTCAACCAGACGCTTGTGAGTGCGAATTTCGTACTGGTCACGCGCGTCTTTGTTGACGTGCGGGGAGATCAGAACGGTAAAGCGCTCTTTGCGGGTCGGCAGCGGGATCGGACCACGGACTTGCGCACCAGTGCGCTTAGCAGTCTCGACGATTTCCGCGGTTGATTGATCGATCAGACGATGATCAAACGCTTTCAGGCGGATACGGATTCTTTGGTTCTGCATGAGACCAGAGCTCCAATTATTTTATAGACGAAATGATTACTCCTCATACCCATTACGATTGATGGGAGAGTGTAACCGTTCTTACATAGCCCCCCGATTGGGGACATTGTTTGATAACCCAACTGCGATTACCAGGGTTCATATTGAACCGGCCGTCAACTTTGACAGGCCCGCGCATTATACGCAAATTCTGGCGCTACGCAAGTGCTGTTTAGAATATCATCACCAGGATTTGCGCACCTTCGCGCTAGCGAACGGTACCGGGTGAAAACGCGGCAATTTAACGCGGATGGCGCCATCCATTCCAGGGAAGTCCCTTTTGCACTGAACGGGGACAATAAGCATAGTGAGACGATGTTCTTTGACGATTGCGGGGTTAACCATGCTCGCCGCCCTCCCCTTCTTGCTGTGCTATAGCGGATTGACCTTAGCCTTATGCCACCAGGACCTGCGTCACGGCCTGCTGCCCGACCGTTACACCTGTCCCCTGCTGTGGAGTGGTTTGCTTTTTTATCTCTGTCTGGCGCCGCACCAGCTTCATGATGCCGTCTGGGGGGCGATAGCCGGCTATCTCTGTTTGGCTGCGCTTTACTGGCTATATCGCGGGATCCGCGGCTATGAGGGGTTGGGGTATGGGGATATCAAATATCTCGCCGCCCTCGGCGCCTGGCATGGCTGGCGATTGCTGCCGCAGCTGCTACTGGTGGCATCGCTGCTCGCCTGCGCGGTGTGGGCAGTATCAGGTTTGTACGCCAGGTACGGCGGGAGCAGTAAATGGAGGGGGAACAACCCGCTGCCGTTTGGGCCATTTCTGGCGGCCGCGGGTTTCTGGTGCGGGTGTCAGACGCTGGCTAGTCTGACACTTTGATCTGCGACTGCAGATAATTTTGCAGACCGATTTTGCCGATCAGATCGAGTTCGGTTTCCAGCCAGTCGATATGGCCTTCTTCATCCGCCAGGATCTCAATCATCATATCGCGGCTGACGTAGTCATGGACGCTGTCGGCATAGGCGATCGCCTCGCGCAGGTTTTGCGCCCCCTCCAGCTCCAGTCTTAAATCGGACTGCAGCATCTCTTCCACATCTTCACCGATGCCAAGTTTGCCGAGATCCTGCAGATTCGGGATACCTTCGAGAAAAAGAATACGCTCGATGTATTTATCGGCGTGCTTCATTTCGTCGATGGATTCGTGGTACTCAATATCGTTGAGGCGCATCAGGCCCCAGTTTTTGAACATTCTCGCATGGAGAAAGTACTGATTAATTGCGACCAGCTCATTTCCCAATAATTTATTGAGATAACTTATGATTTTGACATCACCTTTCATTATATAGTCCCTCCGCTTCCACTCATTGAAGCGTAGTCCGGCCTATAGGGATGTCAAAAGAGAAGCGTGGACTTCAGGCGATTTCTTTGAATTCCGGCATGGTGGTTAATTCATCTTCCATAACTTCCCGCGCCGCGCGAACACACTTACCGCATTGATTTCCAACGGGAACAAACTTACGTAATTGCTGAAAAGATTGCGGTTGAAACTGGCGAACAACCTGGCGAATTTTTTTATCGCTGACGCCATTGCACAAACAAACGTACATATAAACTCCCGTTCAATTTATGCACAAATATTAAATGAGAATAGTTATGATTACAATAGACCATTTACTCATTATCCGCCGCAGCGCACGTTATGAATCGCCAGTAGCACCGCCCTTTTCGCTGAACGACGGACAGCAAAAAGGGCGCCGAAGCGCCCTTTTTTATTCAAAGCTAACGAATTAGCCCAGAACTTTAGCTACAACGCCCGCGCCAACGGTACGGCCGCCTTCACGGATTGCGAAACGCAGACCGTCGTCCATCGCGATCGGGTGGATCAGGGTAACAACCATTTTGATGTTGTCGCCCGGCATTACCATCTCTACGCCTTCCGGCAGTTCGATGGTGCCAGTCACGTCAGTAGTA
>NZ_JBKIUU010000019.1:0-34366 GCF_046603115.1 Klebsiella sp. 1SOBk5mer | reverse complement strand
TACTACTGACGTGACTGGCACCATCGAACTGCCGGAAGGCGTAGAGATGGTAATGCCGGGCGACAACATCAAAATGGTTGTTACCCTGATCCACCCGATCGCGATGGACGATGGTCTGCGTTTCGCAATCCGTGAAGGCGGTCGTACCGTTGGCGCGGGCGTGGTTGCTAAAGTTCTCGGCTAATCGCTGATAACATTTGACGCAATGCGCAATAAAAGGGCATCATTTGATGCCCTTTTTGCACGCTTTCACACCAGAACCTGGCTCATCAGTGATTTTATTTGTCATAATCATTGCTGAGACAGGCTCTGAAGAGGGCGTTTATACACCAAACCATTCGAGCGGTAGTGCGACGGCAAATCAGTATCCTTCTTTGCAACAGCAGGGCAGGGGCGACAGAACCGTCAGCGTTGAAGCAATTTGAATAGTTAAGTGTATAATCCGAAACTTAATTTCGGTTTGGATCGCCTCGCCCCCGCGGGGTGAAATTGTTTGTAGAATACTTCTGACAGGTTGGTTTATGAGTGCGAATACCGAAGCTCAAGGGAGCGGGCGCGGCCTGGAAGCGATGAAGTGGATTATCGTTGCCGTGCTGCTGATCGTGGCGATCGTGGGCAACTTCCTTTATCGCGACATTATGCTGGCGGTGCGTGCGCTGGCCGTGGTTATTCTTATTGCTGCTGCCGGTGGCGTCGCGCTGTTGACGACGAAAGGTAAGGCGACCGTTGCTTTTGCTCGCGAAGCGAGAACCGAAGTTCGTAAAGTGATTTGGCCGACTCGCCAGGAAACGCTGCATACTACGCTGATTGTTGCTGCCGTGACTGCAGTAATGTCACTGATCCTGTGGGGACTGGATGGTATTCTGGTTCGCCTGGTCTCCTTTATCACTGGCCTGAGGTTCTGAGATGTCTGAAGCTCCTAAAAAGCGCTGGTACGTCGTTCAGGCGTTTTCCGGTTTTGAAGGTCGCGTAGCCACGTCGCTGCGTGAACATATCAAATTACACAACATGGAAGAGTTATTTGGCGAAGTCATGGTCCCGACCGAAGAAGTGGTTGAGATCCGTGGCGGCCAGCGTCGCAAAAGCGAACGTAAATTCTTCCCGGGCTACGTTCTGGTCCAGATGGTCATGAACGACGCAAGCTGGCACCTGGTGCGCAGCGTACCGCGCGTGATGGGCTTCATCGGCGGTACCTCTGACCGTCCGGCGCCGATCAGCGACAAAGAAGTCGACGCCATCATGAATCGTCTGCAGCAGGTTGGCGATAAGCCGCGTCCGAAAACGCTGTTTGAACCGGGTGAAATGGTTCGCGTTAACGACGGTCCGTTCGCTGACTTTAACGGCGTGGTGGAAGAAGTGGACTATGAGAAGTCCCGCCTGAAAGTTTCCGTTTCTATCTTCGGTCGTGCGACCCCGGTAGAACTGGACTTCAGCCAGGTTGAGAAGGCGTAAGCCGGCGATCAAAAAAGCAGCGATTTAATCGTTGCATAGGGCGCGAAATTGGCATACAATTTCGCGCCTTTTGTTTTTATGGGCCCGGCCCGTAAAACGATGTTTAATCACGGGGAGCTTCTCTGAAGCGTTAATACCCAATTTGAGGATTTAAGAATGGCTAAGAAAGTCCAAGCCTACGTCAAGCTGCAGGTTGCAGCTGGTATGGCGAACCCGAGCCCGCCGGTCGGCCCAGCACTGGGTCAGCAGGGCGTGAACATCATGGAATTCTGCAAAGCGTTCAACGCCAAAACTGATTCCCTGGAGAAAGGTCTGCCGATCCCGGTTGTTATCACCGTTTACGCTGACCGTTCCTTTACCTTTGTTACCAAGACTCCGCCGGCTGCTGTTCTGCTGAAGAAAGCTGCAGGCATCAAGTCTGGTTCCGGTAAGCCGAACAAAGATAAAGTGGGTAAAATCTCCCGCGCTCAGCTGCAGGAAATCGCGCAGACCAAAGCTGCCGACATGACTGGTGCCGACATTGAAGCGATGACTCGCTCCATCGAAGGTACTGCACGTTCCATGGGCCTGGTAGTGGAGGACTAAGAAATGGCTAAACTGACCAAGCGCATGCGCGTGATCCGTGAGAAAGTTGATGCAACTAAACAGTACGACATCAACGAAGCCATCGCTCTGCTGAAAGAGCTGGCCACCGCTAAATTTACCGAAAGCGTAGACGTTGCCGTTAACCTCGGCATCGACGCGCGTAAATCTGACCAGAACGTCCGTGGCGCAACTGTACTGCCGCACGGTACTGGCCGTTCCGTTCGCGTAGCCGTATTTACCCAGGGCGCAAACGCTGAAGCTGCTAAAGCTGCAGGCGCTGAGCTGGTAGGTATGGAAGATCTGGCTGAGCAGATCAAAAAAGGCGAAATGAACTTTGACGTTGTTATTGCTTCCCCGGATGCAATGCGCGTTGTTGGCCAGCTGGGTCAGGTTCTGGGTCCGCGTGGCCTGATGCCGAACCCGAAAGTGGGTACCGTAACTCCGAACGTTGCTGAAGCGGTTAAAAACGCGAAAGCAGGTCAGGTTCGTTACCGTAACGACAAAAACGGCATCATCCACACCACCATCGGTAAAGTGGACTTTGACGCTGACAAACTGAAAGAAAACCTGGAAGCTCTGCTGGTTGCGCTGAAAAAAGCAAAACCGACTCAGGCGAAAGGCGTGTACATCAAGAAAGTTAGCATCTCCACCACCATGGGTGCAGGTGTTGCAGTAGATCAGGCTGGCCTGAACGCTTCTGCAAACTAATGCCTTTACGTGGGCGGCGAATTTGTCTACAATCTTCGCCCACGTTTGCTAACGATGGTTAGCAGGTAACCGAATTGTTCGTTGGAGCCTGGCCTATCCAGGCCTCCGTCGAAGACCGCAGGTGTTTCGCAAGAAACTTAATCCCCTGCGTAGACGGTGACAGAACGCTAAGATTATTTTTGGATATTCTGGCTTGTTTCTGCTCACCGTATTTAGACGCTCTATTCGTTGAATTGAGTGAAGTGAGTTCCAGAGCATAGGCTCTGGCAAACATCCAGGAGCAAAGCTAATGGCTTTAAATCTTCAAGACAAACAAGCGATTGTTGCTGAAGTCAGCGAAGTAGCCAAAGGCGCGCTGTCTGCAGTAGTTGCGGATTCCCGTGGCGTAACTGTAGATAAAATGACTGAACTGCGTAAAGCAGGTCGTGAAGCTGGCGTATACATGCGTGTTGTTCGTAACACCCTGCTGCGCCGCGTCGTTGAAGGTACTCAGTTCGAGTGCCTGAAAGACACGTTTGTTGGTCCGACCCTGATTGCATACTCTATGGAACACCCGGGCGCTGCTGCTCGTCTGTTCAAAGAGTTCGCGAAAGCGAATGCAAAATTTGAGGTCAAAGCCGCTGCCTTTGAAGGTGAGCTGATCCCGGCGTCGCAGATCGACCGCCTGGCAACTCTGCCGACCTACGAAGAAGCAATTGCACGCCTGATGGCAACCATGAAAGAAGCTTCGGCTGGCAAACTGGTTCGTACTCTGGCTGCTGTACGCGATGCGAAAGAAGCTGCTTAATCGCAGTTATCATTGTAAAGCATTCGCTTACGTATAAACTTATTCTGATATTCAGGAACAATTTAAATGTCTATCACTAAAGATCAAATCATTGAAGCAGTATCCGCTATGTCCGTAATGGACGTTGTTGAGCTGATCTCTGCAATGGAAGAAAAATTCGGTGTTTCCGCTGCTGCTGCTGTAGCTGTAGCTGCTGGCCCGGTTGAAGCTGCTGAAGAAAAAACTGAATTCGACGTAATTCTGAAAGCTGCTGGCGCTAACAAAGTTGCTGTTATCAAAGCAGTACGTGGCGCGACTGGCCTGGGTCTGAAAGAAGCTAAAGACCTGGTAGAATCTGCTCCGGCTGCACTGAAAGAAGGCATCAGCAAAGACGACGCTGAAGCTCTGAAAAAATCTCTGGAAGAAGCTGGCGCTGAAGTTGAAGTTAAATAAGCCAACCCTTCCGGTTGCAGCCTGAGAAATCAGGCTGAGGCTGGTGACTTTTTGGTCACCAGCCTTTTTGCGCTGTAAGGCGCCAGTAGCGTTTCACGCTGTTTGACTACTGGTTTGCCTCTCAATGCTTGTTTCTATCGACGACTTAATATACTGCGACAGGTTAGGGTTCCTGGGCTGTGTAAATCGCAATGAAATGGTTTAAGCGTGATAGCAACAGGCATTGCGGAAAGTGTTCCATTTTCCGGTCAACAAAATAGTGTTGCATAAAAAACTGCCCTCTGCGGGCAGATGGGTCGACTTGTCAGCGAGCTGAGGAACCCTATGGTTTACTCCTATACCGAGAAAAAACGTATTCGTAAGGATTTTGGTAAACGTCCACAAGTTCTGGATGTGCCATATCTCCTTTCTATCCAGCTTGACTCGTTCCAGAAGTTTATCGAGCAAGATCCTGAAGGGCAGTACGGTCTGGAAGCTGCTTTCCGTTCCGTGTTCCCGATTCAGAGCTACAGCGGTAATTCCGAGCTGCAATACGTCAGCTACCGTCTGGGCGAACCGGTTTTTGACGTTAAAGAATGTCAGATCCGTGGCGTGACTTACTCTGCACCGCTGCGCGTAAAACTGCGTCTGGTGATCTACGAGCGCGAAGCGCCGGAAGGCACCGTCAAAGACATTAAAGAACAAGAAGTCTACATGGGCGAAATCCCGCTCATGACCGACAACGGTACCTTCGTCATCAACGGTACCGAGCGTGTTATCGTTTCTCAGCTGCACCGTAGCCCGGGCGTCTTCTTTGACAGTGACAAAGGTAAGACTCACTCATCCGGTAAGGTTCTGTATAACGCACGTATCATCCCTTACCGCGGTTCCTGGCTGGACTTCGAATTCGACCCGAAAGACAACCTGTTCGTTCGTATCGACCGTCGTCGTAAGCTGCCGGCTACCATCATCCTGCGCGCGCTGAATTACACCACTGAGCAGATCCTTGACCTGTTCTTCGAAAAAGTGGTCTTTGAAATTCGCGACAACAAGCTGCAGATGGAGCTGATTCCGGAGCGTCTGCGCGGTGAAACCGCCTCCTTCGATATCGAAGCCAACGGCAAAGTGTACGTTGAGAAAGGCCGTCGCATCACGGCTCGCCATATCCGTCAGCTGGAAAAAGACGATATCAAGCATATCGAAGTGCCGGTTGAATATATCGCGGGCAAAGTGGCGGCTAAAGACTATATCGATGAAGCGACTGGCGAACTGATCTGCCCGGCGAACATGGAGCTGAGCCTGGATCTGCTGGCTAAGCTGAGCCAGTCTGGCCACAAGCGCATCGAAACGCTGTTTACCAACGATCTGGACCACGGTCCATACATCTCTGAAACGGTACGCGTCGACCCGACTAACGATCGTCTGAGCGCGCTGGTAGAAATCTACCGCATGATGCGCCCTGGCGAGCCGCCGACTCGTGAAGCCGCTGAAAGCCTGTTTGAGAACCTGTTCTTCTCCGAAGACCGCTACGATCTGTCCGCGGTTGGTCGTATGAAGTTCAACCGTTCTCTGCTGCGCGACGAAATCGAAGGTTCCGGTATCCTGAGCAAAGACGACATCATCGAAGTGATGAAGAAGCTCATCGATATCCGTAACGGTAAAGGCGAAGTGGACGATATCGACCACCTCGGCAACCGTCGTATCCGTTCCGTTGGCGAAATGGCGGAAAACCAGTTCCGCGTTGGCCTGGTACGTGTAGAACGTGCGGTGAAAGAGCGTCTGTCTCTGGGCGATCTGGATACCCTGATGCCTCAGGATATGATCAACGCCAAGCCGATTTCCGCAGCAGTGAAAGAGTTCTTTGGTTCCAGCCAGCTGTCTCAGTTTATGGACCAGAACAACCCGCTGTCTGAGATCACGCACAAACGTCGTATCTCCGCACTCGGCCCAGGTGGTCTGACCCGTGAGCGCGCAGGCTTCGAAGTTCGAGACGTACACCCGACTCACTACGGTCGCGTATGTCCAATCGAAACGCCTGAAGGTCCGAACATCGGTCTGATCAACTCCCTGTCCGTATACGCGCAGACCAACGAATATGGCTTCCTCGAGACGCCGTATCGTAAAGTGACCGACGGTGTGGTTACCGACGAAATTCACTACCTGTCTGCTATCGAAGAAGGCAACTACGTTATCGCTCAGGCGAACTCCAACCTGGATGAAAACGGCCACTTCGTAGAAGATCTGGTGACCTGCCGTAGCAAAGGCGAATCCAGCTTGTTCAGCCGCGACCAGGTTGACTACATGGACGTATCCACCCAGCAGGTGGTATCCGTCGGTGCGTCCCTGATCCCGTTCCTGGAACACGATGACGCCAACCGTGCATTGATGGGTGCGAACATGCAACGTCAGGCCGTTCCGACTCTGCGCGCTGATAAGCCGCTGGTTGGTACCGGTATGGAACGTGCTGTAGCCGTCGACTCCGGCGTTACTGCCGTTGCTAAGCGCGGCGGTACCGTTCAGTACGTGGATGCTTCCCGTATCGTTATCAAAGTTAACGAAGACGAGATGTACCCGGGCGAAGCGGGTATCGACATCTATAACCTGACCAAATACACCCGTTCCAACCAGAACACCTGCATCAACCAGATGCCTTGCGTGTCCCTGGGCGAACCTATCGAGCGCGGCGACGTGCTGGCCGACGGCCCGTCCACCGACCTCGGTGAGCTGGCGCTGGGTCAGAACATGCGCGTCGCGTTCATGCCGTGGAACGGCTACAACTTCGAAGACTCCATCCTCGTTTCCGAGCGTGTTGTCCAGGAAGACCGTTTCACCACTATCCACATTCAGGAACTGGCGTGCGTGTCCCGTGACACCAAGCTGGGGCCGGAAGAGATCACCGCTGACATCCCGAACGTGGGTGAAGCTGCGCTCTCCAAACTGGATGAGTCCGGTATCGTTTATATCGGTGCGGAAGTGACCGGCGGCGACATTCTGGTTGGTAAGGTTACGCCGAAAGGTGAAACCCAGCTGACGCCGGAAGAGAAACTGCTGCGTGCGATCTTCGGTGAGAAAGCGTCTGACGTTAAAGACTCTTCTCTGCGCGTACCGAACGGTGTCTCTGGTACCGTTATCGACGTTCAGGTCTTTACCCGTGACGGCGTAGAAAAAGACAAACGTGCGCTGGAAATCGAAGAGATGCAGCTGAAGCAGGCCAAAAAAGACCTGTCTGAAGAACTGCAGATCCTCGAAGCCGGTCTGTTCAGTCGTATCTACGCGGTGCTGGTCTCCGGCGGCGTTGAAGCTGAGAAGCTCGACAAACTGCCGCGCGATCGCTGGCTGGAACTGGGCCTGACCGACGAAGAGAAACAAAATCAGCTGGAACAACTGGCTGAGCAGTACGACGAACTGAAACACGAGTTCGAGAAAAAACTCGAAGCGAAACGCCGCAAAATCACCCAAGGCGACGATCTGGCACCGGGCGTGCTGAAGATTGTTAAGGTATACCTGGCCGTTAAACGCCGTATCCAGCCTGGTGACAAGATGGCAGGTCGTCACGGTAACAAGGGTGTTATCTCTAAGATCAACCCGATCGAAGATATGCCGCACGATGCTAACGGTACGCCGGTAGATATCGTCCTGAACCCGCTGGGCGTACCGTCTCGTATGAACATCGGTCAGATCCTGGAAACTCACCTGGGTATGGCTGCGAAAGGCATCGGCGATAAGATCAACGCCATGCTGAAACAGCAGCAGGAAGTCGCGAAACTGCGCGAGTTCATCCAGCGTGCCTACGATCTGGGCGCTGACGTTCGTCAGAAAGTTGACCTGAATACCTTCAGCGATGAAGAAGTTCTGCGTCTGGCTGAAAACCTGCGTAAAGGTATGCCGATCGCAACGCCGGTGTTCGACGGTGCGAAAGAAGCGGAAATTAAAGCGCTGCTGCAGCTGGGCGACCTGCCGACTTCCGGTCAGATCACCCTGTTCGACGGCCGCACCGGTGAGCAGTTCGAGCGTCCGGTAACCGTGGGTTACATGTACATGCTGAAACTGAACCACCTGGTCGACGACAAAATGCACGCGCGTTCCACCGGTTCTTACAGCCTGGTGACTCAGCAGCCGCTGGGTGGTAAGGCGCAGTTCGGTGGTCAGCGCTTCGGTGAGATGGAAGTGTGGGCGCTGGAAGCATACGGCGCAGCCTACACCCTGCAGGAAATGCTCACCGTTAAGTCTGATGACGTGAACGGTCGTACCAAGATGTATAAAAACATCGTGGACGGCAATCACCAGATGGAACCGGGCATGCCGGAATCCTTCAACGTACTGTTGAAAGAAATTCGCTCGCTGGGCATCAACATCGAACTGGAAGACGAGTAATTCTCGCTCAAACAGGTCACTGCTGCCGGGTTAACGCCCGGCAGCGGAATGTGCTAACTCCGACGGGAGCAAATCCGTGAAAGACTTATTAAAGTTTCTGAAAGCGCAAACTAAAACCGAAGAGTTTGATGCGATCAAAATTGCTCTGGCTTCGCCAGACATGATCCGTTCATGGTCTTTCGGTGAAGTTAAAAAGCCGGAAACCATTAACTACCGTACGTTCAAACCTGAGCGTGACGGCCTTTTCTGCGCCCGTATCTTTGGGCCGGTAAAAGACTATGAGTGCCTGTGCGGTAAGTACAAGCGCCTGAAACACCGCGGTGTGATCTGTGAGAAGTGCGGCGTTGAAGTGACCCAGACTAAAGTGCGTCGTGAGCGCATGGGCCACATTGAGCTGGCATGTCCGACTGCGCACATCTGGTTCCTGAAATCCCTGCCGTCCCGTATCGGCCTGCTGCTGGATATGCCGCTGCGCGATATCGAACGTGTACTGTACTTTGAATCCTATGTGGTTATCGAAGGTGGCATGACCAACCTCGAACGCAACCAGATTCTGACCGAAGAACAGTACCTGGACGCGCTGGAAGAGTTCGGTGACGAATTCGACGCGAAGATGGGTGCGGAAGCGATCCAGGCGCTGCTGCGCAATATGGATCTGGAGCAGGAATGCGAGCAGCTGCGTGAAGAGCTGAACGAAACCAACTCCGAAACCAAGCGTAAAAAGCTGACCAAGCGCATCAAGCTGCTGGAAGCCTTCGTACAGTCTGGCAACAAGCCGGAGTGGATGATCCTGACCGTTCTGCCGGTACTGCCGCCAGATCTGCGTCCGCTGGTTCCGCTGGATGGCGGTCGTTTCGCGACGTCTGACCTCAACGATCTGTATCGTCGCGTGATCAACCGTAACAACCGTCTGAAACGTCTGCTGGATCTGGCTGCGCCGGATATCATCGTACGCAACGAAAAACGTATGCTGCAGGAAGCGGTTGACGCCCTGCTGGACAACGGTCGTCGCGGTCGTGCGATCACCGGTTCTAACAAACGTCCTCTGAAATCTTTGGCCGATATGATCAAAGGTAAACAGGGTCGTTTCCGTCAGAACCTGCTCGGTAAGCGTGTTGACTACTCCGGTCGTTCTGTTATCACCGTAGGTCCATATCTGCGTCTGCATCAGTGCGGTCTGCCGAAGAAAATGGCGCTGGAGCTGTTCAAACCGTTCATCTACGGCAAGCTGGAACTGCGTGGCCTGGCCACCACCATCAAAGCCGCTAAGAAGATGGTTGAGCGCGAAGAAGCTGTCGTTTGGGATATCCTGGACGAAGTTATCCGCGAACACCCGGTCCTGCTGAACCGTGCGCCGACCCTGCACCGTCTGGGTATCCAGGCATTCGAACCGGTTCTGATCGAAGGTAAAGCCATCCAGCTGCACCCGCTGGTTTGTGCGGCATACAACGCCGACTTCGATGGTGACCAGATGGCTGTTCACGTACCGCTGACGCTGGAAGCCCAGCTGGAAGCGCGTGCGCTGATGATGTCTACCAACAACATCCTGTCCCCGGCGAACGGCGAACCAATCATCGTTCCGTCTCAGGACGTTGTACTGGGTCTGTACTACATGACCCGTGACAGTGTTAACGCCAAAGGCGAAGGCATGGTGCTGACTGGCCCGAAAGAAGCTGAGCGTATTTATCGCGCCGGCCTGGCCTCTCTGCATGCGCGCGTTAAAGTGCGTATCACTGAATACGAAAAAGACGACAATGGTGAGTTTGTCGCGAAAACCAGCCTGAAAGACACGACCGTTGGCCGTGCCATTCTGTGGATGATCGTACCGAAAGGTCTGCCGTTCTCTATCGTGAACCAGGCGCTTGGTAAGAAAGCGATCTCCAAGATGCTGAACACCTGCTACCGTATTCTGGGCCTGAAACCGACCGTTATTTTCGCGGACCAGACGATGTACACCGGCTTTGCTTATGCAGCGCGTTCAGGTGCATCCGTTGGTATCGATGACATGGTCATCCCGGAGAAAAAATACGAAATCATCAGCGAAGCGGAAGCGGAAGTTGCTGAGATTCAGGAACAGTTCCAGTCCGGTCTGGTGACCGCGGGCGAACGCTACAACAAAGTTATCGATATCTGGGCTGCGGCGAACGATCGTGTATCCAAAGCGATGATGGATAACCTGCAAACCGAAACCGTGATTAACCGTGACGGTCAGGAAGAGCAGCAGGTTTCCTTCAACAGCATCTACATGATGGCCGACTCCGGTGCGCGTGGTTCTGCTGCACAGATTCGTCAGCTGGCCGGTATGCGTGGTCTGATGGCGAAGCCGGATGGCTCCATCATCGAAACGCCGATCACCGCGAACTTCCGTGAAGGTCTGAACGTACTCCAGTACTTCATCTCCACGCACGGTGCGCGTAAAGGTCTGGCGGATACCGCACTGAAAACAGCGAACTCCGGTTACCTGACTCGTCGTCTGGTCGACGTTGCCCAGGACCTGGTCGTCACTGAAGACGACTGCGGCACCCTGGAAGGCATCACTATGACGCCGGTTATCGAAGGTGGCGACGTTAAAGAGCCGCTGCGCGATCGCGTACTGGGTCGTGTAACGGCGGAAGATGTGCTGAAGCCGGGTACTGCGGATATTCTGGTTCCACGCAACACGCTGCTGCACGAGCACTGGTGTGACCTGCTGGAAGCGAACTCCGTTGACTCCGTCAAAGTGCGTTCCGTTGTATCCTGTGACACCGACTTTGGTGTATGTGCGCACTGCTATGGTCGTGACCTGGCGCGTGGCCACATCATCAACAAAGGTGAGGCTATCGGCGTTATCGCGGCACAGTCCATCGGTGAGCCGGGTACACAGCTGACGATGCGTACGTTCCACATCGGTGGTGCGGCATCTCGTGCGGCTGCTGAATCCAGCATCCAGGTGAAAAACAAAGGTAGCATCAAGCTCAGCAACGCGAAGTCGGTTGTGAACTCCAGCGGTAAACTGGTTATCACTTCTCGTAACACCGAGCTGAAGCTGATCGACGAATTCGGTCGTACCAAAGAGAGCTATAAAGTGCCTTACGGTGCGGTTATGGCGAAAGGCGACGGTGAGCAGGTTGCCGGCGGTGAAACCGTCGCAAACTGGGATCCGCACACCATGCCGGTTATCACCGAAGTGAGTGGTTTTATCCGCTTCACTGATATGATCGACGGCCAGACCATTACTCGTCAGACCGACGAGCTGACCGGTCTGTCTTCGCTGGTGGTTCTGGACTCTGCAGAACGTACCGCAGGTGGTAAAGATCTGCGTCCGGCGCTGAAAATCGTTGATGCTCAGGGCAACGACGTTCTGATCCCAGGTACCGATATGCCTGCTCAGTACTTCCTGCCGGGTAAAGCGATTGTTCAGCTGGAAGATGGCGTACAGATCAGCTCTGGTGACACCCTGGCGCGTATTCCGCAGGAATCCGGCGGTACCAAGGACATCACCGGTGGTCTGCCGCGCGTTGCGGACCTGTTCGAAGCACGTCGTCCGAAAGAGCCGGCTATTCTGGCTGAAATCAGCGGTATCATTTCCTTCGGTAAAGAAACCAAAGGGAAACGTCGCCTGGTTATCACCCCGGTAGACGGTAGCGAGCCGTACGAAGAGATGATTCCGAAATGGCGTCAGCTCAACGTGTTCGAAGGTGAACGTGTAGAACGTGGTGACGTAGTTTCCGACGGTCCGGAAGCACCGCACGACATTCTGCGTCTGCGTGGCGTACATGCTGTGACCCGTTACATTGTTAACGAAGTCCAGGACGTATACCGTCTGCAGGGCGTTAAGATTAACGATAAGCACATCGAAGTTATCGTTCGTCAGATGCTGCGTAAAGCCACCATCGAAAGCGCAGGCAGCTCCGACTTCCTCGAAGGCGAGCAGGTGGAATACTCCCGCGTCAAGATCGCAAACCGCGAACTGGAAGCGAACGGCAAAGTGGGCGCAACGTTCTCCCGCGATCTGCTGGGTATCACCAAAGCGTCTCTGGCCACCGAGTCCTTCATCTCCGCGGCATCGTTCCAGGAGACCACTCGCGTGCTGACCGAAGCAGCCGTTGCGGGCAAACGCGACGAACTGCGCGGTCTGAAAGAGAACGTCATCGTGGGTCGTCTGATCCCGGCCGGTACCGGTTATGCGTACCACCAGGATCGTATGCGCCGTCGCGCTGCTGGCGAACTGCCGGCGGCACCGCAGGTGAGCGTGGAAGAAGCATCTGCCAACCTGGCAGAGCTGCTGAACGCAGGTCTGGGCGGTTCTGACAACGATTAATCGTTGATGCACTGCTAAAAAGCCGGTCAGGTTTCCTGACCGGCTTTTTTATTGCCTGTTCTCCGCTGTCCCCGTCTTTAATTACATTTACGCCATATCCAGGATGCAATTTTTTAGCAATTAATTCATAAAAAATATCCTTTAGCCTTGCACCTCAAAAACCTTTCTTTATATATGGGTAAAACTTCTACTCATATCAAAAAATAAACAATTCAAAGAGGATATATTCAAAATACCTGATGAATCATGGGATTACTGCTGCTGCTTTATCTTCGGCGCGACGGCCTGGAGAGGGATCGCTGCATCTCATGCTTCCCCCAACAAGGCGCAGAAATAATCCCGGCAGGCAGGTAGGGATCATTACTTTAGGTCTGAGTGGACAGGCTCTGGGGGCTGCATGGAATTCGCGATACAACTCATTATTATCTTAATTTGTCTGTTTTATGGTGCCCGAAAAGGCGGTATTGCGCTGGGGCTGCTGGGCGGCATCGGTTTAGTGATCCTCGTCTTTGTTTTTCATCTCCAGCCGGGTAAACCGCCGGTTGATGTGATGCTGGTGATCATTGCGGTGGTGGCCGCCTCGGCGACGCTGCAGGCGTCCGGCGGCCTGGATGTCATGTTGCAGATTGCCGAGAAGCTGCTGCGGCGTAACCCAAAATATGTCTCTATTGTGGCGCCTTTCGTCACCTGCACGCTGACTATCCTCTGCGGTACCGGTCACGTGGTGTATACCATCCTGCCGATTATCTACGATGTGGCGATTAAGAATAACATTCGCCCGGAGCGTCCGATGGCCGCCAGCTCCATTGGCGCCCAGATGGGGATCATCGCCAGCCCGGTCTCGGTGGCGGTGGTCTCGCTGGTGGCGATGCTGGGGAATTTTACCTTTAACGGTAAACATCTCGAGTTTCTCGATCTGCTGGCGATAACCATTCCTTCCACGCTGCTGGGCATTTTAGCCATCGGCATCTTCAGCTGGTTCCGTGGCAAAGATCTGGATAAAGACGAAGCCTTCCAGGCGTTTATTGCGGTACCGGAGAACCGCCATTACGTCTATGGCGATACGGCGACGCTGCTGGATAGAAAGTTGCCCACCAGCAACTGGATAGCGATGTGGATTTTTCTGGCCTCCATCGCTGTGGTGGCACTGCTCGGCGCCTTCTCTGAACTGCGTCCGACCTTTGACGGTAAACCGCTGTCGATGGTGCTGGTGATCCAGATGTTTATGCTGCTCTCCGGGGCGCTGATCATCATCATTACTAAAACCAACCCGGCATCGATTTCCAAAAATGAGGTCTTTCGTTCGGGAATGATCGCTATCGTCGCGGTGTACGGCATCGCCTGGATGGCGGAGACCATGTTTGGCGCTCACATGACCGAAATTAAAGGCGTGCTCGGGGAGATGGTCAAAGAGTATCCATGGGCCTATGCCATCGTGCTGCTGCTGGTTTCGAAGTTTGTAAACTCGCAGGCGGCAGCGCTGGCGGCGATTGTTCCGGTGGCCCTGGCCATCGGCGTCGACCCGGCCTATATCGTGGCTTCTGCGCCGGCCTGCTATGGCTACTATATTCTGCCGACCTACCCCAGCGATCTGGCGGCGATCCAGTTTGACCGCTCAGGGACCACCCATATTGGCCGCTTTGTGATTAACCACAGCTTTATCCTGCCCGGGCTCATCGGCGTTGGCGTCTCCTGCGTTTTTGGCTGGCTATTCGCTGCGATGTACGGCTTTCTGTAAGCGGGGACGGGCGCCGGCAGCGACGCCCGTTCAATTCGAGAGGTTATTGCGCGAGGGGCAGGCGACGGTATAGTTCAATCATATCGGTCGCCAGATCCTGAATGACCATGGCGTTCATCAGATGGTCCTGAGAATGCACGGTGATCAGGTTGACCGGTAGCTTACCGCTGCCTTCATCCAGGCCGATAAGCTGGGTCTGAATTTTATGCGCATGTTTGACGAACTCATGGGACTCGGCCATGGCCTGCTCCGCTGCGGCAAAATCGCCTTTCCGCGCCAGCTGTAGCGCCGTCAGCGCCGCGCTGCGCGCAGAACCCGCGTTAACCAGCAGCTCCATGATGATCGTTTCTAAATCTTCCATCGATTACTCCAGCATCTTAAGGGCTTTATCCAGAACGGCATCACCTTTCATCATGCCGTAGTCCATCATATCGATCACGGCGACCTTTTTGCCGAACGGGTCGGCCAGCGCCTGCAGCTTCGCCTGCTCATATTTCACCTGCGGGCCGAGCAGAATAATGTCGGCGGCGGCCAGATTATCTTTAAACTCGGCGACCGGTACGGCCTTGATTGAGACCTCAACACCTTTCTTCTGCGCGGCATCTTGCATACGCTGAACCAGCATGCTGGTAGACATACCGGCGGCACAGCACAAAACGATATTCTTCATAGTCAGTGGCCCTTGTGTTCCGTGATGTCTTATGTTTATCGCGGCCCTGGCGATGCGACAACCGCTTTACCGTGATTGTGTGTAAGTCATCACACAAAAATTGAAACCGGTTTCATTTTTGCCGGAAAAAATAAAAAAGCCCACCGAAGTGGGCGGTTGCGGCGCTAAAGCCCTAGGCGCGCAGGATACGGTTTTTACCCTGCTGTTTGGCTTTGTACAGCGCTTCATCGACGCTCACCACCAGTTTATCCAGCGGCTCCATGTTCCATTCCCCCAGCCCGGCGCTGAAGGTGACTGTCAGGCCATCTTCGCGCCAGGTGCGCCGTTCGACGTTTACCCGCCATGTTTCCAGCAGCGTGCGGGCGTTATCAATATGTTCGGCAGGAAAGACCACCGCGAACTCTTCACCACCATAGCGATAGAGGGATATCTCCAGCGGCTGGAGGACCTGCAGCCCTTCGCGGGCGACGTTACGCAGAACGATATCGCCGTTGAGGTGACCCCAGGTGTCGTTGATCGATTTAAAGTTATCGATATCGACCAGCGCGAGGGCGAACGGCTGATGATCGTTCATCAGCGCGGCAATATCGCTGTCGAAGGCGCGGCGGTTCTTGCAGCCGGTGAGCGCGTCAATGGTCGCCTGGCGGACGTAGGTCAGTTCGCGCTGCTTATTGGTTTCAATGGCTTTACTCAGCATCGCCTCGAGGCGTGGGGCGCGTTTGACGTCGCCGGTTTTAATCGCATTGATGATATTCATCAGCACGGTGCGGGAGGCATGACGCAGATAAAGGCCGAACAGGATGATGATGATCGCCGCGAGGGCGAAACCGCCGATCACTAAATTGGTTTCATGGCGCGTCAGATTAACCAGGGTAGTGTTATCGACACGGAAAATCACAAACCAGTCGGGATTGGTAAAGGAGTAATAGTAATACCAGGTGTCGCTCCCGGGATCGTAAAGCTGCCCCTCGCCGCTGGTCATTTTATCCATCAGCTCATTACTGACGAAGGGTTTAAACAGCGCGCCAGGGTCGGAGTGCAGGACCACTTTGCCATCACGCTGCACCACAAAAAACTCGCCCTGTACGGGGGCCACCATCTGGCGCAGCGCGAACCCCATGGAGGTGAGATCGAGATGAAAGGCCAGGCTGCCCTTGAGTTTCCCCTCCGGGGTGATGATGGGTTTGAAAATGGTAATCGTCGGATGGTGGGTAAAAAAATCCATATATGGGCTGGTGTAGTGGCTGAAGGTGCTGGCTTCCGCCTGTTTGATAAACCAGGGTCGCGTTCTGGGATCGAAAGCCTGACTGTCTTCATTTTCCAGCACCTCCGGGGCGCGCAGATAGTGGCCCTCGGTATCCGCCAGCGAGATGGATGAGACGCTCGGCATCATGTTCTGTAACTGCATCAGCGTCGTTAACCCTTTCTCCGGTTCCACATTGACTGCGCGATTCAGTTCGTCATTGCGGGCAAAGAAGGCGACCGCGCGCCCAAGGATAAAATCATTTTCCCGCAGCAGGGTTTCCGTGTAGTTGATCGCCAGGTTGTGGGTAAAGTTGCGGTTAATGTCGTGATAATCTTCAAGAAAATCTTTTCGCTGCGCCAGGGTGACAAAAATAGCGATCAGCATAAAACTGAGCAAGATGCCGGCAAACCCCACGACGATCGGCGTCGTGAAAGAGAGCTTTCTGTTGTGTAGAGCCATGAATCGTTAATCGTCCCGGATGTATAAACCATGGGTCCGAACGCAGGTTGCGACTGCGACGCCTGCCGATCGAATCAGTTAACTATTGCTCAATTATAACTCTGAGGCCTTCATGTATCGTGATTTATATTCGGCGACAATGAACAGGCCCTCGATCAGCGCGGAGAGGCAGGGCGAAAATGAGGAAGAAAAGGTTCGCCCTGGTCAGCGTCCGCTGCTGACCCGGGCAGAATAGAAAAAGGGCGCCTGGCGGGCCAGCCTCCGTTTTTCATCTCTCGTGCAGGCGCGCAAAAATATCAGGCGCTTACACTGTACATCATGAGGTTTGCGAGGCGCGTCCCAGCCAGCTGTCCCAGTCTTTCCACACCGGCTGCAGGCCGCGGGCAGCCAGCGCGCTGGCGACTTCTTCAGGCCGACGGTCATCGTGCGGCGCGAACTGCTCAAGCTCCGGATGGTCGTCGGCGTAACCCCCGGGCTGGGTTTTGGAGAAGGCGCTGACGTTATTGATCGCCAGCGGGATCACCCGGTCGCGGAACCAGGGGGACTCGCGGGTGGATAGCGATAGCTCAACCTCCGGCGCCAGCAGGCGGAAGGCGCAGATGGTCTGCACCAGCTGACGCTCATCCATTAGCGAGGCCGGTTCAATGCCGCCGGCGCAGGGACGCAGACGCGGGAAGGAGACCGAATAGCGGCTGCGCCAGTAGCGTTGCTGCAGCCATAACAGGTGCTCAGCGACCATAAAGCAGTCCACCCGCCAGCTGTCGGAAAGGCCGATCAGCGCGCCAAGGCCGATCTTATCGATCCCCGCCTCGCCCAGGCGATCCGGCGTATCCAGCCGCCAGAAGAAATCCTGCTTTTTCCCTTTCAGGTGGTGCTGAGCGTACATGCTTTCGTGATAGGTCTCCTGATAGACCATCACCCCGTCGAGCCCCAGGGTTTTCAGCTCGGCATACTCGTCGGTCGCCAGCGGCTGCACCTCCATATGCAGCGAGGCAAACTGGCTGCGGATTGCCGGCAGGTGCTGGCGGAAATAATCCATTCCCACCTTGCCCTGATGCTCACCGGTCACCAGCAGCAGATGCTCAAAGCCCAGGTCGCGGATCGCGGCGCACTCGCGGGCAATCTCGGCAGCATCCAGCGTCTTGCGCTTAATGCGGTTGCTCATCGAGAAGCCGCAGTAGGTGCAGTCGTTGGCGCACAGGTTGGAAAGATACAGCGGCACGTAGAAGCTGACGGTATTGCCGAAGCGCTGACGGGTAAGCCGCTGCGCGCGCTGGGCCAGAGGTTCAAGATACCCGGCCGCCGCCGGCGAAAGCAGGGCCATCATGTCGTCGCGGGTCAGCTGTTTGGCCGCCAGCGCCCGTTCGACATCGGCGGCGGTTTTACCGTTGATGCGCAGGCGGATGTCGTCCCACTCCAGCTGCCGCCAGCGATCGCTGAAGGTTTTCATGCCAGCGCCTCCAGGAATCCGGTGAGCGGGCTGGTGGCCTGCGCCTGCGCGCTGCGCGCCCCCGGTCCGGCCTGACGGGCCAGCAAGCCGGCCTCGACCGCCATACGGAAAGCGTGGGCCATGGCCACGGGATCGTCGGCGACGGCAATAGCGGTATTGACCAGCACCGCGTCCGCGCCCATTTCCAGCGCCTGCGCCGCATGGCTTGGGACGCCGATGCCGGCGTCGACCACCACCGGCACCGTCGCCTGCTCGATAATAATCTCCAGCATGGCTTTGGTTTCCAGCCCCTGATTGGAGCCGATCGGCGCTCCCAGGGGCATCACCGCCGCGCAGCCAGCCTCTTCCAGCCGTTTACACAGCACCGGGTCGGCGCCGCAGTAGGGCAGCACCACGAACCCTTCGCGGACCAGCAGCTCCGCCGCTTTCAGGGTTTCAATCGGGTCGGGCAGCAGCCAGCGGGCGTCCGGGTGGATCTCCAGTTTCAGCCAGTGGGTGCCCAAGGCTTCCCGTGCCAGGTGGGCGGCAAATACCGCCTCTTCCGCTGTCTTGGCGCCCGAGGTATTCGGCAGCAGGCTGACTCCCGCCGCCAGCAGCGGGGCGAGGATGGCGTCATTGTGCTGACGTAAATCGACGCGCTTCATCGCCAGGGTGACCAGCTGGCTGCCCGAGGCGCGAATCGCCTCAACCATCACCTCCGGGGCGGCGAATTTGCCGGTACCGGTGAAAAGATGGGATTCAAATGTTTTGTCTGCAATACGTAACATGTCAGCCTCCAGCGATAACCTGAAAAAGCAGGACTCGATCGCCTTCCTGCAAGAGATGATCTTCCCACCGGTCGCGCGGCAGAATGTGTTGATTGAGCGCCAGCGCGACGCCCGGCTGCAGCTGTTCGAGCTGGGTCAGCAGGGCGCTGACGCTGAGATGGTCGGCGCACGCCAGCGGCTCGTCGTTAAACCAGATCTGCATGCCGCCCTCCGCAAATCGGGCAGCCCCGGGAACGCTGTAGCGCCAGGTTACGCCAGTTGCTGGTGCGGGCGTCGAACAGCCGCAGAGTGTTGCGCGGCGTCGTCATGCCGCTGAGCAGCTTGATGGCTTCCAGCGCCTGCAGCGTGCCCATCATGCCGACCACCGGGCCGACGATCCCCGCGGTGCGGCAGTTGCGCTGCGGTTCGTCGCTATCCGGCCACAGGCAGCGATAGCAACCCTGCGTCCAGGGGGGGGTGAGCACCATCAGCTGACCGCCGAAGCCGACGGCGCTGGCGGTCACTAAAGGGATGTCGAGGGCCACGCAGGCGGCATTGATCGCCTGGCGGGTGACCATGTTATCGGTACAGTCCAGCACCACGTCCGCTTTCGCCACCTCGGCGCGCAGCGCCTCGCCGCTTAATCGCTGCTGGAGCGCAACCAGTTTGATCTGCGGATTTAGCTGGCTGAGCCGCGTCTTTGCCGCCGCGGCTTTTGGCCGATCGATATCCGCGCTGGTGAACAGGATCTGTCGCTGCAGATTGCTGAGATGCACGGCGTCGTCATCGGCCAGGGTCAGCGTCCCGACGCCAGCCCCGGCCAGATAGAGCGCCGCCGGGGAGCCCAGCCCGCCAAGGCCGATAATCAGCACCCGGCTGGCTAACAGCTTCTGCTGCCCCTCGATGGCGATATCCTCCAGCAGCAGCTGACGGCTATAGCGCATAAAGTCGTGATCATTCATCGCCCGCTCCCGCCAGCGCCAGCAGCTGGTCGGTCGCTGCCCGCCAGTCCGCCGCCTGGGTGATGGCGCTGACCACTGCGATACTGCCGACGCCGGTCGCCAGCACCGCCGGGGCCTTTTCAAGGCTAATTCCGCCGATCGCCACGGTGGGGTAATCCGCCAGGCGTTGGATATGTCTGGCAAGCTGATCGAGCCCCTGCGGCGCGGAGGGCATCTGTTTGGTTTGCGTCGGGAAGACGTGACCCAGGGCGATGTAAGAGGGGCGCGCCGCCAGGGCGACATCAATCTCCATATCGTCATGGGTGGAGACGCCCAGACGTAGCCCGGCTTGGCGGATGGCGCTCAGATCGGTGGTTTCCAGATCTTCTTGTCCGAGATGCACGCCGTAGGCCTGGTGCTTGATCGCCAGTCGCCAGTAATCGTTAATGAACAGCCGGGCGTGATAGCGGCGGCCAAGGGCGATGGCGGCGATGACGTCATCCTCCACCTCGCTGTCGCGTCGGTCTTTGATGCGTAACTGAAGAGTACGTACCCCGGCTTTGAGCAGGCGCTCAATCCACGCCACGCTGTCCACTACCGGGTAGAGTCCGAGACGAAACGGGACGGGTGGAAAATCAGGCTGATACATCAGACTTCCTCCTGTTTCAGGTAGATTTCGCCGCCGCGGGCGCGGAAGTGATGCGACATATCGGCCATGCCGGCGTCGATGGCCTGTCTGGCGGCGTAATCGCGGACTTCCTGAGTGATCTTCATTGAGCAGAATTTCGGACCGCACATGGAGCAGAAGTGGGCAACTTTGCCGGATTCCTGCGGCAGGGTTTCATCGTGATAGGCCCGGGCGGTAAACGGATCCAGCGCGAGGTTAAACTGGTCTTCCCAGCGGAATTCAAAGCGCGCCTTCGACATGGCGTTATCGCGGATCTGCGCCCCGGGGTGACCTTTCGCCAGGTCGGCGGCGTGGGCGGCGATTTTGTAGGTAATCAACCCCTGCTTCACATCCTCTTTGTTGGGCAGGCCGAGATGCTCTTTTGGCGTGACATAGCACAGCATGGCGCAGCCGAACCAGCCGATCATCGCCGCGCCGATGCCGGAGGTGAAATGGTCGTAGCCCGGCGCAATGTCGGTGGTGAGCGGCCCGAGGGTGTAGAACGGCGCTTCGTGGCAGTGCTCCAGCTCCTCGGTCATATTGCGGCGGATCATCTGCATCGGCACGTGGCCGGGGCCCTCGATCATCACCTGCACGTCATACTCCCAGGCGATTTTCGTCAGCTCGCCGAGGGTGCGCAGCTCGGAGAACTGCGCTTCGTCGTTGGCATCCTGAATGGAGCCGGGGCGCAGGCCATCGCCCAGCGACAGCGACACGTCATAGGCGGCGCAGATTTCGCAGATTTCGCGGAAATGCTGGTAGAGAAAGTTTTCCTGATGGTGCGACAGGCACCATTTGGCCATGATTGAGCCGCCGCGCGAAACGATGCCGGTCAGACGCTTCGCGGTCATCGGGACGTAGCGCAGCAGTACGCCGGCGTGAATGGTGAAGTAGTCGACGCCCTGTTCGGCCTGTTCCAGCAGGGTATCGCGGAAGGCTTCCCAGGTGAGATTCTCGGCGATGCCGTTGACTTTCTCCAGCGCCTGGTAAATCGGTACGGTGCCGATCGGTACCGGACTGTTTCGCAGGATCCACTCGCGGGTTTCGTGGATATAGCGGCCGGTGGAGAGATCCATCACCGTATCGGCGCCCCAGCGGGTGGACCAGACCAGCTTCTCGACCTCTTCTTCGATGGAGGAGGTCACCGCCGAGTTGCCGATATTAGCATTCACTTTTACCAGGAAGTTGCGGCCGATAATCATCGGCTCAGACTCCGGGTGGTTGATATTGGCCGGGATGATGGCGCGCCCGGCGGCAACTTCATCACGGACGAACTCAGGGGTAATGTTTTCCGGCAGGCGGGCGCCGAAGCCTTCGCCGGCATGCTGCTGGCGCAGAACTTCGCTGCGAATACGTTCGCGGCCCATGTTTTCGCGAATGGCAATGAACTCCATCTCCGGGGTGACGATCCCCTGGCGGGCGTAGTGCAGTTGGGTAACACATTTGCCGGCAACGGCGCGTTTTGGCTTCAGCTGGCTATTGAAGCGCAGCTCATCAAGGCCGTCATCGGCCAGCCGCGCTTTGGTATAGGCCGAGCTGCGTTCGCTGAGCGGGGCGCAGTCATTGCGCGCGTCGATCCACGGCTGGCGCAGCCTGGCAAGCCCCTGGCGGACATTAATGCCAATATCCGGGTCGCCATAAGGTCCGGAGGTGTCATACACCGGGATCGGTTCGTTGGCTTCGTACTGTGGGTTATCGTTATCGCCGCCGACGAGGGTTGGGCTGAGCTGGATTTCACGCATTGGGACGCGGATATCCGCTTGTGAACCTTGAATGTAGATACGGCGCGAATTAGGGAAAGCAGCGCCTTCCAGCGTATCGATAAATCGCTGCGCGTGCTCGCGTAGCTCACGACGGGTCAGTTTGGTAGTAGACATAGCGCATTCCAGATGAAAAGGACATGGCTTGTCAGACGACGGATGGAGTAACAGATGCGATCGGCCCTGACGGACTGACGCGAACAGCAGTTTACTCTTGTTCCCTTCGCAGGTATTAGCCTGATCAGGTTCCGCGGATCCCGAATTAACGGTCTCAGCCTTTTCCACGTTAGCCTTCACATGGAAAATAAGCACTCCGACAAGATGACATCCCCTCCGGAGAGGGGGAATGAAGGTAAACTACTCGTTAATTGCGCACAACTCAAGCGGTCGGGGCAATATTATCGCGCACCTCATCGTTCAGATGATGGGCGACGGCGAGGGCGATCAGTTTATCTTCCAGGGCGAAACGCGCTTCCAGCGACTCGCCGATATCCGACAGCGCCTGCTGAAATTCAAGGTAGTTATCATGATCAATGGCGTTTTCGAGGCAGGTATCGTAGTAGTCCATCATCTGCTGGGTATTGGCTTCCAGCTGCGGGTAAAGCCGGGTGGCGGCTAAAAGTGGGGTATCGCCTTCCATTTCGCCAATAATGCGTTCATAAATACTAAAATGACCGGACGAGAGGTAATCCACCAGACTTTGGCAAAAGTCATCCAGCGCCTTTTCGTTTAGCCGCATAAACGACTCTTTGCCCGGTTTCAGGCCAACCAGATTGTAGTAAGCCACGAGCAGATGCTTACGCACTTGTAGCCAGCGATCGACCAGTTCATTACTACCGCCAACGCGCTCCGTCAGATTTTCCAGCTGGTTTAGCATGATTGACTCCGCTAGTTTTGATTTAAATCTGCTCACCAAAAATGTAAATATAATGTTAACAACATGCCAGTGAAGCAAAGGTAGTGCAATAGATATGGATCGTATTATTGAAAAATTAGATCGCGGCTGGTGGGTTGTCAGTCACGAACAAAAATTATGGTTGCCAGGTGGAGAATTACCACATGGCGAAGCGGTTAATTTCGATCTTGTCGGCCAGCATGCGCTGCATATCGGCGAATGGCAGGGCGATCCGGTGTGGATGGTGCGCCAGGATCGCCGCCATGACATGGGATCGTTACGCCAGGTGCTGGATCAGGATCCGGGACTCTTTCAGCTGGCGGGACGGGGGATCCAGCTCGCCGAATTTTATCGATCGCATAAATTTTGCGGCTACTGCGGTCACCCGATGCATGCCAGTAAAAGCGAATGGGCGATGCTGTGCAGCCACTGTCGTGAACGTTACTACCCGCAAATTGCCCCGTGCATTATCGTCGCTATCCGTCGCGACGATGCGATCCTGCTGGCGCAACATACCCGACATCGCAATGGGGTACACACCGTGCTGGCCGGGTTCGTCGAGGTCGGCGAAACCCTCGAGCAGGCCGTTGCCCGTGAGGTGATGGAGGAGAGCGGTATCCGGGTGAAAAATCTGCGCTACGTGACTTCTCAACCGTGGCCGTTCCCGCAGTCGCTGATGACTGCCTTTATGGCGGATTACGCGGAGGGCGATATCGTGGTGGATAAAAAAGAGTTACTCAGCGCGGACTGGTACCGCTATGACGATCTGCCGCTTCTGCCGCCGCCGGGGACGGTGGCGCGCCGGCTTATCGAAGATACCGTCGCGATGTGTCGGGCAGAGTTCGAGTGACATGTTACACTGGGCGTATCAACGCTAAAGGAATGTAAAAATGACCGAACTGAAGAACGATCGTTACCTGCGCGCGCTGCTGCGTCAGCCGGTTGATGTCACCCCGGTGTGGATGATGCGCCAGGCGGGCCGCTATTTACCGGAGTACAAAGCCACCCGTGCGCAAGCGGGCGACTTTATGTCGCTGTGTAAAAATGCCGAGCTGGCCTGCGAAGTGACGCTCCAGCCGCTGCGTCGTTACCCGCTGGACGCGGCGATCCTCTTTTCGGACATCCTGACCATCCCGGACGCCATGGGGCTGGGGCTGTACTTTGAGGCAGGCGAAGGCCCGCGCTTCACCTCGCCGGTGAAAAGCAAAGCCGACGTCGACAAGCTGCCAGTCCCGGATCCCGAGCAGGAACTGGGTTACGTGATGAATGCCGTGCGCACCATTCGCCGCGAACTGAAAGGCGAAGTGCCGCTGATCGGTTTTTCCGGTAGCCCATGGACGCTGGCGACCTACATGGTGGAAGGCGGCAGCAGCAAGGCTTTCACCGTCATCAAAAAGATGATGTACGCCGACCCGCAGGCGCTGCACGCGCTGCTGGATAAGCTGGCGAAGAGCGTCACCCTGTATCTCAACGCGCAGATCAAAGCCGGCGCGCAGTCGGTGATGATTTTTGACACCTGGGGCGGGGTGCTGACCGGCCGCGACTACCAGCAGTTCTCCCTCTACTACATGCATAAAATCGTCGATGGCCTGCTGCGGGAAAACGAAGGCCGCCGCGTGCCGGTGACGCTGTTCACCAAAGGCGGCGGTCAGTGGCTGGAAGCGATGGCGGAGACCGGCTGTGACGCGCTGGGTCTCGACTGGACCACCGATATTGCCGATGCCCGTCGTCGCGTGGGCAACAAAGTCGCGCTGCAGGGCAATATGGATCCGTCCATGCTCTATGCGCCCGCCGCGCGTATTGAAGAAGAAGTCGCGACCATCCTCGCCGGCTTTGGTCAGGGGGAAGGCCACGTCTTTAACCTCGGCCACGGCATCCATCAGGACGTTGATCCTGAGCATGCGGGCGTCTTTGTTGAAGCGGTGCATCGTCTTTCCGCACCCTATCACCAGTAGGAGATCAGCCATATGGATTTAGCCGCACTCCGTATCCAACAGCAACAGTTAGCCGCGTCGGTAGAGCGGGCGGATCGACTGGATCGCGACCCGCCAGTATTGATCGGCGGTGCGGATGTCGGGTTTGAGCAGGAAGGGGAAGTCACCCGAGCTGCGATGGTGCTGCTGACCTGGCCTGAACTGGAGCTGGTGGAGTATCAGGTGGCGCGCGTCGCCACCTCCATGCCCTATATTCCCGGCTTTCTCTCGTTTCGCGAAACGCCTGCGCTGCTGGCGGCGTGGGAGCAGCTTTCGCAAAAACCGGACCTGTTGTTTGTTGACGGGCACGGTATTTCCCATCCCCGGCGGCTGGGCGTCGCCAGCCATTTTGGCCTGATGATCGACGTGCCGACCATCGGGGTGGCGAAAAAACGGCTGTGTGGAAAAATCGGCGAACTGGGTGATGCCCCCGGCGCGCTGGCCCCGCTGATGGATAAAAATGAGCAACTGGCCTGGGTCTGGCGCAGTAAAGTCCGCTGCAACCCGCTGTTTATTAGCACCGGCCACCGGGTGGGCATGGACAGCGCCTTAATGTGGGTCGAACGCTGCATGCGAGGCTATCGTCTGCCCGAGCCGACGCGCTGGGCTGATGCGGTGGCGTCCCGTCGTCCGTCATTTGTGCGTTGGCAAGCAAATCACAGCTGATTCAGGTACACTGCGCCTAATTTCTGACTTCGAGAATTCATCATGTTACAAAACCCGATTCACCTGCGCCTGGAGAAGCTGGAAAGCTGGCAGCATGTCACTTTTATGGCCTGCCTGTGCGAGCGTATGTACCCCAACTACGCGATGTTCTGCAAGCAAACCGAGTTTGGCGACGGCCAGCTGTACCGTCGTATCCTGGATCTGATCTGGGAAACGCTGACGGTCAAAGATGCGAAGGTGAATTTCGACAGTCAGCTGGAGAAACTGGAAGAGGCGATCCCGGCGGCAGATGATTTCGACCTGTACGGTGTTTATCCGGCCATAGACGCCTGCGTGGCGTTGAGCGAACTGATCCATTCCCGTCTGAGCGGCGAAACGCTCGAGCACGCGATCGAGGTGAGCAAAACCTCCATCACCACCGTGGCGATGCTGGAAATGACCCAGGAAGGCCGCGAAATGACCGACGAAGAGCTGAAAGCGAACCCGGCGGTAGAGCAGGAATGGGACATTCAGTGGGAAATTTTCCGCCTGCTGGCTGACTGCGAAGAGCGTGACCTTGAGCTGATAAAAGGCCTGCGCGCGGACCTGCGTGAGGCCGGCGAGAGCAATATTGGTATAAATTTTCAGCAGTGAGACCAGAAAACGTGATTTACCGCCTGAATTGTAGCGTCTGAAGGCTTCCATTCCGCCCCCCGTCTGGTCTACATTTGGAGGGCGAAAAAAAGTGGCTATCGGTGCGTGTATGCAGGAGGGTGCTTTTTTGGCATTTCCGTCGCACTCGATGCTTAGCAAGCGATAAACACATTGTAAGGATAACTTATGAACAAGACTCAACTGATTGATGTAATTGCGGACAAAGCTGACCTGTCCAAAGCACAGGCTAAAGCTGCCCTGGAATCTACCCTGGCTGCAATTACTGAGTCTCTGAAAGAAGGTGATGCTGTTCAACTGGTTGGTTTCGGTACCTTCAAAGTGAACCACCGCGCTGAGCGTACTGGCCGCAACCCGCAGACCGGTAAAGAGATCAAAATCGCTGCAGCTAACGTGCCGGCATTTGTTTCTGGCAAAGCACTGAAAGACGCAGTTAAGTAAGACCGCGTGGCAGTGAACAGTTTTATCGAAGGGGCTATTAAGCCCCTTTTGTCTGTCTGGCGCCGGCCTCTGGCGCTGGCGGGCATCCTGTTGCTAACTGCCTGCAGCCATAACGCGTCGCTACCACCGTTTACCGCCAGCGGTTATGCGGACAACCAGGGGGCGATGCGTATCTGGCGTAAAGATTCTGGCGATGAAGTCCATCTTCTCGCCGCCTTCAGCCCGTGGCGTCATGGGGACACCTCGACCAGCGAATATCGCTGGCAGGGCGATCAGCTGACGCTTATTGAACTCAATGTCTACGGCAAGCCGCCGGAACATATTCGCGCCCGCTTTGACGCGCAGGGCGATCTGAGCTTTATGCAGCGGGAAGTTGACGGGCAGAAGCAGCAGCTCTCCAGCGACCAGGTCGCGCTGTACCGTTATCGCGCCGAGCAGATCCGCCAGACCAGCGATGCCCTCCGTCAGGGTCGGGTCGTCCTGCGTCAGGGGCGCTGGAACGCCGCCGCGCATACCGTCCTGACCTGCGAAGGGCAGACGGTGACGCCCGACCTCGATAGTCGGGCGCTGGCGCACATTGAACGCCGCCAGAGCCACGCTTCCGCCGCGGTGAGCATTGCCTGGCTTGAGGCGCCGGAAGGCTCTCAACTGCTGCTGGTGGCCAATGAAAACTTCTGCACCTGGCAGCCGACGGAAAAAAGCTTCTAACCTTTACCAGTGATTCATGCCCATATGACCGCCGCCGCTACCGCGACAGCCGCCATATCCCATGCCTGCGCCGCGGGGAACGCCTGCCTCAGCCAGCGCGAGATCAAATTTCACCCGCTGCTGATCCAGCTTCTGGCGTAAGCCTTCCATCTCCTGAGCGACGGCTTCAATCTTGCCGCTGTCCGGCTTTTGCGCCGTGAGCAGCGCATTGTACTCATAGCGTTTGGACTGCAGCTGCTGGCGAAGGGCGCTGGTTTGCGCATAGTAGTCGTTATGCAGCTTTTGCGCGGTAGCCTGCTGCTCCTGGGTCAGCTGGCTGTAGCCCTGGTTGCCCATCCCGTTATTGTTGCCCCAGTGGTGGTTGGCCCAGGCCGCGTTGCTGCCGAAGGTCAGCGCGGCAAGGGTGACGAGGGCGAGAGATAAGTTACGGTTCCGTTTCATGGCATTTTCTCCTGTGTGGTTTCTCCCGGTATTGCATCTTCCATGCCAGCCTGAAGAAGCCCGTCCGAACAGGTCTGCCGAGGCCGTGGCAGAGAAGGCGAGTAAAAATGACCCGTTCCGCCCGGGACCGGCGAGTCATTTTTACTCGCTAAAGCGCAGGCGATATGTTTGAGAGCAGGTTTGGCCGTGCGGAAACATGGCATGATTTCTGCTGAAAGATCCTGCTGATAGCGAAAAGGAGATGACAAGGACTCGCCGATGAAGATCAAACCTTTTTCACGGGACGCTGCCGCTGGCGTGCTGAGCTGGCTGCTGACCGGTACGGTGGTGCTGCTGGTGGTGCTGTTCTCCGCGATGATCGTCCGCGATCACGGTCGTGAGACGACCGCCGCCCGACACACTATTGAGGAGAAGGGGAGCGTACTGATCCGCGCGCTGGAGTCCGGCACGCGCGTCGGCATGGGAATGCGGATGCATCACGCGCAGCTGCAGGCCCTGCTGGAAGAGATGGCCTGGCAGCCGGGCGTCCTGTGGTTCGCGGTGACTGATGACAATGGCACCATCATCGCTCACAGCGATCCGCAGCAGGTGGGCCAAACGCTCTACAGCCCCGCGCAGATGCGTGCGCTGGCGGTTGGCGAACAGGCGCGCTGGCGGCGGCTTAGCGAGCCGCAGCCGGCCATGGAGGTCTATCGCCAGTTTCGCCCGCTCAATCCGGCCCGCGGCCACCATAGGGGCATGATGAATCGCGGCGACAGCGCCCTGGCTCAAGCCACCGCCCCGCAGGTGATTTTTATCGCCTTTGATAGCCGTGAGCTGGATGCCGCGCAGGCCCGCGGGCAGCGGAATATGGTCATCATGCTGGGCGCCGCCGCGCTGGTGACAGCGGCAACGATCCTCGCCCAGTTCTGGTTCCGCCGCTATCGTCGCTCGCGGAAACAACTGCTGGAGGCGATGGCCCGCAAAGAGAAACTGGTGGCGCTTGGCCATCTGGCGGCGGGCGTGGCGCATGAGATCCGCAATCCACTCTCGTCGATTAAAGGGCTGGCGAAATATTTTGCCGAGCGCACGCCGCCGGGCGGCGAGTCGCATCAGTTAGCGCGGGTGATGGCCAAAGAGGCCGACCGCCTGAACCGGGTGGTCAGCGAACTGCTGGAGCTGGTCCGGCCCGCGCATTTAAATTATCAGCCGGTGGATATCAACGCGCTTATCCACCACTCATTACAGCTGGTCAGCCAGGATGCGCAGAGTCGCGGGATCGCGCTGCAATTCACTCCGCGCCCGGAGCTCTCCACGATCAACGCCGATGCCGACCGCCTGAACCAGGTGCTGTTGAACCTGTACCTGAACGCGATGCAGGCGATTGGCCGTGACGGCGTCATTCGCGTATCGGCAAGCGAAGCTGACCGTCAGCGGATGAAAATCGTCGTCGCAGATAGCGGTAAAGGGATGACTGCCGAAGAGCTGCAGGCCATCTTCACCCCCTATTTCACCACCAAAGCGGACGGCACCGGGCTGGGGCTGGCGGTGGTGCAGAATATTATCGAACAACATGGCGGGACGATCCGCGCCGAAAGTCAGCCGGGGGCTGGAGCGATATTTACGCTTTGGCTACCGATTGATGCTCAACGGAGGGAAGATGAGCAGCGATAAGGTACAGATTCTGGTTGTCGATGATGACATCAGCCACTGCACGATCCTGCAGGCGCTACTGCACGGCTGGGGCTATCAGGTGGCATTAGCCCACAACGGCCTGCAGGCGCTGGGGCTGATCCATCAGCAGGTCTTCGACCTGGTGCTGTGCGATATTCGCATGGCGGAGATGGACGGTATCGCGACGTTAAAAGAGATTAAAGCCTATAACCCGGCGATCCCGGTGCTGATCATGACGGCGTTCTCCAGCGTCGATACGGCGGTGGAGGCCATCAAGTCCGGGGCGCTGGATTATCTGATTAAACCGCTGGATTTTGACACGTTACAGCAAACGTTAGTCCAGGCGCTGGCACACACCCGGCATAGCGAGGGCGAACACCCCGCCGCAGCGAGTTCGCGTTGGGGCATGATAGGCGACAGCCCGGCGATGCAGGCGCTTCTTAATAATATTACGCTGGTAGCCCCTTCGGATGCGACGGTGCTGATCTATGGAGAGTCGGGAACCGGTAAGGAACTGGTGGCGCGCGCCATCCACGCCTGCAGCGGGCGCGGTGATAAGCCGCTGGTGACGCTCAACTGCGCGGCGCTGAATGAGTCGCTACTGGAGTCGGAACTCTTCGGCCATGAAAAAGGGGCGTTTACCGGCGCGGATCGGCGACGTGAAGGGCGCTTTGTCGAAGCGGATGGCGGCACGCTATTCCTCGATGAAATTGGCGATATCTCGCCATTGATGCAGGTCCGGCTGCTGCGGGCGATTCAGGAGCGGGAGGTGCAGCGGGTCGGCAGCAACCAGACGCTTGCCGTTGATGTGCGGCTGATCGCCGCCACCCACCGCAACCTCGCGGAAGAGGTAAGCGCCGGGCGTTTTCGCCAGGATCTCTATTACCGCCTGAACGTCGTGACTATTGAGATGCCGCCTCTGCGCCGGCGCCGGGAAGATATTCCGCCGCTGGCGCAGCACTTTCTCAAACGCTATGCCGAACGCAATCGTAAGGCGGTAAAGGGGTTCACGCCACAGGCGATGGATCTGCTGATCCACTACTCCTGGCCGGGCAACATTCGCGAGCTGGAAAACGCGGTGGAGCGGGCGGTGGTGCTACTGACCGGGGACTATATCTCCGGGCGGGAATTGCCGCTGGCGATCGCGGGTACGCCGCTGCCGTCAGGCGGGAGCGAGGAGGGGCTGATTCAGCCGCTAGTGGAAGTCGAAAAAGAGGTGATTCTGGCGGCGCTGGAAAAAACGGGCGGCAACAAAACCGAAGCCGCCCGTCAGTTAGGCATTACGCGGAAAACGCTGTTGGCGAAACTTAGCCGTTAGCCTTTTCGCGCTCAATGGCGCGCCAGCCGATATCGTTTCGGCTAAAGCTGCCATCCCAGCGAATATCGGTCAGCAGCTGATAGGCGCGCTGCTGCGCCTGCGCTACGGTATCGCCCAGGGCGGTGACGCACAGTACGCGCCCGCCGTTGGTGACCACGCGCTGGTCGTCAGACAGTTTCGTGCCGGCGTGGAAGACTTTACCGTCTGCCGCTTCCTGCTGCGGTAGGCCATGGATCTCATCGCCCGTGTTGTAGTTGCCCGGATAGCCGCCGGCGGCAACCACTACCCCCAGCGATGCGCGGTCATCCCACTCGGAGGTTTTCTCATCCAGCTTGCCGGCGCAGGCGGCGAGGCACAGCTCTACCAGGTCAGATTTCATGCGCAGCATGATCGGCTGGGTTTCCGGATCGCCAAAGCGGCAGTTGAACTCAATGACCTTTGGGTTGCCCTGCTTGTCGATCATCAGACCGGCATACAGGAAACCGGTATAGGTGTTGCCTTCCGCGGCCATGCCCTTCACGGTTGGCCAGATAATCCGCTCCATGGTGCGCTGATGGACTTCATCAGTCACGACCGGCGCCGGAGAATAAGCGCCCATCCCACCGGTGTTCGGGCCGGTATCGCCGTTGCCGACGCGTTTGTGATCCTGGCTGGTGGCCATCGGCAGGACGTGCTCGCCGTCGACCATCACAATGAAGCTGGCCTCTTCGCCATCGAGGAACTCTTCAATGACGATGCGGTGTCCGGCGTCGCCAAAGGCGTTACCGGCCAGCATGTCTTTGACCGCCGCTTCGGCTTCCTCAAGGGTCATCGCCACGATAACGCCTTTACCCGCCGCCAGACCGTCGGCTTTGATGACGATCGGCGCGCCTTTCTCGCGCAGGTAAGCCAGCGCTGGCTCGACCTCGGTGAAGTTCTGATATTCCGCCGTCGGGATATGATGACGCGCGAGGAAATCTTTGGTGAAGGCTTTTGAGCCTTCCAGCTGCGCGGCGCCTTCGGTTGGCCCAAAGATGGCGAGCCCGGCGGCACGAAACGCGTCAACCACGCCAATGACCAGCGGCGCTTCCGGACCAACGATGGTCAGGTCGATATTTTCATCCTGAGCGAAGCGCAGCAGCGCCGGAATATCGGTGACGCCGATGGCGACGTTTTGCAGCGACGGCTCCAGCGCGGTACCTGCGTTGCCCGGCGCAACGTAGACGGTATCAACCAGCGGCGATTGGGCCGCTTTCCAGGCCAGGGCGTGTTCACGCCCGCCGTTGCCGATTACTAATACTTTCATCTGCAGCTCCATGAATTAATGGCGGAAGTGGCGCATATCGGTGAAGATCATGGCGATGCCGTGTTCGTCAGCGGCGGCAATCACTTCGTCGTCGCGGATAGAGCCGCCCGGCTGGATAACGCAGGTGATGCCGACCGCAGCTGCGGCGTCAATCCCGTCGCGGAACGGGAAGAAGGCATCGGAGGCCATGGCGGAGCCTTTCACTTCAAGACCTTCGTCACCGGCTTTAATCCCGGCAATTTTCGCCGAGTAGACGCGGCTCATCTGGCCGGCGCCTATGCCGATGGTCATATTGTCTTTGGCATACACGATGGCGTTGGATTTGACGAATTTCGCCACTTTCCAGCAGAACAGCGCATCGCGCAGCTCTTGCTCGCTCGGCTGACGTTTACTGACCACGCGCAGTTCGCCTGCGGTGACCATACCGAGATCGCGGTCCTGAACCAGCAGGCCGCCGTTGACACGTTTGAAATCGAGACCGGCAACGCGCGCTTCCCACTGACCGCAGGTCAGTACGCGGACGTTCTGCTTCGCGGCAGTGATTTTCAGCGCTTCTTCGCTGGCGGACGGGGCGATGATCACCTCGACAAACTGGCGAGAGATGATCGCCTGCGCGGTGTCGGCATCCAGCTCGCGGTTGAAGGCGATGATGCCGCCGAACGCGGAGGTCGGGTCGGTTTTGTATGCGCGATCGTAGGCGTCAAGGATCGAGTCGCTGACGGCAACGCCGCACGGGTTAGCGTGCTTAACGATCACGCAGGCCGGTTCGTTGAACTCTTTCACGCACTCCAGCGCCGCATCGGTATCGGCAATATTGTTATAGGAGAGCGCTTTACCCTGCAGCTGGGTAGCGGTTGCCACGGAAGCTTCTTTGACATTCTCTTCTATATAGAAGGCAGCCTGCTGGTGGCTGTTTTCGCCGTAGCGCATATCCTGCTTCTTAATGAAGTTCAGATTCAGGGTGCGTGGGAAGCGGCCAGCGGCTTCTTTGCTTTCGCCGTGATAGGCCGGAACCATGCTGCCGAAGTAGTTGGCGATCATGCTGTCGTACGCGGCGGTGTGTTCGAAGGCTTTAATGGCGAGGTCGAAGCGGGTGTCCAGCGTCAGGGAGCCTTCGTTGGCGTCCATTTCATTAATGATGGCGGTGTAGTCGCTGCTCTTCACCACGATGGCGACATCTTTGTGGTTCTTCGCCGCGGAGCGGACCATGGTTGGGCCGCCGATATCGATGTTTTCCACCGCGTCTTCCAGCGAGCAGCCTTCACGAGCGACGGTTTGGGCAAACGGATAGAGGTTAACGACCACCATATCGATAGGCGCGATACCGTGCTGCTGCATGATGCCATCATCCTGACCGCGACGACCGAGGATGCCGCCGTGTACTTTCGGATGCAGGGTCTTCACGCGTCCATCCATCATTTCCGGGAAACCGGTGTAGTCAGAGACTTCGGTTACCGGCAGGCCTTTATCTGCCAGCAGGCGGGCGGTGCCGCCGGTGGACAGCAGCTCGACACCACGAGCGGAAAGCGCCTGCGCGAATTCGACGATACCGGCCTTGTCAGAAACACTGAGCAGAGCGCGGCGGACTGGACGACGTTGTTGCATGGTATTAAATCCCCAGGATTTGAACATTACAGAGAGCGTTAGGTGAATTTTTGCCTAAAAACTCACCTAACGCACCCAACCGGGCATCCGTGTCATAGCGCGGCATTGTAACGAAAACGTTTGCGCAACGCTCGCGAATTTTTATCTTTCTCTTTAGGCCGATGGTTCTCCTTCTATATAGCTGCCGATCCGCGGGGCGTTCGGTCATGTTTTGACGCTCTCCTGTGGATAATTCTGTGTGTAAAGAGGTATAAAGCGGGGTTTTGCTGGGGAATGCAGCAGTCAGTCATTTTTCTGCCATTTTTCTATTGCGGGCGCTCGAGAACTCCCTATAATGCGCCTCCATCGACACGGCGGATGTGAATCACTTCACACAAACAGCCGGTTCGGTTGAAGAGAAAAATCCTGAAAAACGGGTTGACTCTGAAAGAGGAAA
>NZ_JBKIUU010000018.1:0-83056 GCF_046603115.1 Klebsiella sp. 1SOBk5mer | reverse complement strand
CACGCCTTATCCGGCCTACAACGACTGAACCCGCAGAAACATTTATCCGCTCCGCTATTCCAGCCGCCAGCTCAGTCTGTAGGCCCGCGCAAGCGCAGCGCCGCCGGGCAATGACCGCCGGCACGAAGCCGCCTTTATGCCGGATAGCGGCTCACGCCTTGCCCGGCCGACAACAACTGAACCCGCAGAAACATTTATCCGCTCCGCTATTCCAGCCGCCAGCTCAGTCTGTAGGCCCGCGCAAGCGCAGCGCCGCCGGGCAATGACCGCCAGTACGAAGCCGCCTTTATGCCGGATGGCGGCTCAAACCTTATCCGGCCGACAACGACTGAACCCGCAGAAGCATTTATCCGCTCCGCTATTCCAGCCGCCAGCTCAGCACCGGCCAGCCATATCCGGCACCGGCCGCCTGCAGCTGCGGACAGGGATTGACCAGCCGCACGCGATCCGCATGCAGGCACAGCGGCAGATCGTTAACGGAATCGGTGTAAAAAGTCACCTCGCCGTCATACTGCGGATGCGCCTCGCGCCACTGCGCCAGACGCGCCACCTTCCCTTGCTGATAGCTGGGGATCCCGGCAATCTCCCCGCTGTAGCCGCCGTCGACCATCGCCACGTCAATGCCCAGCGCCTGCTCAATCTCCAGCGCGGCGGCCACCGCCTGCACCAGCAGGCTAACCGAGGCGGAGATAATCAGCATCTGCTCCCCCTCGGCCCGCAGACGACGAATCAGTTCCCACGCCTGCGGATAGACCCGGGGCAGGATCGCCTCACGCACGCAGCGGGCCACCAGCGCGTCTACGTCCGATTTCGGTATTCCGGCCAGCGGCGCCTGGATCAGGGCCACATAATCGGCGATATTCATCTCTCCCCGGTCATAATCCGCCATCAGCCGCGCCTCGCGGGCAAGATACCCCTTCTGCGTCGCCAGCCCTTCGCGAACCATAAACTGGCTCCAGATCGTACTGCTATCGCCCTGTATCAGGGTGTTATCGAGATCGAAAATCGTCAGCGTGTTGCCCATGGTACCTTCCCTTACTGGTCAAAATAAGCTGCCGGGAGCATGCGTAAAAAAGATGACAGGAAAATGAACCGGACGCCACCGCGCCCGGCTCGCCGTCAGCCGGCGCGGACCTTGCCGGTGCGGAACACCAGCACAATCCCGCCGACGATCGCCACCATACCGACCATCGCCGCCGCCGGCAGACGATTGCCCAGCAGCAGATAATCCAGCAGCGCCGTGATCGCTGGCACCAGATAAAAGAGGCTGGTGACATTGACGATATTCCCCGCGCTCAGCAGACGGTACAGCAGCAGCTGGGCGACCACCGAAATCAGCAGCCCGAGAAACAGCACCGGAATAATCAACCCGGCGTTAACGGTAAACCGGAAGCCGCTGACCGGGGCGATCAACAGGCACAGCCCCAGACTAACGGCATACTGCAGCGGCAGGACATCCGCCGGCGACTGGCGGCTGCGCTTTTGCCACAGCGCGCCAAAGGTCATCAGCAGCAGAGCCGCCAGCGCAAACAGGATCCCTGTCATCGCCATGGGCGACGCCGCCAGGCTGCGCCATACCAGCAACACCAGCCCCGCCAGGGCAATCAGCAGCCCCAGCAGCCGCCGCCCCTGCAGGCGGCGCTCCACCACGCAAAGCGTGAGGATGGGCTGGATCCCCATGATGGTGGCGATAAGCCCCGGCGTCACGCCGTTGGCCATCGCCTCGAAGTAACAGACCGAATAGCCGCCAATCAGCATCAGGCCGGTGGCCGCTGTCTGCAGGCGAGTGCCCGGCGCGGGCAGCCAGCGTCGACGGGCGATGGCCAGCGGCGCCAGCGCTGCCAGGGCAACCAGAAAACGAAAGACCAGCAGCGCCATCGGCGAGGCGTTGTCCAGTCCCCAGCGGGTGAAAATGGCCGCGCTGCCCCACAGCAGCACAAAGGTGGCCGTTGTCGCCTGCGAGGCGAGCAGAGAATAGCGAACGTGCATAGCATGCTCCCGAACGTCAAACACAAGGTATCAAGCGTCATACCGGCAGGTAAGCGCCTGGAAAGACGGCGTTAAGCGCCGAAAACAACCCGGTCTGGAGGGGGAGGCGGTGGGCAGAGCGTGGCGAAGCAATAATGAGGCGCAGACGTCATCCACCCCGCGTCGAAAGCGGCGCCGGGTAAAGTCTCGGTGGCGATGGCGTTATGCGTCATGGAATGCCTCGTGAGATGTTGATGACAGAATCCTGGCACAGGCTGTTGCGAAGTGACAACTGCCCTTTATGGCTGATCCATCCCATCGTTGTTTATTTTTAATCGTAAATAAACGTAAAGGCGGCATCAACTTATTTAGCCGTTCTTTTTAATCGGCTATAAAACAAAGCAGTCTGCTTGCTACTTCGAAAATAACGATATGAAGCCAAAACTGAAGCATGCTCTCTTGTTAATTCCTTTTTTGTTGTTGGCAGGATGCTCCTCCTCACCGAAACAGGCAAAACACACAAAATCTCATGCGGATATGACCATTGACGGCGGATCGGACGATCTGATCCCGGTGGTGGCGGCCCTGCATGACCAGATGCACACCTGGCAGGGAACCCCCTATGAATGGGGCGGGACTGAACAAAGCGGCGTCGACTGCTCGGGTTTCGTCTGGCGCACGCTGAAGGATCGCTTTAACCTGCCGATGGAGCGGATCACCACCCGCGAGCTGCTGCACATGGGCGTGCGGGTCGATAAGCGTGATTTACGTCCCGGCGATCTGGTCTTCTTCCGCACCCGGGCCGGCATGCACGTCGGCTTTTACGATACCGATCATAATTTCCTTCACGCCTCGAGCAGCCAGGGCGTGATGCGCTCTTCGCTGGACAACCCTTACTGGGAATCGGCGTTCTATCAGGCGCGTCGTCTGCCGAAGGAGTATAACGCGCAGATCACCATGAACAGCGACACCCTGCATCTGGCGAAGAATCGCCGCTAAAAAAAAGCCGCAGCCTGGGCTGCGGCGGGTGGTTCTGAAGTTGATCAGAACTGGTAGGTCATGCCCAGCGCGACGATGTCGTCATCGTTGATGCCGAGTTTGTTATCGCTTTTCAGCTGGTTGATTTTGTAATCCACGAAGGCGTTCATGTTTTTGTTGAAGTAGTAGGTCAGGCCCACGTCAATGTAGTTAACCAGATCTTCGCTCCCCACCCCTTCGATATCCTTCCCTTTCGACAGCACATAGCCGAGGGACGGACGCAGACCGAAGTCGAACTGGTACTGCGCCACCGCTTCAAAGTTTTGCGCCTTGTTGGCAAAGCCGCCGCTGATCGGGGTCATCTTGCGGGTTTCAGAGTACATGGTCGCCAGATAGATGTTGTTGGCGTCATATTTCAGGCCGGTCGCCCAGGCTTCCGCTTTCGAACCCTGGCCGCGGGCCAGCAGGTTCTGATCGTTGGTACGGTCGGAGCTGGTGTAGGCCGCGCTGACGGCGAAGTCGCTGCCGCCGAAGTCATAGCTTAACGAGGTGCCGACGCCGTCGCCGTTCTGTTTCTTCGCTTCACGGCCTTCGTTTTTACCCTGGTACTGCAGGGTCATATCCAGGCCATCCACCAGACCGAAGAAGTCGGTGTTGCGGTAGGTCGCCAGACCGCTGGCGCGCTTGGTCATAAAGTTATCGGTCTGAGCAGAGGAATCGCCGCCGAATTCCGGGAACATATCGGTCCAGGCTTCCACGTCGTACAGGGCGCCAAGGTTACGACCGTAGTCGAAGGAGCCGTAGTTCTTCAGCTTCAGCCCGGCAAACGCCAGACGAGTCTTCTGGCTGGAGTCGCTCTCGGTTTTGTTACCGGAGAATTCAGATTCCCAACGGCCATAGCCGGTCAGGTCTTCGTTAATCTGCGTTTCGCCTTTAATACCGAAACGCACGTAGGTCTGATCGCCATCCTTGCTGTCATAGTCGCTGAAGTAATGCATGGCTTTTATCTTGCCGTACACATCCAGCTTGTTCGCGTTCTTATTATAAACTTCCGCTGCCTGCGTCGCCGTTGAAGCCACAAAGCCCATCATCATTAATGCCAGAGTACTCTTTTTCATTATTCAGTCCTGGTGATTTATTTATACGCGCTATTCAATTGCGGGCGCTCGCCCATCAAAAACAGGAGGTTTTTTAACGCCGCGAGATTAAATATTTATGACAAGGTGGAACTTTTTATAAAAAAGCGTATTTAAATGTATCTGACATATTTTTGTCATACTCCCTCTCCAGAATGCCCGATCCCGCGCAATAAAATGGCGCGCCCGCCGCCCCGGGTGTTGGCAAGCGGGCCGACTCCTGCTACAACATCAGCTCGATATCGATATTCCTTTTGAACGGCAGAGAATCATGAGTGAAAGCCAGACGCTGGTGGTAAAACTGGGCACCAGTGTTTTAACAGGCGGGTCCCGTCGCCTGAACCGCGCCCATATCGTCGAGCTCGTGCGCCAGTGCGCACAGCTGCACGCCATGGGACACCGTATTGTCATCGTGACCTCCGGGGCCATTGCCGCCGGGCGCGAGCACCTTGGTTACCCGGAACTGCCCGCCACCATCGCCTCCAAGCAGTTGCTGGCGGCGGTGGGACAAAGCCGTCTGATCCAGCTGTGGGAACAGCTGTTTTCTATCTATGGCATTCACGTTGGCCAGATGCTGCTGACCCGCGCCGACATTGAAGACAGAGAACGGTTCCTCAACGCCCGCGACACCCTGCGCGCCCTGCTGGATAACAGCATCGTCCCGGTCATTAACGAAAATGACGCCGTCGCCACCGCGGAAATCAAAGTGGGCGATAACGACAATCTCTCCGCGCTGGCCGCGATCCTCGCCGGGGCGGATAAGCTGCTGCTGTTAACCGACCAGCCTGGCCTGTTCACCGCCGACCCGCGCAGCAACCCGCAGGCGGAGCTGATTAAAGACGTCTACGGCATCGACGACGCGCTGCGCGCCATCGCCGGCGACAGCGTCTCCGGTCTCGGCACCGGCGGCATGGGCACCAAGCTGCAGGCCGCGGACGTCGCCTGCCGCGCGGGGATTGATACTATTATCGCCGCCGGCAACCGCCCGGACGTCATCGGCCACGCGATGGAAGGCCTGCCGGTAGGCACCTGCTTCCACGCGCAGGAGTCTCCGCTGGAGAACCGTAAGCGCTGGATCTTCGGCGCCCCGCCGGCCGGTGAACTCACCGTCGATGCGGGCGCGACCCAGGCGATCCTCGAACGAGGCAGCTCGCTGCTGCCAAAAGGCATCAAAATCGTCAGCGGCAACTTCTCCCGCGGCGAAGTGATCCGCATCCGCAATAGCGAAGGACGCGATATCGCGCACGGCGTCAGCCGCTACAACAGCGACGCGCTGCGCCTTATCGCCGGCCAGCACTCGCAGCAAATCGATGCCATTCTGGGCTACGAATACGGCCCGGTGGCCGTCCACCGCGATGATATGATCATCCGTTAAGGAGCTGAAAATGCTGGAACAAATGGGCATTGCCGCCAAAGCGGCCTCCTGGCAGCTGGCGTTACTCTCCAGCCGGGAAAAGAACCAGGTACTGGAAAAGATCGCCGATTATCTGGAAGCGCAGACCGACGATATTCTGCGCGCCAACGCGGAAGATTTAGCGGAAGCTCGCGCCAATGGTCTGAGTGAAGCGATGCTCGATCGCCTTGCGCTGACCCCGGCGCGTCTGAGCGGCATCGCCAGCGATGTGCGCCAGGTGTGCAATCTGGCCGACCCGGTCGGCCAGGTGATCGACGGCGGGCTGCTGGACAGCGGTCTGCGTATTGAACGTCGCCGCGTCCCGCTGGGGGTGATTGGCGTGATTTATGAAGCGCGTCCCAACGTGACGGTCGACGTCGCCTCCCTGTGTCTGAAAACCGGTAACGCGGCGATCCTGCGCGGCGGGAAAGAGACCTGGCGCACCAACGCCGCCACGGTGAAGGTGATCCAGCAGGCGCTGCAGGAGTGCGGTCTGCCGGCCGCCGCGGTACAGGCTATCGAGAGCCCGGATCGCGCGCTGGTGGGGGAAATGCTGAAGATGGATAAATACATCGATATGCTGATCCCCCGCGGCGGCGCGGGCCTGCACAAGCTGTGCCGCGAGCAGTCAACGATCCCGGTGATCACCGGTGGGATTGGCGTGTGCCATATCTTCGTTGATGAAACCGCCGAGATCGCCCCTGCGCTGAAGATCATCGTCAACGCCAAGACCCAGCGGCCGAGCACCTGCAATACCGTGGAAACGCTGCTGGTACACCGCAACATCGCCGACACCTTCCTGCCGGCGTTAAGCAAGCAGATGGCCGAGAGCGGCGTCACCCTGCACGCCGCCCCCTCCGCCCTGCCCGCGCTGCAAAACGGCCCAGCGAAGGTCGAGCCGGTGAAAGCGGAGCAGTATGACGACGAGTATCTGTCGCTGGATCTGAACGTCAAAGTGGTGGCCGATATGGATGAGGCTATCGCCCATATCCGCGAGCATGGCACCCAGCACTCCGACGCCATCCTGACCCGTACCCTGCGTAACGCCAACCGCTTTATCAATGAAGTGGACTCTTCCGCGGTCTACGTGAACGCCTCCACCCGCTTCACCGACGGCGGCCAGTTCGGCCTCGGCGCGGAGGTGGCGGTCAGCACCCAGAAGCTGCACGCCCGCGGCCCGATGGGGCTGGAAGCGTTAACCACCTATAAGTGGATTGGTTTCGGCGACGATACCATTCGTGCGTAAATGAGAACGGGCGATGCAAAAATAGGCAGTTGATTCCACTGACTATTGACGCATCGCCCGCTAAGTTCTAACCTTTTGCCTCGTGATTCACGCTCGTGAACACCTCTTGCAGGGCCGATATAGCTCAGTTGGTAGAGCAGCGCATTCGTAATGCGAAGGTCGTAGGTTCGACTCCTATTATCGGCACTCACACAACAAAATCCTTTAAAAATAATGACTTGAGACGATTGTCGTTCTCAAGGTACAGTCTTTTTTTAAGGGATTCTATGACCAACAGTTGCCGCTATGGTTAACAGTGGCTATTCAGGGATGTTAGCACGTAGCGGCCTGTAGTTGTAAAGCTCGAACAGGTACAAAGCGTGAACAGTCCACACGAACCGCTATCAACTCGAAGCTGATGACGCCGCCAACGTCTCTAAACCATCCCGAAACAGATTGATCACACGCATTTAAGCCCGATGTGTGGCCCCATGAGCCACGTAAACAGGTGAATAGTGGTAAACGTACCTGCACACGATATGCAGGCTCTGCCAGCGCTTCGCTCACGCTCCGAAAGGTACACGAGCACCCTGATAAGGTGTGATCTCTCTGTACATTAATGTAGTCGCCTAACGGCTCCGCTTGTCTCCTTACCACTTACGGGGCTTTATGGCTCCTATTGTTCAAATTTTTGAAGTTCTATGATTACCTATACGAAGCGGCAACTGTATAATCCTTGATACTTTCAGATCTTACTGGTGACTGATATGGCTGATGAAGAATCTACTAATAGCAAAGTTGCAGATGTAGCGAATGCAGTTGCAGCAGTGGCAAAGGAAGTTCCGATTTATCAGGATGCGCTTCAGCCAGCGGCACAGGAGATTGGTAAAGCCCTTGGAACCGTAGCAAAACTTGTCAATGTCGCTTTAGCACCAGTGAGTGGTTTAGTATGGGGATATGAACAGATTCGCGATTTTACTGCCACTAAGGTTGCTGAAAAACTCAAGGATGTTCCCCCTGAGAAAATTGTAACTCCTTCCCCGAATGTTGCGGGTCCTGCAATAGAGGCTCTGAGATATACAGGTCATGAGGAATCGTTGAGCGAAATGTATGCTTCATTGCTAGCCACTGCTATGAATGAAGATACAATACAAAAGGCCCACCCCGCATTTGTGGATATCATAAAACAGCTGACTCCTGATGAAGCAAAGATAGTGCGCGGTTTCACTGCAAGCCAAACCATAAACCCTCTTATTTCGATCAAGGCTTCAAGCCCTAACAAGACCATTTCTGATGGACACCAAATCGTCCTAAGAAACTTTTCGCAAATTGGCCAAAGAGCAGGCTGCGAACATATACACCTTGTCCCAGCATATTTAGATAATTTAGTAAGGATGGGGTTGTGTGAAATTCCTGAAGGTATGGCATATAGTAGTGATACTTGGTATTCACCGTTAATCAACCATCCTGAAATTCTTTCGAAGATTGAAGAAATGAGACATTTCAATCGACAAACCGAAATAAAAAAGTCTGTATTAACGATCACTGACTTTGGCCGACAATTTGCGCTAGCATGTTGCCCCCCTGTGGTGGTGCATATTCAAGCAACGGCACAGTAGTTTAATCATGAGTTTATAAGATCTCCTTAGTACAGCGGTATTACTTTTCGTTGTCCAAGGTATCGAACGTTTTTGAGAAAGGGCAGGATTGCGAGCGAGTCACCAGCGTAAACAGATAAATGCTGTTTTCGTAAGTGCAAAGCCGTTTCCCGCCCTGTAACTCTTGTTCATCGGGGCTGCTCATGGTTATTTTTCCTGCATGAGCCGCCAATGGAAGAAAGATAAGTATTCCAACAATGATTCTATTCATCCTTCACCTTCAAAATTTTAATCATGAATGAGCTGCACGCAAAAAACATTATCAAGCCTCCGAGTAAGGCGACCACAATCTGGGCATCTTTATCACCCTCAAAATATCTGAGGACTTGTATTAAGGCATAGATGGTAATCCAAGAAGAAATAACTGGTACTGAAATCATCGTAACGATTTTTAGAGCCAGCAGAGGCCTTTGTATTGCCCGAATGATCAGACCAATAGTGATAGCTAACACTATGAGTGAAAGCAACGCATGTCCGAAGGAACTTAATGGATACATTTAATCCTTGTCTCTGTGCATGAACTGACTTTTTCTCACTTAAGTTTACATTCTTAAGCTTAAAATATCTCTTGGTCTATTGGTGATCTGTTGAGCTAAGTGATTCGCACCCTAATAATTTCATGGGATCTGTGGCGAATATCATAGCGCTGTCACAGAGTTACACTGCTTTGCTTGTGTTGCAATTTGCCTCGCTTTATTACAACAGGCGAAACGCTGTCTTTTTGTAGTAAAAAGCCTTGCTTTAAAGTAATACATTGTTGTAATTTAATCCATATGGGCATTTTGCAACATTATGATAAGGGGATGAGATGGCGAACATTGGTTACATCAGGGTATCGACAACACAGCAGCACACAGATCGCCAGTTGGCAGGCGTGGTACTCGATAAGGTCTTTGAAGATAAGGCTTCAGGAAAGAACACGCAGCGTCCACAGTTTGAAGCGATGATGAACTACATCCGTGAAGGAGATGTTTTGCATGTTCACAGCATTGATCGACTTTGCCGTAACACTGCTGACCTACTGGCAACGGTTGAGCGGTTAACAGAACGTGGTGTGGTTGTTCAGTTCCACAAAGAGGATTTTAAGACCGGGAAGAACTCTCCGGCAGGTAATATGATGCTGACCGTCCTGGCAGCAGTCGCACAGATGGAACGTGAAACGATGCTGGAGCGCCAGCGGGAAGGTTACGAAGCAGCAAAAGCCGCAGGCAGGATCACCGGACGGGGCAAAGGTCGCTCTATTGACCGTGAAGCCATTAAAGCAGAACTCGCAGCAGGGAAAACCATTCGTGCTATCGCAAAAAGCCACAACGTGAGCACCAGAACGGTCATGAACATTAAGGCCGAAGCCTGATCTATCTTCTCACATCCTCCCTTTGACCTCGCTCCGGCGGGGTTTTTTATTGTCTGAAATCCACACCAGCTCAAGCAGTCCCACCAATAGCCCCGTATGCTCCACCAGAAGCGCGTTGTGGCGTTATCCCCCACCGGATGTAAACTAACAGATCAATAATCCACGACATCCCACAGCGCGATACAGGAGCCACCAGAGGGTATCTTTTTAGGTTTTTTGGGTGTGATTTTTATTTTTTATGAAAAAGTGGTTTAGAAAGGGTGTGAGGTTTAGCACCAACATGAGCGGCAGAATTGACGCACTCAGTATTGACGAGGCTTCGCTGCATACCTTACACCAGAGTGATCACAACATCTGTACACTGTCCAACACACCAGGCGGGGTATTACGAGGCATTTTCTATGATTTAACAGGCACTTAATTGCGATTAACACGATTTATTCACAACAGGTATTGACTTCCTTTCTGGAAAGTGTATCTTGGCGGTCCTTTTCTTTCTTCTTCAAACGCGAGGTAAACTCTAGATCCTCTATGGATCACCACATAACCGCTGTTAGAACTGCGGATGAGTCGATGACCATGATGATATTCATTTATCGTGAGGTTATCGGATTGAGTGTGGTCAGGAGTTTATCATCGATGCCGCAGTTTCTGCCGTTCCCTGAACTCCTCACCATACAATACTATGCCACAACTCTATCAGCGTCGGTTTAACTGTTACGGGAGAATGCAGGGTGTCTTCTGTCAGAGGGGAGGGGGGGTATGGTCACAGTGAACCCAGGGTAGGGTCTGTATGAACTGGTGGTGGGTCCACAGTGAACCCAGGGTAGGGTCTGTATGAACTGCAATAAGAACACCATAAAACCAACAATAAAAACACTCATAAAATCTTTAAAACAAAGGTCAAGGTCTGGAATAGACATGCGTCTATTTTGTTGGGGGTGTTAAAGGAGTGATGTCTTATCGCTCCGCTCTGAATGGCTCTGCCACTTCAGATATCTGTGTGGGTAATAGGTTATAGCGATAGCGTAAACTGACACGCCACCGCATACCCTATAACCCTCGTTAGCCCATCGCTTACGCTCTGTGACTCGGGTACCCGACAGGCTACGCCAACAGCGTTACACGCTGCTATGTGTGGGAGACAAGCGCGAGCGCGTCAGTACAATGTGAACGGAGCCGATTGGCGACAGGGACAAGCTTGTTTACCCGATCTACTCCGGGGCGGCGCGAGCATTCATTGATATCGTTCATTAACGGCCCTGTAGTGCTCTCTGTCGCGTTCTGAGCGTCTTTCTCCTGTTGCTGGTGACTTTTTGTGCCGCTTCGCTTGCAGCGTTGAAACTGGAGCCTCTGACGGCGTTTTATGATAAAGGGATTGACAAATAGAATCGTCCCATGTAAGGTTGCTGGGTGTTGACATATAACACTGCCACTAATGCGCCTTTAAAATGATAAATGAGATTGACAATTATTCTCATTTGGTATAAAATATACATTATCGATTGAGGTGACTCAATGCAATGAACTGATTTTAACTACAAAAGGAGAACAAATGGGAAAACCTGCCAAATTTGATTATACACAGGATGCACAATCTATCGCATGGGCCGTATTAAACGGCGTTACATCTATCCAAAACCTTCACGCTTTTCGTAATCGTGTACCCGGCGGCGCAAGGCAGGCCGACAGGATTTATCCGGAGACGCGCGAAGCACTTCGATTAATTGGTGAGGAGCGTAAAAAGGCGCGTGATTGTAAAGCCTTCAAGGATCTTATCCGTCCGTTTTCCCAGAAATACGCCGCAGGGGAAACACTGACAGAGATTTTAGCCCCCGTGCTGAAGGGCTATCGCCAGATGTATCTTGAAAAGCTGGGTCTCGACCTTACTTATGAGCAGATAACCTTGTTGCTAATCGCTACGGATGGTGTGGAACAACTCGAAAAGTACGGTTATAGCGTAATCGGTGATTTTCCAACCGCTACAACTACCCGCCACTAATACCAATTCGGCGCGTCGCCGAACAGACCAGATAGCCGCAAACACGGCAAACCATACGAATAAATGCAGGCACAAAGCTAGCCAGAACCCTGATCGTTAATCCACGATTGCAGGGGCGTATTCCCATATCTGACAGACAGGAGAAAAGATGCATGAACATTTCGTTCCCGGATGAGACCTACCGCGCATTGCTGAAAGAGGCGAACCGGCGCGACATGCCAATGGCGAAATTATGCAGCGAATTGCTGCAAACGGCAGCAAAAATAATTGAAAAGAGCAAAACAGATAACCAGCGAGGATATAATGACGACCGAGAACGTAGAAACTAAAATTTACAAATCACTACCGCAGCCGAACGAAGACAAACCAATCACGGTTGATACATTTTCCCCCTGTCCGGTTCTACTTTCTCGAATCCGTGAATTTAATGGGGTAAAAATCGACATTAATATTGTCGCAGTATACGGCTACCTTCTGGGGTGGAAGAAAACCACTGGGCGAGTAACGGTATCAATCCCTCGGATCAGTGATGATTGCGCGGGGATCTCAGAATCTACGGTGAAACGTGCTCGTAAAGCACTTAAAAAAATGGGATGGATAGATTGGAAAACAATCCCTGACGAGGGCAAGAGCAACACTTCTCACTGTATCTATACCGTCAAAGATCCCGATGACATACTGGCTGAACTCAACGCTGGATTGTCACAGCAGGGTGATGCAGTAGTTACCATCGCAAAAAAACAAAAAGTTAAAACCGAAGAGAGCGGTAAGAGTGAGCAGAAACGTGATGTGGAATCTTTCGTGGTGGAATCTGCCGCGCCTGTTGCTGGAAAACCAGACGGTGTACCTGCTGTGGATATTCCTGTCGATGTTGATTTATCCGGTAGTGATGATCCATTACTGAGTGATTCAACCGGGAGAAATGTCGTTGAGTTCCCGCGAAATGGTAGACCCAAACCTAGTTTTAAATTTGTAGCCCCAGATGATGACGACCACGAGCAAATCCATCAGGGGCAGGAAACCTTTATTGAGCCAGATGTTTGCTGCGAACCACCGCCGGAAGAAATTGACGCAGCGGTAGCTTATGTGATGGAGGAATAATTGTGTGAACACGTTAGCGGTGAACTGACCGCAGATGAAGAACAAAAGCTATCTCGCCTTTTCTCCGTCCTGGAGAATCCGACATACAAATCCCGGTCCAAACCATCCGACCTGGAAACACAACGTAAAGCACGTTTGCTATTGAATCGTGGATTTTCACTGCAAATTGTCGCAAATACACTAGATCTTCCGTTTGCTGAAGTCTGGCGGCTCGCACGTCAAAAACAAGCGGTGACCTGGGCGATGATGACACCGACAGCCCGGACAGAATTTGTCCATGAAATGTGGGTTAGCAAAATGCATCCTGAGCAGATCCGCAAGCGTTGCGATGGTCTGTCATACGTAAGCCTTCGATATTACCTTCACAATGCAGGGATCACTGACGCTGAAATGTTGGGGTACTACCCTGACGTGTTCGCGAATATCTGCAAACTGCCGACTGTGAAGAAGAAGCGCACTAAGCGTAAATCCAAATAATCCCACATCGGGAGCCAATGAACTTTGAAGCAATCTTTTCTTACCTGCCCGTTGTCTGGCTGGCGTATCGCTGCGTCTGTGATGGGCTGATCCTACTTTGGAGACACCTTAAAAATGACCACAATAAAAGACCGGATTTTCGCCGCAATGCATGGCATGACACCGGAGGAATACGAACTTCAAAAAGCGCGGGACAATCTGAAGAGCGTCACCGATAACTTTCTTGATCAACATCCGGAGTTGCTCAAATCAGCCCCAGCTGAAACACCCACGGGTAAACGGGGCGAAGCCCTCTCGCCAATGCGAGACACCTTTGGTGCTGAACAACGGATTATAAAATCGTTGGGTGCTGATAGCCGTCCGGTTGTCTCACATACCGCTGACCACATCGATCCTGAAATGCTGGAGAAAGCTAAAGCAGCGGCTGCTGCACTCGCAAAATCCGATCCTGGTCGTTACGGCAATATCATCAAGCAGCAGGGGGTGTAATGAGTAGTGGAGCAACCAACAAGATAGTGACGAGCACCGTCAATATCGTAAGCTGGGAAATTTCCCGCTCTAGTTACGAAGCAGCGAAGAAGAAAATTCTGTCACTTCAGCAATTAACTACCAAACCCGCTAAAGCGCTGGAGCAAGCTCAGAAGCGAACCGCCCAGAGTGAGGGTAAATCGGCTCTTGAAGCAGCCCGCGCTCAAACACAGCGCCTCAAAATGGCTCAAAAGCTTTCGCTAGAGCAACAACGCCAGGCCCAAGCCCAGGCAAAGATCGCAAAACAGGAAGAGGCTCACGCCCGGAAAATGCAGGCTCTTAACGCCAGAGGGCAGGCTCAACAATTGGCAGATAGTGAACAGATCCGGAGACAAAACGCCCGTTTAGCCAATATATCCGCAAAAGTGCAGGCCGCAGCCAGATCACGAGCGATGACCTACAACCCTAACATGGGCGGTCAACATTACGATCCTGGTCTTGTTTCCCGTCAGACTGACGCAATGAACCGTGGACACGGCGCTGTTGCTGCTGACATCGCAGCCACCAAAAAGGCGATGGCCCTGGAGGAGAAGCGCCAGCGTGAGAAAGAGGCAGGCCTTAAGCGTGAGGTGACTTATTACAACAGTTTGCGCCGTAGCGCTCTGACTCTGGCAAACGTGAACGGCGCTGACGTTGCTACCCGGTACAAAGCCATCAGTGCAGCAAAAGAGGCACTTAAAGCCCAGAAAGAAGAGCGCTATACGGTTGAAGAGACCCGCTTCGAAATGGCTCGTATCACCACAGAATTACGCAAGCAGGCCCGCCTGCAACAGCGTATTACCCGTGAGCAGAAAGCCGCTGGCGTTTGTGCTGGTCGTGTACGCACAGAAAGCCGTGGTGGGAGAGCAGGTCTTGCTGCCGCTGGTGTTATTGGTGGTGCGTCCTTAGTAGGTAGTATGGGCGTTTCTCGTGTTGGTCAGACCCTTCAGGGAAGCCTTGAGCGTTCTCGCGATGTGAAAAAACTCCAGCAGTACGGGATCAGCAACCTTGAGTTTGCTGCACTTCAGGATCTGGCTATGAGCCGTGTCGGCTACTCACTGAGTGCTGATAAATTAAGCGATCTAAATAAAGATACACTCGAAAGGTCTGGGGAATTGCTGAACACCGGCTCTTTCAAACGTAACAAGAAAACTGGACAGGTGAATTTCAGCGGCGGTGGCGAGTTCGCAGATATCATCAACAACGTGCTGACCTCCACCAACGGCAACCAGAAGGTAGCCCAAAAGGTGATCGGTGAACTCCAAAAATTGGACTTTCCGACCTTTATCACTTACCTGAAACAGTTGCAGAAGACTTTCAAATGGACAGACAACCAGACCCGGCACCTGGCTGAGGCTGTGAATGATGGTTCGGTCTTCCTCGAAGTGTTCAACGATGAGGGGCAGGGACTTATCCAGCGTATGCATCAACTCGCTTCTGAAGGATGGACCCTATCTGATGCACAGCAGGCCAACCTTGATAAACTGGCAGCTTTGGGTGCTGAGTACAACCGAGTACAAACCAGTCTTGCGGATCACTTCTCAGCCTCGTTTGTTGAAGGCCTGGGGCAGTACGCTGCCAATACTGACACTCTACGTCAGAATATGACTGGACTGATCCCAATTTCCGATGCCCTCGGCGTTGCCCTTGGTGAGCTAACCACCAACATTCTCTCCTTCGCTGGTCGAGTTGGTGAACAACTCAAGAAAGGTGCGACACTGCCGGATGCGGTTTATACGAGCGTGGTAGATGACTCCGCAAATGGTGCTGCCGATTGGATTAAGGAAAAGACCGGCTTTGATCCACGTAGCATCGGTCAGACGCTTAAGCAGATTTACCCGTGGCTGGATAGTTCAGCACCGAGCAATATTGGCTCAGGCACGGCGTATAACGATCCAGCGCTAGCGTTGAATGTTCCTGGTTTCAACTCAATACAACCCCAGCAACCAACGTTCACGGTTCCGACAATTGACAGCATGACTCAGCGACAGCCGATTCCTGTTGCGGTCACTGGCGAAGCTGAGATTAAACTCTCACCGCTTGATATTAACGTGAATGACGGCGCTATTAACGGTCTGATTGATACAAAGCTGAGGGACTACGAACAGGCCCAAAACAACCTTATTCTTGCGGTTGCGGAGGGATAATATATAGGGCGGCGAATCTGCCGCTCATATATCAAATTTATCGAGAAGTCAACATTTCCCGTGAAATTTGTTGCAAAAGAAATAGTCCCGTGTTAAAATAATATACAAGGTGAATTACAACAGCCAAATGTATTTTTCCCTTTCTCCTTACTTAAAGTGCCTGTGTGAACACCGTGCGGGCCTTTTCTCATACAGCCAATATCCGCACCCTCTCACGGTAAGGTTAGGCCATTGCCGCTGGCTGTATCAGAAAAGATTTCCACCCAAGGTGGATTTGCCAAGTCCTGTCCTCCTCGACAGGCCGTCTTGTCAGACGAAAACTGGCATTGAGTGCGGCAGCGAAGATATGAGGTCTCCCGCTGCTGTGCTCCCTCATTCCTAAAGCGTGACCCACCGATCATGCTTTCCAAATATCTCCATCAGAAAACTACTGACCTACACCAGGCGGGATATTCTCGCCTTGGTCTTTTTTATCGCTGGTAGCGATTTGACAGAGTCAAACCTGATAACGGGTATTTTCTGCTGGAACACGAAGTTAAGAAGGTCGCCTTTGTGCGGCCTCTTTTATAGCTGAAGCAAATTTCGGCAAATCTGCCGAATAACAATAACTGCCTGCCGTGCAGGTTAACGGTAAACCGTTAATCGCCCTGGCGACTAACTGTATGGAGAAAAATATGCCGTTCGAATACGAAAGTAAAACCCCACAGAGTGTATTGGTTTATACCCAAGATCCTGTATTTCACAAACGAGAAGTGATCCTTGATCTGGCTGCTGATGTGACTTGTGGTGATGTGATCAACCCGACCACTGGCGCGGCATACGTTGCTGCCGATGCTGATAACTGTGCTGTAGCTCTGCAAAACCAAATTGCAGGTGATGCCCGTAGCCTGGTCATTTCAGACCGTGGCTGTGTGTTCAATCCATCTGGTCTGGTTGTAGCTGCCGCTGCAAAAGATGCTGCTTACGCTGCCCTTGTTAAGCAAGGCAACCGCATTGCTGACGCAAACACCGCAATCTAATCAAGGAGTGATAACAATATGAAATTAAGTGATTTTACTAACCTTTCCGGTCAGTTCGTGAAGCCAAGCGGCGAGGGGTTCCTTCTGTCCAGCCTAGGGATCTTTACCAGCCGTCCAAGTGATACGCAAATCATCGCGCTCGACACACTGGAAGATGTGCAGCGTGAAGTGACCAAATCTGTTGCCCGTTATGGCTCGGAAATGTCGGGTCTAAACTTCCCTAAAGCGGCTAACGTGACCGTTCAGGCTCCACTGCATGTCTACAGTTCAACCATCACCAGCCAGGATTGGCAGGGGAAACGTCAGCCGGGAACAAATCGCCAGATGACCGCTGAAGATGTAGTTGCTAATCATACCCTGAAGCACTACCTGCAAACCCGCCGTGATGTTGAATATGCCATGGCGCAGAGCCTGCTTCACAATACTGTAGAGGCGACACATCTACGCGAAGGCCCTGATCTGAACTGGCAAACCTTCTGGGGCATTAGCCAGCCAACAACAACCGTGAAGACTGGCACCAGTGCCAACGTTATTACTGAGATGCAGAATGCTGTCACTCTGCTGAAGAAAAATCTGGGTGGTTGGTCTTCCAGCATTAAGCAGGTTTATCTGCTAGCTTCACCTTCGTTATTCGCCGCTATTCAGGCGAACCCAACCGCATATCAGGCAGCATTATTCCAAGCCACGTCCCGCGATATCATTTTCCCTGACACTTTGGGTGCATATGACCGATATAACATTGGGCGCGTAACCGTGGTACAGGTAGATGACCCGCTGTACGGCATTGCAGATGGTGAAGGCTACATGCTGGCGACATTCTCCAACATCGTAGAAGGTGACCTGTCTCCGTATATGACTTACCAGACTCCGGCGAGCCGTCATGCTGAAGTTGCTAATGGTCCGGTTTATCCGTCTTACCATTACGTTCTGCGTGATAAGTTCATGAACTATGAGGTGGTCAGCGAGTTATCACAGATTCAAATCCCAATGCGTCCGGACTTCGTTCTGAAGGTCACTATGGACGACGCAGCGTAAGACAGCGGATTTTGGGGGCGCATTGCCCCCGCTGCTGGCGAGGCTAACGGTGCGAAGCACTCTCGCTATTGCGAGACACCTTCGGTGCTGGAGGCAAAGAAGAGGAGATACATATGAAATTAGCTTTGATCGGTACTGGCAACATGCCGTTGATGCAGTGGATTTTAGACGGGACCAATGACGATGCGATTATTAACATGTCCGCTTTGGCCCGTCGGCTCGGCTGTAGTCGTTCCAGCCTGTTGGACCGCATCCACACGCATGGATTCGACAGCGCAGTAAGGTACTACCTCAGCGAGAAACGAAAGAAGAACATTAACTAACCGGACGGGAAACCGCCCGGTTTTTTTTGTGTCTGTGAACTATCCCGCTATGGATAAACGCCCCAAATCATGTAATCGTTTTATCCTCTGGATGTAATGATTGAACTTAAAAAGGATAGTGACATGACAACTTGTAGAATATGCGGAATGTTGTATGACCCTTCTGATGCGGATGACAAGAAGTACCATGCGGCAGAGCATAAAAAGCTGGCTTCAGGTATACAGCCACGTAAAGTCCGAGATTTTTCTAAGGCTTTCGGCTGGGCTGTTGCTCATAACGACGGCGGTGTTGAGCGGCTCAAGAATGAAGATCCAGAACTTGGAAAATTGGTTGTTGTTTACTCATGGTGGAACCGCGCTCTTCAAAACGGTGTTCCTCAGAAAGATTTTGATGCTTACATGAATGCACACTTAGCCTTTGCTGACTCTTTGGTTAGCCGCGAAGGAGAAGTTGAGGCTCGCGCTGGTATCGCGAAATGGGGAAGATACGACGGGTAGTTTTTTTACCATAAGTGATCACCATAGTTTGCCGCCATTAAGATGGCGGCAATGTAATACTAAGGACAAAATTCATAACCCACCAATTCCACATACTCCGATAGTTCCTTCATCCCTGGCCCTTTGCTGTAGGTTCTGAAACTCTCCGTTTTCCCCCTCTCATGGCCCACAATCAAAGCGATCCTGTCCTCTGGTACACCTTCCCGATCAAGCTGGCTGATGAACATTCCTCGCAGACTATGAAACACCTTCCGTTCCGTGCCTTTCTCACCCAACGCTTTACGCTTAGCTCGTGTAAATCGCTGTGTGTGCCACGTTGAGCGCTTGCCGTCTGCACGTTCTGTGATGCTGGCATGGTAGAACAGAAAGCCGTTGTGGTTGTTCTGGATAAGCCGTTTAACGAGAGCGAATAGCCTGCTATGGATAGGAACCAACCGCGCCGCATTGCGTGTCTTACCTTCCGTCACCTCGAAACACCATACCCCCTCAACGGTTTTGATATTGCTGATTTGCAGAGAGCAGATTTCGTTAAGGCGCATACCGCTATACATTCCCACTATCGCAACGGCTTTCATCTCTTCATCAAGCATCGCATACACCTTAGCCAGTTCGTCACCGCTAAAGGGTTCGTAGCTTTCTCGATCATGGCGCACGTCCAGTTTGTGGCCCGTGAATACATTGGCTTTCGGTGCGTCGTGATAGCGGTTTTGGGCTTGTGCCACTAGTTGGGACAGACAGCCAAGATAATTCGCCAGTGTCTGGCTGGCTTTCTCCTGCTTGGCGCTGTCTAACCAATCGGTGACCATAGTCCTGTTGATTTCCTGCAACTGGAAATCCTTACGCCGGAAATGAGCCGTGAAGACCTCCACCGCCTTAATGTACTTGCTCAGGGTAGACAGCTTGCGCCTGTCACTGTGTTGGACAATAAATTCATCCCGCAGTTGAACAAGGGAGGGACACACACGAGCCGTGGCGAAGTCTATCCCATTATTTTGGCTTACATGCTGGTTGATAGAGCGCAGTTCCACCAGGACGCGATCGACACTGTTACGTTGGGGTTTTGGCTTGAGTCGGTCTCTGATAGCAAAAAATTCGTGCATGACTTTGTCACGAATGATTCGGGCTTCCCTGATATCTGCCGTGCCAGTTGTACGCATGAATGCTGTTCGATTCCCAAAAAGGGAACGCATATAAGGCGGAATAGTGACCTTGACGGAGTACACCGAAGAGTTTTCTTTAACAAGGTACGCATTAGGCTTGTATTTCATCTTTCCCCCGATCTAATATTCAGGGGCAACTGTGATCAGTTGTGTCAGTTTTGCCTTTCAGGAGCAGCGCATACGGTTCGAAGAATCAATGACTTGTGAAACACGTCATTGGAATCGAAGGTCGTAGGTTCGACTCCTATTATCGGCACCATTTCAAACGCTTTCCAAGTAAACCGAAATCTATTAAACCCAAGAATATTGCGCTTTGTAGCCCGGTTCTTATCTTCCGTTATCCACTGGATTCAACCGAAATCAAGCACCTATTGGGGGCATAAGTGGTGGCATTCTGTGTTCGGTCCAGGTAGATGCCCCCAATGAAGCTAAATGTACGACAGGTAGACGCCGCTAAACCCAGAGAGAAAGCCTACAAGCTGGCAGAGGGTGCTGGTTTGTATCTTGAAGTCGTTCCCTCTGGTTCCCGATACTGGTAGATGAAATATCGCTTCAATGGAAAAGAGAAGCGTATGGCTTTTGGGGTCTATCCGGCAGTGTCCCTTGCACAAGCGAGGGCATTACGTGATGAAGCCAAGAAAAAGCTGGCCGAGGGCATCGATCCGTCTTTCGCCAAGAAAGAAGAAAAGCTGGTTCGCGATGTGCGGCTCAACAACACGTTTCAGGCGGTGGCGATTGAATGGCACGGAACGAAGGTGAGCCGATGATCAGAAGGCTATGCCTCTGACATTATTGAAGCTTTCAATAAATATATTTTCCCCTATATCGGCCAGCAGCCTGTGAATGAAATCAAACCGCTAGTTCTACTGAATGTGCTACGTCGAATGGAAAGCCGTGGCGCGACAGAGAAGGCTAAGGAGGTTCGCCAGCGCCGCAGCGAAGTCTTTCGCTACGCCATCGTTACCGGTCGTGCGGAATATAACCCTGCAGCGGATCTAACCAGTGCGATGACAGGGCATGAATCGAAGCATTATCCCTTCCTTACCGTTGAGGAGTTAACAGACTTCTTTAAAGCTCTCTCTGGCTATACAGGCGGCCCGTTAGTTGTTCTTGCCGCACGTTTGCTGATCCTTACGGGAGTTCGTACAGGCGAGCTCCGAGGTGCTTTCTGGAGTGAATTTGATCTTGAAAAAGCGGTGTGGGAAATCCCCGCAGAGCGTATGAAGATGAAACGGCCTCACCTTGTCCCCCTATCTACCCAAGCGCTGGAAATCGTACAGCAGCTCAAAGTGATGACTGGGCAATATCCACTGGTATTCCCAAGGCGTAATGATCCCCGTAAGACGATGAGTACGATTTTGCATGAGAAAGGGTTCAATACGGCAGGGATTGAAACCCAGCTGGCTCACGTTGATAAGAATGCGATTCGTGGGACGTATAACCATGCGTAGTATCTGGAAGGGCGAAGAGAGATGATGCAGTGGTATACGGATTATACTAGTACTTTACGAAGGAATTGATTATTACGAGCTTAATGTTTTGAAAGACAGCCTCGAAAAAGATTATTGTCAGTCTGGATGTTTAGGCCGGTATGAGGCCAATATATGCCATCCGCTACAATAGTCGAAAAATCAGAGTAGTAGTGAACATTGCTACAAAATTTGTGCAAAAGCCGAAGCTTGGCCTGCCTACACTTCGATGCTATTTTCAACAAAACTAAATAAGGGAGGTAAGTATGTTTGAGGCTATCCAGCCACTGGATATATACAATAAGAACATCAACATACTGATTGGCTCAGGCGCTTCAGCAGACTTGTTCCCGACGCTGTCCCTAGCCATCAAGAATGCAGAGGGACGGCGAGAAACGATCGAGACGCTCGCCACACAGTTTGAAAACTCGCCAGAGAAGCGAACCGCGTTATTCATGCACTACTACAACACATGTATTTTTCCAGTGCAGACATTCAATCCAAGTTTCGTTACAACGAATAAAGGAAAAGAAAATCTCAAGAATTATGAGATTTTTTTAACAACCCTTTTGGGGTTGTTGGATAGAAGGAAAGACCTCAACCGCAAAATCAATATTTTTACCACAAACTATGATGGATGCCTGTCCCATACAGCTGACAGCCTTCTCATGAAGGGATCACATGATTTTGTGGTGAATGATGGTACCTCCGGTTTTCACACAAAGCATCTTCATTCCAAAAACTTCAGTACTTTTCATTGTCATACTGGAGTATTTGAACGAAGCAACTATGGCATCCCGCAGCTAAATATTATCCATCTTCACGGTTCGGTTTACTGGTCAAAAAGCGGTGATAAGATTGAAGTCAATTACCGCAATGATTTTAGTAACCTTTTGACAGAAGAGACACTCGGAAATTTAAATGGATATTCCGAATTTCTTGGTGTCGATGGCAACAGAACCGAAGGCATTCCATCCTTGGCATTCAATCAAGACCAGATAGATATTTTCTGGGGGGAGTACAATAAGCTACCTATTGTCAACCCCACTAAGTGGAAGTTTTACGAAACTGTCTTCGAAGAACACTACTACCAGATGCTCAGGCTATTAAGCTATGAGCTTGAAAAACCAAATTCTATACTCATAACGTTTGGCTTTTCGTTTGCTGATGAACACATTCTCAGACTTATCCAACGCTCCCTCTCCAACCCACAACTTCATACTTTTATTTGTTGTTATAGCAACAATAGTGCAAATAGCATGCGGGAAGAATTCAAATCTTGGAAAAACGTCCAAGTAATTGGGCCCGCTGAAGATATGAATATGGACTTCACCAATTTCAATAAATATGTTTTCTCACTCACGCCAGACACTTATGAGCCTCCATTAAAAGCTGAAGAGGAGGATCTGATATGAGTATCATCGTAGGTGAGGTCATTGCAGTGAGTGGAGTGCGTATCTCCCTTCGAATTTTTGAAGACTCCAATCATGAGACTATTTTTTACGGAGGAGTTAAGTACAGAGGTATTTCACTTCGGGAGCACGTATCTATTCAGCGAGGCTTTATAGATATTGTCTGTCTTGTTGAAGGTGAATTTTTGGATGAGAAAAAGCTAGAGACTGATGCCGAGAAGATCCAATATGTACGAAAAGTGGATGTTCGCCCCATTGGTTATATAGTAGATGATAAGTTTTTTGAAGGTGTGAAGTACATGCCGATGATCCGAGACAAGGCATCTCTACTCAGCGAACTTATGGTAGGGAAAATTTATGGGGCGGACGGTAAAACAGGCTTTTTTATTGGCTCCATGCTCAAGGAGAATGTACCCATCAACCTCCCATGGATGCGATTATTCAACAGCCATTTGGGCATATTTGGTAACACCGGGAGTGGTAAATCTAATACGCTAGCTAAACTTTATACTACACTTTTTAATGAGCGACTCCAAGCATTACAGCACAAGAGCCAGTTCGTTATCATAGATTTTAATGGTGAATACACGGAAGATCAGCTACTACCAGCTAAGAATAAGCAAATCACAGTGCTGGACTCTAAAAAAGCAAAGCACAAATTCAAGATTGAAGGTGCTCATTTTTGGGATATCGAAACCCTAAGCCTCTTGTTTCAGGCAACTACGAACACACAACAGCCATTTCTGCGTCGCGTTCTATCTGGTAAGGGAAAATTTAAAACTACGCCACTCAAAAGGTATGTAGAAAAGGTTTTTGAAAAAGTTTTTAGTACAGGTGAAGCGAAATCAGATGCTTTGGATTTGAGTCGTGAAATTGCACGCATGATTGACTGCGAATTGCTTCAAGATCATTTAAAAGGAATTATTTATTACAATAAAGATAAGTATTTTAAGCATACCAGCGGCACGTACTATAATTCAAATGGCAATGGATTTGACGCGAATATCAAACCCATTATTGATGAGAGTGTTAATTTAGATGGAATTGATCAATTCGACGAACTAATATTGCGGTGCTACCTCCAACTCTGTTCAGATGTTGTATTTGGCTATGCCCAATACGAACACATTCAACCGGTGCTAGCTAGGGCCAAGTCATCTATATCGGCTCTGCGTAATGTTCTTGAAATCGTTGATGTGCCACAGCCTCCGCATCTCTTACATGTCATATCTTTAAAGAAATGCAAGAATGAGATAAAAAAGATCTTGCCACTGCTTGTAGCCAAAAATTTCTAGACAAATCATAAAGATGCAGAGAATCTTAAAAGCCCTCCAAGCCGGACTCTGCATCTTATCATTGATGAGGCACACAATATTTTGTCAGAGCAGTCCACCCGTGAGCATGAAATCTGGAAAGACTACCGGCTTGAACTCTTTGAAGAAATAATTAAGGAGGGACGCAAGTATGGCGTATACCTCACACTATCTAGTCAGCGGCCTGCAGACATTTCACCTACTATTGTTTCCCAGATTCACAATTTCTTCATACACCGATTGGTTAACGATCGCGACCTTATGCTATTAGATAATACAATTAGCACGTTAGATTCCAGTTCTAAGGCTCTCATACCGACTCTAGCCAAGGGCTGCTGCGTAGTCACTGGAACCGCTTTTGATCTTCCAATGATATTGAAAATTGAACCGCTGCTGAAACAGCATCGACCCAGCAGCGACGATGTGAACCTTGAAGAACTTTGGGCGCTACCTCCAGCTTAATATTAACTCTAACAGAATGTGCCCTGTGAATGTCTTCAGGGCTTCCTGATATAGAAGGTTACTCTAGATTATCTCGCTGTCCATACAAGACGTAGAGTGAAGCTTTGCTTCTTTCATATATAAAAATTCAAATATATTTTTTGACATTGTGTAAGCGCACCCGTTTTAGTTCCACGCACTTTTCGAGATTTCCAGGGTTTTGACCCTGGCCAAAATGCAGTGCAGTGCTATCTGTTCTTCGGTATAGCTGGTCTTTTTCATGGCGATGTGCCTCTCTGTGAGATGGAAGAAAGACCGGAGACTTCAGTTTAGCCTGGCACTGTTTTCAGGGAGGAGATCAAACAAAACTAAGTTCTAATCATTTTTTTCACATCCGAACGGTGAACCGGCCTAAAACTCGCTTTTAGGTCGGTCAACTGTTGAACAAGCCCCAGAGGGTGAGGTGGAAAATTTTTAAATGTTATTTAAATATCGCAAGTCTAGTTTCTCCAATGCTTATGTTGTGGTGCTAAAAATAAACTTATTAACTTCTCTATAGTTAATTGTTTTAGGTAATTATCTTGGCAAAAACACCCGCCACAACGTCTTTTTGTTAATAGTGTTAAAGGCAATTGAACATTGTTCAATTCTATACTTAACAATGTATGTGCTACATCATAAAGTACGGTTTCGTCATAAATTTGAACGCTGGGATCATCAAGAACTATTTCCTCCAAGTACTTAAATAGTACTGGGTGATATGGTTTTCGTATTGTTATCATTTTGCGTTGGCGTTCAAAATTATTCCAGTTCAGTAAAATGTCAGACATGCCTTGGAAATATCTTTCATTACTTGACATGTTTGGGACCCAAAACATTGGGTTTGTTTTTGTTATCCATATATCTAAATTTTCATGAAGTAGAAAATCCATATTAAACTTGAACAAAACAGGACCATATAGGTTTTGTCTCGGGAAATAACCATGAAGGTCCACTGTGTCCAAAAACACATCTCCCCAGACGTCATATTGCTTATCTTCCGGGTCGGATTCCTGCATCGTTTGAAATGCTCCAAGTCTTTCAATATCACTTCTTGAAACTAGCCCCCCATTCCTAATAAAAGATATTGCAGTTGCTACAGTATTTGCGTGATGAAAATACGTTATATTCTGTGAGCGTAAGAAAGAGTGTAGTTGTATGTTGTCAATCTTCATTCTTTATCCTTGTTGTAATTTTTTATTTTTATCTACAACCTATCAAAAATTGAACCGATATCGGGTGTGAATAATTTGTGGTACAGTTTTGTTGCATAACTGTCAGTCATTCCAGATATATAGTCGCATAAAACTCTGTTTTTATTTTCAGCATTTTTATAAGCACTGAGTGTGTTTTTTGGAAGCAGTCGGTTAGGATTTTCACGTAAGACTTCAAATATCTTCAATATGATTTGTTGACCTTTATATTCTAAAACCTGAACTTCTGGTGTTTTTATTACCCGATTCATGACGAATTTTTTTAACGCTTTCAATATGCTCATACTGTCATTATCTTGGGTAGCTTTTAGCATTAAAAGTGGTGTGTCGAAAACATCATTCCTTTCAACGTATATAGATGAAATAAAATATCCTACTAACTTACTTATTGCGTGTTTTCTTTCTTTATTAGAGCCATCGAAGAGATTTGCATTATAGAAATCAATGTTTTTTGCCAATTGATTATTATTATGAGTTAAAATTATTGGGGTAATATCACTTTCCCACATGCTTTTAGTTATGAGACCTAATGCTATACCGTCTTCTAAATCATGAACTCCATATGAAATATCATCTGCAAGCTCCATAATTGTCGTGTCGAATGATTTGAAAATTGTTTCATGATGATTGCCCTCAACAAATTTAATAGTTGAAAATATCTCAATGTCTTTTTTAGGGATTTCTTTAAAAATCCAATCAAGTAAACTTTTTTCATCATCAAGATAACATTTTGGGGGGTGCCAGTTATCCAAATTTAAGGGAAGAATAGTTTTGGATATTTCCTTTTGATTATAGTTTCTTACTTCGCTATATGGAGCCGGATATTTTACCAGTCCTAAAAGGGTTCTTCGAGTCAAATCCATGCCATGATTTGGTGAGTATTCGGCAAGGCGACTAACAATTCTTAGGGTCTGTCCGTTGCCTTCAAATCCACCTGAATCAATCATGGAATAGTTAAGTGCTACTTCACCACCATGACCGAAAGGAGGGTGACCTATATCATGACTCAAACCAATAGCCTCAATCAGGCTTAAGGATGGAATCCACGCTCTAATGAGTTCATCTGTCGTATACTTTTCATGTAATCTTTCACAAATGGCAGAGCCTATCTGTGCTACCTCTAAAGAATGTGTTAATCGTGTCCGGTAAAAATCATTTTCTCCGAGTCCTAATACTTGCGTCTTAGTTTGTAATCGTCTAAATGCTGCCGAATGAATAACTCTTGCTCTATCTCTTTGGTACTGGCTGTCTTCAGTATTTGAATTGAATTCTTTTACAGGGTAGTTATCATCATCATTCTGTTTTCTTCTACTCCAGTACGCAGCATTCATGCATTAACCCTCTGATTTTTAATGGAATTATTACAATTATTTTTTTACATAGAAAGATTTAAAGCAGATAGTCTATTCTATCTAATAATTTAGATTTGTGGGATATGGTTTGTTATACAGTGTATGGATAGAGTGGTAACAATAACATACAGTTATTATATTAATTTTAACTAATTCAATGGTGACTTAAAGTTCAACCTAAGGTGTGTGTTCATAACTGAAAAATGGTTTTTTAATTTCAGAGATAATATTGGTCACTTTTTTATTATTGCTGATTAACAATTACGTGAAAATAAAAAGGACGATGAAAAATGAAAATAACAAATAAAAAAGGTTTTCCTTATTGGAAATAACATTGGTTTTAGGTGTTGCCACAGCAATGGCTTTCATGAAATTTCAGGACATGAAGAACTGATCTCCTCCCGGAAAACAGTACCACTCTACATCAAGATAAAAGCCTCTCTGGGTTTACACCAGGGTTGCTTTCCCCTTGCGTCGCCCCCTTAAACTCAACGCACTTATCGCTGAGCAAGGACATCAAAACTGCCCCCCTGTTCAATCCGTTAATCCAGTAATTTCATCTCCAGCGCCCGGCTCATCGCTTGAGTGCGGCTATTCACTTTAAGCTTCGCGTAGATGTTTTTGATGTGCCACTTGACCGTCTCGGCAGAAATAGCGAGGGAGCGGGCGATTTCTTTGTTCATCTGACCTTCAGCGATCAGCTGTAATATCTGCAACTCTCGCTCGCTGAGCTCCTCATGAATATCGGGGCTTCCACTATTTAGCGGTGTTCTGTCTGCAGGCGCGCGCTTGTCTGCCCAGGGTTCATGGACTATCCCTTCCTCTGTACAAGCCGAAGAGGTTTCATTCATACCGGCAAGCAAAGGTTGCAAGGTATCGCCAGCGTCAAGAAAGAGGCCCTTGAGATGCTGTTGTTCAGCCAGCTGCAGCACTGGCTGAAATGTCATGCGCGCAGCGGCAGTTTTGCCGCTGTTCCACAAGGCTAATGACCAGAGCGTACGCAGACGCGCTGCGGTTAACCTGTCCCCCCGGCTTTCCTGATCGGAGACCATCTCAGCCAGTAAAATGCAGGCTTGCGGCGCCTGGCCTCTGGCGAGAAGAAGCCGGCTGCGGCTAAGAGATGCAGACATAACGATGGCGCGTTGGCGGGGATGTTCGGCATCCATTCTGAAGCTGGCGGCCATTTGTTCAAGCTGCCGTTGCAGTTGCTCTGCGCCGGTGAAATTGCCGCGCTGCAGGCGCACCCTCACCTGCTCGGCTAACAACATGGCCTGGAGCCGTTGCCAGCCGCGAGACACCGCAAGGCGCTGCGCATGCTCCAGCAATCGCTCGGCCTCATAGGGCATATCGCTATCTAAGGCCTGACGCGCGAGATAGGTATAGCAACGACTCAGCGCGTCGGGTGGACTGAACCGGTCGATGAATTCGAGCCGGTCGGCTAACAGATGCTCGGGCGAGTCACCCCTCTGACATTCATAGGCTATCTCCGCCAGCAGCGGCGCCAGCGTCGCGCCACTGGTCGACTGGGTGCCGGTATAACATTCAGCCTGGCGCAACGTTTTCTCTGCGTACCACCCGGCTTTTCCCAGATCGCCCTGACAAAGATGACACTGGGCAATGATAAAAGCGCGATATACCGAGACAAACAGATTATCTAAAGGGCTTTCCGGAGAGGGCATATGCTGTTGAACCTCCAGCGCGTCGTGATAGCGCTGGTTAACAACATGGCAATAGCTGAGAATATTGCATATCAGACCATCTACCCAGGTGTCGCCGCAGGGCACTTCGGCCAGCAACGGCTGAACAATAGCCAGACTCTCCGGGATGTTTTCAGCAAAGGCTTCGCAAATTGCCCGCACAACGCGCAATTTACACCAGGTGCTGCGGGTTAAATCATCACGGTGATGAAGCACCATCTGATCGAGGTTATCAAGCAGCTGCCTCGACTCATCAAAGTGGAAATAATGCGCCAGTGCCCAGGCCAGGTTAATTTGCAGGTCAATGCGCGCAGGATCGGTGCTGGGCGGTAAATGATGCATCCATGAGATCAGGGTATCGATATCCCCTTCTTCCGCCAGTGACTGAGCGCTTGCGCCGTCCTGCCCGGGGCTATGCACCGGCTTGCCTGCGCTGAGCGCATGGCGTACCGCCTCAGACCACAGCTTCTGTTCGACGAACCAATGACTGGCTAATTCATGTAGCTGTTTGCGATTAATAGCGTTGTTCTGCTGCAGCATGGTCCGAAGATTTTCCTGCAACAGAGGATGGTAGCGGAACCAGTAGCCTTGTTCGTCAAGGGCTGACAAAAAAAGGTTGTGTCGCTCAATCCATGCCAGCATCGCTTGACTGTCATCACGTCCAGTCACTGCATTGCATAGTTCGGCATTTAACCGACTGAGGAAGGACGTTTTCACCAGGAAATCAAGCACCTCTTCCGGCAGCGGGTCCAGGACCACCTCTTTAAGATAGCGGGCAATGGACCGTGTTCCTCCATGCATATTGCGCAACAGATGCTCGGGATCATGCTGTAATTCTGCGGACAATGAAGCGATCTTCATCCCTGCGATCCAGCCCTCAGTCACGGACTGCAGCCGCTGTGCATGGTGGTTGCTGAGGGGTAGCGCAACCGTGCGGCTAAAATAGTGTTTCGTTTCTTCGAGCGTGAATTGCAGGTCTCGATCATAGATCTCCACCAGTTGGTCCTGGGCCTGCAGCTGGCTCAGCGCAAGATTGGGGTGGAAACGGCTGCCAATGATCAGATGCAAGGCGGCAGGCGCATGCTTGAGTAAATACCCCAGCGCTTCATAGACCCCACGATCGTTAATCACGTGAAAGTCGTCGATAATCAGGTATATGTCATGCGGGCAGTAGTGTAGCTGGTTAATGAGCCCGGCCAGCAGCTGCTCGGAGCTGGAGAGCTTCTGTTCTTCCATATCACGCCAGAAATCGGCGTCCCAGTCAGCATAGAGTGGACGCAATGCTTGCAGCAGGTAAGGAATAAACTGCCATACGTCATCATCATCCTCATCGAGGCTCAGCCAGGCGATACGTTCCCCATGGGCGACCATCTGCTGATGCCATTGCGCCAACAGCGTGGTTTTGCCAAATCCAGCGCCGGCGCAAACGACGCCCAGCCGGCACTGCTGAACGGGATTGAGAAGCTGAAGAAGCCGGGGGCGCTCCAGCAATTGTATCGAGGAGCGAGGCGGGACGAATTTGGTCAGGATTAGCGGCAAGCCTCGCGTCAGCCGCAATGGCCCGGAGACCAGTGATGGTGATTGGCGACTTTCTAAATCCGATGGCTTCATCCGTGGTTATCTACTCGCTTTGTTTTTTTTCAATTGTACGCCAGCCCCCGGGATGACATGGGGCCGCCAAACTTTATAGCTACACAAAATTTAGAAAGTTTGACCTCAAGCATGAAAACCCCCACCTACCCCCCCATGAAGGTGGCTTCGCACTCCCTTTAACCGCTCGTAGATTCATTGCATGGGTGTGGCCAGGGTTATCCGCCCTGTCTGTTGGCCCCGCCTGGGTGACCTTTATTGAGGAGAATTAAATCATGCTCAGCAAACAGGCGTTATTGCAGGCTTACCGCAAGATGCGAGAGATCAGGACCTTTGAAGAGCGGTTGCATCAGGAAAATACCAGCGGTGATATTCCCGGCTTCATTCACCTTTACACCGGTGAGGAGGCCATCGCGGTGGGGGTCTGCGAAAATTTAACGAGCGCAGATTTTATTGGTTCAACACACCGTGGCCATGGCCACTGTATTGCTAAAGGGTGCGACATTCACGGCATGATGGCCGAAATATTCGGTAAGGACAGCGGGTTATGTCGCGGTAAGGGTGGGTCGATGCACATTGCCGATCTGTCGAAAGGAATGCTGGGAGCGAACGCTATCGTTGGGGGAGCCCCTCCCCTGGCCATCGGCGCCGCGCTAACGGCAAAGACGCTAAAAACCGGCAACGTCGGTGTCTCTTTTACGGGCGATGGGGGTTCTAATCAGGGCCTGGTCTTTGAAGCCATCAATATGGCCGTCGTGCTCCAGCTTCCGGCCGTCTTTATTTTCGAGAACAACGGTTACGGCGAAGGGACCGGTCATGACTACGCCGTGGGTGGGCGTGATATCGCCCGACGCGCCGCTGGCTTCGGCCTGCCGGCAGTGACCGTTGATGGCACCGATTTCTTTGCCGTTTATGAGGCCACTTCAGAGGCGGTCAAACGTGCGCGAGAAGGCGGTGGCCCAAGCGTCATTGAGGCCAAAGCCTTCCGCTGGCACGGTCATTTTGAGGGGGATCCCGCGCTATACCGCGCGGAAGGTGAAGTGCAACGCCTGCGTGAACAACATGATCCGCTGAAGATTTTCACCGCTAAGGTCAAACAGCATATCACCCAGGAAGAACTGGCGGCGATTGACGAGGAAGTAGAAGCCCTTGTCAACGATGCGGTATTGAAGGCCCGCGCCGCTGCCTATCCGGCTCCGGAAGACCTGCTGACAGACGTTTATGTCTCATACTGAGGGTGATAACTATGGCGATTAAAACCTATCGTGAAGCGGTCAAGGAAGCCCTGGCTCAGGAAATGGAACGCGATGAACGCGTGGTGCTCATCGGTGAAGATTTGCGTGGCGGTCATGGCGGAAATGCGCCCGAAGAGGCGAAGATAGAAGCTTTTGGCGGTGTGCTCGGCGTCACTAAAGGGCTGTGGACGCAGTTCGGCTCCGATCGGGTGATCGACACGCCCATTACCGAGTCGGCCATCATCGGTATGGCGGCCGGCGCCGCAGCGACGGGTCTGCGGCCGGTCGCGGAATTGATGTTCATGGATTTTTTTGGCGTGAGTCACGATGCGCTGTACAACCAGGCGGCTAAGTTCCGCTACATGTTTGGTGGCAAAGCCAGAGCCCCGCTGGTGATGCGAGGTATGATCGGCGCGGGGTTTTCCGCCGCGGCCCAGCATTCACAGTCACCCTATAATATCTTTGCCACCACGCCAGGGCTGAAGGTGGTGGTGCCCTCGACGCCTTATGACGTCAAAGGTCTGTTAATCCAGTCAATTCGCGACGACGACCCGGTGGTTTTCTGCGAGCATAAAATGCTGTACGACCTCAAGGGCGAGGTACCGGACGAGAGCTATACCATCCCGCTAGGTGTAGCCAACTATACCCGCGAAGGAGAAGACGTCACCATCATTGCGTTGTCGGCAATGGTGCATAAAGCCAATCAGGTGGCGGACAAACTGGCCAGAGAGGGGATCTCGGTCGAGGTGGTCGACCCGCGGACCATTTCGCCGCTGGATGAGGAAGGGATTCTGGAATCGGTGTCGTCCACGGGGCGGGTAGTGATTGTCGACGAATCCGCGGCACGCTTCGGTTTTGCGCATGATGTCGCGGCGCTGATCGCGTCCCAGGCATTCCATTTCCTCAAAGCGCCCGTTCTGCTGGTGACGCCGCCACACACGCCTGTCCCGTTCTCCCCTGCTCTCGAAAAACTCTGGATCCCTGGCGTAGAACGTATCGAAGCCGCCGTCCGTCAAGTGCTGGAGGATTAACCTATGAGCGAAATCAAGACGCTTGAAATGCCAAAGTGGGGGCTTTCCATGGAAGAAGGCTTGCTCGCTCGGTGGGCAATCCAGGAGGGTGACAGCTTCACCCCAGGGCAGGAAATCTGTGAGATTGAAACCAGTAAAATCGTCAATGTGCTGGAGGCCCCCTTTGCCGGTACGTTACGTCGGATACTCGCCCGAGAGGGTGAGACGCTTCAGGTAGGCGCCGTGCTGGCCCTGGCGGCTGACCCTTCGGTCAGCGATGCTGACCTGGACGAATTCGCTGCCACTCTGGCTACGGCGAAATCCGCAGCCTCTGGCACGGAGGCTGCCGCACAGGCAGGCGCTAAGCCACCTTCCGTTGTTTCGCCGCCATCCAACAGCCCCGAGCCCCCCGTTGGGCAGACCGACATCCCCGTCAGTCTGCAAGGCGTGACCGATGTGACTCAGGTTAATGCCACGCCCCATGCGTTACGACTCTCTGCCCGCTGGGGTGTCGACCTGAAAAAAGTCCGCGGCAGCGGGCGCGGGGATCGTATCTCTGTTTCTGATCTGGAAAGCGCGATCCTTGCCGCCGGCGGTCGCCTGGCCTCTCCGACGCCCCCTGTTCGTCGCAGCAAAGCGCCCCGCTCGCATGCCGATGACAGCCAGGTATCGGCCACCCCGCTGGCGCGCCGTCTGGCCGGCAAGCTGGGTATCAACTTGCATGACTGCCGAAGCAGCGGTTCACGCGGCCGGGTGAGTCGCGATGATGTGCTGGCCGCGGCGTTGTTACTCGACGAGCACCCGCAGACCAGCCCGGTACAGGAGAGTACCCCGGTACCCTATGAAAGCATCCCCATGTCCGGTATGCGCCGGGCTATCGCCTCTCGCCTGCAAACGTCCAAGCAACAGTCTCCCCATTTCCGTTTGAGCGTCGATCTCGATCTGGAAAGACTGTTAGCGCTACGTCAGGAAATTAACCGCGAAGTACCCGGCGTCAAGATTTCGGTTAATGACCTGCTGGTGAAGGCCTGCGCTCTGGCGCTGGTGGCCGTGCCTGACGTCAACATCCAGTTTGATGAAGCGACACAAAGTATCCGCCGCTTTGCGGATGCCGACATTTCGGTGGCCGTTGCGCTGCCTGCCGGGCTAATTACCCCTATTGTCCGCTCGGCGAACCGGAAATCGATTAGCGACATATCGAACGAAATTCACTCGCTGGTGACCAGGGCCAAAGCGGGCACGCTGAAGCCGGAAGAGTTCCAGGGGGGGACCTTTAGCGTGTCAAATCTGGGGATGCTTGGCGTCCGGCAGTTTGACGCCATCATCAATCCACCGCAAAGCGCAATCCTCGCCATTGGCGCCGGCGAAATGCGGGCGGTAGTACGCGACGGGCAAATCGTCGCGCGCCAGCAAATGACGGTATCGCTATCCTGCGATCACCGGGTTATCGATGGCGCGGCAGGTGCGGCTTTTCTCCGGGAACTCAGGCGACTGGCTGAAACCCCAACCTTGATGTTTATCCAGGAGACGAGCTATGCACGATAAATACGATGTGCTGATCATCGGCGGTGGTCCTGGGGGATACGTGGCCGCCATCCGTGCCGGCCAGCTAGGGCTTCGTACCGCATTAGTGGAGAAACAACATCTGGGCGGCATCTGCCTGAACTGGGGATGCATTCCAACCAAGGCACTGTTGCATGGCGCTGAGGTCGCGCACAGTATCACCCATGCCAGTCAGCTGGGCATCAGCGTGGGTGAGGTGAACATCGATCTGCAGAAACTGGTGCAGTTTAGCCGTACCGTATCGCAACAGCTCACCGGCGGGGTGGCGTACCTGTTGAAGAAAAATGGCGTGCAGGTCATTGATGGCACCGCGCGGCTGCGCGGCAAGGGGCAAATAACGGTCGAGGATGCCCGGGGGGAGACGCGCGATTACCGGGCCGATCACGTGATCCTGGCCACGGGCGCCCGACCACGCGCATTACCAGGCATCGCGCCAGATGGCGAATATATCTGGACCTATTTCGAGGCGCTGCGGCCGAAGCTATTGCCCAGGTCGCTATTAATCATCGGTTCAGGGGCAATTGGCGTCGAGTTCGCCAGCCTTTATAACGATCTGGGCTGTAAAGTGACGCTGGTCGAGCTGGCGTCGCAGATTTTGCCAGTGGAAGATGCCGAGGTGTCTGCAGCAGTGCGTAAGTCATTCGAAAAACGCGGTATTCAGATCCATACCCAGACCCTGGTGACGCAAGTACAGCTCACCGGGACCGGGGTGCGCTGCACCATGAAAAACACCGGCGCCGAATATTCTCAGGACGTCGAACGCGTGCTGCTGGCGGTTGGCGTACAGCCGAATATTGAAGATCTGGGGCTGGAAACGCTGGGCGTCGAGTTAGACCGCGGTTTTATCAAGACGGACACCGCTTGTCGCACTAACGTATTCGGGCTTTATGCCATCGGCGATGTAGCCGGCCCGCCGTGCCTGGCGCACAAGGCCAGCCACGAAGGCGTGATCTGCGTTGAGACACTGGCTGGTGTCGAAGGCGCCCACCCGCTTGATCGCGACTATGTGCCCGGTTGCACGTATGCCCGGCCCCAGGTTGCCAGTCTGGGCTTGACGGAATCGACGGCCCTGGCCAGGGGACGGCCCGTCAGAATCGGTAAGTTCTCCTGGCAGAATAATGGTAAGGCGCTGGCCAGCGGCGAGACAGAGGGTTTTGTGAAGACGATTTTCGATGCTGAAACCGGCGAGTTGCTGGGCGCGCATATGGTTGGCGCACAGGTCACGGAACTGATCCAGGGGTTTGGCATCGCCCGTCACCTGGAGGCCACAGATGAAAGTCTCCTGTCGATGATCTTCGCGCATCCAACACTTTCCGAAGCGATGCATGAATCCATCCTCGCGGCCTGCGATCAACCATTGCACCAATAAGAAATAAGGGAGGCGATAGCTGCGCGATACGGAGTAAGTTGCCCGTTATCCCTCCCGCACGTCCCGGCAGAAGATCCACCAGAACGGTTACGGCAGGATCTATTGATCTGAAACGCTAAACGCCAGGCGTAAATTCTGTATGTTTAGTAGACAACTCAACGACAGGAGGAGCGCTCTATGACACAGCACGAACGGTTTTGCCAGGCCTGCGGAATGCCGATGTCCGCACCCGATGCGCAAGGGGCCAGCGATAAATATTGCGCGTATTGCAGCGACAGCGACGGTAATCTGAAATCCTGGGAAGAGGCCGTATCCGGTCTGGCGGCTTTTCTCGACTCCTGGCAAAAGGTGGGCGTAGCGGAATCACGGAAACGGGCAAAACGTTACCTGACGGCGATGCCTGCCTGGGCGCACAAAGCGGACGAGTAATTTGCCCGGGCGGCGGGAAAAAATCATTCCGGGGGACAGACCGCCATGCCGACAACGATGCTATAACGTTTTTGTACGCCATCCGGACGGGAATAAATGCGCGTTTGTGGATGACGACCTGCAGGCAGGAGCATGCATGGATGGGTTCTTCATGCGGATGAAATAAACGCCTGGCGTTCTCCCCCTTGTCAGGATGCGTTATTGCCTGGTTTTTTAAGGGTTCGGTTTCTGTATTTAACCCGGCACTTTTCACAGAATACAACATATTGATGTGATGAATCTCTCATTTCAACGATACCAACTGGACAGTAAGTTATCGCGTGTGTTAGTTATTTAATCACGCAAGAGAACAGATTTAATTTAAACAAAAGTTAAACCTTTCTCACTTTGCTAAAAAATTGCATTGATAATGCTTTGGATTCCCGAACCATTATCAAAAGGGTATGTGAACAGAAAGCCCTCAGAGACGCGAGTCTCTGAGGGCTTTTTTTTTGTTTTTTATCTCAGGAGTAAATAAATGTCTAAAGAACGTCGTCTCTCAAGAATATTCGCAAAAGATGGTAAATCCGTGACCTTAGCGCTGGATGGCTACTATTTTTCCACGAAAACAAATGGTATTGATAATACGATAAATCAGCTCCCTGCTCTGGTGGAACACGGCCTGGATTGCGCGCTCGTCACGTACGGCATGTTGAAGAATTATCGTGAAGCGCTGAACAGCGTTCCCGTTGTGTTACGCGTCGACAGCACGGTCAGTATCTTTGACAATACCGTTCCCGATACTACCCCCGTTTTTTCCGTCGAAGATGCGCTTAAAGTCGCTGCCGAGGGAGTGGTCTGCATGACCTTCCCCGGCGCCTTCAATGAAGAAAAAACCCACATTATGGCGATGCAACTCGCGCAGGCAGCGGATCGCTGGAACGTACCGCTGATTGTCGAATCGCTCCCGTATGGTTATCCCGTCACCAGCGATGACTCTAACAATCCGGCCATCATCGCTGCATCGGCCCGCGCAGCGGTGGAGCTGGGCGCGGACGTCATCAAAACGCGTTTTACCGGTTCACCAGAGGACCGACTGATCGTTGAAGCTGCTGGCGTGCCGGTGCTTGCCTTAGGGGGGCCAAAAACCGGCATCGATGGTTACTTCAAATTTGTTCAGCACTGTATGCAGATGGGTGCGAAAGGCGTGGCTGTGGGACGAAACATTACCCAGGATCCGCAGCCGGCGAAAGTGGTAGCAGGTCTGAATGCCATCATCCATGAAAACGCAACAGCGGAAGATGCATACAGCCTCTACATGGCTAAATAACATCGGAAATTAATATGATTTCAAATAACACCATCATCCCTTCCATCAGGAAGTATAAATACTTTGAGAAAGCATTAACCTGCCAGTCAGAATATGTGCTGCTATCCGAAGCGAATATCGGCAATCTGCAGTCGCTAATTGGCAAATGCCATCAAAGCGGTAAGAAAGTCCTCGTTCACCTTGAATTACTGGGTGGTTTCAAACCGGATCAGGCGGGGATCAATCTACTGAAAAATTATTACAAGGTTGATGGTGTTATTTCTTCCAATCTCTCTGCGCTACGCTACGCCAAAAAAGAGGGATTGCTGACCGTATATCGGGTTTTACTTATCGATTCGCGATCGCTTGATCAGTCGCTCGATATTGTTAAACACAGTCCACCGGACGCAATTGAAATCTTACCTGCTGAATATGCCTGCCAGTGTCTGGAGTTGATTAGCCGAAATTTGAAAGGCTTTGATGTGGTATTCATCGCCGGAGGCTTTGTTAAGCGCAAATACCTTGTAGATAAAATATTCCATGCCGGATTTAAAGGGATAACCACCAGCGAGCCCGGCTTATGGTAACCAATAAGGAGTCCACGCGAATGAAAGATGAATACGTCATGGGCATCGACAATGGTGGAACCGTCACCAAGGCAGCCATCTATGACCGTAAAGGACAGGTTCTCGCGATCGCCTCAAAATCCACGCAGATGCTGACACCCCGGGAATTCCACACAGAGCGCAGTATCGATGAGCTGTGGGCCGCGAATGTCGAAGTGATTAAAAAAGCGATTGAGCAATCAGGTATTGATGCCAGCCAGATAAAAGGAGTGGCCGTCACCGGTCATGGTAACGGTCTGTATCTGGTTGACGAAGAAGGTCACCCGGTGCGTAACGGCATTATATCCACCGACAGCCGGGCAAAAGAGTACGTTGAGAGATGGCAACGCTCGCCAGAATTCCTTACCGACATTTTGCCAAAAACAATGCAGTCCATCTGGGCCGGACAACCTGTCGCCTTGCTGTCATGGCTGAAGGACTTCGAGCCCGAGACGCTGCAAAAAGCGCGTTATATTTTTATGGTCAAGGACCTGATCCGTTTTTACCTGACCGGAGAGGCTTTTCTTGAGCTGACCGATATCTCAGGCACCAACCTGATCAACGTACGTGACTGCAAGTATGACGATGAACTGCTGGCATGGTGGGGACTTGATGAACTGCGGGACAAATTGCCCCCCATCAAACGCTCAACGGAATGCTGCGGAAAAATCACTGACGACGTGGCCCGTCTGACCGGTTTATGCGCAGGTACGCCGGTTTCTGGCGGGGTGTTTGATATCTCGGCCTCTTCCATTGCCTCGGGGATCAACAGTCTCGATAAGATGGCGATCGTCACCGGCACCTGGAGCATAAACGAATACGTTACCGACCACCCGGTTATTGATAAAGATCTGTTTATGACCTCCATTTATCCCATTGAGGGTAAATGGCTCATCACCGAGGCCAGCCCCACCTCCGCGAGCAACCTGGAGTGGTTTATTAACAACTTTATGGAGAGCGATCGGAAAACCTCCGCCGAGCAAGGATCGTCGGTCTATGACCTGTGCAATAAGCTGGTTTCGTCAACGACGCCGGATGAAAGCCACCTGCTGTTCTTTCCGTTCGTGTTTGGCTCTAACACCATTCCCGACGCCTCGGCCGGCTTTATCGGTGTAAACAGCTTTCATAAAAAAGCCCATTTTCTGCGGGCGATTTATGAGGGCGTGGCCTTTAGCCATCTCTACCACACCGAGCGCTTGCGCAATATTAACCCGAAGTTAAGCCGCACAATTCGTATTGCCGGCGGTGTCACGAACTCCCCGGTCTGGCTACAGATATTCGCCGATATCTTCCAGGCCACGCTGGAAATCGTTGACGTCAAAGAGCACGGGACCCTGGGTACCGCGATGACCGCAGCCGTCATGGTGGGCTGGTTTGCAGAGGTATTTGCTGCCTCAAACGAAATGGTCCATGTCTCACGCACCGTCTCCCCTAATCCGGAAAATCACCGGGTCTACCAGACCAAATACCAGCTTTATAAAAACCTGTTATCAGAAATGCAGTCGCCGTGGAAAAGCTGCAGCAACTACATCGCGCACTAAGTGAGGAAAAAATGGATCTGAATTTAACGAATCGTACGGCCATCGTGACAGGCGGCGCAACCGGCCTGGGGAAAGAGTTTGTTCTTTCTCTCGCCAAAGAAGGCGTCAATATCTGCTTTACCTATATGCGGGAAGAAGAGCATCCCGAACGGCTGATCGAAACGGTGAAGGCCAGCGCGAACGTAGAGATCATCGCGGTTAAAACCGATCTCTCTGACGAACAGAGCCGGGAAAATCTGTTTGCCACCTGTATCGACAGACTGGGCAAAGCCGACATTCTTGTGAATAACGCCGGGATCTGGCTGAGCGGCTACGTCACCGAGATCAGCCCGCAGGACTGGGATCTGGTGATGAATGTCAATCTGAAAGCCATCTTCCATCTCAGCCAGCTATTTGTAAATCACTGCCTGCAGCATGACCGGATGGGCAGCATTCTGAATATTACCTCGCAGGCCGCGTTCCACGGCTCCACGACGGGACATGCGCACTACGCGGCAAGTAAGGCCGGTCTGGTCGCCTTTGCTATTTCTCTGGCGCGGGAAGTCGCCAAACAAAAAATCAATGTGAACAATATCGCCGTCGGGATCATGGATACTGCGATGATCCGTAAGAACATTGAGCAAAACCCTGACTATTACGTCAGTCGTATTCCGGTGGGCCGCGTGGCTCAGCCTCAGGAAATTGCCGACATCGGTGTCTTCATGGTTTCTCCTAAAACCAGCTATATGACGGGAGCAACTCTGGACGTTACCGGCGGTATGTTGATGCGTTAATCGAGGGAGAATCATTATGAAATGTCTGGCAATTGCCGATCTGTTTATCAATGCAGCAATGATGGAATCAGGACTGAAAGCGCTCAGGGATAACGGGATTGAAGTCGAAGTACGCGAGTGGTCACATGGCTCCATTGAGAAACTTCAGGAAGATAATCTGCGGGTTGAACAGGAAGGCGCGGAAGCCGTGGCCTTACCGGAAGATCTGCTTCAGGGAGCGGGTGATATTGACATCCTGATCACTCAGTTTGCCCCCGTCAATACTGCGGTGTTCGATAAACTACCCACACTGAAATATGTAGGCGTACTCCGCGGTGGCGTGGAAAACGTGAATCTTGAGGTGGCGAACGCCCGGGGCGTTGAGGTGATGAACACCCCGGGGCGTAACGCTCGCAGCGTCGCTGAATTCACGGTCGGCATGATCCTGGCGGAAATGCGCAATATCGCCCGGTCACACGATGCCCTGCGTGACAAATACTGGCGTAAAGACAGCCCGAACCATCAGGCGATCCCGGAGCTTGGCGGAAAAGTCGTGGGGCTGGTTGGCCTCGGCCATATTGCCCAACTGGTCGCGGGATTTCTCAGCGGCTTTGGCACGGAGATTATCTTTTACGATAAGTACGTTGCAGGCCATGAACGTTATGAGAAAGTCGATTCACTGGACGAACTGGTACAACGCGCCGACGTTATCTCGTTACATGCTCGCCTGACGCCGGAAACCGAAAATCTGATTAACGCACACCATTTCGCGCTGATGAAGCGCAGTGCCATCATTGTTAACACGGCACGCTCCGGGTTAATCAATGAAAAAGAGATGATTGATGCGCTCAGATCCGGGCAAATTATGGGCGCCGCGCTTGATACCTTTGATGACGAACCGCTTCCTGACGACAGTGCATTCTATACCCTGAATAACGTGACCATTACGCCGCATATTGCCGGGAGTACCATTGACGCATTCAGTAATTCGCCCAAACGCTTCGCTGAGATCCTTTTAAAGAAACTCAGTTAAATACTAAAAGAACCATTAAAGGTATTAACAGGGCCCAATGGGCACGGGTTAACTCGTGCCCAATTCGCCCGCCTTTTAAGGAATCATTATGGATATTATCAACAGCATTATTAGTCTGGGGGCATCAGTAATGATGCCAGTAATATTCTTTATTATCGCGCTTTGCTTTGGCGTTAAAATCGGTACGGCATTTAAAGCAGGGATGCTGGTCGGCATTGGTTTTGAAGGGGTGGGGCTGGTGATTGGCCTGCTGCTGACAAACCTGGGCCCGGCATCGCAGGCGATGGTTGAGCGTATCGGCCTGCAGTTAACGGTCGTTGATACCGGTTGGCCTACCGCATCGACTATTGGCTGGGGTTCGCCGCTGATGCTGCCCGTCGTGGTGGGCTTTATCGTCATCAACCTGGCCATGCTTCTGTTGAAATTAACCAAAACGGTGAATATCGATATTTTTAATTACTGGATTTTCCTGATCATGGGGTCTGTGGTCTATGCCGGAACGGGAAATTACTGGCTTTCTGTCGGTATTACTTTCGCTATTTTTGTGTTGACGCTATTGGCCGCAGATTTAACGGCGCCGTATTTACAAAAAAACTATAATCTTAAAGGGATATCATTCCCACATCTTACCTGTATAGCTTACGTGCCGTTTGGCATTGCCTGTAATTACATCATTGATAAGATCCCGCTCATCAATAAAATCAATTTCGATCCGGAAAGTATTAATAAAAAATTCGGCGTTTTTGGCGAGCCTCTTACCCTGGGGTTTGTGCTGGGACTGCTGTTGGCTTTCCTGGCTGGATATGACATTTCCGCTGCCGTTTCACTGGCCATTAAGGTTTCAGCCGCCATGCTGCTGCTGCCGAAAATGATTGAAATTCTGGTGCAGGGATTGTTGATTGTTCGTGATGCCGCTGAAGCAAAACTGAAGGCTAAATTTCCGGGGCGCGATTTTTACATCGGGATGGATACGGCGTTATTGATCGGTGAACCTTCGGTACTGGCGACCGGTCTGCTGTTAATCCCTATGGCTGTGGTGCTGTCTATCATTCTGCCCGGCAACCGCGTACTGCCCTTTGTCGATCTGGCTTCGTTAATGTTCCTGCTGGCAATGGTCACGCCGTTCTGTAAACGAAATATGTTCCGCATGTTCATAACCGGAACCCTGATTGTGACCTGCATCCTGTATGTCGGGACGGACATTTCGCAAGAATATACTCAGGCGGCGGTGAACTCACATATTCCGGTACCGGAAGGGATGGCCGAGATCACCAATATCGTCGGCGGCGCCACGACGCCTGTCGGCTGGCTGGCCGTCAAATTTGGCGAGTTTTTTAGCGCCACACCTTAGTACAAGACCACTTAAGTAAACAGAGGGCAAACTGTTGCCCTCTGTTTCTACCACTCATTCTGTGCGCTGAATAGCTGGCTCAGCGACGCTCCTGGTTTGAACATCTGACCAGCGCATCCGCCCCCTGCGCGGCGAGGTGGCTCATTTCTTTTGTGACCCCTCCCGTTTTCAACCCTACCTGCTATGCTCCTTCTTTCCCTGTTCACAGGAGATCCCGATGCTGACTATCTGGGGCCGAAAAACTTCCTCTAACGTGCAGGCGCTGATGTGGTGTGTTGGCGAGCTTGGGCTGGACTATCTCCGCTTCGACGTGGGCCATCGCTATGGCGGTACCGACAGCGAGGCGTTTTATCAGCTCAATCCCAATCGTACGGTGCCAGTGCTGCAGGATGGCGATAATCCGCCGCTGTGGGAAACCGGCGCGATCCTTCGCTATTTAGCCAGTCGCTACGCCGACGACGCCTTCTGGCCGGGCGATCTGCTGGCTCGTACTGAGGTTGATCGCTGGGCCGAGTGGTCAAAGCAGAATATTGCCCTCGGCTTTACGGCGCCGGTGTTCTGGCGCGTGGTGCGCACGCCCGCCGCCGAGCGGGATCCGCAGGCCATCGCCGCGGCGGTGACGGCCCTGGAGCAAAAGCTGGCGATTGCCGAGGCACGTCTCGCCGGCAGTCGCTATCTGGTGGGCGATACGCTCACCCTGGCCGACATCCAGTTTGGTCATGTGCTGTACCGCTACTTTGCAATCGATATCCCCCGTCGTCCCCTCCCCCATCTTGCGGCCTATTATGCACGGCTAACCGCACGGCCCGCCTTTCGCCAACACGTCATGGTCAGCTACGACGAGCTGAAGGTCTGAAGATGGTCGGTAGCGCCTCCCGACGCTACCGACACGCTGGTTAACGCGCCATCAGGACAAACACGCCCCAGCCGAGATATTCCCGGGTCCAGGTGACATGGTGCAGCGGCGCGGTGGTCAACTGCTGGCGAACCTCCGGCGCGAAGTCATCGTGCGGATTGGCCTCCAGCCAGCGGCGCATCGTCAGCCATTTCGCCGCTTCATAACGATCCCAGCCCTCCTGGTCCGCCAGCACCATCTCCACTACGTCATAGCCCAGTTCGCCGAAGTGGGCGACCAGCGCCGGCAGCGTCAGGAAGTCGTCGGGAGAGTGCGCGCCGCAGGCAACCGCCTCTTCCGCCGTGGCGGGGCGTTTGCGCCACCATGGCTCGCCGATCAGCAGCATGCCGCCTGGATTAAGGCTCTGCTTCAGCAGCGCAATCGTGCCTGCCACGCCGCCGCCGATCCACGTTGCCCCCACGCAGGCGGCAATATCGCACGGCTGACTGGCGACATACCCGCTGGCATCCTGGTGCAAAAAGGTCACCCGGTCGCTCACCCCGAGCGCCTCTGCCCGGGCGGCCGCCTGCTGGCTGAACAGCAGGCTCATGTCCACCCCGGTGCCGACGATCTGATGATCGCGCGCCCAGCTACAGAGCATCTCTCCGGAGCCGCTGCCGAGGTCAAGAATGGAGGCGCCCGGCGCCATTCGCAGCGCCCGCCCCAGCGTGGCGTACTTTTCCGGGGTAAAAGGGTTATGAATACGGTGTTCGCTTTCACTGATAGTAAAAATGCGAGGGATATCGATCATGGTTTTTTCTCCTTGAGAGCCATACGCCCGGGCAGCGACCCTGCCCGGGTCGCTGTATCAGCGGTTGTCCGCCTGCGCGCGAACGTTGGTCAAACCGGTTGTGTTGATCCGGTACGGCTGGCCATTCACCGACTTAATCAGCTTTTTGGTTTTGAGCTTTTTGAAGACCGCGAGGGTGCAGTCGCTCAGCAACAGCCCTTCCCGGGTGTAGCATTCGACGGCGGTAATGCGGCCGGAGGTATCGCGGACGTGCGCAATACGGCCACCTTTGGCGAGTACGTGTAAGGTCCGTTGTTCCTGACGGGATAAATTCATACTGAAACCTGTTCATTATCATGTGCGAAAACATGCCTACACCCGCAGGTGTGTGCGTAAGGTTTAAGCGCAGCGATAATCAGTCCGGCCTGGGCAGGTCGGGAAGCTGATTATCTGATAATGACATTCTCCAGCATCGAAGCCTCGGTGAGCATTGAAAGGTATTTACCGGCTGAATGTTAACACCTTCATCTGGTAAGGGTATTGCACAGATTAAAAACTGTGATCGGCGTTATGATTTACCCTCAGCCTTCCCGGCATTTTGCCTTTTCCGCCACCCGCTTTGTTCCACAACGTTAACCACCGCCTTATCTCCCTCGCATTGTTAAATAATTGTTGTCAGATCACAAAATAGAAACAAAAAGGCCATTTCGTACGCACTTTATAAAAATGTAGATATTTTTAATTTATGGCTACGAAATGAACATCACCCTGACCTTCCATTCCATTGCGAGGAACGATCCTGATGAACGCCCTGACCGCAGTAAAACCGACATCCGCGCCGTTAGCTCAACACTTCCCTGGCTTTACCGTCGCCCCTTCCGCCCAGTCGCCGCACCTGCTGGAGCTCACCTTTTCCGCCGACACCACCGCCCAGTTTCTGCAGCAGGTCACGCAGTGGCCGGTGCAGGCGCTGGAGTACAAATCTTTCTTACGCTTTCAGGTGGGCAAGATCCTCGACGATCTGTGCGGCAACCAGCTGCAGCCGCTGCTGATCAAAACGCTGCTCGACCGCGCGGAAGGCGCGCTGCTGATCAACGGCGAAGGGATCGATCACGTCAGCCAGGCCGAGGAGATGGTCAAGCTGGCCACCGCCGTGGCGCACCTGATTGGCCGTTCCAATTTCGACGCCATGAGCGGCCAGTATTACGCCCGTTTCGTGGTGAAAAACGTCGATAACTCCGACAGCTATCTGCGCCAGCCGCACCGGGTGATGGAGCTGCACAACGACGGCACTTACGTCGAAGAGCAAACCGACTATGTGCTGATGATGAAGATCGACGAGCAGAACATGCAGGGCGGCAATTCCCTGCTGCTGCATCTCGACGACTGGGAGCACCTCGACGAATTCTTCCGCGACCCGCTCGCCCGCCGCCCGATGCGCTGGGCCGCGCCGCCGAGCAAAAACGTCAGCAAAGATGTCTTCCACCCGGTATTCGACGTCGACCAGCTGGGTCGCCCGGTGATGCGCTATATCGACCAGTTCGTCCAGCCGAAAGATTTCGAAGAAGGCACCTGGCTGAGCCGCCTCTCCGACGCGCTGGAGACCAGCAAAAACATTCTTTCTGTACCGGTTCCGGTAGGCAAATTTCTGTTGATAAACAACCTGTTCTGGCTGCACGGCCGCGATCGCTTTACGCCGCACCCGGACCTGCGCCGCGAGCTGATGCGCCAGCGCGGCTACTTTGCGTATTCCACGAATCATTACCAGACTCATCAATAAGGGTTTTCAGGCGAAGGAATTGAGCGGATGTATGATTTCGTGATTATCGGCGGCGGCATCATCGGCATGTCGACCGCCATGCAGTTAATTGAGATTTACCCGGACGCCCGCATTGCGCTGCTGGAAAAAGAGGCCGGCCCGGCCTGCCATCAGACCGGCCATAACAGCGGCGTGATCCACGCCGGGGTGTACTACACGCCCGGCAGCCTCAAGGCGCAGTTTTGCCTCGCCGGCAACCGCGCTACCAAGGCCTTTTGCGAGCAGAACGGCATCCGCTACGACGTCTGCGGCAAGATGCTGGTCGCCACCTCGCCGCTGGAGATGGAGCGGATGCGCGCCCTGTGGGATCGCACCGCCGCCAACGGCCTGCAGCGGGAATGGCTGAGCGCCGGGGAGCTGCGCGAGCGCGAACCGAACATCAGCGGACTCGGCGGGATCTTCGTCCCTTCCAGCGGCATCGTCAGCTACCGCGACGTGGCGGCGGCGATGGCGAAGAACTTCGAATCGAAAGGCGGCGCCATCGTCTACAACGCCGAAGTCAGCGCCCTGAAAGAACACGCCAGCGGCGTGGTCGTCCACACCCGCCAGGGCGGCGAGTATGAGGCCTCGACGCTGATTACCTGTTCCGGACTGATGGCCGATCGACTGGTGAAAATGCTCGGCGTCGATCCCGGGTTTATCATCTGCCCGTTCCGCGGGGAGTATTTCCAGCTCGCTCCGCAGCACAATCAGATCGTCAACCATCTGATCTATCCGATCCCCGATCCGGCGATGCCGTTCCTCGGCGTCCACCTGACCCGCATGATCGACGGCAGCGTCACCGTCGGCCCCAACGCCGTGCTGGCCCTGAAGCGCGAAGGCTATCGCAAGCGCGATATTTCGCTGGCCGATACCCTGGAGATCCTCACCTCGCCCGGCATTCGCCGGGTACTGCAAAACAACCTGCGCTCCGGGCTGGGCGAAATGAAAAATTCGCTGTGCCGAAGCGGCTATCTGCGGCTGGTGCAGAAATACTGCCCGAGCCTGACATTAAGCGATTTGCGCCCGTGGCCGGCCGGCGTGCGGGCGCAGGCGGTATCGCCGCAGGGCAAACTGATCGACGATTTTCTCTTCGTCACCACCGCGCGTTCCATTCACACCTGTAACGCGCCGTCACCCGCGGCGACGTCGGCTATCCCGATCGGCGCGCATATCGTCAGCAAGGTGCAGACCCTGCTGGCCAGCCAGAGCAATCCCGGACGCACGCTGCGTGCGGCACGTAGCGTGGAGACACTACACGCCGCTTTTACCCGTTAACCCCCTGAAGACAGGAAGCGATTATGCAACTCAACGATATGACTATGTTTCGCCAGCAGGCGCTGATTGATGGTCAGTGGCGCGATGCGCCCAACGGCGACGTGATTGCGGTGACCAACCCGGCCAACGGCGAGCAGCTCGGCAGCGTGCCGAAAATGGGCGCTGACGAAACCCGACAAGCGATCGAAGCCGCTAACCGCGCCCTTCCCGCCTGGCGCGCCCTCACAGCCAAAGAGCGGGCGAATATTCTGCGCCGCTGGTTCGATCTCATGCTGGAGAACCAGGACGATCTCGCCCGTCTGATGACCCTCGAGCAGGGGAAACCGCTGGCGGAAGCCAAAGGCGAAATCAGCTACGCCGCCTCCTTTATTGAATGGTTCGCCGAAGAAGGTAAACGCATTTACGGCGACACCATTCCGGGCCACCAGGCCGACAAGCGCCTGCTGGTGATTAAGCAGCCCATCGGCGTCACCGCCGCCATCACCCCGTGGAACTTCCCGGCGGCGATGATCACCCGCAAAGCGGGCCCGGCGCTGGCCGCGGGCTGCACCATGGTCCTGAAACCGGCCAGCCAGACGCCGTTTTCCGCGCTGGCGCTGGCCGAACTGGCGAATCGCGCCGGGATCCCCGCCGGGGTGTTCAACGTCGTCACCGGCTCAGCCGGCGCGGTCGGCGGCGAACTGACCAGCAACCCGCTGGTACGCAAGCTCTCCTTTACCGGCTCGACCGAGATTGGCCGCCAGCTGATGGAGCAGTGCGCGAAAGACATCAAAAAAGTCTCCCTGGAGCTGGGCGGCAACGCGCCGTTTATCGTCTTCGACGATGCCGATCTCGATAAAGCCGTCGAGGGGGCGCTGGCGTCGAAGTTCCGCAACGCCGGACAAACCTGCGTCTGCGCCAATCGCCTGTACGTCCAGGACGGGGTGTATGACCGTTTCGCCGAGAAGCTGCAGCAGGCGGTGGAAAAACTGCGCATCGGCGACGGCCTGCAGGAGGGCGTCACGACCGGCCCGCTGATCGACGAGAAAGCCGTCGCCAAAGTTGAAGAACACATTGCCGACGCCATCGCCAAAGGCGCAAAGGTGGTCACCGGCGGCAAACCGCACGCCCTGGGCGGCAACTTCTTCCAGCCCACCATCCTGGTCAACGTGCCCGACAGCGCCAAAGTGGCGAAAGAGGAGACCTTCGGCCCGCTGGCCCCGCTGTTCCGCTTTAAAGATGAAGCCGACGTCATTGCCCAGGCCAACGATACCGAGTTCGGTCTCGCCGCCTATTTCTACGCCCGCGATCTGAGCCGTGTGTTCCGCGTCGGCGAAGCGCTGGAGTACGGCATCATCGGCATCAATACCGGAATTATCTCCACCGAAGTCGCTCCGTTCGGCGGCGTTAAGGCCTCCGGCCTCGGCCGCGAAGGGTCGAAGTACGGTATCGAAGACTACTTAGAAATCAAATACATGTGTATTGGCCTTTAACAGGAGTGACGGATGAACAGCAATAAAGCAATGATGGCGCGTCGCAACGACGCGGTCCCGCGCGGCGTCGGCCAGATCCATCCTGTCTTCGCCGAGCGCGCGGAGAACTGCCGGGTGTGGGACGTCGAAGGGCGGGAATATCTCGATTTTGCCGGCGGTATCGCGGTGCTCAATACCGGCCACCTGCATCCGCAGATTGTCGCCGCCGTGGAGGACCAGCTGAAAAAGCTGTCCCATACCTGCTTCCAGGTGCTGGCCTACGAGCCCTACCTGGCGCTGTGCGAAAAGATGAACCAGAAGGTGCCTGGTGATTTCGCCAAGAAAACCCTGCTGGTGACCACCGGGTCGGAAGCGGTGGAGAACGCAGTGAAGATCGCCCGCGCGGCAACCGGGCGCAGCGGCGCGATCGCCTTCACCGGCGCCTATCACGGCCGCACTCACTACACCCTGTCGCTGACCGGTAAAGTGAATCCATACTCCGCCGGTATGGGCTTAATGCCGGGTCACGTCTATCGCGCCCTCTATCCGTGCGCGCTGCACGGCGTCAGCGATGAAGAGGCGATCGCCAGCATCCATCGTATCTTCAAAAACGATGCCGCGCCGGAAGATATCGCCGCCATCATTATCGAGCCGGTGCAGGGTGAAGGCGGATTCTATGCCGCCTCCCCGGCCTTTATGCAGCGCCTGCGCGCCCTGTGCGACGAGCACGGCATTATGCTCATCGCCGATGAAGTACAGAGCGGCGCGGGCCGCACCGGTACCCTGTTCGCCATGGAGCAGATGGGCGTCGCGGCGGATATCACCACCTTCGCCAAATCCATCGCCGGCGGTTTCCCGCTGGCGGGCGTCACCGGCCGCGCGGAGGTGATGGACGCCATCGCCCCGGGCGGACTGGGCGGCACCTACGCCGGCAACCCCATCGCCTGCGCCGCCGCCCTGGCGGTATTGCAGATTTTCGAGCAGGAGAATCTGCTGGAAAAAGCCAACCAGCTCGGCGATACCCTGCGCCAGGGCCTGCTGGCGATCGCTGAAGATCATCCGGAGATCGGCGACGTGCGCGGTCTGGGAGCGATGATCGCCATTGAGCTGTTTGAAGAGGGCGACCACAGCAGGCCGAACGCCAGGCTGACGGCGGATATTGTCGCCCGGGCGCGCGACAAAGGCCTGATCCTGCTCTCCTGCGGGCCGTACTACAACGTGCTGCGCATCCTGGTGCCGCTGACCATCGAAGAGGCGCAGATCGAGCAGGGGCTGAAGATCATCGCCGACTGCTTTACCGAGGCGAAACAGGCATAGCACACCAGACATGCGGACACGAAGTACGTTAGTAAGGGAATAAAGACGAGACCTGCAAAACAACAATAATACGCGTGCCCCGGCGCGGGAATGTCGGGGCGCTCTCCCAGGTGACACACTTCGAGAGGGTAAATGATGGGGCAACTGTCGCAATCACAGGATTTAGGGGCGGGGCTGAAGTCGCGCCACGTCACGATGTTATCTATCGCCGGGGTGATCGGCGCGAGTTTATTTGTCGGATCCAGCGTCGCCATTGCCGAGGCGGGCCCGGCGGTGCTGCTGGCCTATCTGTTTGCCGGGCTACTGGTGGTGATGATTATGCGTATGCTGGCCGAAATGGCGGTCGCCACGCCGGATACCGGCTCCTTTTCCACCTACGCCGATAAAGCCATCGGCCGTTGGGCGGGGTATACCATCGGCTGGCTGTACTGGTGGTTTTGGGTATTGGTTATTCCGCTGGAAGCCAATATCGCGGCGATTATTTTGCATTCATGGGTGCCGGGCGTCCCGGTGTGGTTGTTCTCTCTGGTCATCACCCTCGCCCTCACCGGCAGTAACCTGCTGAGCGTCAAAAACTACGGCGAATTCGAGTTCTGGCTGGCGCTGTGCAAAGTGGTCGCTATTCTGGCGTTTATCGTACTGGGCGCGGTCGCCATTACCGGCTTTTATCCGTATGCCGAGGTGAGCGGCATTTCGCGTCTGTGGGATCACGGCGGCTTTATGCCCAACGGCTTCGGCGCGGTGCTGAGCGCGATGCTGATCACCATGTTCTCGTTTATGGGCGCGGAGATTGTCACTATTGCCGCCGCCGAATCGGATACCCCGGATAAACATATCGTGCGCGCCACCAACTCGGTGATCTGGCGTATCTCTATTTTTTATCTGTGCTCGATCTTTATCGTCGTCGCCCTCATCCCATGGAATATGCCGGGGCTGAAGAGCATTGGCTCCTACCGCTCGGTGCTCGAGCTGCTGCATATTCCCTATGCCAAGCTGATTATGGACGGCGTGATCCTCCTGTCGGTCACCAGCTGTCTGAACTCGGCGCTGTATACCGCCTCGCGGATGCTCTACTCCCTGAGCCGCCGCGGCGATGCGCCGGCCTTCATGGGGCGGACCAACCGCAGCAAAACGCCGTACGTGGCGGTGCTCCTCTCCACCGGCGCGGCGTTCCTCACCGTGGTGGTGAACTACTACGCGCCTGCCAAGGTGTTTAAATTCCTCATCGACAGCTCCGGCGCCATCGCCCTGCTGGTCTATCTGGTGATCGCCGTTTCGCAACTGCGGATGCGTAAAATCCTTCAGGCGCAAGGCGGCGAGATCCGTCTCAGAATGTGGCTCTATCCGTACCTGACATGGCTGGTGATCGCCTTTATCACCTTCGTGCTGGTGGTGATGCTGTTCCGTCCGGCGCAGCAGCTGGAGGTGATCTCTACCGGCCTGTTAGCATTGGGAATTATTTGTACGGTACCGATTATGTCGCGCTGGAAAAAGCTGGTATTGTGGCAAAAACTGCCGCTGCAAAATACGCGTTAACCCTGTTCCCGGCCCCCGCCGGGAAGAGTATTCAGGAGTAAGATCATGACCGCCATTTCCCAGGCGACGGCCATTGACGGGTACCGTTGGTTAAAAAACGACATCATCCGCGGGGTCTACCAACCCGATGAGAAGCTGCGGATGAGCCTGTTGACCTCGCGCTATGCCCTGGGGGTCGGTCCGCTGCGCGAGGCGCTTTCGCAGCTGGTGGCCGAGCGGCTGGTGACGGTGGTCAATCAGAAAGGCTATCGGGTAGCGCCCATGTCGGAACAGGAGCTTCTCGATATCTTCGACGCGCGCGCCAACATGGAAGCCATGCTGGTGCGCCTCGCCATCGAGCGCGGCGGCGATGAGTGGGAGGCGGAGCTGCTGGCCCGCGCCCATCTGCTCAACAAGCTGGAGTCGTGCGAGGCAAGTGAGCGCTTACTCGATGAGTGGGACCAGCGCCACCAGGCGTTTCACACCGCCATCGTCGCCGGCTGCGGTTCGCAGTATCTGCTGCAAATGCGCGAGCGGCTCTTCGATCTGGCAGCCCGCTACCGTTTTATCTGGCTGCGCACCACCGTCCTGTCGGTGGAGATGCTGGAAGATAAGCATGTCCAGCATCAGACCCTGGTGGACGCTATTCTGGCGCGCGACGCCGAGCAGGCCAGCGCGCTGATGCGCGAGCACTTACTGACGCCGATCCCGATTATTCAGCAGGCGATGGCCGGCAAGCTGCAGCCGCAGGCAGTGTGAGTCAGGTGGCGGGGTGGAGAGTGCGGGTGGGCCGGCAAAGCCTTCGTCACGCTCCTCCACGCCGCACGGGCGTGGAGAAATCGTATCTGTAGATCAATCAGGCGCGCAGGCGAACCGGCTCGCTGAAATCGTCGGCCGGTTCCAGCTTCAGATTAAAGGTGGTCAGCAGCGCTGCGGCGCGCTCGTGAAACTCGCGCAGCGTTTTTTCCAGTCTGTCGCTCACTTCCGGGTCGTCAATGTCGACCGCCTGCCATGACCCTTCTTTATTGAACAGGCCAAACTGGTAGCTATAGGTGAAACGTGACTCTTGTGCTTCCATTTCCATCCACCAGCCCCAGAATTCACGCTTCTCCGGTGCGGGCTTAACGTTGACGCAAACTGCCAGGCAATCGAAAAAGAAACGGTTGTCATGGCACTGCTCTTCGCGAATGTAAGGCCCTAGCGCCGTGAATTTCTTGATCAACTTACTTTTCAGGTGTCCACTCGGTAACGTCATTGCGATCTCCTTTAGTGATGCAACTGTTTTACCAAACCAATAGAATTTAGCAATAAATTAACCAAATCTATGGTTGATCCAGCGGGCGATCTGTCGCAATGCGTGATCAAAATTGCGATACACCGGGTTAAACGGGATCTCCAGCAGTTTGCCATCGGCAGATGACGAGGTGATTAACCGCGACTCCTCTTCGGGGCTGAACGGATCGTCCTTCCAGAAGCCGGAAAGCATCGGCGTCGGGCAACGGCGTCCCAGCAGTCCCTGGGTTTTTAACGAGTAGCGGTTGAGCTCCACGCGCAGCGCTTCATCGGACGCGTCATGCATGCCCAGCCGCGAGGCCAGCACGTCGAGGTACATCTCCGGCACGCGCCCCTGATGCAGAGGATCCACCAGCAGACCGTGGACCACCGGCCCCAGACAGGCTACGGCCTTCAGCCGCTGCGGCTCCAGGTAACCGAGACGCACCGCGATATTGGCGCCAAAACGGAAGCCGAAGGCGGCGACCCGGGTATGGTCAATCCATGGCACATTTTCCAGATGGCGCAGCGCGTGCTGATGCAGCAGGCTGGTGTCCTGATTCAGCGTCCATTTTGACGAGAAGCCGATGGAGGGCATATCAATGGTCAGCATGGCAATGCCGAGCGGTGAGAAGTAGTTCTCATACAGGTTGTAATAATCCGTCTGCAGCGAGTCCAGCCCCCCACACATCAGCACCGTCGGAAACGGCCCCTCGCCTTTCGGCATATGCAAAAAGCCGGTTATCGGCGAACCGCCAGGGATGGTGAACTCCAGCTCGCGCAGGGCGCCAGGCAGTCGCTGGGCGGCCTCTTCATACGCCCGGTTGGCTAAAGCCTGCGCCTGTTCCGCCAGCTCATCGCCTTTAATATGCGGATAAGCGGCAATGCTGTACAGGTTCGAAGCATGCAGCCAGTGGCGGCCGCTCAGCAAAGGATCGGCTTCCTGGCCGGCCTTTTGCTGCCACTGCATCGCCTCTTTCGCCCACTCAAAGATCCAGTTGCCGCCGCGATAGCCGATGACGGTATCGAACAGCTCGGGATCCGTTCGTTCGGCCTCGCTCATCACAATGCGCGCTTGCACATCAAGGATCTCCTGCGGGGTTACGCCGCGCCAGATCCACATTAAGCGATTGATCAGACGGTACCAGTGTTCGACGTGATTGCCGCTCAGCGCTGACTGCATCGCCTGGGGTTTTCCGGCAGAAAACCGGCGCACCAGCGTAGAGGTTTCGGGATGTTTGAAGCGAGGTTTAAACAGCGTTTCGCTGAGGTTAGCCTGTGACATGTGCAGTCTCCGTCGTAGTGCCACTCCGGATATTGTAACCTGCTAGAGGATAAAAAAAACCACGCCCGGCAAGCCGGGCGTGGTAAATAGCACTGTCCTGAAGAATTAACGACCTGCGATAGGCGGTACAAACACCACGCCCATATCCCACGGCTGTTCAATCCAGGTATCCTGCGGAATATCAACTACGTAATCATCGACCAGCGGACGGCCTGCCGGCTTGGCGAAAATGGTGACGAAGTGCGCTTTGGGATACATTTCGCGGATCGCCACGGCGGTCCCGCCGGTATCCACCAGATCGTCGATAACGATAAAGCCTTCGCCATCGCCTTCCGCACGTTTCAGTACTTTCAGCTCGCGCTGGTTATCATGGTCGTAGCTGGAGATGCATACGGTATCAACATGACGAATGCCCAGTTCACGCGCCAGTAAGGCTCCCGGTACCAGTCCACCGCGGCTAACGGCAATAATGCCTTTCCATTGCTCAACCGGCAGCAGACGGCTGGCCAGTTTGCGGGCGTGAATCTGCAACATGTCCCAGGTGACGACGTATTTTTCGCTCATGTGAAGTGTCCCAGCCTGTGTAATACGGCTTAAATAATGTTCGAGGGGGAAAATGGTTGCGCGAGATTATAGAGATCTGACGCACTAAAAACCAGTGTTAAGCGGTTTGCGCAACGCTTTTTGCGTTGTTTACACTACCTGCGGCGGTGGAAAGTGGTATTCTCACCCCCATCGCGCAAGCCCGGGCTTGTTGTGTATTTTAACGCTAACCCTCGTCCTGCAACCGCTGTATGCAGGAGTCTGTAAGGAGACTTACCGTGTCTGAACTGTCTCAACTATCCCCGCAGCCGCTTTGGGATATTTTCGCCAAGATTTGCTCCATCCCGCACCCGTCCTATCACGAAGAACAGCTCGCCGAGCACATTATGGGTTGGGCAAAAGAAAAAGGCTTACACGCGGAACGCGACCAGGTTGGCAACATTCTGATTCGTAAAGGCGCGACTGCCGGTATGGAAAACCGTAAGCCGGTAGCGCTGCAGGCGCACCTCGATATGGTGCCGCAGAAAAATAACGACACCGTCCACGACTTCGCCAAAGATCCGATCCAGCCGTACATTGACGGCGAATGGGTGAAAGCGCGCGGCACCACGCTGGGCGCGGACAACGGTATCGGGATGGCGTCCGCACTGGCGGTACTGGCCGACGACAGCGTCGCTCACGGCCCGCTGGAAGTGCTGCTGACCATGACCGAAGAAGCCGGTATGGACGGCGCCTTCGGTCTGCAGGCCAACTGGCTGCAGGCCGATATCCTGATCAACACCGACTCCGAAGAAGAAGGCGAAATCTATATGGGTTGCGCCGGCGGGATCGATTTCACCTCTAACCTGGCGCTGACCCGCGAAGCGATTCCGGCCGGTTTCCTGAGCTTTAAAGTGACCTTAAAAGGGCTGAAGGGCGGCCACTCCGGCGGTGACATCCATCTCGGTCTGGGTAACGCCAACAAGCTGCTGTCGCGCTTCCTTGCCGGTCATGCCGATGAGCTGGATCTGCGTCTGGTCGATTTCAACGGCGGTACGTTGCGCAACGCCATCCCGCGCGAAGCGTACGCTACTGTCGCCGTCGCCGCGGATAAAGCCGATGCGCTGAAAGCGCTGGTGAATACTTACCAGGCGCTGCTGCAAAACGAGCTGGCGGCCAAAGAGAAGAACCTGGTGGTGCTCCTGGAAGCGGTAGAGAACGACAAAGCGGCGCTGACTCAGGCCTCCCGCGACGGTTTCATCCGCCTGCTGAATGCCACGCCGAACGGGGTTATCCGCAACTCTGACGTGGCGAAAGGCGTAGTAGAAACCTCGCTGAACGTCGGCGTCGTCACCATGACCGATGACAACGTGCAGATCCACTGCCTGATCCGCTCGCTGATCGACAGCGGCAAAGACTACGTGGTCAGCATGCTGGATTCTCTGGGTAAACTGGCGGGGGCGAAAACCGAAGCCAAAGGCGCTTACCCTGGCTGGCAGCCGGACGCCAACTCGCCGGTGATGCACCTGGTGCGCGAGACTTACCAGCGTCTGTTCAACAAGACGCCGAACATCCAGATCATCCACGCCGGCCTGGAATGCGGCCTGTTCAAAAAACCGTATCCGGAGATGGACATGGTCTCCATCGGGCCAACCATTACCGGTCCGCATTCCCCGGATGAGCAGGTCCATATCGAGAGCGTCGGCCAGTACTGGACGCTGCTGACCGAGCTGCTGAAAGCCATTCCGGCTAAATAAGCACCACAACCGGCGGCAGCCCGCCGCCGGTTTCTCCCCCTCACCTTAGCGTCCCGCGCTTTCCATCCGGTAGTTAATAAACCACTCCCCGCGCGCCGCCACCCGCTGCTCAGCCACCACCTTAAAGCCATGGGCCGTAAAACAGGGTCTCGCGGTAATGCTGGCGTCCACCGTCAGGATTTGCGCAGGATACTGAGCGCAGAGCGCCTCGATAAGCGCGCCGCCGATACCCTGCCGGCCGTGATCTGGCGAGACAAAGAGCAAATCGATATGCGTCCCGATGGCGGTGATAAAGCCAACCGGTTGATTCTCTATCTCCGCCACCAGCCCGTTTGCATCAGCCAGCTTTTGCCGCCAGCGTGTCTCATCCACCTGCGCCCAGGCCGCAATCTGCGCCGGAGTATAGTCCCGGCAGGCCGTTTCCCGCACCGCGCGCAGGAATATCCGACAGAGCAGTGGTAAATCGTTGTCGCGGTAAGGACGAATGTGCATGGTTAAATCCCTAATAAAAGCTGCCTTTCCAGCTGCGGATCGAGCAGCGTCACGTGGAGCCCAACCAGGCGCACGCCACGTCCGCCGCGGCGCTCATCCCAGGCCTTGTGCGCGGTGGCAATCAGATCCGCTTTGTTCAGCTGCGGCCAGACGTGCTCCTGGGTGGTCAGCTGGAAGTCATTGAATTTCAGTTTAATACCCTGACGGGCGATCAGCAGGTCCGGTTTGACCTTCGCCAGCCGGCGCTCCAGTTCGGGATAGAGATTTTCGATAATCGCTTCGCACTCTGACCATTCATGGATATCTTCCGCTAATGTCCGCTCTACCCCCACTGACTTGCGCTGCCGGTCGTTATGGATTTCCCGCTCATCAATCCCGTGGCTGCGCTCCCACAAAATACGGCCGAATTTACCGAAGCGCTTAAGCAGCATGGCCAGATCGCTGTTCTGTACATCGCCACAGGTACGCAGGCCCATATTTTCCAGCTTCGCCGCCGATACCTTCCCGACGCCGGGTATTTTCGCCAGCGGCAGCGCCCGTACAAACTCAGCCACCTGATGGGGAGCGATAACGAACTGGCCGTTGGGTTTATTCATGTCGGAGGCGATTTTGGCAAGAAACTTTACCGGCGCTACCCCCGCCGAGGCGGTGAGGCGCAGCTCCCGTTCGATGGTTTCGCGGATCTCCTGGGCGATCAGGGTGGCCGACCCGTGACAATGCACGCTGTCGCTGACGTCAAGATAGGCTTCATCCAGCGACAGCGGCTCAATGCGCGAGGTATAGCGGGAGAAAATTTCGCGGATATGGTTCGAGGCTTCTTTGTAGGCATCAAAGCGGCCGGGAAGCAGCGTGAGATGCGGGCACAGCTTGAGCGCCGTCGCCGTCGGCATGGCGCTACGCACGCCAAACTTACGCGCAGGATAGTTCGCGGTACTAATCACGCCACGCTGTACCCGACTGCCGCCTATCGCGAGAGGTATATCGCGCAACGCCGGATTGTCGCGCATCTCCACCGCCGCAAAGAAACAGTCCATATCGACATGGATAATTTTACGCATCGTCAGACTCAACACTGTATACCCATACAGCATAGCAAAACTCGCTGCGAATTTTATGCTTTTTTTATTTCATCGCCCAGAAAAGCGGCTAAAACATAAAACTGCAATAAATTATGTTTATTTTCATAAAGTTAACCGATAAATCTGGAAGATATAATCATGAAGAAAATACTTACCGCACTTTGCCTGCTGGCCTCCGCCGGCGCCTGGGCCGCCCCGCAGCTGATTGCCCATCGCGGCGGCACCGGCGATGCGCCAGAAAATACCCTGCCGGCCATTAAGCTGGCGCTGGAGAATAACGCCGAGGCCATCTGGGTCACGGTGCAGTTAAGCCACGACGGCGTGCCGGTGCTCTACCGGTCAAGCGATCTTTCCGCATTGACCAATAGCGAGGGCAACATTTCCAGTTTGACCGCCGCCGAGCTGGCGAAAGTCGATGCCGGCTGGAAATGGGGTGATGACAGCCACCCCTGGCGCGGCAGGCAGGCCACCATTCCCACGCTGCAAGCCGTTTTGCAGCAATGGCCGCACACGTTCTTCTACATCGACATTAAATCTCCAGATGCCGACCCGACCGTGATGGGCGAGCGCCTGCTTGCGGTGTTAAAAGCTACGCACAGCCTCGATCGCGTGCGGGTCTATTCCACCGAAGACCGCTATATCGCCGCGCTGCCGCCGGCTATTCCCCGCTTCGTCACCCGCAGCGAAACCCGCACCAGACTTGCCAGCATTTCGCTCAGCCATCAGTGCCAGCCTGCCAGCCAGCACGAAGGCGAGCAATGGTATGGGCTGGAGCTGAAGCGCAAGGTAGAGGTGGTGGAGAAATTCACCCTTGGGGAAGGGGTCTCCCCGGCGACGCTCACCTGGGATAAAGAGGCGATGGATTGCTTCCGCTCGCAGGGTAAAGCGCACATTATCTTCTTCGGCATCAACAGTGCGGAAGATTACCGCACGGCGAAAGAGCTGGGCGCTGACGGCGTGATGGTCGATTCCCCGGCGCAGGCGAAAAGCTGGCAGTAAGGGAGTCAATGGCTAAAAAAGGCCGCGAAAGCGGCCTCACGTTGCTGGCATGTTGTTGCCGGGTGGCGGCTACGCCTTACCCGGCCTACCCTTCCAGGACTGGCTGTTAACTCACCGCCGGGCCTGGGGCAGTTGAAACTGCCGGTGCTGGCCGGAGCCCGGGGGTGGCGGCGACTGGCCGCCCCCGGTGCGCTCCCTGCGCCATGAGTGGCATCACGCAAAAGAAATATCGGGAGCGCAATCTGCCCGGAAACCTCACAGATTACAAAATGCGCCGCTGCTGGCGCTGCGCCTCGCGGGCGAGACGTTTCTTACGCGCGTCGCAGGGCTCAGGACAATCGCAGACTTTCTCCAGTCCCAGCGAGGAGATCCCGCCGCAGCTGCCCTGAATGCTCTTGCGCTTCACCAGGTAGCCCAGCGACATCCCGAGGATCACCAGCGCAAAAATCACAAAGGTTGCGACAAACACCGTCAGCATCGTCAGCCTCCAAAGTCATCGAGCAGAATATTCTCGTCCTCGACGCCCAGATCCTTCAGCATCTTAATCACCGCGGCATTCATTACCGGCGGCCCGCACATGTAGAACTCGCAGTCTTCCGGCGCCGGATGATCGCGCAGATAGTTCTCGTACAGAACGTTATGGATAAAGCCGGTATGGCCCGTCCAGTTATCTTCCGGCAGCGGATCGGAGAGCGCAACGTGGAAGGTAAAGTTCGGGTTATCCCGCGCCAGCTGTTCAAACTCATCATCGTAGAACATCTCGCGCAGCGAGCGCGCTCCGTACCAGAAGCTGATTTTGCGTGTGCTGTGCAGGCGCTTGAGCTGGTCGAAAATATGCGAACGCATCGGCGCCATCCCGGCGCCGCCGCCGATAAACACCATCTCGGCGTCGGTCTCTTTGGCAAAGAACTCGCCGAACGGCCCCGAAATCGTCACCTTATCGCCCGGCTTCAGCGACCAGATATAGGACGACATGATCCCCGGCGGGGCATCCGGCACCTTCGGCGGCGGCGTCGCAATGCGCACGTTGAGCATAATGATGCCCTTCTCTTCCGGATAGTTAGCCATCGAGTAGGCGCGCAGGGTCGGCTCTTTCACCTCGGAGACGTAGCGGAACAGGTTGAACTTGTCCCAGTCCGAGCGGTATTCATCCGGGACATCGAAGTCAGCATAGGCCACTTTATGCGGTGGGCATTCGATCTGAATATAGCCCCCGGCGCGGAACGGCACCACCTCCCCCTCGGGGATCCGCAGCTTGAGCTCTTTAATGAAAGTGGCTTTGTTATCATTGGAGATAACTTCGCATTCCCATTTTTTGACGCCGAAGATTTCTTCCGGTAGCTCAATCTTCATGTTTTGCTTCACCGCGACCTGGCAGGCCAGACGGCAGCCGGCTTTGGCTTCGCGTTTGGTAATATGCGAAAGCTCGGTCGGCAGGATATCGCCGCCACCCTCTTTGATAGTCACCCGACACTGGCCGCAGGAGCCGCCGCCGCCGCAGGCGGAGGAGACAAAAATCCCGTTGCTGGACAGCGTGTTCAGCAGCTTATCCCCCGCCGGGGTACGGATCTGCTTATCCGCTTCGTTATTGATCTCAATAACCACGTCGCCCGCGTTCACCAGCTTTGAGCGCGCTGCCAGGATAAGCCCCGACAGCACCAGCACAATCAACGTGAACATCACGACGCCAAGAATAATTTCCATACTTATTCGCCCTTATAGCTGCACGCCGGAGAAGGACATAAAGCCCAGCGCCATCAACCCGGTAGTGATAAAGGTGATCCCTAACCCGCGCAAACCGGCAGGCACGTTGGCGTACTTCATCTTTTCGCGGATCCCCGCCATCGCCACGATCGCCAGCATCCAGCCGATGCCGGAGCCGAAGCCGTAAACGATGGATTCCGGGAAGTTGTAATCACGCTGCACCATGAACGACACACCGCCGAAAATCGCGCAGTTAACCGCAATCAGCGGCAGGAAGATCCCCAGCGCGTTGTATAGCGCCGGGAAGTACTTATCGAGGATCATCTCGAGGATCTGCACCAGCGCGGCGATCACCCCGATAAAGGTGATGAAGTTCAGGAAGCTGAGGTCTACCCCCTCCACCAGCGCGCCGTCGCGCAGTACCAGGTTATACACCAGGTTGTTGATCGGTACGGCAAGACCCAGCACCACCGTCACCGCAACGCCGAGGCCGAAGGCGGTGGAGACCTTTTTCGACACCGCGAGGAAGGTACACATCCCGAGGAAAAAGGCCAGCGCCATGTTCTCAACAAACACCGCGCGGACAAACAGGCTAATGTAATGAGCCATCATCGATTACTCCTTTTCCTGCTGTTCAGGCTTCCAGCTACGCAGGGCCCAAATCAGTAAACCGATAATGAAGAACGCGCTCGGCGCCAGCAGGAACAGGCCGTTCGGCTGATACCAGCCGCCGTTCTGCACCGTCTCCAGCACCGTGATACCGAACAGCTTGCCGCTGCCGATAAGCTCGCGCAGGAAGCCGACGATAATCAGTATCGCGCCGTAGCCGAGACCGTTGCCGATACCGTCCATAAAGCTGGCCAGCGGCGGCGACTTCATGGCGTAAGCTTCAGCGCGCCCCATCACGATGCAGTTGGTGATGATAAGCCCGACGAATACCGACAGCTGCTTGGAAGTCTCATAGGCGAAAGCCCGCAGTAGCTGATCCACCACGATAACCAGCGAGGCGATGATCGCCATCTGCACGATGATGCGCACGCTGTTGGGAATGTGGTGGCGGATCATCGAGATAAACATGCTGGAGAACGCCGTCACCAGGGTCACCGCAATGGTCATCACGAAGGCGGTTTCCAGCTTAGTGGTGACCGCCAACGCGGAGCAGACGCCCAGCACCTGCAGGGCGATGGGGTTATTGGCGATGAGCGGCCCCACCAGCACGCGCTTCACCTCTTTCATCTCGCTCTGTTCAGCCATTGTTCAGCCCTCCTTCACGCACCTTTTTCAGGAACGGACCAAAGCCCAGTTCACCCATCCAGAAATCAAAGCTGTGCTGTACGCCATTTGACGTCAGCGTGGCGCCCGATAAGCCATCAACCGCATGCAGGTCACCAGCGCGCGCGCCGCCTTTGACCACTCTCAGCGCCGGCATGCCGTTGTCATCCAGCACCTGCTTGCCGACAAACTGCTGGCGCCAGTTCGGGTTCTCCACTTCGCCGCCCAGCCCCGGGGTCTCCCCCTGGTCATAGTAGGTAATGCCTTTCACCGTGCGGCCATCGACGTCCAGCGCCACGAAGGCGTACATCATCGACCACAGGCCATTGCCATAAATGGGCAACACCACCTGCTCAATCTTCTGCTGCGCGTCGCGCACCAGGTAGATTTCCGCCAGATTGCTGCGGCGTTTAATCCCCGCCGGATCCTGGCTGGCATCCAGCGCCATACTCTGCTGCGGATCCTTCAGCGCCTGGGCCTGATTGAATTTTGCCGGGTCTTTCTCCAGCAGCTCGCCGGTCGCCAGATTCACCAGTCGCGGCGAAATGCGCGCCGCGAAGGTGTCGGCGACCGCATCAGCATCCATGCCGGGCTGCATCAGGCCGGACACCGCCAGGATATTACGCTGCTTATCCAGCGCCCGCTGCGCCTGCTGGCGGGATTTCAGCCCCACGGCCGAGCCCGCTACCACGATGGAGCAGACCAGACAAAGCACCAGCACCACCAGCAGCGTTTTGCCGATGCTATCGTTACTTTTCTTCTCAGCCACGCGACTTCCTCCGCTTAATATTGGCCTGCACCACCAGGTAATCGAACAGCGGTGCGAAGAGGTTGGCGAAGAGGATCGCCAGCATCATCCCTTCCGGATAAGCCGGGTTCACCACGCGGATCAGCACGCACATCACGCCGATCAGCACGCCGTAACTCCATTTTCCTTTATCGGTAAACGAGGCGGATACCGGGTCCGTCGCCATAAACATCATGCCGAAGGCGAAGCCGCCGAGTACCAGATGCCAGTACCATGGCATAGCGAACATCGGGTTGGTGTCGGAGCCGATAACGTTAAACAGGGTAGCGGTGGCGACCATGCCGATCATCACCCCGGCGACGATGCGCCAGGACGCGACGCGGCCAAAGAGGATGATCGCGCCGCCGATCAGGATCATTAGCGTGGAGACTTCGCCAATCGAGCCCGGAATATTGCCGAGGAAGGCGTCCATCCAGCTCACCGGGATGCCGGTAGCGACGTTAACCAGCGCTTCACCGCCGCCGCTGGCCCACTGGGAGAGCGGCGTAGCGCCGGAAAAACCGTCCGCCGCCGTCCACACCAGGTCGCCGGAGATTTGCGCCGGATAGGCGAAGAACAGGAACGCGCGCCCTGCCAGCGCCGGGTTGAGGAAGTTGCGCCCGGTACCGCCGAAAATCTCTTTAGCGATCACCACCCCGAAGGAGATCCCCAGCGCCGCCTGCCACAGCGGCAGCGTGGGCGGGACGATCAGCGCGAACAGAATCGAGGTGACAAAGAAGCCTTCGTTGATTTCATGCTTGCGCACGATAGCGAACAGCACTTCCCAGAAGCCGCCGACGATAAAGACGGTGATATAGATCGGCAGGAAAAAGACCGCCCCCAGGGTCATCATGCTCAGCCAGCCGGCGTCGGCGCTGAAGCTCACCCCTAACCACTGGGCGACGCTATAGTGCCAGTTGTTGGCGATCGCCTGCTGCAGTTGTTCGGCGCCGTAAAGCTTATGCAGCGCCGGTATGGTCTGCAGCCCGACGTTATACATCCCCCAGAACATCGCCGGAAAGACGGCAAACCACACGAGGATCATCAACCGCTTGAGGTCGATGGCGTCGCGCACATGCGCCGCGCCGCGGGTGACCTGGCCTGGTGTGTAGAAGATGGTCGCCGCCGCTTCATACAGCGGGTAATATTTTTCCAGCTTGCCGCCGTGCGTGAAATGCGGCTCAATTTTTTCAATCAGATGCTTTAAGCCCATCTCTTATCCTTCCTGCTCAATCCGGGTTAATACGCTGCGCAGCGCAGGGCCATATTCATACTTACCGGGGCAGACGTAGGTGCACAGCGCCAGATCTTCTTCATCCAGCTCCAGACAGCCCAGCGCCTGAGCGCTGTCGGTATCCCCGGCCAGCAGATCGCGCAGCAGTACGGTCGGCAGGATATCCAGCGGCATCACCCGCTCGTAGTTGCCGATCGGCACCATCGCCCGCTCGCCGCCGTGGGTATCGGTAGAGAAATGAAAGCGCTTGCGCCTGAAGAAATGGCCCAGCGTGGTGCGGGTAATCGAGAATTTCTCTTTGCCCGGCATCACCCAGCCGAAGAGCTCTTTTTCCCGCCCTTCTTTAACCACGCTCACCTGCAGATGGAAGCGCCCGAGGAAGGCGTGAGGGCCATGGGCGCGGGTGCCGCTGAGCACCGAGCCGGAAATGACCCGGTTTTCCCCCTCCTGCAACTCCCCTGCCAGCAGATCGTCCAGGCTGGCGCCCAGCGTCGTCTTGACCAGTCGCGGCGATATCACCTGCGGGCCGCCGAGCGCGATCACCCGTTCGCAGTAGAGCTCCCCGTCGAGGAAAAGCTTACCAATGGCGATCGCGTCCTGATAATTGAGGTGCCAGACCTGCTTATTCAGGCTCACCGGCTCGAGGAAATGAATATGCGTTCCCGGCAGCCCCGCCGGGTGCGGCCCGCTGAACTGGTTAAAACTGACCTGGCCGACAGGATGACCGCCGAGCTTGCCGCCGCTGGGCTGGCAGACGTGGACTTTCCCGTCGGTCAGACGCGTAAGCACGGTAAGGCCAGCGTCGAAAGCGGCCCGTTCGGCCAGAATAATCGGCTGCGGCTCCGCCGCCAGCGGATTGGTATCCATGGCGTTGACAAAGATGGCGGCCGGCACGCTGCCCGGGAGCGGCGTTTTACTGAATGGCCGTGTGCGCAGCGCGGTCCACTGGCCCGACGCCAGCAGCTGCTGCTGCACGGTGTCGCGCGGCAGTTCAGCCAGCGCGTCCGCGGCGTAACGCGTAAACGCCACCGCGTCATTGCCCTCGATATCAATCACCACCGACTGCAACACGCGCCGTTCACCGCGGTGGATCGCGCTGACGACCCCGCTCGCCGGGGCGGTAAAGCAGACGCCGGGGTTCTTTTTATCTTCGAACAGGATCTGACCTTTTTTGACCCGATCGCCTTCTTTGACCGCCATGGCGGGACGCATGCCGACGTACTCTTCGCCGAGTAGCGCGACGCGCTTCACCGCTGGCGCGGGAGAAATCTGCTGTAATGGCATGCCAGCTATGGGCAAATCCAGCCCTTTTGTGATTTTAATCATATCGTTAGCAGGTATCCGTAACCTCAACCCCGACGCAGGCCGGGGCCAGCTTATTGACAGAATGGCAGAGAAGAAAGGGCAAAACGGCGCCAGATGCGCTCAGGACGGAAGAGAAGCATCCTTTCTTACTCTGGTGATGAACCGGCGCAAGTGTAACATTTCGTGAGCGTCGGCTGTAGCGCGAGAGGCAATAAGTGCTTCTAAAATGCGAGCTATTGCGCAAAGTTCTCACTGTGTTTTCGTCGCTGGCAGGGTATAAAGTGAGGCGGAATTGTAAACGCCGCCACGTCGCCCTTGCGAAAAAATGCCGTGATGCTAATGTGAGCGCTCTAAATCCAGAAAACTCTGATTTCGGGTCTCTCTTGCCGTCCTGGCAATGTGGCTATTTTGTTTTATCAAGGAACAAGCAGTATGCGCAAAATCGCATTATTTATTGCGATGCTTCTGCTGCCGTGCATGTCATTTGCCGGGCTGCTCAGCAGCAACAGCCCGACGACGCCGGTTAGCAAAGAATATAAGCAGCAATTAATGGGTTCACCGGTTTACATTGAGATCTTTAAAGAAGAGCGCATGCTCGACCTTTACGTCAAAATGGGTGAGACCTACCAGCTCCTCGACAGCTATCGGATCTGCAACTACTCCGGAGGCCTGGGCCCGAAACAGCGCCAGGGCGATTTCAAGAGCCCGGAAGGGTTCTATAACGTCACCCGCAGCCAGCTCAAACCCGACAGCCGCTTCTATAAAGCGATCAATATCGGCTTCCCGAACGCCTACGATCGCGCCCATGGTTATGAAGGGAAATACCTGATGATCCACGGCGACTGCGTCTCTGTCGGCTGCTACGCTATGACCGACAGCGGGATCGATGAGATCTTCCAGTTCGTGACCGGCGCCTTAGTCTTCGGTCAGCCAAGCGTGCAGGTGAGTATCTATCCGTTCCGCATGACCAACGTCAATATGGAACGCCACAAATACTCCTACTATGCGGATTTCTGGAAACAGCTGAAGCCTGGCTATGATTATTTCCAGCAAACCCACAAACCGCCGGTCGTATCAGTGACCGACGGCCGCTATGTGGTGAGCAAGCCGCTCAGCCACGAGGTTGTCCAGCCGCAGCTGGCCTCAAACTATACGCTCCCCGAGACAAAATAACGCCCACTCGCCTGGCATGATCTTATGCCAGGTCTCATTGGCCGTCAGCGGCTGCGTGGCGATAACCGTGACCACATCGTTGGGTGTGGTCTCGCGTTGAAAGTCGATCTCCACATCCTGGTCCAGCAGTTTTGCCACGCCGAACGGCGCCCGCCGGGTGATCCAGTGCAGGTTGGTCGAGCAGAACGCCATCACATAGCGTCCGTCCGACAGCAGCATGTTGAACACCCCTTTCTCACGCAGTTCCCCCGCCAGGGTGGCGATATACTTAAATACTCCCAGCATATTGCCCGGCGTACGCGGGTAGCGCTCGGTTAAGCGGTGCAGCAGCCAGCAGAAGGCCTTTTCACTGTCGGTTTCACCGACCGGGTGGAAATTGCCGGTTTTCAGCGACTTATAGCCTTTGAGCTGCCCGTTGTGCGCGTAGGTCCAGTTACGCCCCCACAGTTCGCGGGTGAACGGATGCGTATTCTCCAGGGCCACCATCCCGCGATTCGCCTGGCGGATATGCGCGACGACGGAACAGGACTTAATGGGGTAATCCTGGACCAGTTTCGCGATCGGCGACTGAAAGCTCGGCTGCGGATCTTTGAATGTGCGACAGCCTTTGCCTTCATAGAAGGTGATGCCCCAGCCGTCTTTATGCGGCCCCGTCCCGCCTCCGCGCTGTACCAGCCCGGTAAAGCTAAAACAGATATCTGTTGGCACATTGGCGCTCATCCCGAGCAGTTCGCACATAGATCACCTCACCATCACAAATCACGACGGCGCCGAAGCGAGGCCGCCGTCAACAGTACACACTCACCTGCCTGTTAGCCTTTCGCCATCTCTTTTTCGATCAGCATAATCAGGATATGGATCACTTTGATGTGGATCTCCTGAATGCGGTCGGCGTAGCCAAAGTGCGGCACGCGAATTTCCACATCGGCGCTACCGGCCATTTTACCGCCGTCCTTACCGGTCAGGGTGATCACTTTCATCCCCTGCGCCCGCGCGGCCTCAATGGCCTTGATTACGTTGCCGGAGTTGCCGGAGGTGGAGATGCCGAGCAGCACATCGCCCGCGCGGCCGACGGATTCAACGTAGCGGGAGAAGACATACTCATAGCCAAAATCATTGCTCACGCAGGAGAGATGGCTGACGTCGGAGATCGCAATGGCCGGATATCCCGGGCGGTTTTCGCGATAACGTCCGGTCAGTTCTTCCGCAAAATGCATCGCATCGCAATGGGAACCGCCGTTGCCGCAGGACAGCACTTTACCACCCGCCTTAAAGCTATCCGCCAGCAGGACAGCGGCACGCTGGATAGCATGGATATTGGCTTCGTCCTGCAGAAAGTTAGCCAGCGTTTCCGCGGCTTCGTTCAGTTCGTTACGAATAAGATCCTGGTACATGAGGATAATCCTTCAGTATGAGTGGAATAACCCTGGCAGTGTACCGGATAGCCGCCGAAGCGAGAAGCAGCAGGCTGCGTTATCCCCCGCCCTTTTGATTTTATGTGCCGCTTTTGCATACAACAATGTGAGCAAGGTTGTAATTATTTTGTAAACACATTGCTAAATAAAAAGGCATGCACTACAACCAATACATCACAAGTGGTCAGACCTCCTACAAGCACAGGGAGCATTTCTCTATGATGATTTTGAGTATTGTTGCAACCGTTGTTTTACTCGGTGCGCTCTTCTATCACCGGGTCAGCCTGCTGCTCAGCAGCGTGATCTTGCTCGCCTGGACCGCAGCGCTCGGCGCGGCCGGTCTGTGGAATATCTGGCTGCTGCTGCCGCTGGCGATCATTCTGTTGCCGTTTAACTTTGCGCCTATGCGTAAATCCATGATTTCCGCACCGGCGTTTCGCGCCTTCCGCAAGGTCATGCCGCCGATGTCGCGTACCGAAAAAGAGGCCATCGACGCCGGGACCACCTGGTGGGAGGGGGATCTGTTTCGCGGTAATCCTGACTGGCATAAGCTGCATAACTATCCGCAGCCGCGTCTGACCGCCGAAGAGCAAGCCTTCCTCGACGGCCCGGTGGAAGAAGCCTGCCGGATGGCTAACGACTTCGCCATCACCCACGAAATGGCCGATCTGCCGCCGGAGCTGTGGGCGTATCTGAAAGAACACCGCTTCTTCGCGATGATCATCAAGAAAGAGTATGGCGGGCTTGAATTCTCCGCTTATGCCCAGTCGCGGGTGCTGCAGAAGCTCTCTGGCGTCTCCGGCATTCTGGCGATCACCGTCGGCGTCCCGAACTCACTGGGCCCGGGCGAGCTGCTGCAGCATTACGGTACTGAAGAGCAGAAAAACCATTACCTGCCGCGTCTGGCGCGCGGGCTGGAGATCCCCTGCTTCGCACTCACCAGCCCGGAAGCGGGCTCCGACGCCGGCGCCATCCCGGATACCGGCGTGGTCTGCATGGGCGACTGGCAGGGCCAGCAGGTGCTGGGTATGCGCCTGACATGGAACAAACGCTACATTACGCTGGCGCCTATCGCCACCGTGCTGGGATTGGCCTTTAAACTTTCTGACCCGGATCGTCTGCTGGGCGGGGAAGAAGAGCTGGGCATCACCTGCGCGCTGATCCCGACCTCCACTCCGGGCGTGGAAATTGGCCGTCGCCACTTCCCGCTTAACGTCCCGTTCCAGAACGGCCCAACCCGCGGCAAAGATATCTTCGTGCCGATCGATTACATCATCGGTGGGCCGGGGATGGCCGGTCAGGGCTGGCGCATGCTGGTTGAATGTCTGTCGGTGGGCCGCGGTATTACGCTGCCGTCCAACTCCACCGGCGGCCTGAAATCGGTGGCTATGGCGACCGGGGCTTACGCCCATATTCGCCGCCAGTTCAAAATCTCGATCGGTAAAATGGAAGGCATTGAAGAGGCGCTGGCGCGCATTGCCGGTAATGCTTATGTGATGGATGCTGCGGCGTCGCTGATCACCTACGGCATTATGCTCGGCGAGAAACCGGCGGTGCTCTCCGCGATCGTGAAATATCACTGCACCCACCGCGGCCAGCGCTCCATTATCGACGCAATGGATATTACCGGTGGGAAAGGCATTATGCTGGGCGAAAGCAACTTCCTCGCCCGGGCATATCAGGGCGCGCCTATCGCCATCACCGTGGAAGGTGCGAATATTCTGACCCGTAGCATGATGATCTTCGGTCAGGGTGCGATTCGCTGCCATCCGTACGTGCTGGAGGAGATGGCTGCCGCACAGAACAACGACCTGAACGCCTATGACAAGCTGCTGTTCAAACATATCGGCCATGTCGGCAGTAACAAAGTACGGAGTTTCTGGTTGGGCCTGACCGGCGGACGCACCAGCAGCGCGCCGACCCGCGACGTCACCCGCCGCTACTATCAGCAAATGAACCGTCTGAGCGCTAACCTGGCGCTGCTGTCAGACGTCTCGATGGCGGTGCTGGGGGGCAGTCTCAAGCGTCGCGAACGTATCTCCGCGCGTCTGGGGGATGTGTTAAGCCAGCTGTACCTGGCCTCGGCGGTGCTGAAACGCTATGACGATGAAGGACGCAATGAAGCCGATCTGCCGCTGGTTCACTGGGGGGTGCAGGATGCTCTGCATCAGGCCGAGCAGGCCATCGACGATCTGCTGAAAAACTTCCCCAATCGTCTGGTGGCTGGCGCAATGCGCCTGGTCATCTTCCCGACCGGTCGTCATCACCATGCGCCGTCGGATAAGCTGGACCATAAAGTCGCTAAAATTCTGCAGGTGCCCAGCGCCACCCGCTCCCGCATCGGTCGCGGTCAGTACCTGACGCCGAGCGAGCATAACCCGGTCGGCCTGCTGGAAGAGGCGCTGCTGGAAGTGATGGCGGCCGATCCTATCCACCAGCGTATCTGCAAAGAGTTGGGTAAAAATCTGCCGTTCACCCGTCTCGACGAACTGGCCGCCCATGCCCTGGCGAAAGGCTTAATCAGTCAGGATGAAGCCGCCATTTTGACCCGAGCAGAGCACAGTCGCTTGCGCAGTATTAACGTTGACGACTTTGCGCCAGAGGAGCTGGCAACCCAGCCGGTAAAGCTGCCGGAAAAAGTTCGCAACGTTGAAGCCGCATAATAAAACAACAACCACATCACACGCCGGGCGGGGAATTTTCCCCGCCTTTTTTTCGTCTCTCCTTCCCCCGCCGTTCCTGTTAGTAGCATTTTTTTAACAAAATATTCCGCGGACCGCCGCGAGGCTGATAAGGTGTTACAGTTAACCTAACCCCCTCATGAGAATGGAGTTGACCATTGTGCCTGGCCTGAAAATTACGCTGTTGCAACAACCGCTGGTCTGGATGGACGGCCCTGCTAACCTGCGCCATTTTGATCGCCAACTGGAAGGGATTGTCGGGCGCGATATCATTGTTTTACCTGAGATGTTTACCACCGGCTTTGCGATGGAAGCGGCAAAACAATCTTTACCCGAGGCCGAGGTGGTAGCGTGGATGCATGCCAGGGCGGCGCAAACCCAGGCGCTGATCGCCGGCAGCGCGGCGCTGCAAACTGAGCGCGGGGCCGTTAACCGCTTCCTGCTGGTCGAGCCTGACGGCACGGTCCATCATTATGATAAACGTCACCTGTTTCGTATGGCGGATGAACACCATCACTATGAGGCCGGAGACAAGCGCGTGGTCTTTGAATGGCGAGGATGGCGGATCCTGCCGCTGGTCTGTTATGACCTGCGCTTTCCGGTATGGTCGCGTAACCTTAACGACTATGATTTGGCGCTGTATGTGGCGAACTGGCCGGCGCCGCGCTCGCTGCACTGGCAGTCGCTGCTGGTCGCCCGCGCGATTGAGAACCAGGCCTACGTCGCCGGCTGTAACCGGGTCGGCACCGACGGCAACGGTCATCATTACCGCGGTGATAGCCGGATTATCAGTCCCCAGGGGGAGATTGTCGCCACCGCCGATCCGCATCAGGCCACTCGTCTTGACGCCGAACTGTCGCTGAGCGCCCTCCAGGAATATCGTGAAAAATTCCCCGCATGGCGCGATGCCGATCCTTTTACTCTGGATTAATCCCCCTCCGCTTTCTTCCCCCTTCTGCGGGAAAAGAAAGCGGAATTTCCTCTTGCCGCGCCCAGCAGAATATTTACAAGGCGCCCTTCATTTCTGTTCTACACTCATTAAACGGCCCACAACTAAACGGGCGGAGATCATTTTCAATTCACTTCTGCGTTGTAAACGCATGAGTTTTTCTGTTGCCAGCTTGTTTTGTTGAACCCGGCTGAGCGTTGGCGTATACATATTTTATGAGCGTAATGGTAAATGGATAATAATAATCTTCAGTTAATAGAAAAACGGCTGGTCACCCGCTTTCTCGATATGTTTATTCGGTTCAGTCTTATTCTGGCGCTGGCCTCATTCTGTTTTACCGTCTTTTCTCCCTTCGTCAATATGATGCTCTGGGCGTTGATTCTGGCCGTGGCGCTCTATCCTTTACATCAATATTTTGCCGGGCTTTTCGCCGGTAAACAGGGGCTGGCGTCGGTGGTGCTGGTGCTGTTAGGTATTTTACTGATTATTATCCCCACAGTGCTGATGATCACCTCGCTGGCGGAAAGCGCCAGCGCGATGATCGACCGGATGGGCAGCCAGAGCTTTACCATTCCCCCACCCTCTTCGCGAATTGCCTCTTTACCGATCGTTGGCGAACGGCTTAGCGCTCTGTGGATGCGGGCGTCCGTGGATCTGCCAGGATTGCTCAGCAATTACCGTTCGCAAATTGGCGATATTGCCAAACAGTTGCTCAGCATATTAGCCAGCATGGGCGGCGGGCTGATTGGCTTTATTATTTCGTTTATCGTCTCGGGCATTATGATGGCCTGGGGCGCGGCGGGCGCCATCAGCGCGCAGCGTATTGCCATCCGTATTACCGATGAGAATAAAGGCGTGACCCTAACCCGCCTGTGCACCAGCACCATCCGCGCGGTCGCCCAGGGCGTCATCGGGGTGGCACTGATCCAGGCGCTGCTGGTCGGCGTGATCATGCTGATGGCCAGCATCCCCGCCGTCGGGATCTTCTTTATACTTGCCCTGATCCTCGGCATTGCACAGGTGCCGGTGATCCTGGTGACGGCCCCGGCCATCGCGCTGATGTGGAGTCTCGGCACCCACAGTACCGGAATGGATATCTTCTACACTGTCCTGCTGATCGTCGCCGGTATGGCCGATAACGTCCTCAAACCACTGCTGCTGGGGCGCGGAGTCGATGCGCCAATGCCGGTGGTGCTGCTGGGCGCCCTCGGCGGAATGGCCTCTAACGGCATTCTCGGTATGTTCCTCGGCGCCACCCTGCTGGCCATCGGTTACCGGATCTTTATGACCTGGGTAAATGAAGGGCAACCCGCCCTGCCGCAGGATAAATAACCGCAGGGGAGCGTTACGCTCCCTTAACTTATTGCATAGTCATGCCGCCGCACGCCAGCCCCGCGGCAGCCTATCCCGCTGAGCTTTATCATCAACGAGCCCCAGGGCGTGTTCCGGCAGATTTTTGAAAGCATCCTGCGCCAGCACGGCATTACCATGGAGAACACTATCGAACTGTGGAGTATTGAGAGTATCAAGCAGTGCGTGGCGGGCAATCTGGGGGTGAGCTTTCTGCCGCGCTTTGCGATAGAGGAGGAGCTCAATGGTCGAGCTACCGTTCAGCGAGACGCCGCTGACGATCCATGCGCTCTGCGCCCACCACGCCGGGAAGGCAATCAGTCCGGCAATGCGGGTATTCATGCAGTGTATGCAGGAGGAACAAGAGGCGCGCTGAAATTCGGCGACGAAAACGACGAAAGCCTGAATCATTGCTGATTCAGGCTTTCTGAATAGTGGCGGAACGGACGGGACTCGAACCCGCGACCCCCTGCGTGACAGGCAGGTATTCTAACCGACTGAACTACCGCTCCGCGTTGTTGTTCCGTTGGGAACGAGGCGAATATTACGGATTCCCCTCTACCCCGTCAACGCTTTTTCTACCGTTTTGAATCGTTTGCTGCAAAAATCGCCCAACCGCCTACTTTTAATCCATTTTAGTGGTTATCAGGCACGCCACAGGCAGCTTCCGCCTTTCTTTTGCACCAGATCGAGGCGGGATTCATGGTTCACCAGCTCTTCATCAGAGGCATAAACCACCCGTAACTGGCTGGCGGCGCGAACGACGCGCTGAATCCCCATCTCGCCTGCCTGCTGCTGGCTTTCGCCTTCCATAGAGAATGCCATCGACGTCTGGCCGCCGGTCATCATCAGATAGACATCGGCAAGGATCTGGGCATCGAGCAGTGCCCCGTGCAGCGTACGCTTGCTGTTGTCTATTTCGTAGCGCGAACATAGCGCATCCAGACTGTTGCGCTTGCCGGGAAACATTTTCCGCGCCAGCGCCAGACTGTCGGTGATTTTACAGAAGGTCTCGGTTTTCCCGATCCCGCGGTTCAGCTTACCGAACTCATAATCCATAAAACCGATATCGAACGAGGCGTTATGGATCACCAGCTCCGCGCCGCGGATGTAATCCATAAATTCATCGGCCACGTCGGCAAAGGTGGGTTTATCCAGCAGGAATTCGTCGGCGATCCCGTGCACGCCGAACGCCTCCGGATCCACCAGCCGATCGGGCTTGAGATAGACGTGGAAATTGTTACCGGTCAGGCGGCGGTTAATCACCTCCACGGCGCCGATCTCAATGATCTTATGTCCTTCGTAGTGCGCCCCGATCTGGTTCATACCGGTGGTTTCGGTATCGAGAACAATCTGGCGCGTAATTGCAGTGCTCATCGCGGTCATTTATGTCAGACTTATCGTTTACAAATCGATTTCAATTACAGGAAGTCTACCAGAGATGCTCAAACAGGTAGAAATTTTCACCGACGGCTCTTGCCTGGGAAATCCAGGACCCGGCGGTTACGGCGCCATTATGCGCTACCGCCAGCACGAAAAAACCTTTAGCGCCGGCTACCGTCTGACCACCAATAACCGCATGGAACTGATGGCGGCGATCGTCGCCCTCGAAGCGTTAAAAGAGCATTGCGAGGTGGTGCTCAGCACCGACAGCCAGTATGTCCGCCAGGGGATCACCCAGTGGATCCACAACTGGAAAAAGCGCGGCTGGAAAACGGCAGAGAAAAAACCGGTAAAGAATGTCGACCTCTGGCAGAGGCTGGACGCCGCGCTTGGCCAGCATAAGATCAAATGGGAGTGGGTGAAGGGCCACGCCGGCCATCCAGAAAACGAACGCTGCGACGAGCTGGCCCGCGCGGCGGCCTCCCATCCCACTCAGGACGACATCGGCTACCAGCCGGAGAGCTAATTCTGCCCCTTGCGCCACTGCCGGGTGGCGCCGACTGCCGGCCGTAGCTGGGTTTTCGCTTTCCCTGACTTCATCGGATTAAGGGTGAGCGGAATAGTCCGTTTGCGGGCGACAATTAATTGCAAACAGCCCAGCGCTGGCAGATGGGTGCTCAGCAGTTTGCCGCCATGCCGCGACCAGGGTAAAACCTGATAACGCCCATAATGCAGCACTTCAAAGTTGAGCAGCGACAGCCAGTCCAGCTGGCGCATCAACGTAAACATACGGCTGTTGTACGGCGTGCCTTTGCGCAGCACCGGCACCAGCTTACGCAACCCCATCAGGCTGACAGGATTAAACCCGGTCAGGATCATCCAGCCATCATCGATCAGGACGCGATCGGCCTCCCGTAGCAGGCGATGCGGATCGCTGCACCACGGCAGGGTATGCGCCAGCAGGCAGGCGTCGACGGACTTTTCGGCAAAGGGCAAATGCAGCGGGTCGGCCCGGACCTGCATTGGGTTTCCCGCCAGCGAGACATTCACCTGGTGCGAGATGGCGCAAGCTTCGGTATTGATTTCCGCGCTCAGATTGCCAATCTTAAGCAGATGAAAGCCATATAATTTAGCCAGCCACGGCTTCATCTGCTGCTCCAGCGTTTCGCGATAGTATTCGCCCCACGGCATACTGGACCAATGCTCAGGCGCTGTCACTGTATGAGGTATCCTTGCCGGCTTCATTGCCACCTTCCGCTACGCTTTAGAGGTAATTTATGAATCTTATCAGTATTCCCGCGTTTCAGGACAACTACATCTGGGTTCTCACTGAGAATCACGGCCGCTGCATCATCGTTGACCCGGGCGAGGCCGCGCCGGTTCTGGCGGCAATCGAGGAAAACCAGTGGCAGCCCGAGGCCATTTTATTGACCCATCACCATCAGGATCACGTCGGCGGCGTAAAACAATTACGTGAAAAATTCCCCTCTCTGGTGGTTTACGGGCCGGCAGAAACCCAGGATAAGGGGATTACTCAGGTAGTAAACGATGGCGATCGGCTGTCAATTCTCGGGGTCGATTTTTCCATTTTCTCCACGCCAGGTCACACATTAGGACATATCTGTTACTACAGCGAACCTTATCTGTTTTGCGGCGACACGATGTTCTCCGGCGGCTGCGGAAGGCTGTTCGAAGGCACTGCAGAGCAGATGTATCAATCATTTATGAAGATTAACGCCCTTCCTGAAGAAACCCTTATATGTTGCGCACATGAATATACGTTAGCGAATATGAAGTTTGCGTTGAGTATCCTGCCTGATGATAGGGACATAAACGATTACTATCATAAAGTTAATGAGTTACGTGCAAAAAAACAAAAGACACTACCCGTAATTCTGAAAAACGAGCGGCGTATAAATTTATTTTTACGGGTAAATGATATTGATTTAATTGACAAAATTAACAAAGAAACAAAATTGCAACACTCTGTGGCGCGATTTGCGTGGTTAAGGTCAAAGAAAGACGAATTCTGATATTTAATTCTTGTCATCGGCTAACTTCGCCGTTATCCTTGGTCGTCTTTTAAGCAACTATTGACACACACATGAAGGCACGAGCGATATTATTCGCCTCTGTCCTGCTGGTGGGGTGCCAGGCGTCTAAGCACGATGGCACCGTCGAACAGCGAGCACAGAGCCTTTCTGCGGCTGGTCAAGGGGAAGCAGGCAAGTTCACAAGTCAAGCGCGCTGGTTAGATGATGGAACCTTCTACGCGCAAGACCAGGATCTGTGGACTTCCATAGGCGACGAGCTAAAGATGGGAATACCGGATAACCCCCGGATTCGCGAGCAAAAACAGAAGTACTTAAGAAATAAGAGCTATCTCCACGATGTAACTTTACGGGCAGAGCCGTATATGTACTGGATAGCCGGGCAGGTTAAGAAACGTAACATGCCAATGGAACTGGTATTACTACCCATAGTGGAGAGCGCTTTTGACCCACACGCGACGTCTGGCGCCAATGCCGCAGGCATCTGGCAGATCATTCCGAGCACAGGGCGCAATTATGGTTTAAAACAGACCCGCAGTTACGATGCGCGTCGTGACGTTGTCGCATCGACTACCGCGGCGCTGGACATGATGCAACGTCTGAACAAAATGTTCGACGGCGACTGGTTGTTAACGGTTGCGGCATATAACAGCGGCGAAGGTCGGGTCATGAAGGCAGTGAAAGCGAACCGTTCGCGTGGCAAACCCACCGATTTCTGGTCGCTGTCTCTGCCGCATGAAACGAAAGTCTACGTACCGAAAATGCTGGCATTGAGCGACATCCTCAAAAACAGCAAACGTTACGGCGTAAAGTTGCCTACGGCTGATGAAAGCCGTGCGCTGGCGCGCGTTCGCCTCGACAGTCCGGTTGATATTTCTCAGCTCGCGGATATGGCCGGTATGCCGGTCAGCAAGCTGAAGACCTTCAACGCCGGCGTAAAGGGGTCAACGCTGGGCGCTAGCGGGCCAAAGTACGTCATGGTGCCGCAGAAACACGCAGCCCAGCTGCGTGAATCGCTGGCCTCTGGCGACATTGCCGCCGTACAGCCGACGCAGCTCGCGGATAATACGCCGCTGACCAGCCGAAGCTATAAGGTGCGTTCGGGCGATACCATTTCCGGGATTGCTTCCCGTCTCGGCGTCACGACCCGCGATCTGCAGCAGTGGAATAACCTGCGCGGCTCTGGATTGAAGGTTGGACAGAACCTGGTTATCGGCGCCGGCAGCAGCGCGCAGCGTCTGGCGAATAACAGCGATAGCATCACCTATCGCGTTCGCAAAGGTGATTCGCTGTCGAGCATCGCCAAACGTCATGGCGTTAATATTCGCGACGTCATGCGCTGGAACAGCGATACCGACAATCTGCGGCCTGGCGATCAGCTAACGCTGTTTGTGAAAAACAGCGATCGACCAGAGTCCTGATACGTCAGGGTTCGATAAAAAGGCACCGACTTCCCCCGGTGCCTTTTTTGTTGTCCGTATTAAACCGCTTTATGCGCTTCAAACATGATGGTATCGCTGGTAAAGGAACCATCCTGCTGTAACTCAAAGTAGGCTTTCACCTCCGCCGAAGCGCTCTGCTGGTATAAACGAATCGCCTCCACCAGCGGCTCAGGGGTACGCATCCGCGCCACCCACGAACTGAACTCCAGCGACAGGCGATCGGTCAACAGTTGATTAATCACCAGCCCCGCCTCCGTCGCCAGCGTCAGCCACTCGCCGCTGGAATAATTACGCACGTGCGAGGTATCGCGCAGAGCTTCTACCGTCTGCAGCCAGACATCACGCACCACATGGCCCGGCGACATCACGTCCATCACGATCATCACCCCACCCGGCTTGAGGACACGTTTCACCTCGCGCAGCGCCTGGCCAACGTCATGCCAGTGATGAGCAGAATAGCGGCTGATAACGATATCAAAGCTGGCATCAGCGAACGGCAGCGTTTCGGCATACCCCTGCTGGGTCACGATATTGCTAAAACCTTTCTCCTTTGCCGCAGCGGCAACGACCTCCAGCATCTGGCTCGATAAATCATAGGCGGTCACCTCGGCAACCTGTCCCGCCGCGGTAAAGCTGGCGTGCCCTGCCCCGCAGCCCATATCCAGCACTTTCGCCTGAGGAAAATCAGCCAGTCGTTCCGCCAGCCGCTGCAGATCGCGACCAGAGGCGTGCACGGCGCTGGTCAGATAGGCGCTGGCCTGGGAGCCGAACTGCTTTTCGACGTTGTCATGGTGAGAGCGTGTTGTCATGTTGTCTTGTCCTTACGGTTTTTTGAGTAATAAAAGGCAGCACCATGCATGCGCAGGCCTGCCCCATGGCAGGCCTGACCAACCTTAAATTAATCAGGCTTGCCGGGACTGAATTCGACTAGTAGCGGGTTGTGGTCGGAGGCGCGGGTTACCAGCACGGAAGCATCGTGCACGCTTAACCCACGGTAGAACACAAAATCGAGCGGGCGACCAAACGCGCGGCGGCGCTGATCGTCCGGGAAACGAACTTCACGCAGCGACATCTCGCGTGCAAAGCGGTACAGGGCGTTCATCCGCGGGCGGCTCCAGGCATTGAAGTCGCCGGCCATGATCACCGGCCCGCTGTGATGGGCGATCTGATCGCCAATCGGCAGCAGCTGTTTGCTGTAGACGTCGACGCCAAGGCTGAAGTTAACGGCATGGATATTGACCACCATTAACAGCCGCGCATCGGGCAGCGGATAGACAGTCACTAATGCTGATTTAGGCAGACGCAAAATAGGTTCACGTTCGCGCAATGGGCAGCAATAGATAGGATGGGCGGAAGCCAGCGTCATCACGCCGGAAGGATGCTGCGGCAGCACCAGCGCAGGCACCTGATCGGCGGCCAGATAGTTGGTGGTCGCGAACCTGACCAGCTCCGGCGTCGTCTGCGCCTCCTGCAACAGGACTAAGTGCGCGTCTTTGCCAAAATTCTTAAGGACCGACTGCCACTCTGCGCGCTGCTGTTTGAAGATATTCCACACCAGCACGCGGATTTTCTCATCGCTGCTCAACGGTGTGCCGGCGGGATAAACCGGACTCACGCCCGCAAACGCCCCCGGAGGCAATATTCTCTCCGCAGGTTGTCCGGCGACATAGCGCATGGCGTAGGTGTTCTTTCGCAATTTGGGCATTAATCCTCGATAACAGAAACCAGCCCGACGACGACTGGTTATTCTGTTATAGGGATTTTCCCATACACTTTCAATGCAAATTGCGAGAAACCCTTAGCCTTCGGGAGAAAGCGCTGCCGAACGGCGTGGCAATTTATCTAAACGTCCGCTCAGGACCACCAACAGCAAAGCGACCAGCACAATCACCGCGCCAATCCACGGCGTCTGCGCCAGACCGTACCGCTCGACCGTCTGTCCGCCGACGATCGACCCCAGCGCGATGCCGACGTTGAAGGCGGCAATATTCAGGCCGGATGCGATGTCGACAGCCCCGGGGGTGTACTGCTCTGCTTTTTGCACCACGTACACCTGCAGGCCCGGCACGTTGCCGAAGGCGAAAACGCCCATCACCAGCACCGTTGCCAGCGCGGCATAGTGAATGCTGGCGGTCAGCTGGAACACCAGCAGCAGCACAACCAGCGCGGCGAAGATAAACTTCAGCGCGGAGACAGCGCCATGCCTATCGGCCAGTTTGCCGCCCCATACGTTGCCAATAGCCACCGAGACGCCATAGCCCAGCAGGATCCAGCTCACGGCTGACGGGCTGAAGCCGGCCAGCTCCTGCATCATCGGCGCAAGGAAGGTAAAGGCGGTAAACACGCCGCCATAGCCCAGCGCGGTAATGGCATAGATCATCAGCAGGCGCGGATGGGTTAAGACTTTCAGCTGATCGCTCAGGCTGGCGCTGGCGCGGCCCGGGATATTATTCGGCACCAGAATCAGACTGCTGATAAGCGCAATCACCCCCAGAATCGATACCGCGAGGAACGTTTCCCGCCAGCCAAAATGCTGACCGATGAAAGTCCCGAATGGCACCCCGGTTACCAGCGCGACCGTCAGGCCGCCGAACATAATGGCGATAGCCGAGGCTGCTTTCTCTTTTGCCACCAGGCTGGTGGCGATTGTCGAGCCAATAGAGAAGAACACGCCGTGTGCCAGACCGGTCAGCAGGCGCGCCAGGATCAGCGTTTCATAGCCCGGGGCCTGCCAGGCCAGCACATTACCCGCCGTAAACAGGACCATCAACGCCAGCAGCAGCTGTTTACGCGGCATACGCCCCGTTAACGCCGTCAGCACCGGGGCGCCGATCGCCACGCCCAGCGCGTAGATAGAAACCAGCAGGCCTGCCGACGGCAGCGAAATAGAGAGTTGTTGGGCAATCGTCGGGACCAGGCCGACAATCACGAATTCAGTGGTGCCAATTGCGAAGGCACCGATGGTTAAGGCAAATAGCGCCAGTGGCATAATTTACTCCGTAGCATCAGGATTAAGATGACACGTAGTATGAAGGGTTGTATAAATAACAAAAACTATCAAAGTATCAATAGAATTTTGCTACAGGTGCAATAATGAGAGCCACATCCGAGGAGATCGCCATCTTTGTGGCGGTAGTGGAAAGCGGGAGTTTCAGCCGGGCGGCCGAACAGCTGGGTCAGGCCAACTCTGCCGTCAGCCGGGCAGTCAAAAAGCTCGAGTCAAAGCTTGGTGTTAGCCTGCTCAATCGGACCACCCGTCAGCTCAGTCTGACAGAGGAAGGCGAGCGCTATTTTCGCCGGATGCAGGTGGTATTGCAGGAGATGGCGGCGGCAGAAAACGACCTGCTGGAAACGCGCACGACGCCGCGAGGCCTGCTGCGGGTGGATGCCGCGACGCCGGTGATGCTGCATTTTCTCATGCCGCTGGTGAAGCCATTTCGCGAGCGTTACCCGGAAATGACGCTGTCGCTCGTGTCGTCAGAAACATTTATTAATCTGATTGAACGAAAAGTGGATGTGGCTATTCGGGCCGGAACCTTAACCGATTCCAGCCTGCGCGCCCGACCGCTGTTCACCAGCTATCGGAAGATCGTCGCCTCGCCAGAGTATGTTTCGCGCTACGGCGTGCCGCAGCATCCGTCAGATCTGAAACAACATCAATGTCTGGGCTTTACTGAACCCGTCTCTCTGAACACCTGGCCGGTATCCTGTTGCGATGGTCAGTTGTTAGAGATTGAGGCGGCGGTATCATCGAACAGTGGGGAAACGCTCAAGCAACTGTGTCTGACCGGGAACGGTATTGCCTGCCTGTCGGATTATATGGTGGATAAAGAGATAGCCAGTGGGGAGTTTGTTGAACTACTGGCCGACAAACGTTTGCCGGTGGAGATGCCCTTCAGCGCGGTGTACTACAGCGATAGAGCCGTCAGCACACGTATCAGGGCGTTTATTGATTTTCTGAGCGAATACGTAAAACAGCTCCCGAAGGAGCTGTCGTAGTACCCTCTGATGGGCATACCGGAAGCAGGAGATTAATCCCACTGCGGCGCCAGACCTTCCGGGCTCACCAGCCGATCGTTGCAATCCAGTGCGGCGATCGCCTGGCGATCTTCATCATCCAGCTTCAGATCCAGCGCTTTCAGGTTGCTGGCCAGGTTCTCACGCTTCGTCGAGGACGGGATCACCGCGTACCCCTCGCCCATCGCCCATGCCAGGATAACCTGCGCCGGAGTCGCATTATGTTTCGCCGCGATACGGGCAATCACCTCATCTTTCAGCGCCTTACCGTAGGCCAGGGTCATGTAGGAGGTGATATGGATACCGTGCTCATGCGCCCAATCGACGACTTTACGGTTTTGCAGATACGGCGAAAGCTCAATCTGATTGGTAGCAATGTTTTCAGCGCCAACGGCGGCAATCGCGCGCTCCATCAGTGGAATAGTGAAGTTGGAGATACCGATCTGACGGGTCAGGCCGAGCGCCTTCGCTTCCATCAGAGCAGCCATAAACTCTTCAACAGCTACCGCATCATTCGGTGACGGCCAGTGGATCAGCGTCAGATCAACATAGTCAGTGCGTAGCTTCTGCAGGCTCTCTTGCAGGCTGGCGATCAGCTTGTCTTTGCTCAGGTTTTCGATCCAGATTTTGGTTGTGATGAACAGCTCATCACGCGGCACGCCGCTCTCAACGAGAGCCTGACCCACCGCGGCTTCGTTGTCGTAGATTTGCGCGGTGTCGATAGTACGATAGCCCAGCTCCAGCGCGGTTTTTACGGATGCGATAACAACATCATCTTTCAGACGGAAGGTGCCAAGACCAAATGCAGGGATTGCCATGTTTTTCCTCGTTATTTGTTCATTTCGGTTAACGAATGAAATTATGGCTGATGGTGTGGTGGGGAAAAAGAGCGATTAATGCAGAGGATTTTTGCTGATTTAGCAATAATCGGAAACAGATCAAACAAAAAAGCCCTGAGCAGATGCTCAGGGCTCTTATTAAGTGGCGGAACGGACGGGACTCGAACCCGCGACCCCCTGCGTGACAGGCAGGTATTCTAACCGACTGAACTACCGCTCCACCGAATTTTTTCGCTTTATTACCACCGGTTGTCACCCCGGCTTACTGCAATTTGATGCCTGGCAGTTCCCTACTCTCACATGGGGAGACCCCACACTACCATCGGCGCTACGGCGTTTCACTTCTGAGTTCGGCATGGGGTCAGGTGGGACCACCGCGC
>NZ_JBKIUU010000017.1:0-83816 GCF_046603115.1 Klebsiella sp. 1SOBk5mer | reverse complement strand
ACCGGTGGTAATAAAGCGAAAAAATTCGGTGGAGCGGTAGTTCAGTCGGTTAGAATACCTGCCTGTCACGCAGGGGGTCGCGGGTTCGAGTCCCGTCCGTTCCGCCACTTATTTAACATTAAGCCTGCTCAGATAGCAGGCTTAGTGGTAAGAAAGCTTTAGGGGCGTAGTTCAATTGGTAGAGCACCGGTCTCCAAAACCGGGTGTTGGGAGTTCGAGTCTCTCCGCCCCTGCCATTTATAAGAATCCTTTGCTCAGGCAAAGGATTTTTTTTTATCTCTGCTCTCTATCTGCAATATCCCTGTTCAAAATACCTTGCTTCTCTCCGTCCATGGAGAGTACCGCTTATTCCAGGATAGGGCTTTTCAGGATCTCGTGGATCTGCCCCTGCTTATCGCTATTTTGTAACCAGATCGCATAGAGTGGGCGGGAAAGCGTAGCGCTGTCCATGACCGTATGTAACCCATGCTTCTCTTTCGCCCAGCGAACAGGTAGCCAACAGCAGCCGTTCAGGCGTGATAATTGCTGGTAGATCAATTCAGCTGAAGAGGTAGTGAGCAGCGGAACATCATCGCTTCCTATCAGACCCACTTCGTTTTGCTGAAAATCAGGCCCCCATTCAAGGCGCAAGTAATTCAATTCATTTCTGTTTTTTGCAGGCGATGCGCAATACAAGGCAAGGGTAAAATTACCCAACAGCTGGCTGCTTAATTCATCCATCTTCGGCGATTCGGTGGTGATCAGCAGATCCAACTGGCGTTCGTGAAGCTGTTTAACCAGCGACTGCCGCTGTGCGATACGCGCTTCAAACTGGAGATTGTAAGGTGCGCTGTAGAGGGTGCCGAGCCAGCCGTTAAGCATGCATTCCCACAGCGAGGCGCTGGCTCCGATGGAGAATTCATTATGTCGCGAAGAGTGTGCGACCTCCTTGCGCGCAGCCTGCCAGGTATTCATTAACGTTTCGGCGTAAGGCAGGAGCTTTTCTCCGGCCGTCGTCAGGCGAATGTTATTACGATGTCGGGTGAACAGGTTCACACCAAGTTGATTTTCCAGCTGACGAATACGAAAGCTGACCGCTGACTGCGTCAGGTAAAGCGCCTCTGCTGCTCGCCCAAAGTGACGAGTTCTGCTCACTTCCAGGAAAGTCTTGAGCAATTCCGTATCCACACCGTTCTCCACAAAATTATTTGTCGTGATGATTTAAATGTTTTGTTTGACGCTCTGTCAAGCGTAACTAATACTCCGCGCCATAAATAGCTCGGCCAAAGAATCAGGAGCGTGTAGGATGGCGGAAAGCTTTACGACGACTAATCGTTTTTTCGACAATAAAAATTATCCACGCGGGTTCTCCCGTCACGGTGATTTCACCATCAAAGAGGCGCAACTGCTGGAACGTCATGGTTATGCCTTTAACGAACTGGAACTGGGTAAACGCGAACCTGTTACCGATGATGAAAAACAGTTTGTCTCGGTGTGCCGTGGTGAGCGTGAGCCGGTAACGGAAGCAGAACGCGTATGGATTAAGTATATGGCGCGCATCAAGCGGCCGAAGCGTTTCCATACCCTTTCCGGCGGCAAACCGCAGATGGAAGGCGCTGACGATTACACCGAAAGCGATGACTAAGAAAAAAGGGCGTAAGCCCTTTTTTTACGCCATCATTTTCTGCAGATGGTTTAGCATCCGGTCTATCGCCCGATAGCTGAGCGCCTCCTGCAAATGACGGCGTTCAATCTCTTCAGCCTCTGCCAGATCGGCAATGGTTCTCGCCACCTTTAACAGCCGCTGCCAGGCTCGAATAGAGAGTCCCAACTGCGTTAGCGTCTGTTCCAGCCAGACAGCGTCCTCCCGCCGTAAGTGGCAGCAGCTCTTCATTTCACGATTCTCAAGATGAGCATTGAGCTTATTTTGCCTGAGCATTTGCCGTTCGCGCGCCGCCAGCACCCGCTGCCGGACCGTTGCGCTAGACTCTTCGCCCTGCGTGCCCTGGCTCAGTATCCCTGGCGGCGGCAGCGGGATCTCTAAGGAGAGATCGAAGCGGTCAAGGAAGGGGCCTGACAGACGTCCCAGATAACGTAATGTCTGCTCAGGCGATGTACGATTATGTTTGCCCTGATAATGCCCTGTCGGGCTTGGGTTCATCGCCGCGATAAGTTGAAAGCGCGCCGGATAGTCAATTTTGGCGCGCGAGCGTGATATGTGGATCTTGCCTGACTCAATGGGTTCGCGCAGCGCATCCAGTACACGCCGCTCAAACTCCGGCAGTTCATCAAGAAACAGCACGCCATTATGGGCCAGGGAAATCTCACCGGGGACCGGTATTGAGCCGCCGCCCACCATCGATGCCAGCGAGGCGCTATGGTGAGGCGCGCGAAACGGCCTCTGACGCCACCGGGTCTTCGCGGTATGCAGATTGACCAGGCTCTGAATGGCGGTGCTCTCCAGTGCTTCCTGATTGCTTAATGGCGGCAGGAGACCGGGTAGCCGGCTGGCAAGCATGGTTTTCCCGGTGCCGGGCGGGCCTATCAGGAGCAGGTTGTGACCCCCGGCGGCCACAATCTCCAGCGCTCGTTTTCCCTGCTGCTGGCCGATAACATCGCGCAAATCTTCGCCGCGTTCATCAACAATGGGTGCCTCGGCAAGAGGCGGTGAAAGCGATGTCTGCCCCGCGAGAAAAGCGCACACCTCCTGCAGATGGTCGGCGACCAGGCAATCGCTGCCGCCGATCAGGCCGACCTCAGCCGCATTATCAGCGGAGACGACGATACGCCGGCCGGCTTTGATGGCCTCCATTGCGCTGGGGATCGCCCCTGGAACGCCGCGTAACCCACCTGTGAGGGCGAGTTCGCCCACAAACTCATAGTGATTCAGTCGCGTCGTATTGAGCTGCTCTGAGGCGACGAGAAGCGCGAGAGCGATAGGCAGATCGTATCGTCCGCCCTCTTTAGGTAGATCCGCTGGCGCCAGGTTAATGGTTATTTTCTTGGCAGGGAAAGCGTAGCCGCTGTTGATCAGGGCGCTACGGACCCGGTCACGGGCCTCTTTCACGGTAGTCTCCGGCAGTCCGACCATAGTCAGGCCGGGCAGACCGTTGCTGAGATGAACCTCGACAGTAATCAATGGCGCTTCGATACCGAGCGCCGCGCGAGTATAGACGATGGCGAGCGACATAAAACCTCCTGGACCAGGCAGGATTATGGCTGACCTGTGGTAAAACGGGAGCGGTAATAGTGAGAATTTAGGACCATAAATCCATACTTTTCGCGCTATATCGTTACATTTAGCCGAAAATGGAATTTCGCTCGCAAAAGAGAGTGGCATGGGAAAGGCACGCGCAAAAGCGCGCGCCAGGCGAGAGAAAACTGAATTTTTTTCATTTCTGATTTTTTTCATATAAAACAATTATTTTTGCTGAAACTGTTAGGCTGCTCAGCAACGGAGATATAAAAAAATCTTGTGTTTTATGTGATGTCTGTGGTACCTCTTTAGGTATTCCTTCGAACAAGAAGTCAGAAAGTACAGAAAATGACAGCCCTTCTACGAGTGATTAGCCTGGTCGTGATTAGCGTGGTGGTGATTATTATCCCACCGTGCGGGGCTGCACTTGGACGAGGAAAGGCTTAATAATCAAGCCTTAACGAACTAAGACCCCCGCACCGAAAGGTCCGGGGGTTTTTTTATAACTGAAATAACCTAAGCGAGGAGCAGATGATGACTTTTAGCATAAAATTCTGTTTCTCCCGATTTATGACGGGGAACTAACTATGAATGGCGCGCAGTGGGTGGTACATGCTTTGCGGACACAGGGGGTCGACACCGTTTTTGGCTATCCGGGTGGCGCAATTATGCCGGTTTACGATGCACTGTATGACGGCGGCGTGGAGCACCTGCTGTGCCGGCATGAGCAAGGGGCAGCCATGGCGGCCATTGGTTATGCGCGAGCAACCGGTAAAACCGGAGTGTGTATCGCGACCTCCGGCCCGGGCGCGACCAATCTGATCACCGGCCTGGCGGACGCTTTGCTTGACTCCATCCCCATTGTCGCCATCACCGGCCAGGTGGCCGCGCCCTTCATCGGCACGGATGCGTTTCAGGAAGTAGACGTTCTCGGTTTGTCACTGGCCTGTACTAAGCACAGTTTCCTCGTGCAGTCTCTGGACGAGCTGCCGCGGGTCATTGCTGAAGCTTTCCAGGTGGCAAACTCAGGCCGTCCAGGCCCGGTGCTGGTTGATATCCCTAAGGATATTCAGATGGCGCAGGGCGATCTCGATCCCCATTTCTCTACGGTCGCCGATGAGATGGCATTTCCGCAGGCGGAAGTGGCTCAGGCTCTGCAGATGCTGGCTCAATCGCAGCAACCGATGCTGTATGTTGGCGGCGGGGTCGGCATGGCGCAGGCGGTACCGGCGCTGCGTGAATTTCTCGCCGTAACCCGGATGCCGGCGACCTGCACTCTGAAAGGGCTGGGCGTGGTGGACGCCGATTACCCGTATTATCTCGGCATGCTGGGAATGCACGGCACCAAGGCGGCCAACCTGGCGGTACAGGAGTGCGATCTGCTGATTGCCGTCGGCGCGCGCTTTGACGATCGCGTGACCGGCAAGCTCAACACCTTCGCGCCGCATGCCAAAGTGATCCATATGGACATCGATCCGGCGGAGCTGAACAAGCTGCGCCAGGCGCACATCGGTCTGACCGGCGACCTGAACCGCTTGCTGCCGGCGCTGCAGCAGCCGTTAGCTATCGATGGCTGGCGCGAGCGGAGTGCCGCGCTGCGTGCCGATCACGCCTGGCGTTACGATCATCCCGGTGAGGCAATCTACGCGCCGCTGTTGCTGAAACAGCTTTCCGACCGCAAGCCGGCGGACAGCGTGGTGACAACCGACGTTGGTCAGCATCAGATGTGGTCGGCTCAGCATATGACCTATACCCGCCCGGAAAACTTCATCACCTCCAGCGGCTTAGGCACCATGGGCTTTGGCCTGCCGGCCGCCGTTGGCGCCCAGGTGGCGCGCCCTAACGATACAGTGATCTGTATCTCCGGTGACGGCTCCTTCATGATGAATGTGCAGGAGCTGGGCACCGTTAAACGCAAGCAGTTACCGCTTAAGATCGTATTACTCGACAACCAGCGGTTAGGGATGGTTCGACAATGGCAGCAGCTGTTTTTCCAGGAACGTTATAGCGAAACCACTCTGACTGATAACCCTGATTTCCTCACGCTGGCCAGCGCCTTCGGTATTCCTGGCCAACACATCACCCGTAAAGACCAGGTTGAAGCGGCACTCGACACCATGCTTTCGAGCCAGGGGCCATACCTGCTTCATGTCTCAATCGACGAACTTGAGAATGTCTGGCCGTTGGTGCCGCCCGGCGCCAGTAACTCTGAAATGCTGGAGAAATTATCATGATGCAACATCAGGTCGCTTTACAGGCACGTTTCAACCCGGAAACCTTAGAGCGCGTGCTGCGCGTTGTCCGCCACCGTGGTTTCCAAATCTGCGCAATGAATATGGAAACCGCGGCGGACGCACAGAACATAAATATCGAATTGACCGTTGCCAGCCCGCGGCCCGTCGAATTACTGTTTAGTCAATTAAGCAAACTGGTCGACGTTGCCTGCGTCGAGATCCAGCAACCCACATCACAACAAATCCGCGCCTGAGCGCAAAGGAAGAAAAATGACGACGAAAAAAGCTGATTACATCTGGTTCAATGGCGAGATGGTTCCGTGGGGCGAAGCGAAAGTTCATGTGATGTCCCATGCGCTGCACTATGGCACCTCGGTATTCGAGGGCATCCGTTGCTATGACTCGCACAAAGGCCCGGTGGTGTTCCGTCATCGCGAACATATGCAGCGTCTGCATGATTCAGCCAAAATTTATCGTTTCCCGGTCTCCCAGAGCGTCGACGAACTAATGGAAGCCTGCCGCGAAGTCATTCGCACCAATAATCTGACCAGCGCTTATATCCGCCCGCTGGTGTTTGTTGGCGATGTCGGCATGGGGGTAAACCCGCCTCCGGGTTACAACACTGACGTGATCATCGCGGCGTTCCCGTGGGGAGCCTACCTCGGCGCAGAAGCGCTGGAGCAGGGGATCGATGCAATGGTCTCTTCCTGGAACCGCGCGGCGCCGAACACCATCCCGACGGCGGCGAAAGCCGGCGGCAACTATCTCTCCTCGCTGCTGGTTGGCAGCGAAGCGCGTCGCCATGGCTACCAGGAGGGTATCGCCCTCGATGTTAACGGCTATATCTCGGAAGGCGCAGGCGAAAACCTGTTTGAAGTGAAGGACGGCGTGCTGTTCACCCCGCCGTTTACCTCTTCCGCGCTGCCGGGCATTACCCGCGACGCCATCATCAAGCTGGCGAAAGATCTCGGTATTGAAGTCCGCGAGCAGGTATTGTCCCGTGAATCCCTGTACCTGGCGGATGAAGTCTTCATGTCCGGCACCGCGGCGGAAATCACCCCGGTACGCAGCGTGGATGGCATCCAGGTCGGCGCAGGCCGTCGCGGTCCGGTTACCAAACGCATTCAGGAAGCCTTCTTTGGCCTCTTCACCGGTGAAACAGAAGATAAATGGGGCTGGTTGGATCCGGTAAGTAAGTAATTAAAAATGGGACGGCACGCACCGTCCCATTTAATAAACACAGATGGGAGTAAAAAGAGCATGCCTAAGTACCGTTCCGCCACCACCACACATGGCCGCAATATGGCGGGCGCCCGCGCGTTGTGGCGCGCAACCGGGATGACCGATGCCGATTTCGGCAAACCGATTATCGCCGTCGTTAACTCCTTTACCCAGTTTGTTCCCGGGCACGTGCACCTGCGCGACCTCGGCAAACTGGTTGCCGAGCAGATTGAAGCCGCCGGTGGCGTGGCCAAAGAATTCAACACCATCGCAGTGGATGATGGGATCGCCATGGGCCACGGGGGTATGCTCTATTCACTGCCATCCCGCGAGCTGATCGCCGACTCGGTGGAGTACATGGTTAACGCCCACTGTGCGGATGCGATGGTCTGTATCTCCAACTGCGACAAAATCACCCCGGGGATGTTGATGGCTTCCCTGCGCCTGAACATTCCGGTGATCTTTGTGTCCGGCGGCCCAATGGAAGCCGGGAAAACCAAGCTGTCAGATAAAATCATCAAGCTCGACCTGGTGGATGCGATGATCCAGGGGGCGGATCCGAAAGTGTCCGACGAGCAGAGTAATCAGGTGGAACGCTCCGCCTGTCCGACCTGCGGCTCCTGTTCCGGGATGTTTACCGCCAACTCCATGAACTGCCTGACCGAAGCGCTGGGCCTGTCGCAGCCGGGTAACGGCTCTCTGCTGGCGACCCACGCCGATCGTAAGGAGCTGTTCCTTAACGCCGGGAAACGTATCGTTGAGCTGACCAAACGCTATTACGAGCAGGATGACGCTTCCGCGCTGCCGCGCAATATCGCCAGCAAGGCGGCCTTTGAGAACGCCATGACGCTGGATATCGCCATGGGCGGTTCCACCAACACCGTTCTGCACCTGCTGGCGGCGGCGCAGGAAGCTGAAATCGATTTCACCATGAGCGATATCGATAAGCTCTCCCGCAAAGTGCCGCAGCTGTGTAAGGTGGCGCCGAGCACGCAGAAATACCATATGGAAGATGTGCATCGCGCCGGCGGCGTGCTGGGCATTCTGGGCGAGCTGGACCGCGCCGGGCTGCTGAATCGCGAGGTTAAAAACGTCCTCGGCCTGACGCTGCCGCAGACCCTGGAACAGTACGATGTGATGGTCACCCAGGACGATGCGGTGAAAAAGATGTTCCGCGCCGGCCCGGCGGGCATCCGTACCACCCAGGCGTTCTCGCAAGACTGCCGCTGGGATACGCTGGATGACGATCGCGCCGAAGGCTGTATCCGTTCTCTGGAACACGCTTACAGCAAGGACGGCGGCCTGGCGGTGCTGTACGGCAATTTCGCGGAAAACGGTTGTATCGTGAAAACCGCCGGCGTGGACGACAGCATCCTGAAATTTACCGGTCCGGCGAAAGTATATGAGAGCCAGGACGATGCGGTAGAGGCCATCCTCGGCGGTAAAGTTGTTGAAGGCGACGTCGTGGTGATCCGCTACGAAGGGCCGAAAGGCGGGCCGGGGATGCAGGAGATGCTTTACCCCACCAGCTTCCTGAAGTCGATGGGGCTGGGCAAAGCCTGCGCGCTGATCACCGATGGCCGTTTCTCCGGCGGCACCTCAGGGCTCTCTATCGGTCACGTCTCACCGGAAGCGGCGAGCGGCGGCAACATTGCGCTCATTGAAGATGGCGACATGATCGCGATTGATATTCCGAACCGCAGCATCCAGCTGCAGCTGAGCGATGCGGAAATTGCGGCGCGTCGTGAAGCCCAGGAAGCGCGTGGCGACCAGGCGTGGACGCCGAAGCATCGCCAGCGTCAGGTCTCCTTTGCCCTTCGCGCCTACGCCAGCCTGGCGACCAGCGCTGACAAAGGCGCGGTTCGCGATAAATCGAAACTGGGTGGCTAATCATGGCGGATTCACAACCCCTCTCCGGCGCCCCCGAGGGCGCCGAATACCTGAGAGCAGTGCTGCGCGCGCCGGTTTATGAAGCGGTGCAGAAAACGCCGCTGCAAAAAATGGACAAACTCTCTTCTCGCCTGGATAACGTTATTCTGGTGAAGCGCGAAGATCGCCAACCGGTACACAGCTTTAAGCTGCGCGGCGCCTACGCGATGATGTCCAGCCTGACCGCGGAACAGAAATCCCACGGGGTGATCACCGCCTCGGCGGGCAATCATGCCCAGGGCGTGGCGTTCTCCGCATCGCGGCTGGGCGTTAAGGCGCTGATCGTGATGCCGGTAGCGACCGCCGACATCAAAGTGGATGCCGTTCGCGGCTTTGGCGGCGAAGTGCTGCTGCATGGCGCCAATTTTGACGAAGCGAAGGCGAGAGCGATCGAGCTGGCGCAGCAGCAGGGTTTTACCTGGGTGCCGCCGTTCGATCACCCGATGGTCATCGCCGGTCAGGGAACCCTGGCGCTGGAGCTGCTGCAGCAGGATGCCCACATTGACCGCGTGTTCGTCCCGGTGGGCGGCGGCGGCCTGGCGGCAGGCGTGGCGGTGTTGATCAAGCAACTGATGCCGCAGATTAAAGTGATAGCGGTGGAAGCGGAAGATTCGGCCTGCCTGAAGGCGGCGCTGGATGCCGGTCATCCGGTGGATCTGCCGCGCGTCGGCTTGTTTGCCGAAGGCGTGGCGGTCAAACGCATCGGCGATGAAACCTTCCGTCTGTGCCAGGAGTATCTGGACGACATCATCACCGTCGACAGCGACGCTATTTGCGCGGCGATGAAGGATTTGTTCGAAGATGTGCGGGCGGTGGCAGAGCCTTCCGGCGCCCTGGCGCTGGCGGGGATGAAGAAATATGTCGCCCAGCACAATATTCGCGGCGAGCGACTGGCTCACATTCTGTCCGGGGCCAACGTCAACTTCCACGGTCTGCGCTACGTGTCTGAACGCTGCGAGCTCGGGGAACAGCGCGAAGCGCTGCTGGCGGTGACGATCCCGGAAGAGAAAGGCAGCTTTCTGAAGTTTTGCCAGCTGCTGGGGGGGCGTTCGGTGACCGAGTTCAACTACCGCTTTGCCGATGCCAAAGACGCCTGCATCTTTGTGGGGGTGCGTCTGAGTCGTGGGCTGGAGGAGCGGAAAGAGATCCTCCAGTTACTGAACGATGGCGGCTACAGCGTCGTTGACCTTTCCGATGACGAAATGGCCAAGCTCCATGTGCGCTATATGGTTGGCGGCCGACCGTCCAAAGCGCTGCAGGAGCGGCTGTTCAGCTTCGAATTTCCAGAGTCTCCGGGGGCGCTGCTGAAGTTCCTGCACACCCTTGGCACCCACTGGAATATTTCGCTGTTCCACTACCGTAGCCACGGCACCGACTATGGTCGGGTTTTGGCGGCCTTCGAGCTGGGCGAGCACGAGCCGGACTTTGAAACTCGTCTCAATGAGCTGGGCTATGAGTGTCACGATGAGACCCATAACCCGGCATTCCGCTTTTTCCTCGCGGGCTAGTGGTTCGGCAAGATTTTCCAGAAAGCATCAATAAGCGGCTCATGCAGCCGCTTTTTTTGTGCGCAAACGCCGAGCTCGAACGGGGTTTGCTCATCGCTGCGCTCCAGAATCATCACCCTGTTGCGTACCGGCTCCGGACTGTTCTCCAGCACCACCTCCGGCAGCAGCGCCACGCCGCATCCCAGGGCGACCATCGACACCATCGCTTCGTGGCCCCCGACGGTGGCGTAGATCGACGGATTGCTGATTTTATGCCGTCGAAACCACAGCTCGATGCGCCGACGTACCGGCCCCTGGTCAGCCATGATAAACGGCACTGTCGACCAGTCCGGACGCTCGACGGTCACCTGGTTGCGCACCGGGCAGGGAAGGGCCGGGGCAATTAACACCACGGCGAGGTTCTCCAGCATCGAAAACGCCACCGACCCTGGCAGGGTCTCCGGCTTACCGGCAATCGCCAGGTCGGCTTCGCCGGTAACGACCTTCTCCATGGCGTCAGCGGCGTCGCCGGTCGAGAGCTTGATCTCCACCGAAGGATGCGCAGCGCGAAAGCGGTCGAGGATCGGCGGCAGATGGCTATAGGCGGCGGTGACAGAGCAGAAGATGTGCAGCTCGCCGGAGAGCGAAGGGCCCTGCTGATCGATGGCGTGGCGAAGCTGCTGATACTGCAGTAAAGTCTGCTGGGCAAAGGTGCGTAACTCTTCCCCGGCTTCGGTCAGGGTCACCGTGCGATTATCTCGCACGAACAGCGGCTGGCCGAGGTCCTCTTCCAGGCGCTGGATCTGGCGCGAAAGCGTCGACGGGCTGACGTGCATGGCCCGCGCGCTGCGGCCAAAATGGCGGCTTTCCGCCAGATGCAGAAAGGTTTTCAGATCGCGTAAATCCACGGCGCGTACTCCCCGGTTTTGTATTTCATAAAATGCAACGTGACGTTGTGAATATATCAATTTCCGCAATAAAATTCCTGTCATATAGTAAGTTCATTCTCGCAAAAGCGAACCGAACAATAAGCACGACACAACATCACGGAGTTACAGACATGGCTAACTACTTTAATACACTGAACCTGCGCCAGCAGCTGGCACAGCTGGGCAAATGCCGCTTTATGGCGCGCGACGAATTCGCCGATGGCGCAAGCTACCTTCAGGGTAAAAAAGTGGTCATCGTCGGCTGCGGCGCGCAGGGTCTGAACCAGGGTCTGAACATGCGTGACTCCGGCCTGGATATCTCCTATGCGCTGCGCAAAGAAGCGATCGCCGAGAAGCGCGCCTCCTGGCGTAAAGCGACCGAAAACGGTTTTAAAGTCGGCACTTATGAAGAGCTGATCCCACAGGCGGACCTGGTGGTTAACCTGACCCCGGACAAACAGCACTCTGACGTTGTGCGCTCCGTACAGCCGCTGATGAAAGACGGCGCGGCGCTGGGCTACTCCCACGGCTTCAACATCGTGGAAGTGGGCGAGCAGATCCGTAAAGACATCACCGTGGTGATGGTGGCGCCGAAGTGCCCGGGTACCGAAGTGCGTGAAGAGTACAAACGCGGTTTCGGCGTACCGACGCTTATCGCGGTACACCCGGAAAATGACCCGAAAGGCGAAGGCATGGCCATTGCGAAAGCATGGGCAGCGGCGACCGGCGGCCACCGTGCGGGCGTCCTGGAGTCTTCCTTCGTGGCAGAAGTGAAATCTGACCTGATGGGCGAGCAGACCATCCTCTGCGGCATGCTGCAGGCGGGTTCTCTGCTGTGCTTCGACAAGCTGGTGGCGGAAGGTACCGACCCGGCGTATGCAGAAAAACTGATTCAGTTCGGCTGGGAAACCATCACCGAAGCGCTGAAGCAGGGCGGCATCACCCTGATGATGGATCGCCTCTCTAACCCGGCGAAACTGCGCGCTTATGCGCTCTCCGAGCAGCTGAAAGAGATTATGGCGCCGCTGTTCCAGAAACACATGGACGACATCATTTCCGGCGAATTCTCCTCCGGTATGATGGCGGACTGGGCGAACGACGATAAGAAACTGCTGACCTGGCGTGAAGAGACGGGTAAAACCGCGTTCGAAACCGCGCCGCAGTATGAAGGTAAAATCGGCGAGCAGGAGTACTTCGATAAAGGCGTTCTGATGATCGCGATGGTGAAAGCAGGCGTTGAGCTGGCGTTCGAAACCATGGTCGATTCCGGCATCATCGAAGAGTCCGCTTACTACGAATCACTGCACGAGCTGCCGCTGATCGCCAACACCATCGCCCGTAAGCGTCTGTACGAGATGAACGTGGTTATCTCCGATACCGCTGAATATGGTAACTACCTGTTCTCTTACGCTTGCGTACCGCTGCTGAAAGAGTTCATGACCACCCTGCAGACTGGCGACCTGGGTACGGCGATTGCCGAAGGCGCGGTAGACAACGCCCAGCTGCGTGATGTCAACGAAGCCATCCGCAGCCACCAGATCGAGAAAGTGGGTCACAAACTGCGTGGCTATATGACCGATATGAAGCGTATTGCGGTTGCCGGCTAATTCCTCGCCGTCTTTCGACTTGCCGATGCGTTGGCTACGGTACGTACACCCCAGTCACATAGCTATCTATGTTCCTGGGGGTGTACTTCCTTGTCGCCTTCCGGCAAGCTGAAATCCATAGAGGAATGAATTTGTTTAGTAGGCCTGATAAGCGAAGCGCCATCAGGCAAAAACCCGGAGATTAAGATCCCCGGGTTTTTTTATTATTTCCGGTACAGGACTTTGATGATGTGGTAGCCGAACTGGGTATGCAGCGGTCCGGTTGGCTCCAGCACTGGACAGGAGAAGACCACTTTATCGAACGCCGGGACCATCTGGCCCTGGCGGAATTCACCTAGATCACCGCCGCGTTTACCTGATGGGCAAATAGAGTGTTTCTTTGCCAGCTTACCGAAGTCGGCGCCGTTTTTAATCTGCTCCAGAAGATCCAGAGCCAGTTTCTCTTCTTTAACAAGAATATGCAGTGCTGCTGCTGTTTTTGCCATGATCGTGCCTTGAATAGGTTGAGATAAATCGGGGCGCAATATACCACGCGTCAGCGGCGATAAAGCACCTTAATGATATGGTAGCCAAACTTGGTTTTTACCGGACCGTAGGGCTTGAGAAGCGGGCAGCTAAAGACCGCCTGATCGAATGGGCCGACCATCGCGCCTTGTTGAAACTCGCCCAGGTCGCCGCCGTTGCGCCCCGAGGGACATTGGGAATAGCGCTTCGCCAGATGATCGAAGCTGACGCCCCGCTCCAGCTTGGCGAGGATCTCCTGGGCCAGTTTTTCTTCTTTGACCAGGATATGCAGGGCTGCTGCGGTCTTTTTCATGGTTCTGCTCTAAGGGTTAATCGCGATTTCTTCACTTTACCATCAGTCGGTAAATCTCGGCTCCGCTTTCTGCTACAATCCCCACCCCGTTCGAAGATTGAGCAAGACTCCCATGCGTTTAAACCCTGGCCAACAACAAGCCGTCGAATTTGTAACCGGACCGTGCCTGGTGCTGGCGGGCGCCGGCTCCGGTAAGACCCGCGTGATCACCAATAAAATCGCCCACCTGATCCGCGGCTGCGGCTATCAGGCGCGCCATATCGCGGCCGTGACCTTTACCAACAAAGCCGCGCGCGAGATGAAAGAGCGCGTTGGGCAAACGCTGGGGCGCAAAGAGGCGCGCGGGCTGATGATTTCCACCTTCCACACCCTGGGGCTGGATATCATCAAGCGGGAATACGCCGCGCTGGGCATGAAGTCTAACTTCTCCTTATTCGACGATACCGACCAGGTGGCGTTGCTCAAAGAGCTGACCGAAGGGTTGATCGAAGATGACAAAATGGTGCTCCAGCAGTTGATCTCGACGATCTCCAACTGGAAAAACGATCTGAAAACCCCGGCCCAGGCCGCCGCGGGTGCGAAAGGCGAACGGGACCGCATCTTCGCCCACTGCTATGGGCTGTACGATGCGCATATGAAGGCCTGCAATGTCCTCGATTTTGACGATCTGATCCAGCTGCCGACGCTGCTGCTGCAGCGCAACGAGGAGGTGCGCGAACGCTGGCAGAATAAGATCCGCTACCTGCTGGTGGATGAGTATCAGGATACCAACACCAGCCAGTATGAGCTGGTGAAGCTGCTGGTGGGCCAGCGGGCGCGTTTTACCGTGGTAGGCGACGATGACCAGTCGATCTACTCGTGGCGCGGCGCGCGGCCACAGAACCTGGTGCTGCTCAGCCAGGACTTCCCGGCGCTGCAGGTTATCAAGCTTGAGCAGAACTATCGCTCCTCCGGGCGTATTCTGAAAGCCGCTAACATTCTGATCGCCAACAACCCGCACGTTTTTGAAAAGCGTCTGTTCTCCGAACTGGGATACGGCGCTGAGCTGAAAGTGCTCTCCGCCAATAATGAAGATCATGAAGCGGAGCGCGTGGCCGGGGAACTGATCGCCCACCACTTTATTAATAAAACCAATTACAAAGACTATGCGATCCTTTATCGCGGCAATCACCAGTCGCGGGTCTTTGAAAAGATGCTGATGCAGAACCGCATCCCGTACAAAATCTCCGGCGGCACGTCGTTCTTCTCGCGCCCGGAAATTAAAGATTTGCTGGCCTATCTGCGCGTGCTGACCAACCCGGACGACGACAGCGCCTTCCTGCGTATCGTCAACACGCCGAAGCGCGAGATCGGCCCGGCGACGCTGCAAAAGCTCGGTGAGTGGGCGATGGGCCGCAACAAAGGATTGTTCACCGCCAGCTTTGATATGGGTCTTAGCCAGACGCTGACCGGGCGCGGCTATGAATCACTCACCCGCTTCACCCACTGGCTGCGCGAGATCCAGCAACTGGCCGAACGCGAGCCGGTCAACGCCGTGCGCGACTTGATCCGCGGGATTGATTACGAATCCTGGTTGTATGAAACCTCGCCCAGCCCGAAAGCCGCGGAAATGCGCATGAAAAACGTCAACCAGCTGTTCACCTGGATGACCGAGATGCTGGAAGGCAGCGAAATCGATGAGCCGATGACCCTGACGCAGGTGGTCACCCGCTTTACGCTGCGCGACATGATGGAGCGCGGCGAATCGGATGAAGAGCTGGATCAGGTGCAGCTGATGACCCTCCATGCCTCAAAAGGGCTGGAGTTCCCGTATGTTTACCTGGTGGGCATGGAGGAGGGATTGCTCCCGCACCAGAGCAGCATTGATGAAGATAACGTCGATGAAGAGCGCCGGTTAGCCTACGTGGGCATCACCCGTGCGCAGAAAGAGCTGACCTTTACGCTCTGTAAGGAGCGCCGGCAGTATGGTGAGGTGGTGCGCCCGGAACCGAGCCGTTTCCTGCTCGAGCTACCCCAGGACGATCTGATTTGGGAGCAGGCGCGCAAAGTGATTACCGCTGAAGAGCGAATGCATAAAGGACAGGCTAACGTGGCGAACATTCGCGCCATGCTGGCAAAAGCTAAAGAGAAAGGATAGCGATAAGCAGGCCGGGTAAGGCGAAGCCGCCGCCCGGCAATGTTCAGCGTATTACTTCAACTCAAGCATCCAGTGCACATAGCTTTGCCACTGGCATTCCTGTTCGATCAGCTCAGCCCCAAGCGGGTGATTATCCAGCCAGTTTTCCGGCAGCGTCAGGGACAGTTTTTCATCATCGGCCACCAGATTGATGGCGGGCAGCAAATCGTCACGCCGCCGGCTGGCAAAGAGTATCGCCAGTCGCAGCAGGCGACAAAGATGTTCGGCAACCCGCGGCGGGACGGCGTTCTGCTGATGAAGCGATGAGAGGTCGATGGCGTTAGTCTGGTTAAGCAGCAGCGTCGCAATCAGCTTCTTCTGCGCTGGGGTAAAGCCGGGCAGGTCGAGATTATTGACCAGATAGGCCGCGTGCTGCGGCGCGCGCTTAAAATCTACGCTCAGGCCAATCTCATGCAACGCACAGGCGCTGAGGAGCAAATCGCGGCTCAGCGGATCCAGTTCCCAGCAGCCGTCCAGCTGGCTGAGCAGGTGGCTGGCGAGACCAGCGACGCGCTGGGCCTGTTCGGTGTCGATCATAAAACGACGCTGAATATTACGCAGAGTGCGGCTGCGGATGTCCTGTTCAACGGAGAGATGCAGCATGCCATACACCAGCCCTTCCCGTAATGCGCCGCCCGCGAGGGTCATACACTGAATATTCAGTTCGCTGAAGATAGCGATAAGGATCGCCAGCCCGCTCGGAAACACCAGCGCTCGCTCAAGGGTTAAGCCTTCGATCTCCAGCTCTTCCAGGCGTCCGCACTGGATGGCGCGCTGTTTAAGCTGCTGGAGTTTGGTCAGGGTGATCCGCTCATCCATCCCCTGCGCCATCATAATTTCCTGCAGAGCCTGAACGGTGCCGGAGGCGCCAACGCACACTTTCCATCCGTGATAGCGCAGCACATCGGCGATGGGCAGTAGCACCTCACGCGCGGCCGCCTCGGCAAGATCGAAATTCTCTTTCGTCAGGCTGCGGTCGGCGAAATAGCGTTCAAGCCAGGTCACACAGCCCATCGACAGGCTAAATAGCGAGGTCGTTTGCGCGCCGGTGCCGGTCACCAGTTCGGTGCTGGCGCCGCCGATATCGACCACCAGACGCTGATCGGCGCCGCCGGTGGTGTGGGCGACACCCTGATAAATCAGGCGCGCTTCTTCTTCACCGCTAATGACCTGTACCGGACTGCCGAGGATCTCCTGCGCTTTCGCCAGAAATTCGCCGGCATTGACGGCAAGACGCAGCGTGGCGGTGGCCACGACGCGGATTTGCGCCGGCGGAATATCCTGCAGGCGTTCGGCAAACAGGCGTAAGCACTGCCAGCCGCGCTGCATCGCTTCTGCGGAGAGCGTGTTGTCGCTATTCAGGCCGGCGGCCAGACGAACTTTGCGCTTAATGCGGCTCAGCGTCTGGATACTGCCAGCCACCTCGCGCACCACCAACATATGGAAACTGTTGGAGCCCAAATCAATGGCGGCATACAGCGAGGTGGAGCTCATGCTCTTCATCGTTCAGAAGGCTCCCTCGTCGACGGGGCGCTTGTGCCCAATCCGTGTAACTGAGCGGGTTGCCGGGGAAACGCGCCCTGGCAGATTCTGAATGATTGAGCGTATAGCATAGAGTTCTTAACCTGAACGACGACGATTGCGCGGTGGACCGCTGCGGCGCGGGCCGTTGCCTGGACGCGCACGGGTCAGTCGCAGCGGCTTAGGCAGGTCGGTCATCAGCGCGTCCGGGTTGTACTTGCTGACCGGAATTGAGTGACCAATATAGGTTTCGATAGCCGGCAGGTTCAGCGCATACTCTTCGCAGGCGAGGCTGATGGAGTGACCGCTGGCGCCAGCGCGACCGGTACGGCCAATGCGGTGAACGTAATCTTCGCAGTCGTCCGGCAGATCGTAGTTAAAGACGTGGGTCACGGCCGGAATGTGCAAGCCACGAGCGGCAACGTCAGTCGCGACCAGAATATCAAGGTCGCCGCGGGTAAATTCTTCGAGAATCCGCAGACGTTTTTTCTGCGCCACGTCGCCGGTCAGCAGACCTACGCGATGGCCGTCGGCGGCGAGATGGCCCCAGATATCTTCACAACGATGCTTGGTATTAGCGAAGACGATGGCGCGATCGGGCCACTCTTCTTCCAGCAGCGTCTGCAGCAGGCGCATTTTTTCTTCGTTGGACGGGTAGAAGAGCTCTTCTTTAATACGGTGGCCCGTTTTCTGTTCCGGCTCGACTTCAACGTACTCGGCGTTGTTCATTTGTTCGAACGCCAGTTCGCGTACGCGATAAGAAAGCGTCGCGGAGAACAGCATGTTCAGACGCTGAGTGGCCGGCGGCATGCGGCGGAACAGCCAGCGGATATCTTTAATAAAGCCGAGATCGTACATGCGATCGGCTTCGTCCAGCACGACGACCTGAATGGCGCCGAGGTTAATGTGGTTTTGCTTCGCGTAATCGATCAGACGACCGGTGGTACCGATCAGAATATCGACGCCGCTTTCCAGCACTTTCAGCTGCTTATCGTAGCCGTCGCCGCCGTAAGCCAGACCCAGCTTCAGACCGGTGGCCTGCGCCAGCGGTTCAGCGTCCGCGTGGATCTGTACCGCCAGTTCACGCGTCGGCGCCATAATCAGCGCGCGCGGCTGGTTAACCTGGCGATCGGCGATAGCCGGGTGAGAGAGAAGATAATGAAACGTCGACGTCAGGAACGCCATCGTTTTACCGGTACCGGTTTGCGCCTGCCCGGCGACATCGCGGCCTTCCAGCGTCAGCGGAAGGGCGAGGGCCTGAATAGGTGTGCAATTATGAAACCCTTTCTTTTCAAGGGCTTCAATGACTGCCGGGTGCAGGGCGAAGTCGGAAAACTTCTGTTCTGTTAAATGTGTTTTGCTCATAGTGTGGTAGAATATCAGCTAACTATTGCATTAAGAAAGCGTATCCGGTGAAATAACGTCAACCTTTCGTTGGCGGTGTACGAAATTATTCAAGGTACGTCTACGGTAACTGAACGAATCCAGGATAGCTTAGACCACTAAGCGAGCCGGGAGCGATAAATCTGCAATATGCAGTGCGCGTTCAGGTGACCCTGGCGTCAAAGGGTGGGTCCATGAGGGATCGCGCCAGTTGGCAGACCAGAGAATTGAGGTATCCTGAAGAATAGCGTGCATAACGTAGCCGCAGCGCGTCGTTGATGGCTACGACACCAACACACCAGGCTTATTCCTGTGGAGTTAAATATGAGCGATAAAATTATTCACCTGACTGACGACAGTTTTGACACGGACGTACTCAAGGCTGACGGGCTGACCCTCGTCGATTTCTGGGCAGAGTGGTGTGGTCCGTGCAAAATGATCGCCCCGATTCTGGATGAGATCGCTGAAGAGTATCAGGGCAAACTGACCGTAGCTAAGCTGAACATCGACCAGAACCCGGGCACCGCGCCGAAGTACGGCATTCGCGGCATCCCAACCCTGCTGCTGTTCAAAAACGGCGAAGTGGCGGCCACCAAAGTCGGCGCACTGTCCAAGGGTCAGCTGAAAGAGTTCCTCGACGCCAACCTGGCGTAAGCGAATTGCTGTTCCGGCGTCCAGATTCCTATTTTTTGCGGAACTCTGGACGCCCGGCTGGAGTCGTGCTAAGTTAATCCACAGACTTCGTTTTAAACATACCTTGTTTGAATCTTGTTTTACCCGAAGCATCCCGCAAAAAATGCGCGTGAAGCTATTAATTCCGGGCTTTTCACTCATTCCGTCTAGTCGTTTCAGTTCTGCGTTCTTTCCTGTGACCAGGCGACGTACAGACACGAGATGAAGGCCGTTAACAGGCATGGAAGTTCCTGCCATACCATTCACAACATTAAGTTCGAGATTTACCCCGAGTTTAAGAACCCACACCACTATGAATCTTACCGAATTAAAGAATACGCCGGTTTCTGAGCTGATTACTCTCGGCGAAAATATGGGGCTGGAAAACCTGGCTCGTATGCGTAAGCAGGATATTATTTTTGCCATCCTCAAGCAGCATTCGAAGAGTGGCGAAGATATCTTTGGCGACGGCGTACTGGAGATACTGCAGGATGGATTTGGATTCCTCCGCTCCGCAGACAGCTCCTACCTCGCCGGCCCTGACGACATCTACGTATCCCCCAGCCAAATCCGCCGTTTCAACCTCCGCACTGGTGACACCATTTCCGGTAAGATTCGTCCTCCGAAAGAGGGTGAGCGTTACTTTGCGCTGCTGAAAGTTAACGAAGTTAACTACGACAAGCCGGAAAACGCCCGTAACAAGATCCTGTTCGAGAACTTAACGCCGCTGCACGCGAATTCTCGTCTGCGTATGGAGCGTGGTAACGGTTCTACCGAAGACTTAACCGCTCGCGTACTGGATCTGGCTTCCCCGATTGGCCGCGGCCAGCGTGGTCTGATCGTCGCGCCGCCGAAAGCCGGTAAAACCATGCTGCTGCAGAACATCGCGCAGAGCATCGCTTACAACCATCCGGACTGCGTGCTGATGGTGCTGCTGATCGACGAACGTCCGGAAGAAGTGACCGAGATGCAGCGTCTGGTGAAAGGTGAAGTGGTTGCTTCCACCTTCGACGAACCGGCATCCCGTCACGTTCAGGTTGCTGAGATGGTTATCGAGAAAGCGAAACGTCTGGTTGAACACAAGAAAGACGTTATCATCCTGCTTGACTCCATTACCCGTCTGGCGCGCGCCTACAACACCGTGGTCCCGGCTTCCGGTAAAGTGCTGACCGGTGGTGTGGACGCCAACGCCCTGCACCGTCCGAAGCGTTTCTTCGGTGCGGCGCGTAACGTCGAAGAGGGCGGCAGCCTGACCATCATCGCCACGGCGCTGATCGACACCGGCTCCAAAATGGATGAAGTTATCTACGAAGAGTTTAAAGGCACCGGTAACATGGAGCTGCACCTCTCTCGTAAGATTGCCGAAAAACGTGTCTTCCCGGCTATCGATTACAACCGTTCCGGTACGCGAAAAGAAGAGCTGCTCACCACTCAGGAAGAGCTGCAGAAAATGTGGATCCTGCGCAAAATTATCCATCCGATGGGTGAGATCGACGCGATGGAGTTCCTCATTAATAAACTGGCAATGACTAAGACGAATGATGACTTCTTCGATATGATGAAGCGCTCGTAAGGTAAAAAAAGCCAAAAACGCCACGCCTTTGCGTGGCGTTTTCATTTTGGGATTTGTATGATCCAGAGACAGAGAAAGCGGGACGAAAGTTGTCGTATAATGGCGCCGGACAGCAGGCGGAGACAGCTTTAACAGACTAAAATCTATACAATAAATTTGTAATGTTCTGCTTTTCCCCTTCTGGAGTTGGGGCATCATCGCTATACTTCCCGGATTAACTATGCTGAGAGCACATGCGTTGTGAATTTACTCACTGCTATTACTGAATTAATCAGTATTTTCTTATTCACGACCCTCTTTATTTTTGTCGCGCGGAAAGTGGCAAAAAAGATTGGGTTAGTGGATAAACCAAACTATCGCAAACGGCATCAGGGGTTGATTCCGTTGGTCGGTGGTATCTCAGTTTATGCAGGCATCTGTTTCACCTTCGCCATCGCCGATTATTATATTCCTCACGCCTCGCTGTATCTGGCCTGTGCGGGGGTATTGGTGCTGGTTGGCGCGCTGGACGATCGCTTCGACATCAGCGTGAAAATTCGCGCGGTCATTCAGGCCGCGATCGCCGTGATTATGATGATGGCAGGGAATCTGCATCTGAGTAGTCTGGGCTTTATTTTTGGCTCGTGGGAGCTGGTGCTGGGGCCTTTCGGCTTCTTCCTCACTCTTTTTGCCGTCTGGGCCGCCATCAACGCGTTTAATATGGTCGATGGGATTGACGGCCTGCTCGGCGGCCTGTCATCCGTCTCCTTTGCGGCGACCGGGATCATCCTCTGGTTTGACGGTCAGTATAGCCTGGCGATGTGGTGTTTTGCGATGATCTCCGCCATTCTGCCCTATATTCTTCTTAATCTTGGCGCCCTCGGCCGCCGCTATAAAGTTTTTATGGGTGACGCCGGCAGCACCATGATTGGCTTCACCATCATCTGGATCCTGCTGGAAACCACACAAGGTAAAACGCATCCCATCAGCCCGGTCACCGCGCTGTGGATTATCGCTATCCCGTTGATGGATATGGTGGCGATTATGTATCGCCGCCTGCGTAAAGGCATGAGTCCTTTCTCACCGGACCGGCAGCATATTCATCATTTGATCATGCGCGCCGGGTTTACTTCCCGCCAGGCGTTCGTCCTGATCACCCTGGCCGCTGCCCTGCTGGCGCTGGTTGGCGTCGCGGCGGAATATACCCGCATTGTGCCGGAATGGGTGATGTTAATTCTCTTTTTGGTGGCCTTCTTCCTTTATGGCTACTGTATTAAGCGCGCCTGGAAAGTGGCGCGTCTGGTTAAGCGCATCAGACGCAGAATTCGGCGACACAGCGGCAATAATCCGAAACTAACCAAGTAAAGCTGGGGATGTGATGACTCAACCATTACCGGGAGCACAATCAGTGAACGTTGAGAACGAGCTGGATATTCGCGGGCTGTTTCGCGCTTTATGGGCAGGAAAAGGCTGGATAGTCGGCGGTGCTGTACTCTTCGCCGCTATCGTGTTGGTGTACACCTTCTTTGCTCGCCAGGAGTGGAGCGCCACGGCGATCACCGATCGGCCTACTGTCAACATGTTGGGGGGGTACTATTCCCAGCAGCAGTTCTTACGCAATCTGGATATCAAAGCCGACCTGGCCTCGGTAGATCAGCCTTCCGCCATGGATGAAGCGTATAAAGAGTTCATCATGCAGTTGGCCTCCTGGGATACCCGGCGTGATTTCTGGCTGCAAACGGACTACTACAAGCAGCGACAGTCGGGTAATGCTCGCGCCGATGCGGCGATGCTGGATGATTTAATTAACAATATCCAGTTTATGCCAGGCGATGCGGCCAAGAGCGTCAACGACAGCGTCAAACTGACCGCCGAGACCGGGCAGGATGCCAATAATTTGCTGCGCCAGTATGTGGCTTTCGCCAGCCAGCGGGCGGCTGGCCATCTTAACGACGAGCTCAAAGGCGCCTGGGCGGCGCGGACGGTACAAATGAAGGCGCAGGTGAAGCGCCAGGAAGAAGTGGCCGAGGCTATTTTCAACCGCCGGACCCACAGCGTGGAGCAAGCGCTGAAGGTCGCTCAGCAGCATAATATCTCGCGCAGCGAAACGGATGTTCCTGCCGATCAGTTGCCGGATTCAGAGCTATTTTTATTGGGCAGGCCGATGCTGCAGGCCAGACTGGAAAACCTGCAGGCCGTCGGACCGGAATATGACCTCGATTACGACCAGAATCGCGCCATGCTGAGCACGTTGAACGTCGGTCCAACGTTGGATCCGCGTTTTCAGACTTACCGGTATTTGCGAACGCCGGAAGAACCTGTAAAACGCGATAGCCCTCGCCGTGTATTTCTGATGGTGATGTGGGGGATTGTGGGTGCGCTCATCGGCGCAGGCGTGGCGTTATCGCGTCGTCGTGTCCTGTGATTGCGGCCTGTGGTGAAGGGCAAATGACCTTCATCGCCTAATCGAAGAGAATCGATGTGAAAGTACTAACTGTATTTGGCACGAGGCCGGAAGCCATCAAGATGGCTCCTCTGGTCCATGCGCTGGCAAAGGATCCTCATTTTGAGGCGAAAGTATGCGTGACCGCGCAGCATCGGGAGATGCTCGATCAGGTGTTGAAACTATTCTCCATCACCCCGGACTACGATCTTAACATCATGAAGCCGGGGCAGGGGCTCACCGAGATCACCTGCCGTATTCTTGAGGGGCTGAAGCCGGTTCTGGAGTCGTTTAAACCCGACGTGGTGCTGGTGCATGGCGATACCACCACCACGATGGCGGCGAGCCTGGCGGCGTTTTACCAGCGCATACCGGTGGGCCATGTAGAGGCGGGTCTGCGGACCGGCGATTTAAGTTCTCCGTGGCCGGAAGAGGGCAACCGTACGCTGACCGGGCATCTGGCGACGTACCATTTCGCCCCTACGGAAACCTCGCGGCAGAATCTGCTGCGGGAAAACATTGCCGACAGTCGCATCACGGTGACCGGGAATACGGTCATCGATGCCCTATTCTGGGTGCGCGATCGCGTTCTGGGCGATGAAGCGCTACGGGAGACCCTGCTGCAGCGCTATCCTTTCATTAGCCACGGTAAAAAAATGATTCTGGTTACCGGCCATCGGCGGGAAAGCTTTGGGCTCGGCTTTGAGCAGATCTGCCAGGCGCTGGCGGAGATAGCCCATACCCACCCTGAGGTGCAGATTGTCTATCCGGTTCACCTGAATCCTAACGTCAGCGAACCGGTGAACCGTATTCTCGGCCATATCGACAACGTGATGTTGATTGAACCGCAGGACTACCTGCCGTTCGTCTGGTTGATGGATCGGGCCTGGCTCATCCTGACCGATTCCGGTGGTATTCAGGAAGAGGCGCCTTCCCTGGGGAAACCGGTGCTGGTCATGCGCGATATGACCGAACGTCCGGAAGCGGTGGCCGCCGGTACCGTCTGTCTGGTGGGCACCGACAGCCAGCGCATCGTGGCGGAAGTCACGCGACTGCTGGAGGATGATGCCGCATACCAGGCGATGAGCCGCGCGCATAATCCTTATGGCGATGGCGAAGCATGTCGTCGAATTTTGTCTGCACTTAAAAATAATCAGGTAACGCTATGAGTTTTTCTACCATTTCAGTGATTGGCCTTGGCTATATCGGGCTGCCAACCGCTGCCGCGTTCGCCTCCCGGCAGAAGCGGGTGGTCGGCGTTGATGTCAATCAACATGCCGTGGAGACCATTAACCGTGGAGAGATTCATATCGTGGAGCCGGATCTGGCGAGCGTGGTGAAGACCGCGGTCGAGCAGGGATATTTAAGCGCCACCACCACCCCGGTGGCAGCGGATGCCTACCTGATTGCCGTGCCGACGCCGTTTAAAGATCGCCACGAGCCGGATATGGTGTTTGTCGAGTCGGCGGCTAAATCCATTGCGCCGACGTTAAAGAAAGGCTCGCTGGTGATCCTCGAGTCCACCTCGCCGGTCGGGTCGACCGAACAGATGGCTGAGTGGCTGGCGGAGATGCGCCCGGACCTCAGCTTTCCCCAGCAGGTGGGTGAAGCGGCGGACGTGAATATCGCCTACTGCCCGGAGCGGGTATTGCCCGGCCAGGTGATGGTCGAGCTGATTAAAAACGACCGCGTTATCGGCGGCATGTCGCCGGTCTGCTCCGCTCGCGCCAGCGAGCTGTATAAAATCTTCCTCGAAGGCGAATGTGTGGTGACCAACTCGCGTACCGCCGAGATGTGCAAGCTGACGGAAAACAGCTTCCGCGACGTCAACATCGCTTTTGCCAACGAGCTGTCGCTGATTTGCGCCGATCAGGCCATTAACGTCTGGGAACTGATCCGCCTGGCGAACCGCCATCCGCGAGTGAATATCCTGCAGCCGGGACCGGGCGTCGGCGGCCACTGTATCGCCGTCGACCCGTGGTTTATCGTGGCGCAAAACCCACAGCAGGCGCGTCTGATCCGCACGGCTCGTGAGGTCAACGACCACAAGCCGGAATGGGTTATCGAACAGGTGAAGGCGCAGGTAGCTGACTGCCTGAATGCCACCAACAAACGGGCCAGCGAGCTGACCATTGCCTGTTTTGGCCTCGCCTTTAAGCCGAATATTGACGACCTGCGCGAAAGCCCGGCAATGGAAATTGCCGCGCAGATTGCCCGCTGGCACAGCGGCACGACGCAGGTAGTTGAGCCCAACATTCACGCGCTGCCGAAGAAACTCGACGGTCTGTGTACGCTGGCGACCCTCGATGCGGCGCTGGCCAGCGCCGACGTGCTGGTGATGCTGGTCGATCACAATGAATTTAAAGCCGTTAGCGGCGACAGCGTCACCCAGGCGTATATCATCGACACCAAAGGAGTGTGGCGGTGAGAACCATTCTGGTCACCGGCGGCGCGGGCTTCATTGGTTCGGCGGTAGTGCGGGAGATTATCCAGCACACCGCCGATCGCGTGGTGGTGGTGGATAAACTGACCTACGCCGGCAATTTAATGTCGCTGGCGCCGGTGGCGCAGGATGCGCGTTTCGCCTTTGAACAGGTGGATATCTGCGACCGCGGCGAGCTGGACCGTATTTTCGTGCAGTATCAACCGGATACAGTGATGCACCTGGCGGCGGAAAGCCATGTCGATCGGTCGATTGACGGCCCGGCGGCATTTATTGAAACCAATATCGTGGGCACCTATACGCTGCTGGAGGCGGCCCGTAGCTGGTGGAATACGCTGGCTACGGCGCAAAAATCGGCGTTTCGCTTCCATCACATCTCCACCGATGAGGTGTATGGCGATCTGCACGGCAGCGATGATTTCTTTACCGAGACCACGCCCTATGCGCCAAGCAGCCCCTATTCGGCCTCGAAAGCCAGCAGCGACCACCTGGTGCGTGCCTGGCTGCGGACCTATGGCCTGCCGACGCTTATCACCAACTGCTCGAATAACTACGGCCCATATCACTTCCCCGAGAAGCTGATCCCGCTGACCATCCTCAACGCGCTGGCAGGCAAGCCGCTGCCAGTGTATGGCAATGGACAGCAGATCCGCGACTGGCTGTACGTGGAAGATCACGCCAGAGCGCTGTATCTGGTGGCGACCCGCGGCGAACCGGGCGAGACTTACAATATCGGCGGTCATAACGAGCGTAAAAACATCGAGGTGGTGGAAACCATTTGCGAATTGCTCGAAGCGCTGGCGCCGCATAAGCCGCAGGGCGTGGCGCACTATCGCGACCTGATCGCCTTTGTTGCCGATCGCCCGGGCCACGATCTGCGCTATGCCATTGATGCCTCGAAGATCGCCCGTGAGCTGGGCTGGACGCCGGCTGAGACCTTTGCCTCTGGTATGCGTAAGACCGTGGCGTGGTATCTGGCGAACGAGACATGGTGGCGCCAGGTTCAGGACGGAAGCTATCAGGGCGAGCGTCTTGGACTGCAAGGCTAATCATCTCTGGGGGGAATGATGAAAGGTATTATTCTGGCGGGGGGTTCCGGAACGCGACTGCATCCCATCACCCGCGGCGTGTCGAAGCAGCTGTTGCCGATCTACGATAAGCCGATGATCTACTACCCGCTGTCGGTATTAATGCTGGCCGGGATCCGTGAGATCCTGATCATCACCACGCCGGACGATCTGCGCGATTTTCAGCGCCTGCTCGGCGATGGCTCAGAGTTTGGCATTGCGCTGCACTATGCCGTACAGCCGACGCCGGATGGTTTAGCCCAGGCGTTTATCATCGGCGAAGCCTTTCTTAACGGCGAACCGGCGTGCCTGGTGTTAGGCGACAACATCTTCTTCGGCCAGAGCTTCAGCCCCAAGCTGCGCAGCGTGGCTGCCCGCACGGAAGGGGCGACGATTTTTGGCTATCAGGTGATGGATCCTGAGCGCTTTGGCGTGGTGGAGTTTGATGACAACTTTCGCGCGCTGTCGCTGGAAGAGAAGCCGAAGCAGCCGAAGTCGAACTGGGCGGTCACCGGTCTCTATTTCTACGATGGCAAGGTGGCGGAGTACGCCAAACGGGTCAAGCCATCCGAGCGCGGCGAACTGGAAATCACCTCCATCAACCAGATGTACCTTGAAGATGGCGCACTGACCGTCGAACTGCTTGGACGCGGCTTTGCGTGGCTGGATACCGGCACCCACGATAGCCTGATCGAGGCCAGCATGTTCGTGCAGACCGTCGAGAAGCGTCAGGGCTTCAAAATCGCCTGTCTGGAAGAGATCGGCTGGCGCAACGGCTGGCTGGACGACGACGGCGTCAAACACGCGGCGAAGCGGTTGGAAAAAACCGGCTACGGCCAATATCTGCTGGATCTGCTCCGTGCCCGTCCGCGCCAGTATTGATCCCCTGGAGTGGGAGAACCGCTTCTTTGCCGTTAACAGCGCCGTCGTTCACTTTGACGAGCATGCGCCGCGGCTGACGCCTGAGGCGCTGGCGGGGTGGTCGCGAGTGCAGGCGAAGGTAGCCGCCAGCGACACCGTCCGGCTCGACGCGCTGCAGCAGCTGGGTTTTCAGCTGGTGGAAGGCGAGGTCGATCTGGCGCTACCGGTGGGCAACCCTGCGGATGCGGGCGCCGACGTCGCCGTGGAGGCGGATATTGCGCCACTGCGCGAGCAGGCGGCGCAGGCCTTTGCGATGAGCCGCTTTCGCGCGCCCTGGTATGCTGCCGACGCCAGCGGCCGCTTCTATGCCCAGTGGATTGAAAATGCGGTGCGCGGCACCTTCGATCATCAGTGCCTGATTTACCGCCATCCAGAGGGCGATATTCGCGCCTTTGTCTCTCTGCGCCAGCTCAATGCCACCGAGGCGCGTATCGGCCTGCTGGCCGGACGCGGCGCCGGGGCGCAGCTGATGCAGGCGGCGCGGTACTGGGCCGCTTCGCGCGGACTTTCTACACTGCGGGTGGCGACCCAGATGGGCAACACCGCCGCGCTTAAACGTTATATTCTCAGCGGTGCTAATGTGGAAAGCACCGCCTACTGGCTATACAGGTGACCCCATGATCCCATTTAACGCGCCGCCGGTGGTTGGAACCGAGCTTGATTACATGCAGTCTGCGATGAACAGCGGCAAGCTGTGCGGCGACGGCGGCTTTACGCGCCGCTGCCAGCAGTGGATGGAGCAGCGTTTTGGCACGGCAAAAGCCCTGCTAACCCCTTCCTGCACGGCTTCGCTGGAGATGGCCGCGCTGCTGCTGGATATCCAGCCGGGCGACGAAGTGATTATGCCCAGCTATACCTTTGTCTCCACCGCCAATGCCTTTGTGCTGCGCGGGGCGAAAATCGTCTTCGTCGATATCCGTCGCGATACGATGAATATCGATGAAACGTTAATCGAAGCCGCTATCACCGATAAAACCCGGGCGATCGTCCCGGTGCACTATGCCGGCGTAGCCTGCGAGATGGATACCATCATGGCCATCGCCGACAAGTACAACCTGTTCGTGGTGGAAGACGCCGCGCAGGGGGTGATGTCCACCTACAAGGGGCGCGCGCTGGGCACCATCGGCCATATCGGCTGCTTCAGCTTCCATGAAACTAAAAACTACACCGCCGGCGGTGAGGGCGGGGCGACGCTGATCAACGATCGCACGCTGGTGGAACGTGCGGAGATCATTCGCGAAAAAGGCACCAACCGCAGCCAGTTCTTTCGTGGCCTGGTGGATAAATATACCTGGCGGGACATTGGCTCCAGCTATCTGATGTCCGACCTGCAGGCCGCCTATCTGTGGGCGCAGCTGGAAGCGGCGGAGCGCATCAACCAGCAGCGTCTGGCGCTGTGGCAGAATTACTATGACGCGCTGCTGCCGCTGGCCCGCGCGGGACGTATTGAACTGCCGACGGTCCCGGCTGACTGCGGGCAAAACGCGCACATGTTCTACATTAAGCTGCGCGATATCGAGGATCGCAGCAGGCTTATCGCCTGGCTGAAAGAGGCGGAGATCCTCGCGGTATTCCATTACATTCCCCTGCACAGCTGTCCGGCAGGCGAACACTTCGGCGAATTCCACGGTGAAGACCGCTATACCACCCAGGAGAGTGAGCGCCTGGTGCGCCTGCCGCTGTTTTACAATCTGTCTGTGGTGAACCAGCGGACGGTGATTAACTCGCTGCTGAGCTACTTCTCCTGATATGTCGTTAGCAAAAGCCTCATTGTGGACGGCGGCCTCGACGCTGGTCAAAATCGGCGCCGGGCTGTTGGTCGTCAAGCTGCTGGCCGTCTCGTTTGGGCCCGCGGGCGTTGGTCAGGCCGGTAACTTCCGGCAACTGGTCACCGTGCTCGGCGTGCTGGCCGGGGCCGGGATATTTAACGGCGTCACGAAGCTGGTGGCTCAGCATCACGACGATCCCCCGCGCCTGAAGCAGGTGGTGGGCACCTCGTCGGCGATGGTGCTTGGCTTTTCCACGCTGCTGGCGCTGGTGTTTTTACTGGCGGCGGCGCCGATAAGCCAGGGGCTGTTCGGTCATACTCATTATCAGAATCTGGTACGGCTGGTGGCGCTGGTGCAGATGGGGATCGCCTGGGCGAACTTCCTGCTGGCGCTGATGAAAGGCTTTCGCGATGCGGCGGGAAACGCCTTCTCGCTGATTGCCGGCAGCCTGATTGGCGTGGCGGCCTATTATGCCTGTTACTACTTCGGTGGTTACCAGGGGGCGCTGCTGGGGCTGGCGTTAGTGCCGGCGCTGGTGGTGATCCCGGCGGGCATCATGCTCTGGCGGCGGGGTAATATTCCGCTGAGCGCCCTGCGTCCGCGCTGGGATAACGGTCTGGCGGGACAGCTATCGAAATTTACCCTGATGGCGCTGATAACCTCAGTGACCCTGCCGGTGGCTTATGTGATGATGCGTAATCTGCTGGCGGCGCATTATGGCTGGGAGGCGGTCGGTATCTGGCAGGGGGTGAGCAGTATCTCCGATGCCTATCTGCAGTTTATTACCGCCTCGTTCAGCGTCTATCTCCTGCCGACGCTGTCGCGGCTGAGCGCCAAAACGGATATCACCCGCGAGATAGTCAAGTCGCTGAAATTCGTCCTGCCGGCAGTGGCGGCGGCGAGCCTGACGGTCTGGCTGCTGCGCGATTTTGCCATCTGGCTGCTGTTTTCCGATCGCTTTACCGCGATGCGTGACCTGTTCGCCTGGCAGTTGGTGGGCGACGTTTTAAAAGTAGGCGCCTACGTCTATGGCTATCTGGTGATCGCTAAAGCGTCGCTGCGTTTTTATATTCTGACGGAAATCAGCCAGTTCACGCTGCTGACCGCATTCTCACACTGGCTTATACCGGCGCACGGCGCGGTTGGCGCGGCGCAGGCGTATATGGCCACTTATATTGTTTATTTCGCCCTTTGTAGTGGCGTGTTTTTACTCTGGCGTAAACGGGCATGACAGCACTGATACATGTACTGGGATCGGATATCCCGCATCATAACCAGACCGTACTGCGGTTCTTTAACGACGAACTGGCCGCCGATCCGCAGGCCAGGAGATTTATGGTCGTCGGTGATGAGGCCAGCGTGCGTGATAGGTATCCGGCGCTGGACATCACCTGCTATCCGGGGAAGAAGTCGCTGGCGCAGGCGGTGATTGCGCAAGCCAAAGCCAACCGTCAGCAGCGCTTTTTCTTCCACGGCCAGTTCAATACCGGCCTGTGGCTGGCGCTGTTGAGCGGCGGTATCCGCCCATCGCAGTTTAACTGGCATATCTGGGGGGCGGATCTGTATGAAAACGCGACCAGCCTGAAGTTCCGCCTGTTCTATCCGCTGCGCCGCCTGGCGCAGGGGCGGGTAGGGCGCGTTTTCGCCACCCGCGGCGATCTTAGCTGGTTCGCTAACCGCCATCCGCGTGTTCCGGGCGAACTGCTCTACTTCCCGACCCGTATGGATCCGGCGCTGAATACCCTGGCCGAAAACGCGCCGCGCGGCGACACGCTGACCATTCTGGTGGGCAACTCCGGGGATCGCAGCAATGAACATATTGCCGCGCTGAAGGCTATCCATCAGCAGTTTGGCGATACGGTAAACGTCATCGTGCCGATGGGCTATCCGGCGAATAACGAGGCCTATATCAATGAGGTTCGTGAGGCGGGGGCGGCGCTGTTTAGTCGCGAGCATCTGCAGATCCTCAGCGAGAAGCTTGAGTTTCATGATTATCTGGCGCTGCTGCGCCGCTGCGATCTGGGCTATTTCCTGTTTGCGCGTCAGCAGGGGATCGGCACCTTGTGCCTGTTGATTCAGGCGGGCATTCCCTGCGTGCTCAACCGCGAAAACCCATTCTGGCAGGATATGACCGAGCAGCATGTGCCGGTGCTGTTCACCAGCGATGCGCTGGACGTCAGCGTGGTGCGCGAAGCGCAGCGCCAGCTGGCGAGCGTGGATAAGTCGGGTATCGCTTTCTTCCGGCCGAACTATCTGACGGGCTGGCAGCGGGCGCTACGGTTAGCGGCGGAGGGGCAGGCATGACGTTAATGCAATTTAGCGGGCTGCTGGTGGTCTGGCTGCTGTCGACGCTGTTTATCGCCACCGCCACCTGGTTTGAGTTCCGTCGGGTACGCTTCAACTTCAACGTCTTTTTCTCGTTGCTGTTTCTGCTGACCTTTTTCTTCGGTTTCCCGCTGACCAGTATTCTGGTGTTCCGCTTTGACGTCAGCGTGGCGCCGCCGGAGATTTTGCTGCAGACGCTGCTGATCGCGGTGTGCTTCTACGCGATCTACTACGTGACCTATAAAACGCGGCTGCGTCCGGCATCGCGTGAGGTTACGCGTCGGCCGCTGTTTACCATGAACCGGGTGGAAACCCATCTGGCGTGGGGCATACTGATGGGGCTGGCGCTGCTGTGCGTCGGCATCTTCTTCGCCCACAATGGTTTCCTGCTGTTTAAGCTCAACTCCTACAGCCAGATTTTCTCTGCTGAAGTCTCCGGCGTGGCGTTGAAGCGCTTCTTCTACTTCTTTATTCCGGCGATGCTGGTGGTCTATTTCCTGCGCCAGGATTATAAGGCGTGGATTTTCTTCCTCGTCAGCACCGTGGCCTTTGGTCTGCTGACCTACGCTATCGTCGGCGGGACTCGCGCCAATATCATCATCGCCTTCGCCATCTTCCTGTTTATCGGCATTATTCGCGGCTGGATCAGCTTGTGGATGCTGGCTGCGGCGGGCGTGCTGGGCATCGTCGGCATGTTCTGGCTGGCGCTGAAGCGCTACGGGATGAACGTCAGCGGCGACGAAGCGTTTTATACCTTCCTCTATCTCACACGCGATACCTTCTCGCCGTGGGAGAACCTGGCGCTGCTGCTGCAAAACTATGACAAGATCGATTTCCAGGGGCTGGCGCCGATGATCCGCGACTTCTACGTCTTTATCCCCAGCTGGATGTGGCACGGTCGTCCGACGATGGTGCTCAATACCGCCAACTACTTCACCTGGGAAGTGTTAAACAACCATTCGGGGCTGGCGATTTCGCCGACGCTGATTGGCTCGCTGGTGGTGATGGGCGGCGTCTGGTTTGTGCCGCTGGGCGCTGTGGCGGTCGGGTTGATTATTAAATGGTTCGACTGGCTGTATGAGCTCGGCAACCGGGAGAGCAATCGCTATAAAGCGGCAATCCTGCATAGTTTCTGTTTCGGCGCTATCTTCAACATGATAGTGCTGGCGCGCGAGGGGCTGGATTCGTTCGGCTCCCGCGTGGTGTTTTTCCTCGTGATCTTTGGTATCTGCTTGCTGGCGGCGAAACTGCTGTACTGGTTCCTGGATAGCGTGGGACTGATTCATAAGCGCGTAAAACCGCTTTCGCAACCGCAAGTCTGAGAAGGATGGACATGACTGGGACCATTTCCGCGCCGTTGTACCTGTTAAGAGGGCTGCAGCTCATAGGCTGGCGCGATATGCAGCACGCTCTGGATTATTTGTATGCCGACGGCGTTCTCCGGGAGGGGACGCTGGTGGCGATTAATGCCGAGAAAATGCTGGCCGTAGAGGATAACCCCGAGGTGCGGGCGCTGATTGAGGCGGCGGAGTTTAAATATGCGGATGGCATCAGCGTGGTACGTTCGCTGCGTAAAAAATATCCGCAGGCCCAGGTGTCCCGCGTGGCGGGAGCCGATCTCTGGGAAGCGTTAATGCAGCGCGCCGGCGCTGAAGGCACTCCGGTGTTTTTGGTCGGCGGTAAACCTGAAGTCCTGGCGCAGACGGCGTCCAGCCTGCGCCAGCGCTGGCAGGTGAATATCGTCGGCAGCCAGGACGGCTATTTTGCGCCTGAGCAACGGCAGGCATTGTTCGAACGCATTCGCGACAGCGGGGCGAAAATCGTCACCGTTGCCATGGGGTCCCCGCGTCAGGAGGTCTTTATGCGCGACTGTCGGCGCCTGTACCCGCACGCGCTGTATATGGGCGTCGGCGGCACTTACGATGTTTTCACCGGGCACGTTCATCGGGCGCCGAAGTTCTGGCAGGATCTGGGGCTGGAGTGGTTTTACCGCCTGGTTTCCCAGCCGAGCCGGATTAAAAGGCAGGCCCGGCTGCTACGATATTTACGTTGGCATTACACCAATAAACTCTAATATTCCTCTGCATTCTGGCGAGTTTGTGTCCATTTTCTGTTTAATGTCTTTACTCGCCTGATACTTTATTTGCCATTTCCATAAAATTCATTAACCATTCACAGGCTTCATACGCGCGGGGGGAGACCTGCGCGTCGGCAAGGCTATGAGTTCAGTTAATAACAATAACCGGGAGTACCCGGAATACGGCAAACACAAGAGGATATATGACTGAGAAAAAAGCGGAGCTCCAGCGTGGACTGGAGGCCCGGCATATTGAACTGATCGCCCTTGGGGGGACGATTGGCGTGGGGTTGTTTATGGGGGCGGCCAGTACCCTGAAGTGGGCTGGGCCTTCCGTGCTGCTGGCGTACATTATCGCTGGCCTGTTCGTCTTTTTCATTATGCGCTCAATGGGCGAAATGCTGTTCCTTGAGCCCGTCACCGGCTCCTTCGCAGTGTATGCGCATCGCTATATGAGCCCCTTCTTCGGCTACCTGACCGCCTGGTCGTACTGGTTTATGTGGATGGCGGTGGGCATCTCTGAGATTACCGCCATCGGCGTCTATGTGCAGTTCTGGTTCCCGGAGATGGCGCAGTGGATCCCGGCGTTAATTGCCGTGGGGCTGGTGGCGCTGGCTAACCTCGCGGCGGTCCGGCTGTACGGTGAAATCGAGTTCTGGTTCGCCATGATTAAAGTGACCACCATTATCGTGATGATCGTCGTGGGCCTGGGCGTCATTTTCTTCGGCTTTGGCAACGGCGGCCACTCCATCGGTTTTGGCAACCTGACCGAACATGGCGGCTTCTTTGCCGGCGGCTGGAAGGGCTTCCTGACGGCGCTGTGTATCGTGGTCGCGTCCTATCAGGGCGTGGAGCTCATCGGCATTACCGCTGGTGAAGCGAAAAATCCGCAGGTCACACTGCGCAGCGCGGTGGGCAAAGTGCTGTGGCGGATCCTGATTTTCTACGTCGGCGCGATTTTCGTTATCGTCACCATCTTCCCATGGGATCAAATCGGCTCCAACGGCAGCCCGTTCGTACTGACGTTTGCCAAAATCGGTATTACCGCCGCGGCGGGGATTATCAACTTTGTGGTGCTGACGGCGGCGCTTTCCGGCTGCAACAGCGGGATGTACAGCTGCGGACGTATGCTGTACGCCCTGGCGAAGAACCGTCAGCTGCCGGCGGCGATCGGTAAGGTATCGCGCAACGGCGTTCCGGCCATCGGCGTGGCGCTGTCTATTCTGATCCTGCTGGTAGGCTCCTGCCTGAATTACATCATTCCTAATCCGCAACGGGTGTTTGTCTATGTCTATAGCGCCAGCGTCCTGCCGGGGATGGTGCCCTGGTTTGTGATCCTGATTAGTCAGCTGCGTTTCCGTCGCGTACATCGGGCAGCGATAGCCAGCCATCCGTTCCGTTCGCTGCTGTTTCCGTGGGCCAACTATTTCACCATGGCTTTCCTGATCTGCGTGCTGATCGGGATGGGGCTGAATGATGAAACCCGGATGTCGCTCTTTGTCGGCATTATTTTCCTTGCTGCCGTTACCCTGATTTATAAGGTGTTTGGCCTTGGAAGGCGGGGGCAAGTCAATAATACGGCTGAATAAGCGCCAAAACGAACAAAGCATGAGCAAACGATAATTTTCTTTTAAAAGGCACTAGACAGCGGGGGAGGAAGTCCGTATTATCCGACCCCGCAACGGCGCTAAGCGCCCGTAGCTCAGCTGGATAGAGCGCTGCCCTCCGGAGGCAGAGGTCTCAGGTTCGAATCCTGTCGGGCGCACCATTAACCCGGTGCTGGAGCTGCGGTGGTTTTAATACCGCGTAAAAGGTTTGCAGTGGTGGCTATAGCTCAGTTGGTAGAGCCCTGGATTGTGATTCCAGTTGTCGTGGGTTCGAATCCCATTAGCCACCCCATTATTTGATAGAGTTGTGAATTTGCGAAGGTGGCGGAATTGGTAGACGCGCTAGCTTCAGGTGTTAGTGTTCTTACGGACGTGGGGGTTCAAGTCCCCCCCCTCGCACCACGACTTTAACGAATTGAACTAAAAATTCAAAAAGCAGTATTTCGGCGAGTAGCGCAGCTTGGTAGCGCAACTGGTTTGGGACCAGTGGGTCGGAGGTTCGAATCCTCTCTCGCCGACCAATTTTGAACCCCGCTTCGGCGGGGTTTTTTGTTTTCTGTGACTTCCTGCCATGACTTATTTCCCTGATCTTGCTGATAAAAAATCTTCTCTTTGCTTAAGAATACGCGTCAGGAAAACTCTCAATTCATCACTGTGGTAGATGCAATTTCCCTGGATCCTGTGCGATAATAATCGGGTAGATGCTCATTCCATCTCTTATGTTCGCCTTTGTGCCTCATAAACTCCGGAATGATGCAGAGCCGTTCTTACGGTGCTTATCGTCCACTGACAGATGTCGCATTTATGCCTCATCAAACACCATGGACATTACGTTGAGTGAAGCACCCAATTTGTTGTCAAACAGACCTGTTTTAACGCCTGCCCTGATTTCAGCGCAGGCGTTTTTTTCTTTCAGGGGGATCGTCAACGGGAAGGCGGGGGAGAAGGGCTATCGCCCCGCAGGAGGCGACAGCCAGGTGAGGTTATTGCTGAGGGTTATTCTGCAGCGTCAGCAGCAGACCATCGCGGCGCATGGTAGCCGCTTCCTCCGGTTGATGGAGACGATCCAGAGCATCCGCCAGCCAGGCGTAATCAAAGGCATCCGGACGCTGCTTAAGCGCGGCGCGGAAGGCGATGCTGGCCTCCTGCCATTCGCCGTGCCGCATCAGCGACTGGCCCAGGGTGCTCCACAGCAGCGGACGATCGCCAACGGCTTTGATCTGCTGGCGCAGTACTTTCTCCAGCTGTTCCGGGTTATTGGTCTTCAGGCGCGGGATCGGCATCACCAGACGGTCGTCATACTGTTTCTTCAGACCATCAATAATAATTTGCTGCGCGGTATCGTGATCGTCGCTCTCGATGAGGCGCTCGGCCATCGCCACCTGCAGCGGCACCAGCGCCCGCGTTTTACGGCTCTGGTTGCGCCACCATTCGCGCAGCCCCTCGCTGCCGCCGTCGGCCAGCGCTTTGTCCATCAGGCCAACCCATGCCAGCTGTTCCAGCGCGGCGCGGTGCTCTTCATCGCCGACATTAGCTTTCGCCATCGACGGAATGATATCCAGCAGCGACTGCCAGGCGCCGGTACGGGTATAAGCCTGTTCGGCGAGGCGCAGCACTTCCGGATGACGCGGGGTGATTTCCAGTAGCTTATCGATGCCATGACGCGCGGCGTGATTTTCATTGCGCGCCAGCTGCAGGCGAACGCGGGTGATTTCAACCGGGATCAGGTCATCGCCCGCCAGGTCGGTGGCGCGCTCCAGATGCTGGTTAGCCCGCGCTTCATCGCCGCGCTGCTGGGCCGCTTCCGCCGCCAGCAGATAGTTCACCACCGGCTGTTCGGCGTGATCGGCGTTTTTCGCCATCAGCTTCTCAACCTGCTGGTAATCACCTTCCGCCAGCTTAAGCAGCGCCTGCTCGGTTTGCTTACGCGCACGACGGCGTTTACGGCCGACAAACCAGCCGCGCGTATGCGCCCCGGTGCGGAAAATGCGGCGCAGCAGCCATTCAATGGCGAACAGCACCACCATGGCGAGGATCAGGATGATCACCAGCCCGGTCACGCTGGTCTCGATATTGTAATTATCGGTCTGGATCAGGACGTAGCCCTGATGCCCGGCGATCATCGGGCCAAGCACGATCCCGGCGATCAACAGTGCGAAGAGTAAAAGAATTTTCAGCATGCGTTACTCTCCTTGCGGCGCAGCGGGGGCGGCCGGTGCTGCAGGTGCAGGCGAGGGCGCGCCGCCTGCGGAAACGGCAGGCTGCGCCATCAGATTACGCACCCGGGTCTGCATCAGTTTTTCCAGCAACGCCTGGCTCTGCAGCGTTTCCGGCACCGTCATAGTAATGCTTTGCTGACTGAGCTTATCCACCTCTTCAAGGAAGGCTTTAGTGGTGGCGTCATCGGTATCGTAATAGGCGCGTACCCAGGTCGAGACGTTATCCAGCGACTGTTTCCAGGTCTCTTCCTGATGGCGCGGCACTGCCTGCGCGGCGACCAGCAGGCGAGAGCGAATATTTTCCCGCAGATAGATATCCTGATTCGGCGCCAGCAGCGGGACCGCCGTTTCATCGCGGCGGCGCACGGTGATAAAACTGTCCATAAAATTCTGCCAGCTTTTCTGCAGATTGACGCGCCATTCGCTGATGGAGCTGGAGAGCTCATCGCTATCAGAATCCATCGGCGAATCGTCATCGTTATTATCCGCCAGCCGCAGGTTATCGATTTGGTTCGCCAGCTGATTAACCTTGAGGATCATGCCGTCGTAGTCGACCTGGTTCACCGCGGAGAGGGTGGCGATATCGTCGGTGATCGCCCGGCGGGCGCCGATCAGGCTTGGGTCATTCATGTCGGCGAGGCTGGCGTCGGCGCTTTTCAGCAGCGCGGCGGCGGTGGTGACATCCTGATCGCTCCACAGCTTACGTCCCGCCAGCTTGACGAGGAAGTCGGCCTGGGCCAGCAGCCAGGTTTTGGCGTCGCTACCGGAAATGATCGCCACTTTTTGCTGGACTTCGTCCAGCTGTTTGGCCAGCGTCTCCTGCTGATGTTTGGCTTCGTTTAGCTGCTCGGCCTGCTGTTTGATAATGCCTTCCAGTTCGCTTTTTTGGCTCTCCTGCGCTTTTTGCAGCGCCGCGACCTGGCTTGATAATTCAGAGGTGGTTTCGTTTTGACGCGAGGCCTGCTGTTTGTTCAGGCCATACAGGCCGATACCGGCGGCTATCGCAATGGCGATAGCGATCGCGCTGAGCGCCAGGCTGGTTTTGTTGCCAGCCTTCTTCTTATCAGTGTTCTCTGGCTGTGGTGTGGTCTCCACGGCCTCCCTGGTCTCTTCAACCACGGCGGATTGATTTTGTTGTTCCGTCATTATGGCTTCCAATGTTGAGAGTTATTGTAATGCGCGTAGCAGCGCATCGTTGTCGGCGCTATCGGCAACCTGAATCTCCTGCCAGCCCAGCTCCCGGGCCTGAAGGGCCAGACGTTCGCTGACAACGACAACGCGGCAGTGCAGGAGCCACCGTTCGCGATACCATTGCGGTATTAACGACCATAGCTGCTGCAGCATCTCGCCGCTGGTGACCACCAGCGTGGTGACCCCGCGAGATTGCCAGCGCATCGCTTCTTCTGCGCCATCGTAATGCTTTGCACTACGTTGATAACATTCACAAAATGTGACCCTGGCGCCGCGCTCGGTCAGCGTCGCGCCTAAGAGTTCCCGCCCACCATTGCCGCGTAAGATCAGCGCATTCTTCCCGGCAATGTTTTGTAATTCAGGTAATTGTAGCAAGACTTCGCTAATTTCCCGATCTAACGGGTAATGGATGTGCTGCCCGCTGACCGTATGCAGGGCCAGCGCCGTCGTGCGGCCAATGGCAAAATAACGCGGGGAAGTGGGCCAGGGCATACCCTGATGCTGCAGACGGGCATGGGCGAACTCCACCGCATGCTGGGACAGCGCGAACAGCAGATCGTCAGGCCCCAGGCGGGCAAGCGCGTCGCCCAGCGCGGGAAGCTCCCGACCGGGCGTAAATTCTATCAGCGGAAAGCTCCAGGCCACGCGTCCCATGGCCCGCAGACGGCTGACCAGCGCTTCTCCTTGCGGTAGTGGACGAGTGACCAGGATGCTCATCGTGGGGCTTCTCCATCATAAACTGCCGCGAGAATATCGCGGGCACCGTTATCCAGGAGCTCTTCCGCCAGCGAGATGCCAAGCGCTTCGGCCTGCTCTGCTGGCCCGCGCCGTTCGCCGCGTACCATCTGCGAACCATCCGGGGCGCCAACCAGCGCCCGCAGCCACAATTCACCGTCTTTCAGTTCCGCATAGCTACCAATCGGCACCTGACAGCCGCCTTCGAGACGCGTGTTCATCGCCCGCTCGGCGCGAACGCGCACTGCCGTTTCCGTATGGTTGAGAGGCGCTAACAGCCCCTGGGTCCATGCATCGTCGAGACGGCATTCGATGCCCACCGCGCCCTGGCCGACCGCCGGCAGAGATTGCTCAGGCGACAGCGGCTGGCGAATTCGCGCCTCGAGCTGCAGGCGCTTCAGGCCGGCGGCGGCGAGGATGATGGCGTCATACTCGCCGTTATCCAGCTTACTCAGTCGGGTACCGACGTTACCGCGCAGAGAGCGGATCACCAGATCCGGACGGGTGGCGGCCAGCTGGCACTGACGGCGTAAACTTGACGTGCCAACGACGCTGCCGGCCGGGAGTTCATCAATCGAGGCATAGCGATTGGAGACAAACGCGTCGCGCGGATCGTCGCGCTCGCAGATAGTCACCAGCCCCAGCCCCTCCGGGAATTCCACCGGCACATCTTTCATCGAATGAACGGCGATATCGGCGCGCCCTTCGAGCATGGCAAGCTCTAACTCTTTCACAAATAAGCCCTTGCCACCCACCTTTGCCAGGGGAGTATCAAGGATGACATCCCCGCGAGTGACCATCGGCACCAGCTCGACCTTCAGTCCGGGATGCGCTTGTTCCAGGCGCGCTTTAACATATTGCGCCTGCCATAGCGCAAGCGGGCTTTGCCGTGTGGCAATTTTCAAAACTTTGTCTAACATGCTTGTTACCGTCATTGTCGACCACTAACCATCCTAACATTGTTGTCTTACGGATGTTAGTTTTCACGGTTTATGTGGGAGATAGCTCCGGCCCACTCTTTTTTAACCTTTCATGCGCGTGGGCGGTTGCCGGAGGCGTAGTGAGGAATTTACAGGTAATAAACGGTGCTACACTTGTATGTAGCGCATCTTTCTTTACGGTCAATGAGCAAGGTGTTAAATTGATCACGTTTTAAACCATTTGTCTGTCCGCTGCTCTTCACAACCACACCGACGACGAATGGTGACGGTTTTTGTTGAAATACTGAAATCCTCCGTACTATTGTACCTCGGGTTTTTGAACATCAGGCGATATGTCTTGTACCTCTATATTGAGACACTGAAACAGAGACTGGATGCCATCAACCAACTGCGCGTGGATCGCGCGCTTGCTGCCATGGGACCCGCTTTCCAGCAGGTTTACAGTCTACTGCCAACGTTATTACATTATCATCACCCGCTGATGCCGGGTTACCTTGACGGTAACGTTCCCCGTGGCATTTGCCTCTACACGCCTGATGAAACCCAACGCCACTATCTTGAAGAACTGGAACTGCATCGCGGCATGCAGACCCAGGAGCCGCCGAAAGGCGAGCTGCCGATCACCGGCGTCTACTCGATGGGCAGTACCTCCTCCGTCGGCCAGAGCTGTTCTTCCGATCTGGACATCTGGGTATGTCACCAGGCCTGGCTGGATAGCGAAGAGCGCCAGCTGCTGCAGCGAAAATGCAGCCTGCTTGAGAGCTGGGCGGCCTCGCTCGGTGTGGAAGTCAGCTTCTTCCTGATCGACGAAAACCGCTTCCGCCATAACGAAAGCGGCAGCCTCGGCGGCGAAGACTGCGGTTCGACCCAGCATATTTTACTGCTCGATGAGTTCTACCGCACCGCGGTCCGTCTCGCCGGCAAGCGTATTCTGTGGAATATGGTGCCGTGCGATGAAGAAGAGCATTACGACGATTACGTCATGGGGCTGTATGCCCAGGGCGTGCTGACGCCAAACGAGTGGCTCGATCTCGGCGGCCTCAGCTCGCTGTCGGCGGAAGAGTACTTCGGCGCCAGCCTGTGGCAGCTGTATAAGAGTATCGACTCCCCCTATAAAGCGGTGCTGAAAACGCTGCTGCTGGAAGCCTATTCCTGGGAATACCCCAATAACCGCCTGCTGGCGAAAGATATCAAACAGCGCCTGCACGATGGCGAGATCGTCTCCTTCGGCCTCGACCCGTACTGCATGATGCTGGAGCGCGTCACCACCTACCTGCAGGCCATCGAAGATGAAACCCGTCTCGACCTGGTGCGCCGCTGCTTCTATCTGAAAGTGTGTGAAAAACTCAGCCGCGAACGCGCCTGCGTCGGCTGGCGTCGCGAAGTCGTCAGCCAGCTGGTCAACGCGTGGTGCTGGGATGAAAAGCGTCTGATGATGCTCGACAACCGCGCGAACTGGAAAATTGATGAAGTGCGCAAGGCGCACAACGAACTGCTCGATGCGATGATGCAGAGCTATCGTAATCTGATCCGCTTCGCGCGGCGCAATAACCTCAGCGTCTCCGCCAGTCCGCAGGATATTGGCGTGCTGACGCGTAAGCTGTATGCGGCTTTTGAAGCGCTGCCGGGCAAAGTGACGCTGGTGAACCCGCAAATATCGCCGGACCTGTCGGAACCGAATCTGACCTTTATCCACGTGCCGCCGGGTCGCGCCAACCGTACCGGTTGGTATCTGTATAACCGCGCGCCGGATATGGAATCGATCATCAGCCATCAGCCGCTGGAATATAACCGTTATCTTAATAAGCTGGTGGCCTGGGCCTGGTTTAACGGCCTGCTGACCTCACGCACCCGCCTGTTTATTAAGGGCAACGGCATCGTCGATCTGGCGAAGCTGCAGGAGATGGTGGCCGACGTGTCGCACCACTTCCCACTGCGCCTGCCGGCGCCGACGCCAAAAGCGCTATACAGCCCATGCGAAATTCGCCACCTGGCGATTATCGTCAACCTCGAATATGACCCGACGGCGGCCTTCCGCAATCAGGTGGTGCACTTTGATTTCCGTAAGCTTGATGTTTTCAGCTTCGGCGAAGAGCAAAAATGCCTGATCGGTAGCGTCGACCTGCTGTATCGCAACTCGTGGAACGAAGTGCGTACCCTGCATTTCAACGGCGAGCAGGCGATGATCGAAGCGCTGAAAACGATCCTCGGTAAAATGCATCAGGACGCCGCGCCGCCGGACAGCGTGGAGGTGTTCTGCTATAGCCAGCACTTGCGCGGCCTGATCCGTACCCGCGTACAGCAGATGATCTCCGAGTGCATCGAACTGCGTCTCTCCAGTACCCGCCAGGATACCGGGCGCTTTAAAGCGCTGCGCGTCTCCGGCCAGACCTGGGGGCTGTTCTTCGAGCGTCTCAATGTTTCGGTGCAGAAGCTGGAAAACGCCATTGAATTCTACGGCGCTATCTCGCACAACAAGCTTCACGGCCTGTCGGTGCAGGTGGAAACCAATCACGTTAAGCTGCCGGCGGTTGTGGACGGCTTCGCCAGTGAAGGGATTATTCAGTTCTTCTTTGAAGATGCGGATAACAACGACAGCGGCTTTAACATTTATATTCTCGATGAGAGCAACCGCGCTGAGGTGTATCACCACTGCGAGGGCAGCAAAGAGGAGTTGGTGCGCGACGTCAGCCGCTTCTATTCGTCATCGCACGATCGTTTTACCTACGGCTCCAGCTTTATCAACTTCAACCTGCCGCAGTTCTATCAGATTGTCGAGGTGGATGGGCGCACCCAGGTGATCCCTTTCCGCACTCAGGCGATTGCCGCCGCGATACCCACCAGCCAGGACGTTACCGCCTCGCCGGTGCTGCAGCAGCGCTACTCGTAGATTTGGCCCGGATAAGTCGTGAGCCGCTATCCGGAGATATTCCCTGCTTGCGCTGCGCTTAGCAGGGCTACGGTTCTAAGACGTCGGGTAGCCCGGATAAGGCGCGATGCGCCGCCATCCGGGAAACACGTCATTAACGGAATCTCACCGTCTCACCGGCCTGCTGACTTGCCGCCTGCTCCAGCAGATCCCAGAAGGTCTCGCCGCTGCGATCGCAGATCCACTCGTCGCCTTTGAGATCGAAATGGTAGCCGCCCTGTTTGGTGGCCAGCCATACCTGGTGCAGCGGCTCCTGACGGTTAATAATGATTTTGCTGCCGTTTTCAAAGCTGATGGTCAGCACGCCGCCGTTGATTTCGCAGTCGATGTCGCTATCGCCGTCCCAGTCGTCCAGGCGTTCTTCGATGGTCATCCACAGGCTGTCGGCAAGGCGATGAAATTCACTGTCATTCATGATTCTGTCCCGCATTTTTGAGATTGGCGGCAGTATAGCGCGAAACAAAAGCGCGCGCAGTCAGATGCTAAAGGCTTGCTTTTACGCCTTCTCCTGCGATGATAGAAAGCAGAAAGAATGAATCACGGGCAACTATCAATGAAAAACGTTTTTCCTACGCTTGCCGTTTTGTTTGCGATCTTCAGCCTGACCGGCTGCGGTCTGAAAGGGCCTCTCTATTTCCCGCCGGCTGACAAAACTGCGCCGCCGCCGACCAAGCCGGTTAACCCGGGCATTCAGAGCTCAACGCCGGATCGTAACGATCGTGGCGATACCGGTGGTCCGAGCCAGGTCAATTACTAACGATAACGTTCTGTTCCGCGCAACTGGAGTAGATGATGCAGTTCTCTAAAATGCATGGCCTTGGCAACGATTTTATGGTCGTTGACGCGGTAACGCAGAATGTTTTTTTCTCGCCGGAGCTGATTCGCCGCCTGGCGGATCGCCACCTTGGCGTCGGGTTCGATCAGCTGTTAGTGGTGGAGCCGCCCTACGATCCGGATCTGGATTTCCATTACCGGATCTTTAATGCCGACGGCAGCGAAGTGTCGCAGTGCGGCAACGGCGCGCGCTGTTTCGCACGCTTCGTCCGGCTGAAAGGCCTGACCAATAAACGTGACATCCGCGTGAGTACGGCCAACGGCCGTATGGTATTAAGCGTAACGGAAGACGATCTGGTGCGGGTGAACATGGGCGAGCCCAACTTCGAGCCCTCCCAGGTGCCGTTCCGCGCCAACAAAGCGGAAAAGACCTATATCATGCGTGCCGCCGAGCAGACAGTATTGTGCGGCGTGGTATCCATGGGGAACCCGCACTGCGTTATTCAGGTGGATGATGTGGATACGGCGGCGGTGGAAACCCTCGGCCCGGTAATGGAAAGCCATGAGCGTTTTCCGGAGCGCGCCAATATCGGTTTTATGCAGGTGGTCGGCCGGTCCCATATCCGTCTGCGCGTCTACGAACGCGGCGCCGGGGAAACTCAGGCCTGCGGCAGCGGCGCCTGCGCCGCGGTGGCGGTGGGGATCCAGCAGGGGCTGCTCGCTGAAACGGTACGTGTGGAATTACCCGGCGGTCGTCTTGATATCGCCTGGAAAGGCCCGGGCCAGCCGCTGTTTATGACCGGCCCGGCGGCCCATGTCTATGATGGATTTATTCATTTATGAAACCAATCGGGGAAGAACAACAGGAGGTCGCCAGCGCATTGAACGATCGCGCCGTGGTGGACTATCTGTTGCAACATCCTGAATTTTTTATTCGTAATGCCGCCCAGGTCGAACACCTCCGCGTCCCGCATCCGGTACGCGGTACGATTTCGCTGGTGGAGTGGCATATGATGCGGGCGCGTAACCATATTCATGTGCTGGAAGAGAATATGTCGCTGCTGATGGAGCAGGCGGTCGCCAATGAAAGCCTGTTCCAGCGCCTGCTGCAGCTGCAAACGCGGCTGGCGGCGGCGGAGAGCCTCGACGATATGCTCAACCGCCTTCACCGCTGGGCGCGCGAGCTGGGGCTGGCGGGCGCCACGGTGCGCCTGTTCCCTGACAGCTGGCGCCTCGGCGCGCCTTCGAAGTTTACCCATCTGGCGTTAAGCCGGCAGGCGTTTGAGCCGATCCGTATTCAACGTCTGGGCCAGGCGCGCCACTACCTTGGGCCGCTCAACGGTCCGGAGCTGCTGGTGGTGCTGCCGGAGGCGAAAGCCATTGGGTCAGTGGCGATGTCGCTGCTGGGCGGCGATAATGCCCCCGGCGTGATGCTCTTTAGCAGCCGCGATGCGCAGCATTATCAGCCAGGACAGGGGACGCAGCTGCTGCAGGAGATTGCCCAGATGCTGCCCGGCCTGCTGGAGCGCTGGATTGAACGCGCATGACCGATTCTCCTCTCTTCTCCGCCGTCGCCCGCTTTCTGCGCCACCTGGGCGTTGAACGCCAGCTCAGCCCGATCACGTTACTGAATTACCAGCGACAGCTGGACGCGCTGATCGCCCTGGCGGATGAGGCGGGTCTGAAAAGCTGGTCGCAGTGCGATGCCGCTCAGGTGCGAAGCTTTGCGGTGCGCAGTCGCCGCGCGGGGTTAGGCCCGGCGAGCCTGGCGCTTCGCCTGTCGGCGCTGCGCAGTTTCTTCGACTGGCTGGTCGGCCAGGGCGAGCTCAGCGCCAACCCGGCGAAAGGGATCGCCGCGCCGAAAATTCCCCGTCACCTGCCGAAAAATATCGATGTCGATGACGTCAATCGGCTGCTGGATATCGATCTCAACGATCCGCTGGCGGTGCGCGACCGGGCGATGCTGGAGGTGATGTACGGCGCGGGGCTGCGTTTGTCCGAGCTGGTCAACCTTGATATCAAACATCTCGATCTCGAAAGCGGCGAGGTCTGGGTGATGGGCAAAGGCAGCAAAGAGCGCCGTTTGCCGATCGGTCGCAACGCCGTGATGTGGATTGAGCACTGGCTGGATTTACGCGGCCTGTTCGGTACCGACGACGACGCGCTGTTTTTGTCGAAACTGGGCAAGCGCATTTCGGCGCGCAACGTACAGAAGCGGTTCGCCGAGTGGGGCATTAAGCAGGGGCTGAACAGCCATGTGCATCCGCACAAGCTTCGCCACTCCTTTGCCACCCATATGCTGGAGTCCAGCGGCGATCTGCGCGGTGTGCAGGAGCTGTTGGGTCATGCTAACCTCTCCACCACCCAAATTTATACCCATCTCGACTTTCAACACCTTGCCTCGGTGTACGATGCCGCGCATCCGCGCGCAAAACGGGGGAAATAATGCGTTTTTACCGACCTCTGGGCCAGATTTCCGCGCTGACGTTTGACCTGGACGATACCCTTTATGATAACCGCCCGGTAATTGACCGGACGATGCACGAGTCGCTGGCTTTTGTGCGCAGCTACCATCCGTCGCTCAGCCAGTTCGACGCCCATGAGCTTAATCAGCTGCGCCAGACGCTGCTGGCATCCGAGCCTGAGATCTATCACGACGTGACCGTCTGGCGCCACCGTGCGCTGGAGTTAGGCATGCGTAACGCTGGCCTCTCCGCCGACGCGGCGAAAGCGGGGGCCGATGCGGCGATGGAACACTTCGCCCACTGGCGCAGCCGCGTCGATGTCCCGCAGGAGACCCACGATACGCTGGCGAAGCTGGCGGAGAAGTGGCCGCTGGTGGCGATTACCAACGGCAACGCCCGACCAGAGCTGTTCGGCCTGAGCGACTATTTCCGCTTTGTGCTGCGCGCCGGGCCGGATGGCCGCTCCAAGCCGTTTGCCGACATGTACCATCTGGCGGCGGAGCGCCTGAACTTACCGCTCGGGCATATTCTGCACGTCGGCGATGACCTGACCACTGACGTCGCCGGATCGCTGCGCTGTGGCATGCAGGCATGCTGGATCAAACCGCAAGGCGCGGACCTGATGCACACCGCGGACAGCCGCCTGCTGCCGCATATTGAAATTTCACGGTTGGCATCTCTGACCTCGCTGATATAATCACCAGTCACTCTGTATATATTAACAGGGGTTCGTGGAACCCCTTCTCTTCCGGCGGTGCCAATGGACGTTTCTTACCTGCTCGACAGCCTCAATGACAAACAGCGTGAAGCCGTAGCGGCCTCGCGCACCAACATGCTGGTGCTGGCAGGGGCGGGCAGTGGTAAGACGCGCGTTCTGGTGCACCGTATCGCCTGGCTGCTGAGCGTAGAGAACTGCTCGCCGTATTCTATTATGGCGGTGACCTTTACCAACAAAGCGGCGGCAGAGATGCGCCATCGTATCGGCCAGCTGATGGGCACCACCCAGGGCGGCATGTGGGTGGGCACCTTCCACGGCCTGGCCCACCGCCTGCTGCGCGCGCACCATCTGGACGCCAACCTGCCGCAGGATTTCCAAATCCTCGATAGCGAAGACCAGTTGCGCCTGCTGAAGCGTCTGATTAAGGCGATGAACCTCGATGAGAAGCAGTGGCCGCCGCGTCAGGCGATGTGGTACATCAACAGCCAGAAAGATGAAGGGCTGCGTCCGCATCATATTCAGAGCTACGGCAACCCGGTCGAGCAGACCTGGCAGAAGGTCTATCAGGCCTATCAGGAAGCCTGCGATCGCGCCGGGCTGGTGGACTTCGCCGAACTGCTGCTGCGCGCCCACGAGCTGTGGCTGAATAAGCCGCATATCCTCCAGCACTACCGCGAGCGTTTCACCAATATCCTCGTCGACGAATTCCAGGATACCAACAACATTCAATACGCCTGGATCCGCCTGCTGGCGGGCGATACCGGCAAGGTGATGATCGTCGGCGATGACGATCAGTCGATTTACGGCTGGCGCGGCGCGCAGGTCGAGAACATTCAGCGCTTCCTTAACGATTTTCCCGGTGCGGAAACCATCCGCCTTGAGCAGAACTATCGCTCGACCAGCAACATCCTCAGCGCCGCCAACGCCCTGATTGAAAACAACAACGGTCGCCTGGGCAAGAAGCTTTGGACCGACGGCGCCGACGGCGAGCCAATCTCGCTGTACTGCGCTTTCAACGATCTCGACGAAGCTCGCTTCGTGGTGAACCGGATAAAAACCTGGCAGGAGAACGGCGGGGCGCTGGAGCAGTGCGCCATCCTCTATCGCAGCAACGCCCAGTCGCGCGTGCTGGAAGAGGCGCTTCTGCAGGCCAGCATGCCGTACCGCATCTATGGCGGCATGCGCTTCTTCGAGCGCCAGGAAATCAAAGATGCGCTCTCGTACCTGCGTCTGATCGCCAACCGTAACGACGATGCGGCGTTTGAGCGCGTAGTCAATACGCCGACCCGCGGCATCGGCGACCGCACGCTGGACGTGGTGCGCCAGACGTCGCGCGATCGTCAGCTGACGCTGTGGCAGGCCAGCCGCGAGCTGCTGAAAGATAAAGCGCTGGCCGGTCGCGCCGCCAGCGCCTTGCAGCGCTTTATGGAGCTGATTGACGCGCTGGCGCAGGAGACCACCGATATGCCGCTGCACGTCCAGACCGATCGGGTGATTAAAGACTCCGGGCTGCGCGCGATGTACGAGCAGGAGAAAGGCGAGAAGGGCCAGACCCGTATTGAAAACTTAGAGGAGCTGGTGACGGCGACGCGCCAGTTCAGCTACAACGAAGAAGATGAAGATCTGATGCCGCTGCAGGCGTTCCTCTCCCACGCCGCGCTGGAAGCGGGCGAAGGGCAGGCGGACACCTGGCAGGATGCGGTTCAGCTGATGACCCTGCACTCGGCGAAAGGGCTGGAGTTCCCGCAGGTGTTCATCGTCGGCGTCGAAGAGGGGATGTTCCCGAGCCAGATGGCCCTTGATGAAGGCGGCCGCCTGGAAGAAGAGCGTCGTCTGGCCTACGTTGGCGTGACGCGCGCCATGCAGAAGCTGACGCTGACCTACGCGGAAACCCGCCGTCTGTACGGCAAAGAGGTTTACCATCGCCCGTCGCGGTTTATTGGAGAACTGCCGCAGGAGTGCGTAGAAGAGGTGCGTCTGCGGGCCACGGTAAGCCGCCCGGTAAACCATCAGCGACTGGGCGCGCCGATTGCCGAGAGCGATACCGGCTACAAATTAGGCCAGCGCGTACGACATCCGAAGTTCGGCGAAGGCACCATCGTCAACCTCGAAGGCAGCGGCGAGCACAGCCGGCTGCAGGTGGCTTTTCAGGGTCAGGGGATCAAATGGCTGGTAGCGGCTTACGCCCGGCTCGAGGAAGTGTAACTTTAAGAAAAATATCATTATTTTGTAATATTCTGCTACCTTTATACGTTAAGGCGCCTGATTTGCGCTTTCGCGTTCCGTTGCGTGTTGACGCCGATTTTGCGCTGGCGTAACATGCGCGCACGATTACGCTAAGAGGACATTCGCCTTGGACACACCCAGTAGATGCTGGCTCAACTTCCTGTCATTCAGGAACAACTCCTAAGGCTATCCTCTTATGCTGATAGCCTTAGCGGTTGTCAGCGACCTGCCCCATTCCCGTCGCGCTGAGTCAGGCTTAATGGTCTGAAACCCAATTTGTTTCTGTGTGCCCACCGAACTGTCCGATAATTTTTTTGCATTGGGAGTCCCGGTCATGCTGAGCGCATTTCAACTGGAAAACAATCGTTTAACGCGCCTGGAAGCCGATGAGATCAAGCACCTCGCCAGCTCGGTGTGGGTCGATCTGGTCGAGCCTGACGATGATGAGCGAAGCCGCGTGCAGACGGAACTGGGTCAGAACCTGGCGACGCGCCCTGAACTGGAAGATATCGAAGCCTCCGCACGTTTCTTTGAAGATGAAGACGGGTTACATATCCACTCCTTCTTCTTTTTCGAAGATGCCGACGATCACGCTGGTAACTCTACCGTGGCGTTTACTATCCGCGAAGGGCGCCTGTTTACGCTGCGCGAGCGTGAACTGCCGGCTTTTCGCCTCTACCGCATGCGCGTGCGTAACCAGACGCTGGTGGACGGTAACGCTTACGAGCTATTGTTAGATCTGTTCGAGACCAAAATCGAACAGCTGGCGGATGAGATAGAAAACATCTACAGCGACCTGGAAAAGCTGAGCCGCGTGATTATGGAAGGCCACCAGGGCGATGAGTACGACGAAGCGCTGTCGACGCTGGCGGAACTGGAAGATATCGGCTGGAAGGTCCGCCTCTGTTTGATGGATACCCAGCGCGCGCTGAACTTCCTCGTACGTAAGGCGCGCCTGCCGGCGGGCCAGCTGGAGCAGGCGCGGGAGATCCTGCGCGATATCGAATCCCTGCTGCCGCACAACGAATCGCTGTTCCAGAAGGTGAACTTCCTGATGCAGGCGGCGATGGGCTTTATCAATATCGAACAGAACCGCATCATTAAGATCTTCTCGGTGGTGTCGGTGGTGTTCCTGCCGCCAACTCTGGTGGCCTCCAGCTACGGAATGAACTTTGAATTTATGCCGGAGCTGCACTGGAGCTTCGGCTACCCGGGGGCGATCGTCTTTATGATGCTGGCCGGCCTGGCGCCGTATCTCTACTTCAAGCGTAAAAACTGGCTGTAGTTGTTGTGCCGGATGCGCTTCGCTTATCCGGCCTGGGTGCTGGACTTTTGTAAGCCGGATAGGGCATAGACGCTATCCGGCAATCTACTGGCTCCGACGCCCCCGTCTTTGCGTATACACCGCATCCATCACGAATATCGCCAGCGCCACCCAGATAAAGCCAAAGGTGACCATTTTATCCTTGCCCGGCACTTCGCCGTAGAACGTCACCGCCAGCAGGAACATCAGCGTTGGGCCGATGTACTGGAAAAAGCCCAGCGTGGAGAGCCGCAGACGCGTTGCCGCCCCGGTGAAGCACAGCAGAGGGATGGTGGTCACCACGCCCGCCGCCATCAGCAGCAGATTGAGCGACCAGGGGTTCTGCCCCATATGGCTGGTGGGGCTGTCGGTGATGCCGAACAGCCAAATCGCCGCCACCGGCAACAGCCACAGCGTTTCCACCAGCATGCCGGTCTGCGCATCGACAGCGATTTTCTTGCGCACCAGACCATAAAAGGCAAAGCTGAAGGCCAGCCCAAGGCCGATAATCGGCAGCGAACCAAAGGTCCAGAGCTGCACCAGCACGCCGCAAAAGGCGAGGATCATCGCCAGCCACTGCAGGCGACGGAAACGTTCGCCAAGGAAAATCATCCCTAACAGAATATTCACCAGCGGGTTGATAAAGTAGCCGAGACTGGCTTCCAGCATATGGTGGTTATTCACCGCCCAGATGAACAGCAGCCAGTTGCCGCCGACCAGCACCGCAGAGAGTGCCAGCAGGAAGATCTTGCGCGGCGTCTTCAGCAGCTTTTTCACCTGCGGCCACTGGCGGCTGACGCTGATGAGCGCCACCATGAAGAAGAAAGACCAGATCACGCGATGGGTCAGAATTTCATCGGCGGGAACATAGTAGATAAGTTTGAAGTACGCCGGCGCGATACCCCAGATAAAGTAGGCGGCGAGGGCCAGAATAATCCCCAACCGCGTCTGTTTCGCATCCATCGGTAAAATCCATTGCCAAAGAGAGTGATGTTACTCGATTTTGGCCAATCAACCCACCATATAGGTCGCTGTTGCGCTGGCAATATATACCTGCGCTTCGTTATGCAGTTCCACACGGGCTACCGCCACTTTATTGCCGGCGCGCAGCAGGGTGCTGGTCGCGGTAAAACGTTCGCCGCGGCCCGGACGCAGGTAGTCCACGCGCAGGTCGATGGTTCCCATGCGGGAAAGCCGCTGGCGCAGCTCTTCTTCGTTGATAGTGTCATGGCGGGTAAGGGTGCTGCCAACGCAGACCAGCCCTGCGGCGACGTCCAGCGCGGAGGCGATCACTCCGCCATGCAGAATGCTTTGCGCCCAGTTGCCGACCATCATCGGCTGATTATTAAAGCTGAGCTGGGCAAACGCTTTTTCATAGCGCTCCAGTTCGAGGCCGAGGGCGCGGTTAAACGGCATGTGATAGACGAAAATCTCCCCCACCAGTTTCAGAGCTGCTTCGGCAGTAAGTTCGGACATAACACCGGTTCCATTCGTTAATAAAATGTTGATTTTATGCTTCTAAAATATTGATTTCCACTTTCGGAGTGGATTAGGGGGCAGGGGATTAATAAACAGGTAGAATGTCTTCAGGTTAAACAAAAATAAAAACTATTTATCAGGAGACCAGCATGCGTATCTCTTTGGCCTGCCTGGCGGCGCTGTGCGCGCTACCGGCTGGTGTTATGGCGCAGGATGCGTCGGTACACGACAAACCAGCAGTGCGCGGCAGTATTATCGCCAACCTGCTACAGGATCATGATAATCCTTTTCTGCTCTACCCTTATGAAAGCAACTATCTGCTCTACACGTGGACCAGCGATCTCAATAAAGAGGCGATTCGCAGCTATGACTGGGCCGAAAATGCCCGTAAAGATGAAGTGAAGTTTCAGCTGAGCCTCGCCTTCCCGCTGTGGCGCGGCATCCTGGGGGATAATTCGCTGCTCGGCGCGTCCTATACCCAGAAATCCTGGTGGCAGCTCTCCAACAGCAAAGAGTCGGCGCCGTTTCGCGAAACCAACTACGAACCCCAGCTGTTTCTTGGCTTTGCGACCGACTATCAGTTTGCCGGCTGGACGTTGCGCGATATCGAAATGGGATATAACCACGACTCGAATGGCCGTTCCGATCCCACCTCACGCAGCTGGAACCGGCTTTATGCCCGCCTGATGGCGCAAAATGGCAACTGGCTGGTGGAAGTGAAACCCTGGTATGTGGTGGGCAGCACCGATGATAACCCAGACATCACCAAATATATGGGTTATTACCGCCTGAAGGTGGGCTACCAGCTGGGCGAGGCGATCCTTAGCGCGCAGGGGCAATACAACTGGAATACTGGCTACGGCGGGGCGGAACTTGGGGTGAGCTATCCCATCACCAAACATGTTCGCGCTTACACCCAGATCTACAGCGGCTACGGCGAATCGCTTATCGACTACAACTTTAATCAAACGCGCGTCGGCGTCGGGCTAATGCTTAACGATCTGTTTTAATCGTTGCACTCTGGCTCGCAGGCGCTGAAAATAGCGCCTGTTTTCTTTTCAGGCAAATGGGGTCAACGTGGCACAGGCGGAAGTATTAAATCAGGAATCGCTGGCTAAGCAGGTTTTACAAGAGACCTTCGGCTACCAGCAGTTCCGTCCTGGCCAGGAGACGATTATCGAGACGGCGCTCGAGGGCCGTGACTGCCTGGTGGTTATGCCGACCGGTGGCGGCAAGTCGCTGTGTTATCAGGTACCGGCGCTGGTCATGGGCGGCCTGACGGTCGTGGTCTCGCCGCTGATCTCGCTGATGAAAGATCAGGTCGATCAGCTGCTGGCCAACGGCGTGGCGGCGGCCTGTTTGAACTCGACGCAAAGCCGCGAACAGCAGCAGGACGTGATGGCCGGCTGCCGCAGCGGGCAGGTTCGTCTGCTGTATATCGCCCCGGAACGGTTGATGCTCGACAACTTCCTTGAGCATCTGGCGAACTGGAATCTGGCGATGCTGGCGGTGGACGAAGCGCACTGCATCTCCCAGTGGGGCCATGACTTCCGCCCGGAATATGCCGCGCTGGGTCAGCTGCGTCAGCGGATGCCGCAGATCCCGTTTATGGCGTTGACCGCCACCGCCGATGACACCACCCGCCGCGATATCGTCCGTCTGCTGGGACTTAACGATCCGCTGATTCAGGTCAGCAGCTTCGACCGGCCGAACATCCGCTATATGCTGATGGAGAAATTCAAGCCGCTCGACCAGCTGATGCGCTACGTCCAGGATCAGCGAGGCAAATCGGGCATTATCTACTGCAACAGCCGTTCGAAAGTGGAAGATACCGCCGCGCGTCTGCAGAGCCGCGGCATCAGCGCGGCGGCTTACCATGCCGGCCTGGAAAACGACGTGCGCGCCGACGTGCAGGAGAAATTCCAGCGCGACGATCTGCAGATTGTGGTGGCGACAGTGGCCTTTGGGATGGGCATCAACAAGCCGAACGTCCGCTTTGTGGTGCATTTTGATATCCCGCGCAATATTGAATCCTACTATCAGGAGACCGGCCGCGCCGGGCGTGACGGCCTGCCGGCGGAAGCGATGCTGTTTTACGATCCGGCGGACATGGCGTGGCTGCGCCGCTGTCTGGAAGAGAAGCCCGCCGGACCGCTGCAGGATATCGAACGGCATAAGCTGAACGCGATGGGGGCGTTTGCTGAAGCCCAGACCTGTCGTCGTCTGGTGCTGCTGAACTACTTTGGCGAAGGACGTCAGGAGCCGTGCGGTAACTGCGATATCTGTCTTGATCCGCCGAAGCAGTATGATGGCTTAATGGACGCCCGCAAGGCGCTCTCCACTATTTATCGGGTTAACCAGCGCTTCGGGATGGGTTACGTGGTGGAAGTCCTGCGTGGCGCCAACAATCAGCGCATCCGCGAGATGGGCCACGATAAGCTCCCGGTATACGGCATCGGCCGGGAACAGAGTCACGAGCACTGGGTGAGCGTGATCCGCCAACTGATTCACCTTGGGCTGGTGACGCAGAATATCGCCCAGCACTCCGCGCTGCAGCTGACCGAAGCCGCACGCCCGGTGCTGCGCGGCGACGTTCCGCTGCAGCTTGCCGTACCGCGTATCGTGGCGCTGAAGCCGAAGGCGATGCAGAAATCCTTCGGCGGTAATTACGATCGTAAGTTGTTTGCCAAGCTGCGCAAGTTACGTAAAGCGATTGCCGATGAAGAAAACATTCCCCCGTACGTGGTCTTCAACGACGCGACGCTGATTGAGATGGCGGAGCAGTCGCCGCTAACCGCTGGCGAAATGCTCAGCGTCAACGGCGTAGGGACACGTAAACTCGAGCGTTTCGGCAAGCCGTTTATGGCGCTGATCCGGTCGCATGTCGATGGCGACGATGAGTAGTCAGCTGGCTATAAAAGTGCCAGAATAGTTATCCTCTTCATTATTTTCCTGCGAGTTAACTATGCTGATGCTTTTCCTCACCGTGGCGCTGGTGCATATCATTGCGCTAATGAGCCCGGGGCCGGATTTTTTCTTTGTCTCACAAACGGCCATCAGCCGCTCGCGCAGAGAGGCGATGATGGGCGTACTGGGGATCACCTGCGGCGTAATGATCTGGGCGGGGGTTGCGCTGCTCGGCCTGAACCTGATCCTCGCCAGAATGGCATGGCTGCACAACATCATTATGATCGGCGGTGGCTTGTACCTGTGCTGGATGGGCTATCAGATGTTGCGCGGCGCGTTGAAAAAAGAGGCGGTGTCCCCGGCAGAACCGCAGGTTGAACTGGCCCACAGCGGACGCAGCTTCCTGAAGGGATTGCTGACCAATCTGGCGAACCCGAAAGCGATTATCTACTTCGGCTCGGTGTTCTCGCTGTTCGTCGGTGACAGCGTTGGCGCCGGCGCGCGCTGGGGCATTTTTCTGCTGATTATCATGGAGACGCTGGCCTGGTTTTTGGTGGTTGCCAGCCTGTTCGCCCTGCCGGGGATGCGCCGCGGCTATCAGCGGATGGCGAAGTGGATCGACGGTATCGCCGGCACGCTGTTTGCGGGCTTCGGCATCCACCTGATTATCTCGCGTTAACCTGGCGCGATGCTCCACCCGGCTATATCCGGGTGGAGAAAGTGTCAATAGCGAAGCCGCTGCAGCTCGTCTTCAGACAGACCGGTCATTTCCATAATCGCTTCGTCATCGATCCCGCGTTTGCGCATCGCTTCGGCAACCTGCAGCAAGGCCTGATGTTTGCCTTCCTTTATACCTTCCTTTATGCCTTGCTGTACGCCTTTCCTGATGCCTTTTTCCATACCTTCTGCGAGCCATGTTTCCGCCAGCGTCATCAGTAATCCTCCATGCTGCGGCACGCGCTGTGCCAGCCCGTATAAGAGTGCCCGAGTATCCTCGGCATCCCCTGCCTGAGCCATATAGTTTACCAATACGGTGATTTGTTGTCCGCTCATCTGCTCCAGCATTAAGAGTTGGGTCAACTTATCCAGCAATTGCGCCATATCGCGCTGGCGGATGTGTTTTTGCACCAGCGTCAGGGCCGCCATGCTGCGGTGCTGCATAATGTCGTCGTCGGGGATCACCGTGATATCGACCAGCGGAAACGCCCCGCTATAGAGCTGGCGGGCGGTCTCGGGATCGGCGAAATTATCCAGCCAGCTCATAGACCAGGGATAGGGGCTGCGTCGTCCCTGATAGAAGAGGACCGGAATAACCAGAGGCAGCGTTTTATGGCCGCTCTCCAGATGGCGCTGCATGGCGGCGACGGCATAGCGCATTAAGCGAAATGCCATCAGTTTATCGGGGGCGCTCTGGTGCTCGATCAGAACATGGACATACCCTTTACCGCGGGTGGTTTCCAGCGAATAGAGAATATCGCTGTAGTAGGGCCTGAGATCGTCTTCAAGAAAGCTGCCGGATTCCAGACGCAGGGTATCCAGTTTGCAGATCGCTGTTAACGACGGTGGCAGGTGGATCTCGATAAAATCGCGCGCTGTCTCTGCCCGCGACAGAAAAGTTTTAAATACCGCATCATGTGGGGTCGCCGTTTCTGCCATCGCCGTTCATCCGTGAATCACGTCTCTGGCGGCATCCTGGCACGGCGGGCTCAGCGTCGACAGCGGGCAAAAAGATTAATTTCCCGCTTTGCGCGCCGGCTCGCGCAGAGAGATGGCTTCGCCAGCCAGGCGAATCTCTCTTTGCGAGCGAGATTCCATCATTCAGGCGTGACGGGCGGAGGCAAGCAGCGCCCCAACCAGCATAAACAGTGAACCAAAGACTTTGTTCAGCGCCTTCATCTGCTTTGGCCCCTTAATCCATGCTGAAATACGCTGTGCGAGGGTTGCGTAGCCAATCATCACAATGATATCGACGACGATGGTGGTGACGCCCAGAACGAGATACTGCATCACCTGGGGCTGGTGGGGCAGGATAAACTGTGGAAACAGGGCGGCCAGAAAAACGATGCTTTTAGGATTGGTGAGATTCACGAACACCGCCCGCTGGAACAGTTTGCCGCGGGTCTGCGCCTTCGCCAGCGTATTCAGGTCGATGGCCCCTGCCGCGCGCCATTGCTGGATACCCAGCCAGATCAGGTAGGCTGCGCCGGCCCATTTCAGCACCTCAAAGGCCAGCACCGAGCGAGAGAAGAGAGTGCCGAGGCCGACGCCGACCAGCACGATATGAATGGCCAGCCCGGTCTGCAAACCGGCAATCGACGCCGCCGCGCCGCGGTAACCGTGGTTAATGGAGGTGGTCATGGTATTAATCGCTCCGGAACCCGGGGACAGGCTGAGAATGATTGATGTCAGCAGGTAGGCAAACCACCACTCAATGGTCATGAGAAACTCCCTGATTGTCTGTTTTTATGCCACAATACGCTATTGTGTCAGCATTGTGTGATACACGGCAAAAAAACGATTTTCAGCGGTTAACAGGGGTGTAAACCCGATGTTTGGGCAGAAAAAGGACTGGGAAACACGAGAAAACGCGTTTGCGGCCTTTAGCATGGGGCCGCTGACGGATTTCTGGCGACAGCGCGAAGAGGCTGAATTTAAAGGCGTCGATGATGTACCGGTACGCTTTGTTCGCTTTTGCGCGCAAAATAACGATCGGCTGGTGCTGATTTGCCCCGGGCGCATTGAAAGCTACGTGAAGTATGCTGAAGTGGCCTACGATCTCTTTCACAGCGGCTTTGACGTAATGATCATTGATCATCGCGGCCAGGGACGCTCGGGTCGTCTGCTCTCTGATACCCACCGCGGGCACGTGGTTAACTTCAGCGATTATGTTGATGACCTGGCTGCGCTCTGGCAGCAGCAGGTGGTCCCGGGCCACTGGCGAAAACGGTTTATTCTCGCTCACTCTATGGGCGGGGCGATTGCCACGCTTTTTCTGCAACGCTACCAGGCGCATTGCGATGCCATTGCGCTCTGCGCGCCGATGTTCGGGATTATCATTCGGCTGCCGGACTGGATGGTGCGGCATATTCTCGACTGGGCTGAGGGCCATCAGCGCATTCGCGAAGAGTATGCCATCGGCACCGGACGCTGGCGGGCGCTGCCTTTTGCCGTTAACGTGCTGACGCACAGTCGACAACGCTATCGTCGTAACCTGCGCTTCTATGCCGACGAGCCGCGACTGCAGGTCGGCGGCCCGACCTGGCACTGGGTGCGCGAAGGCATGCTGGCCGGTGACGAAGTGCTGGCGAATGTGGAGAAAGATACGGCCCCGACGCTGCTGCTGCAGGCGGAAGAGGAGCGAGTGGTCGATAATCTGATGCACGACCGCTATTGTGAATTACGGGCCGCCGCCGGCCATCCCTGTGAGGGCGGAAAGCCGCTCGTCATTGAAGGGGCATACCATGAGATCCTTTTTGAAAAGGACGCTATGCGCTCAGTCGCGCTCAATGCCATCGTCGAGTTTTTCAATCGACATACTTAATCCGACGATAACGCTCGTCGCCCTGCTTAGAGGTTAACTTTTTTATGTACCAGGTTGTTGCGTCTGATTTAGACGGCACGCTGCTTTCCCCCGATCATTTCCTGACCCCGTATGCCAAAGAGACGCTGAAGCTGCTTACCGCCCGTGGGATCAATTTCGTCTTCGCCACCGGCCGACACTACATCGACGTCGGGCAGATCCGCGATAATCTCGGCATCCGGTCGTACATGATCACCTCTAACGGCGCCCGCGTTCACGATAGCGATGGCCAGCAAATTTTCGCCCATAACCTCGACCGCGATATTGCCGCCGACCTGTTTGAAATCGTGCGCAACGACCCGAAAATTGTCACTAACGTCTATCGGGAAGATGAGTGGTATATGAACCGCCATCGCCCGGAAGAGATGCGCTTTTTCAAAGAGGCGGTGTTTAACTACAAGCTGTATGAGCCGGGCGAACTGGATCCGCAGGGGATCAGCAAGGTGTTCTTTACCTGTGAGGATCACGAACATTTACTGCCGCTTGAGCAGGCGATGAACGCCCGCTGGGGCGATCGCGTGAACGTCAGCTTCTCCACCTTAACCTGCCTGGAGGTGATGGCGGGCGGGGTATCGAAGGGGCATGCGCTGGAGGCGGTGGCGAAAATGCTCGGCTACAGTCTGTCCGATTGCATCGCTTTCGGCGACGGCATGAACGACGCCGAGATGCTGTCGATGGCCGGTAAAGGCTGCATTATGGCCAACGCCCACCAGCGGCTGAAGGATCTGCATCCGGAGCTGGAAGTGATCGGCAGCAACGCCGACGATGCGGTCCCGCACTATCTGCGTAAGCTGTACCTCGACTGAAAAAGATTGACGACTGGCGAATAACTGTCCAGTCGTCAACCTGACTCTTCGCTACAATGCCTGTTCTTTATCCAACGAGACGACCATTGTGGCGCTGTTAATTATCACCACTATCCTGTGGGCCTTTTCTTTCAGCCTGATTGGCGAGTACCTGGCCGGTAGCGTCGACAGCTATTTTTCGGTGCTGATGCGCGTGGGCCTGGCGGCGCTGGTGTTCCTGCCTTTCCTGCGGACGCGCGGCCAGTCTCCGCGCACGATCGTGCTCTATATGCTGGTGGGCGCGATGCAGCTTGGCATCATGTACCTGCTGGCCTTTCGCGCCTATCTCTATCTGACGGTCTCGGAATTCCTGCTGTTTACCGTGTTTACCCCGTTATACATCACGCTGATCTACGATTTGCTCAGCGGACGTAAACTACGCTGGGGCTATCTGCTGAGCGCCGCGCTGGCGGTGCTGGGGGCGGCGATTATCCGTTACGACAAAGTCAGCGATCATTTCTGGACCGGGCTGTTACTGGTGCAGTTGTCAAACCTCTGCTTCGCCATCGGGATGGTGGGTTACAAGCGCCTGATGGAGGTGCTACCGATGCCGCAGCACAATGCCTTTGCCTGGTTCTATGTCGGGGCCTTTATCGTGGCGGTGGCGGCATGGTTTATGCTGGGCAACCCACAGAAGCTGCCGACCACCAGGCTGCAGTGGAGCGTGCTGGTGTGGCTTGGCGTCGTGGCTTCCGGGCTGGGCTACTTTATGTGGAACTATGGCGCCACTCAGGTGGATGCCGGCACGCTGGGGATCATGAATAACGTCCATGTCCCCGCCGGGCTGTTGGTTAACCTTGCCATCTGGCAGGAGCAGCCGCACTGGCCGAGCTTTATTAGCGGAGCGTTGGTGATCCTGGCCTCGCTGTGGGTCCATCGACGCTGGGTCGCTCCGCACTCCGGACAAACGGCAGATGATCGCACGCGTGGTTCCGCGCAGAGCGAATAAACGCTTCGGTGACCGGTTGACGCTGTTCGCCATCGCGAACGGCCGCGTACAGCCGGCTCCATAATCCCTCGCCCAGGGTTTTGGTCACCACCAGACCCTGGCGTTCAAAACTTTCCACCACCCAGTGCGGCAGCGCGGCGATACCCATCCGGGCTGCCACCATCTGGATCAGCAACAGCGTGTTATCGACGCTTTTCAGCTGGGGACTAATGCCGGCCGGCTGCAGGAAATGACGCCAGATGTCGAGGCGTCCGCGCTGCACGGGATAAATCAGCAGCGTTTCCGTGGCCAGATCCTCCGGCGTAATCAGCGTCTTCATGGCTAACGGGTGCTCAGGCGCCAGCACCAGGCGCACCTCATAATCAAACATTGGCGAGTAGTGCAGACCGCTGCGCGGCAGGATATCTGAGGTCATGACCAGATCCAGTTCGCCCTGCTGCAGCGCGGGCTGCGGGTCGAAGGTGACGCCGGAATGGAAGTCGACTTCCACGTGCGGCCAGCGGGCGCGGAAATTCTCCAGCGCCGGCGTGAGCCACTGAATACAGCTGTGGCATTCGATAGCCAGCCGCAGCCGGGTCTGTTGTGGTTCGTTACAGTCCTGCAGGGCGCGAGCGATCTGCGGCAGCACCTGGTTGGCCAGCTGTAAGAGGATCTCCCCTTGAGGAGTAAAACGCAGCGGCTGGCTCTTACGCACAAAGAGACGAAAGCCGAGGCGCTGTTCCAGATCGCTGAACTGGTGAGACAAGGCGGACTGGGTCTGATGCAGGGCAGCCGCTGCGCCCGCCAGTGAACCGCTGTTCCGCAACGCTTGCAGCGTTTTCAGATGTTTAATTTCGATCATGAAAGTCCTTCACTTCGCCATGAGCAATTTGCGCTTGAGGAATATACAGTAACTGCCAATTATGGATGTGTAAACATCTGGATGGCTAAATCCTTTATCTTTCGAATTTATGGTGCGTTGGCTGCACTTCCTCACCCCAGTCACTGACTTCAGTAAGCTCCTGGGGATGAGCAAGTTTGCCGCCTTCCCTAAATCCGAAATCTTTCGGATTGCAATTATGAGGCTCAAAAAATGACAATTATTAACCACACCCTCGGTTTCCCTCGCGTTGGCCTGCGCCGCGAGCTGAAAAAAGCGCAAGAGAGCTACTGGGCGGGCAATGCCACTCGCGAGGAACTGCTGGCGGTAGGCCGGGAACTGCGCGCCCGTCACTGGGAGCAGCAGAAGCAGGCCGGTATTGACCTGCTGCCGGTGGGCGATTTCGCCTGGTACGACCATGTTCTGACCACCAGCCTGCTGCTTGGCAACGTGCCGGCTCGTCATCAGAACAAAGACGGCTCTGTCGATATCGATACCCTGTTCCGCATTGGCCGCGGCCGCGCTCCCACCGGCGAGCCAGCGGCCGCTGCGGAAATGACCAAGTGGTTCAACACCAACTATCACTACATGGTGCCAGAGTTCGTGAAGGGCCAGCAGTTCAAACTGACCTGGACCCAACTGCTGGATGAAGTGGACGAAGCGCTGGCGCTGGGCCACAAGATCAAGCCCGTGCTGCTGGGGCCGGTGACCTATCTGTGGCTGGGCAAAGTGAAAGGCGAACCGTTTGACCGTCTAAGCCTGCTGAATGACATCCTGCCGGTTTATCAGCAGGTGCTGGCCGAACTGGCGAAGCGCGGCATTGAGTGGGTGCAGATTGATGAACCGGCGCTGGTGCTGGAGCTGCCGCCAGCGTGGCTGGCGGCCTTTAAACCGGCTTATGACGCCCTGCAGGGCCAGGTCAAACTGCTGCTGACCACCTATTTTGAAGGCGTTAGCGACAATCTCGAGACCATTGCTGCGCTGCAGGTCCAGGGGCTGCACGTCGATCTGGTCCACGGTAAAGATGATGTCGCCGAACTGCATAAATGTCTGCCTGCCGACTGGCTGCTGTCCGCCGGCCTGATCAACGGGCGTAACGTCTGGCGCGCCGATCTCGCCGAAAAATATGCGCAAATTAAAAACCTCGTCGGTAAGCGCGAACTGTGGGTCGCGACATCCTGCTCTCTGTTGCACAGCCCGATCGACCTGAGCGTGGAGACGCGCCTTGATGCGGAAGTGAAGAGCTGGTTTGCCTTCGCGCTGCAAAAATGCGGTGAGCTGGCGCTGCTGCGCGATGCGCTGAACAGCGGCGATACCGCGGCGATTACCGAGTGGAGCGCGCCAGTCCATGCCCGTCGCCATTCGACGCGCGTACATAACCCGGCGGTGGAAAAACGGCTGGCGGCGATCACCGCTCAGGACAGCCAGCGCGCCAGCCCCTATGAGGTTCGCGCTCAGGCGCAGCGTCAACGCTTTAACCTGCCGGCGTGGCCGACCACCACTATCGGGTCATTCCCGCAGACGACCGAGATCCGCGGCCTGCGCCTGGATTTCAAAAAGGGCAATCTGGACGCCAGTCATTATCGTACCGGCATTGCGGAACATATTAAGCAGGCGATCGTCGAGCAGGAGCGGTTAGGATTAGACGTACTGGTGCACGGGGAAGCCGAGCGGAACGATATGGTGGAATACTTCGGTGAGCATCTGGACGGTTTCATCTTCACGCAAAACGGCTGGGTGCAGAGCTATGGCTCCCGCTGCGTGAAGCCGCCGGTGGTGATCGGCGACATCAGCCGTCCACAGGCGATCACCGTCGAATGGGCGAAGTACGCGCAGTCGCTGACCGACAAGCCGGTGAAAGGGATGCTCACTGGACCGGTGACGATTCTGTGCTGGTCCTTCCCGCGGGAAGACGTCAGCCGTGAAACCATCGCGAAACAGATTGCGCTGGCCCTGCGTGATGAAGTGGCGGATCTGCAAGCGGCCGGTATCGGCATCATCCAGATTGATGAGCCTGCTTTGCGCGAAGGGTTACCGCTGAAGCGCAGCGATTGGGATGCCTATCTGCAGTGGGGTGTGGAAGCCTTCCGCCTTAACGCCGCGGTGGCCAAAGACGACACTCAGATCCATACCCACATGTGCTATTGTGAGTTCAACGACATCATGGACTCCATCGCCGCGCTGGACGCCGACGTGATCACCATTGAAACCTCGCGTTCAGACATGGAACTGCTGGAGTCGTTCGAAGTGTTCGAGTATCCCAATGAAATCGGGCCGGGGGTATATGATATTCACTCGCCAAACGTACCGAGCGTGGAGTGGATCGAAGCGCTGCTGGAAAAAGCCGCGCAGCGTATCCCGGCGGAGCGGCTGTGGGTTAACCCGGACTGCGGCCTGAAAACCCGGGGCTGGCCGGAGACTCGCGCCGCGCTGGCGAATATGGTGCAAGCGGCGCGTAACCTGCGTCAATCTGCCTGATCGTCACCCGAAAAATCAAAAAGGAGGCATTTGCCTCCTTTTTTTCCTGCTTCGGACGATTACCCTTTTTTACCGCCATATTGAGCAAACCAGTCGAGCATCCGCTGCCAGCCGTCTTTGGCTGACTCTTCATGATAGCTGGCGCGATAGTCGGCGTTAAAGGCGTGATCGGCTTCAGGATAGACCACGATTTCCGCCGTGGCGTTGGCCGCCCGCAGCGCCTGGCGCATGGTTTCGACGGTGTCCTGTGGAATGCTGGCGTCTTTAGCGCCGTACAGGCCGAGTACCGGGGCGTTAAGATCGACGGCGATATCCACCGGGTGTTTTGGCGAATTCAGCGATTTTTCTCCTACCAGTTTGCCGTACCAGGCTACCGCCGCCTTCAACTGCGGGTTATGGGCAGCATATAGCCAGGTGATACGTCCGCCCCAGCAGAAGCCGGTGATCAGCAGACGATGGGCATCGCCGCCATGGCGCGCCGCCCAGCTGGCGACGTGGTCGAGATCCGCCAGCACCTGCGCGTCCGGCACCTTCGTAACCAGCTCTTTAAACAGGGTCGGGATATCGTGATACTCATTCGGATCGCCCTGACGGAAGTACAATTCAGGCGCGATAGCCAGATAGCCTTCCTGCGCCAGGCGACGACAAAGATCGCGAATATGCTCATGCACGCCGAAGATTTCCTGCACCACGATGACGATCGGCAATGGGCCATCGGCGTTTTTCGGGCGGGCATGGTAAGCCGGCATGTTTTCCCCCTGAGAGGGAATAGAGGTCTCTCCGGCGACAATATGCTCTTCCGGCGTATGAACGGCGGTTGCGGCATGCGGCGAGGCTGCAGGTGCGAATCCAGGTTGCTTGGTGGTGGTCATGGTATTCTCCGTACCCTTATTTATTAGCGCATCAGTAACTATAGACCCTTTACCTTTAGTTCGGGCGGTAATAAAGCACAGTGCCTGAAAGCGGCTATCTTTTGTTCAGTGACGATGAATATAACTTGTTAATGTGATGTTTATCACTATTTCCTGAAAAACAACTGCAATCATTATTGTTCTTGGTGACTAACATCACAAAATGTTGCCAGGGGCTTCTGTACAGTACCGTTTTGCTTCTGCTGATAATTCGACCCACAGAGGAGTTTTTTATGTCCAAGTCTGATGTTTTTCATCTCGGCCTCACCAAGAACGATTTACAAGGGGCTACGCTGGCTATCGTCCCTGGCGATCCGGAGCGTGTGGAAAAGATCGCCGCGCTGATGGATAAGCCGGTTAAGCTGGCATCTCACCGCGAATTTACCTCCTGGCGCGCGGAACTGGACGGCAAACCGGTGATCGTCTGCTCCACCGGCATCGGCGGCCCGTCTACGTCTATCGCTGTGGAAGAGCTGGCGCAGCTTGGCGTGCGTACCTTCCTGCGCATTGGCACCACCGGCGCCATTCAGCCGCACATCAACGTTGGCGATGTGCTGGTGACTACCGCTTCCGTTCGTCTGGACGGCGCCAGCCTGCACTTCGCGCCGATGGAATTCCCGGCCGTCGCAGATTTCGCCTGCACCACCGCGCTGGTGGAAGCAGCGAAATCCATTGGCGCCACCACCCATATCGGCGTGACTGCTTCCTCGGATACCTTCTACCCGGGACAGGAGCGTTACGACACCTTCTCCGGCCGCGTAGTGAGCCGCTTCAAAGGCTCCATGGAAGAGTGGCAGGCGATGGGCGTGATGAACTATGAAATGGAATCCGCTACGCTGCTGACCATGTGCGCCAGCCAGGGTCTGCGCGCCGGGATGGTGGCCGGGGTTATCGTTAACCGTACCCAGCAAGAGATCCCTAACGCCGAAACCATGAAGCAAACCGAAAGCCATGCGGTGAAAATCGTCGTGGAAGCGGCGCGCCGTCTGCTGTAATTCAACGCTTTCCCTGTCAGGCCGGATCCTCCGGCCTTTTTTTGCGTCGCCTCTCGCAGGAAATTCCTTTTAAACTGGACGTTTGTACAGCACAATTCTATTTTGTGTCATCAGGTTATCGCAGGGGGCGTCGTGGATCTCTCCATTATTATCAGCGCGGTTATCGCACTGGCTGCTGGATTAATCGTCGGCTGGCTGGCGACCAAAGCGCGCGCCGATCAAATTCGGGCCGATCTTATCGAGGAGCGGCGAGAGCTGGATATTGAGCTGAGCGCCGCCCGTCAGCAGCTGGTACAGGACGCCCACTGGCGTGAAGAGTGCGAGCTGCTGAACAACGAGCTGCGCAGCCTGCGGGATATCAATACCTCGCTGGAGGCCGATCTGCGGGAGGTTACCACCCGGCTCGAATCCACCCAGCTGCATGCGGAAGATAAGATCCGCCAGATGGTGAACAGCGAGCAGCGCCTGAGCGAGCAGTTTGAAAACCTCGCCAACCGCATTTTCGAACACAGCAACCGACGCGTCGATGAGCAAAATCGCCAGAGCCTGCATGGCCTGCTGACCCCGCTGCGCGAACAGCTGGACGGGTTCCGCCGCCAGGTGCAGGAGAGCTTCGGCCAGGAGGCACGGGAAAGGCACACCCTGGCGCATGAGATCCGCAACCTGCAGCAGCTGAACGCGCAGATGGCGCAGGAGGCGCTGAACCTGACCAAAGCGCTGAAGGGCGATAACAAAACTCAGGGCAACTGGGGGGAAGTAGTTCTCACCCGCGTGCTGGAAGCCTCCGGCCTGCGGGAAGGCTATGAGTACCAGACCCAGGTCAGCATCGAGACCGACAACCGCTCGCGGATGCAACCGGACGTCATCGTGCGCCTGCCGCAGGGTAAAGACGTGGTTATCGACGCCAAAATGACCCTTGTCGCCTATGAGCGCTATTTCAACGCCGAGGACGACTACACCCGCGAAGTCGCGCTGCAGGAGCACCTTGCCTCGGTGCGTAATCATATTCGCCTGCTGGGACGCAAGGATTATCAGCAACTGCCGGGCCTGCGCTCCCTCGACTATGTGCTGATGTTTATTCCCGTCGAGCCGGCATTTCTGCTGGCCATTGATCGTCAACCCGAGCTCATCAGCGAGGCGCTGCAAAATAATATTATGCTGGTCAGCCCGACGACGCTGCTGGTGGCCCTGCGCACCATCGCCAATCTGTGGCGTTATGAGCACCAGAGCCGCAACGCGCAGAAGATCGCCGAGCGGGCGGGGCGCCTTTACGACAAAATGCGCCTGTTTGTGGACGATATGTCCGCTATCGGCCAGAGTCTGGATAAAGCACAAGAGAACTATCGCCAGGCGATGAAAAAGCTCGCTTCCGGGCGCGGTAATCTGCTGGCTCAGGCGGAGGCTTTTCGCGGGTTGGGCGTGGAGGTCAAGCGCGGGATTAATCCTGATTTAGTCGAACAAGCCACTGCTCAGGACGATCAATATCGTCTCGAAGAGGAGGATAACCTGCCGGAAAATGACGCATTTTCGCCCGACTCTGCCGAGGCGGTGCGCAGCCGGGAGGCGGCTCCGCCACGCTGAAACGTATGGGAAATGCGCTGAGTCTGATACACTCAGTGAACATTTTCTTGAAAAGCAAGCAGGCATAAAGATGGTTGAGGATTCACAAGAAACGACGCACTTTGGCTTTCAGACGGTCGCTAAAGAGCAGAAAGCAGACATGGTGGCGCATGTATTCCATTCTGTCGCCGCAAAGTATGATGTGATGAATGACTTAATGTCGTTTGGTATCCATCGTTTGTGGAAGCGTTTCACCATCGACTGCAGCGGTGTACGTCGCGGGCAGACCGTGCTGGATCTGGCGGGGGGTACCGGTGATTTGACGGCTAAGTTTTCCCGTCTGGTAGGGGAAACCGGCCGCGTTATGCTTGCTGATATCAATGATTCAATGCTCAAAATGGGCCGCGAAAAGCTGCGCAATATCGGCATCGTAGGTAACGTTGAGTATGTTCAGGCCAACGCGGAAGCCCTGCCGTTTGCTGATAATACCTTTGACTGCATCACCATCTCTTTCGGTCTGCGTAACGTGACCGACAAAGAAAAAGCGCTGCGTTCGATGTACCGCGTGCTGAAGCCGGGCGGACGTCTGCTGGTGCTGGAGTTTTCTAAACCCATTATTGAACCGCTGAGCAAAGCCTACGACGCTTACTCCTTCCATATCCTGCCGAAGGTGGGCGAGCTGGTGGCAAAAGACGGCGACAGCTATCGCTACCTGGCGGAGTCGATCCGTATGCATCCGGACCAGGAATCCCTGAAAGGGATGATGCAGGATGCAGGCTTCGAAAGCGTGGACTACTACAACCTGACGGCAGGTATCGTTGCTTTGCATCGCGGTTACAAGTTCTGACAGGAGGGACGCTATGCCTTTCACACCCCTGGTGACCGCTGGCATTGAAACGGCGCTGAATACTTTCCTCTGGCGCGACAAAGCGCTAAAACCCGCCCGCCAGCGCCTGCTGGGCAAGGTATTGCGGGTACAGCTGCAGGACTTCTCCACGCCCGTGGTGCTGGTGTTCAGCGAACGCCAGGTTGATGTCCTGAGCGCCTGGGAGGGAGAGGCCGACTGCACCGTGATTACCCGGCTCAGCGTACTGCCAAAACTGCGCAACCGTCAGCAGCTCACGGCGCTTATCCGCAGCGGCGAGCTGGAAGTGCAGGGCGATCTGCAGGTGGTGCAGAACATGGTCACCCTGTGCGATCTGGCGGAGTTCGATCCCGCTGAACTGCTGGCGCCTTACACCGGCGACATCGTGGCCGAAGGCGTCGGTAAAGTCCTCCGCGGCGGCGCTCAGTTTTTACTGAAAGGGGCGCAGCGCCAGCAGCGCTATGTCGCGGAAGCGATCACTGAAGAGTGGCGCCTGGCGCCGGGGCCGCTGGAGCTGGCCTGGTTTGCTGAAGAGACGACGGCTATTGAACACGCGCTGGCCGCACTGGAAAAACGGCTGGAAACGCTGGAGGGCAAATGACGCCAGGAGAATTACGGCGCCTGTATTTCATCGTCCACACCTTTTTGAGCTACGGGCTCGATGAGCTCATCCCCAAAATGCGGATCACGCTGCCGCTGCGTATCTGGCGGCGGATGCTGTTCTGGATGCCAAACCGCCATCAGGATCAACCCCTTGGCGCCCGTCTGCGGCTGGCGCTTCAGGAGCTGGGGCCGGTGTGGATTAAATTCGGCCAGATGCTGTCCACGCGGCGGGATCTCTTTCCGCCGCATATTGCCGATCAGCTGGCGCTGTTGCAGGACCGCGTGGCGCCCTTTGACGGGAAGCTCGCGCAGCAGCAGATAGAGAAAGCGATGGGTGGCCTGCCGGTGGAGGCCTGGTTTGATGATTTCTCCGTTGAGCCGTTAGCCTCGGCGTCTATCGCCCAGGTGCATACCGCGCGTCTGAAAGAGAACGGCAAAGAGGTGGTGATCAAGGTTATCCGTCCGGATATTTTGCCGATCATTAAAGCGGACATGAAGCTCATCTACCGCCTGGCGCGCTGGGTGCCGCGTCTGCTGCCTGACGGCCGCCGTCTGCGCCCGCAGGAGGTGGTTCGTGAGTATGAAAAAACGCTGCTGGACGAGCTGAACCTGCTGCGGGAATCCGCTAACGCCATTCAGCTGCGGCGTAATTTCGAAGACAGCCCGATGCTGTATGTGCCGGAAGTGTACCCCGACTACTGCAGCGAAAGCATGATGGTGATGGAGCGCATCTACGGCATTCCGGTGTCCGACGTCGAGGCGCTGGAGGCTCAGGGAACCAACCTGCAGCTGCTGGCGGAGCGGGGCGTGCAGGTCTTCTTCACCCAGGTGTTCCGCGACAGTTTTTTCCATGCTGATATGCACCCTGGCAACATATTCGTCAGCTACGAGCACCCGGAAGATCCGCAGTATATCGGTATCGATTGCGGCATTGTCGGCTCGCTGAACAAAGAAGATAAGCGCTATCTGGCGGAAAACTTTATCGCCTTTTTCAACCGCGATTATCGTAAGGTTGCCGAGCTGCACGTCGACTCCGGTTGGGTTCCGCCGGACACCAATGTCGAAGAGTTTGAGTTCGCGATCCGCACGGTCTGCGAGCCCATCTTTGAGAAGCCGCTGGCGGAGATCTCCTTCGGCCACGTGCTGCTTAATCTGTTCAACACCGCGCGGCGCTTCAATATGGAAGTCCAGCCGCAGCTTGTTTTGCTACAGAAGACATTACTTTACGTAGAAGGGGTAGGCCGGCAGCTCTATCCTCAGTTAGACTTGTGGAAAACGGCGAAGCCTTTCCTTGAGTCGTGGATCAAAGATCAGGTCGGTATTCCGGCGCTGGTGCGCGCGTTTAAAGACAAAGCGCCGTTCTGGATCGAAAGAATGCCTGAAATACCTGAGCTGGTGTATCAGAGCCTGCAGCAGAGCAAACAGCTGCAGACCAGCGTCGATACTATCGTGCGGGATATGCATGTGCGTCATGTGCGCCAGGGCCAATCCCGTTATCTGTTTGGTATAGGCGCGGTTTTATTGCTCAGTGGTACGCTGCTCTTTATCCATCGCCCTGAGTGGGGAATGATGCCCGGCTGGCTGATGGCCGGCGGTGTCGTGACCTGGCTGATTGGCTGGCGAAAAACCCGCTGATCGGTTCGCCACTTCATGACGCAGGCTTATTTGCGCAAAATCATGCCGGTGGCCTGACGGCGAGGCGGCTGGCAGGATGGCGTGTATAATGCGTCCACATAATTCATCATCTGTCATAGGGGAACGTGTATGGGTGGTATCAGTATTTGGCAGTTATTAATTGTTGTCGTCATCGTAGTTCTGCTATTCGGGACGAAGAAGCTGAGCTCACTGGGGTCAGACTTAGGGGCATCCATCAAAGGCTTTAAAAAAGCCATGAGTGATGATGATAAACCCGAAAAGTCGGCGCCAGACGCAGATTTCACGGCGAAAACTATCGCCGACAAACAGGATGATGCAAAAAAAGACGAGACAAAACGCCACGACAAAGAGCAGGTGTAACTCGTGTTCGATATTGGTTTTAGTGAACTACTGCTGGTGTTTGTAATTGGCCTCATTGTTCTGGGGCCACAGCGGCTTCCCGTCGCGGTTAAAACGGTGGTTGGCTGGATCCGTACGCTACGGTCGCTGGCGACCACGGTGCAGAATGAGCTGGCTCAAGAGCTAAAACTGCAGGAGTTCCAGGAGAGCCTCAAGAAGGTGGAAAAGGCCAGCCTGAATAACCTGACGCCGGAGCTGAAAGCCTCTATGGACGAGCTGCGCGAGGCCGCGGAGTCGATGAAGCGCTCCTATAGCGCCCACGATCCGGAAAAGGCCAGCGACGAAGCGAATACCATCCATAATCCGGTGGTGAAAGGCAGCGAAGCGCAGCGGCAGGACGTCACGCCGGCGACGGCCGAACATCAGGCCAGCGCTCCGGTTCATGCGCCAGAGCCCGTGACCGACGAGCAACCCGCTTCACCGGCAGAGAAAACATCCGCTACGGCGGCTGCCCCCCATTCTTCCCCCGCATCGAGTGATAAACCGTAAACATGGGCGTAGACGATACACAACCGCTAATTTCGCATCTGATTGAGCTGCGCAAGCGTCTGCTCAACAGCATCATTGCTATCCTGGTGATCTTCCTGGCGCTGGTCTATTTCGCCAATGATATTTATCAGCTGGTCTCGGCCCCGCTTATCAGCAAGATGCCGGTAGGCGCGACGATGATCGCCACCGATGTCGCTTCACCTTTCTTTACGCCGATAAAGCTGACCTTTATGGTGTCGGTGATCCTGTCGGTGCCGATTATTCTGTATCAGGTATGGGCCTTCGTCGCGCCGGCGCTGTATAAGCACGAGCGCCGGCTGGTGGTGCCCTTGCTGGTCTCCAGCACGCTGCTGTTCTATATCGGCATGGCTTTCGCGTATTTTGTCGTGTTTCCGCTGGCGTTCGGCTTTCTGACCCATGCTGCCCCGGAGGGGGTGCTGGTCTCGACCGATATCCGCAGCTATCTCGACTTCGTGATGGCGCTGTTTATGGCGTTCGGGGTCTCTTTTGAGGTGCCGGTCGCCATTGTGCTGCTCTGCTGGATGGGCGTCACTACGCCGGAAGAGCTGCGCAAAAAACGGCCGTATGTGCTGGTGGGCGCCTTCGTGGTGGGCATGCTGCTGACGCCGCCGGACGTGTTCTCGCAGACGCTGCTGGCCATTCCGATGTACTGTCTGTTTGAAGTCGGGGTGTTCTTTGCCCGCTTCTACACCGGGAAGCGTCTGACGCGTGATGACGATGCCGCGGCCGAAGCTGAAGCCGCTGAGCACAGAGAAGAGTAATACCGCCAACCGCCCGTCAGGGCGGTTGTCATATGGAGCGATCATGTTTGATATCGGCGTTAATCTGACCAGTTCGCAGTTTGCCCGCGACCATGATGAGGTGGTGGCGCGCGCCCGGTCGGCGGGTGTCCACGGCATGCTGCTGACCGGCACAAATTTGCCGGAGAGCCAGCGGGCGCAGAGAATGGCGAACCATTACGCCGGCTGCTGGTCCACGGCGGGGGTTCATCCCCATGACGGCAGCAGCTGGACGCCAGCGGTCGCCGAGGCGATTTATGTCCTTGCCCGCGAGCCGCAGGTGGTGGCGATAGGGGAATGTGGTCTGGATTTTAATCGTAATTTCTCCACGCCGCAGGAGCAGGAGGCGGCATTCAGCGCCCAACTGGCGCTGGCCGCCGAGCTGTCGATGCCGGTGTTTTTACACTGCCGCGACGCCCACGACCGGTTTCTGACGCTACTTAAACCCTGGCTTGGGAAGATCCCGGGCGCGGTGCTGCACTGCTTTACCGGCAGCCGCAGTGAGGTGCAGGAATGTCTGGATCTGGGGCTGTTTATCGGCATTACCGGTTGGGTGTGCGATGAGCGGCGCGGGCTCGAGCTGCGAGAGCTACTGCCGGCGATCCCGGCGGAACGTCTGCTGCTGGAGACCGATGCGCCCTATCTGCTGCCGCGCGACCTCAAGCCGAAACCCGCCTCGCGTCGTAACGAGCCCGCGTATTTGCCGCATATCCTGGCCAGCGTCGCGGCCTGGCGCGGCGAGGAGGCGCAGTGGCTTGAGGCGCAAACGGACGCAAACGTCAGGGCGCTGTTTGGCGTCGACGTTATCGGCGCTTAGATTTTCTGGAAATCGGTGTTTTTAACGCTCTGCAGGACTTGCTTATTCAGCAGGTTTAACAGCAACATAGAGCGTGCTTCACCGTCCGGCTCGGTAAAGATAGCCTGTAAGCCTTCGAACGCGCCGTCGGTGATCAGTACGCTATCGCCTTCATGCGGCGTTTCCGGGTCGGTGATGCCTTCCGGTTTATAGATAGAGAGCTGATGGATGACCGCCGAGGGGACGATAGCGGGTAGGGCGCCAAAGCGCACGAAGTTGTTAACCCCGCGTGTGGCGCTGATGGTGGTGGTATGAATCACCTCTGGATCGAACTCAATAAACAGGTAGTTCGGAAACAGCGGTTCGCTGACCATGGTGCGTTTACCGCGAATGATTTTTTCCAGCGCAATCGTCGGCATCAGGCAGTTAACTGACTGACGTTCCAGATGTTCCTGGGCTCGTTGTAGCTGCCCACGTTTGCAATACAGTAAGTACCAGGCTTGCATAATGACTCATTCCACTTCTAATAACGGCAAGCATAACAAATGGCTGGTGTAATCGCGAAAGCCATTATAATTGAAATCCAAATTTCAGCGTTCTTTCACGCTAATTTAACAAAATTACAGCATCTCGCCGTTGAACACCGTATAATTAGCCGCCTGTAGAGAGGTCAATAACACTTTCATGAAATATCACGATCTTCGCGACTTTCTGACACTCCTGGAACAACAGGGCGAACTAAAACGTATCACTCTGCCGGTCGATCCCCACCTGGAAATCACCGAAATTGCCGACCGCACCCTGCGCGCTGGCGGTCCGGCGTTGCTGTTTGAGAATCCGAAAGGCTATACCATGCCGGTGCTGTGCAACCTGTTCGGCACGCCGCGGCGCGTGGCGCTGGGGATGGGTCAGGAGGACGTCAGTTCGCTGCGCGAGGTGGGTAAGCTGTTAGCCTTTCTGAAAGAGCCTGAGCCGCCCAAAGGTTTCCGCGATCTGTTTGATAAGCTGCCGCAGTTTAAGCAAGTGCTGAATATGCCGACCAAACGTCTGCGCGGCGCACCCTGCCAGCAAAAAATCATCCAGGGCGATGACGTCGACCTGAGGAAAATCCCGATTATGACCTGCTGGCCGGACGATGCCGCGCCGCTGATCACCTGGGGGCTGACGGTGACCCGCGGGCCGCACAAAGAGCGGCAGAACCTGGGGATTTATCGCCAGCAGCTGATTGGCAAAAACAAACTGATTATGCGCTGGCTGTCTCATCGCGGCGGCGCACTGGATTTCCAGGAGTGGAGCGCGGCGCGTCCGGGCGAACGCTTCCCGGTTTCTGTGGCGCTCGGCGCCGACCCAGCGACCATTCTTGGCGCGGTGACCCCGGTGCCGGATACGTTGTCGGAATATGCCTTTGCCGGGCTGCTGCGCGGCACCAAAACCGAAGTGGTGAAATGCGTCTCGAACGATCTTGAAGTGCCTGCCAGCGCAGAGATTGTGCTGGAAGGTTATATCGAGGCCGGGGAGATGGCGCCGGAAGGTCCGTATGGCGACCATACCGGCTACTACAATGAAGTAGACCAGTTCCCGGTGTTTACGGTCACCCATATTACCCAACGTGAAGACGCGATTTATCATTCGACCTATACCGGCCGTCCGCCGGATGAGCCTGCGGTGCTGGGCGTAGCGCTGAATGAAGTCTTCGTCCCGATCCTGCAAAAACAGTTTCCGGAAATCGTCGATTTCTATCTGCCGCCGGAAGGGTGCTCCTACCGCCTGGCGGTGGTGACGATGAAAAAACAGTATGCAGGCCATGCCAAGCGCGTGATGATGGGCGTCTGGTCGTTCCTGCGCCAGTTTATGTACACCAAATTCGTGATTGTCTGCGATGACGATGTCAACGCTCGCGACTGGAACGATGTGATTTGGGCGATCACTACCCGTATGGACCCAGCTCGTGATACGGTACTGGTAGAGAATACGCCAATTGATTATCTGGATTTTGCCTCGCCGGTTTCCGGCCTGGGTTCAAAAATGGGGCTGGATGCCACCAATAAATGGCCTGGCGAAACCCAGCGTGAATGGGGTCGCCCAATCAAAAAAGATCCTGCCGTCACGGCGCGCATTGACGCCATCTGGGATGATCTGGCCATCTTTAAACAACAGTAAGCGGGGCTAACGCCGCTGTTTTGCTCTATAGACCCGACAGAGGGGACGCATGACAACCTTAAGCTGTAAAGTGACCTCGGTGGAGGCGATTACCGATACCGTGTATCGTGTTCGATTAGTACCGGAAGCGGCATTCTCTTTCCGCGCTGGCCAGTATCTGATGGTGGTAATGGATGAGCGCGACAAACGCCCATTCTCCATGGCCTCCACGCCGGCGGAACAGGAATTTATCGAACTGCATATCGGCGCCTCGGAGCTCAATCTGTACGCGATGGCGGTCATGGATCGCATCCTGAAAGAGCGCGAAATTGAGGTTGATATCCCGTATGGCGAAGCCTGGCTGCGTGAAGATGAAGACCGCCCGCTGATTTTGATTGCCGGCGGCACCGGCTTCTCTTATGTGCGTTCTATTCTTCTGACCGCGCTGTCACGCAATCCTCAGCGCGATATCGCGATTTACTGGGGCGGCCGCGAGACCAAACATCTGTACGATCTGGCTGAGCTGGAAGCCTTGAGCGTCAAACATCCGAATCTGCGCATTGAGCCGGTGGTTGAGCAGCCGGAAGAGGGCTGGCGTGGGCGTTCCGGCACCGTGCTGACCGCGGTGCTGCAGGATTACGGTACCCTGGCCGATCACGATATCTATATTGCCGGGCGTTTTGAGATGGCCAAGATTGCTCGCGACCTGTTCTGCAACGAACGCGGCGCGCGCGAAGATCGCCTGTTTGGCGACGCGTTTGCCTTTATCTGATATCTGCAAATAAAAAACCCGCCCCTGACAGGCGGGAAGAACGGCAACTAAACTGTCTCTCTTCGCCAATGACGTCATAACTGCGTCGGCTGCGCTCGCTCACCCGAATCACTTACTTCAGTAAGCTCATCGGGATTCGCTCGCTTGCCGCCTTGTTCTGACGCCATTGGCTGTGAGATACCCTTTTGTAAATTTACACCCGCTCAAACACGGTGGCGATCCCTTGTCCCAGGCCAATGCACATGGTGGCGAGGCCGAACTGGGCATCTTTACGCTCCATCTGATTGATCAACGTGGTGCTAATACGCGCCCCGGAACAACCCAGCGGATGACCGAGCGCGATCGCCCCGCCGTTAAGGTTGATCTTCTCATCGATCTGCTCCATCAGGCCCAGATCTTTAATGCACGGCAGGATCTGCGCGGCAAAGGCCTCATTCATTTCAAAGACGTCGATATCGCTGGTGGATAAGCCCGCTTTTTTCAGCGCCAGCTTCGAGGCGGGAACCGGGCCATAGCCCATAATGGACGGGTCGCAGCCGACCACCGCCATCGAACGGACGCGGGCGCGTGGCTTCAGCCCCAGTTCGCGGGCGCGACTTTCGCTCATCAGCAGCATCGCCGCCGCGCCATCGGAAAGGGCGGAAGAGGTACCCGCCGTTACCGTACCGGTCACCGGGTCAAACGCCGGCCTCAGGGTAGACAGCGTCTCGACGGTGGTTTCCGGGCGGATCACTTCGTCATAGTTAAAGGACTTCAGTACGCCATCGGCATCGTGGCCGCCGGTGGGGATAATCTCGGCTTTGAATGCGCCGGACTGGGTCGCAGCCCAGGCGCGGGCGTGGGAGCGCGCGGCGAACTGATCCTGCATTTCCCGGCTAATGCCGTGCAGACGCGCCAGCATTTCAGCGGTCAGCCCCATCATCCCTGCCGCCTTCGCCACGTTGCGACTCAGGCCCGGGTGGAAATCGACGCCGTGGCTCATCGGCACATGGCCCATGTGCTCCACGCCGCCAATCAGGCAGACGCTGGCATCGCCGGTCATGATCATGCGTGCAGCATCGTGCAGCGCCTGCATGGAAGAACCGCACAGACGGTTAACCGTGTTTGCCGGTACCGAATGCGGGATCTCCGCCAGCAGCGCCGCGTTACGGGCGATGTTAAAACCCTGCTCGAGGGTTTGCTGTACGCAGCCCCAGTAGATATCGTCTATCGCGCTTGCCTCAAGCGACGGGTTGCGCGACAGCAGGCTACGCATCAGGTGCGCGGAGAGGTCTTCCGCGCGCACGTGGCGAAATGCGCCGCCCTTTGAACGGCCCATCGGGGTGCGAATAGCATCGACAATGACAACCTGTTCCATTGTGACTCCTTAAGCCGTTTTCAGAGCGCCAACCGGACGGGCTGGCTCTACCTGGGGATAATACGCTTCGTTATGGCGCGCTTTGTCACGCAGACCGGCAGGGACTTCATACAGCGGCCCAAGGTGCTGGTACTGCTGCGCCATATCGAGATACTTCGCGCTGCCGATGGTATCCAGCCAGCGGAAGGCGCCGCCGTGGAACGGAGGGAAGCCGAGGCCGTATACCAGCGCCATATCCGCTTCCGCCGGGCTGGCGATAATGCCTTCTTCCAGGCAGCGGACGACTTCGTTAACCATCGGGATCATCATGCGGGCGATAATCTCTTCATCGCTGAAATCGCGCTTCGGCTGGCTGACGTCGGCCAGCAGGCTGTCGACGGCAGCATCTTCTTCTTTCTTCGGCTTACCTTTGCTGTCGTCTTTATAGCGCCAGAAGCCGAGGCCGTTCTTCTGGCCGAAACGGTTGGCGTCAAACAGGGCGTCGATGGCGTCGCGATAATCTTTCTGCATCCGCTGCGGGAAGCCCGCCGCCATGACCGCCTGAGCATGGTGCGCGGTGTCGATGCCGACCACGTCCAGCAGATAGGCCGGGCCCATCGGCCAACCAAACTGTTTCTCCATCACTTTGTCGACTTTGCGGAAATCCGCCCCGTCGCGCAGCAGCTGGCTGAAGCCGGCGAAGTAGGGGAACAGCACGCGGTTGACGAAGAAACCGGGACAATCATTGACCACGATTGGCGTCTTGCCCATTTTGCTGGCCCAGGCGACGACTTTGGCAATGGTCTTATCCGAGGTTTTTTCGCCGCGGATCACTTCTACCAGCGGCATGCGATGCACCGGGTTAAAGAAGTGCATGCCGCAGAAGTTTTCCGGGCGCTGCAGAACGCTGGCCAGCTCGCTGATGGGGATCGTGGAGGTGTTGGACGCCAGCACGGTATCCGGGCGGATTTTATCTTCCGTTTCCGCCAGCACCGCTTTCTTCACTTTCGGGTTTTCCACCACCGCTTCAACGACCACGTCCACGCGATCAAAACCGCTATACTCCAGCGTTGGCTGAATGGTGCTTATTACTCCGGCCAGCTTCAGACCGTCGATTTTGCCGCGTTCCAGCTGTTTATTCAGTAGCTTCGCCGCTTCGGTCATGCCGAGCGTCAGCGATTTATCGTTGATGTCCTTCATGATGACCGGCACGCCTTTCCACGCCGACTGATAAGCGATGCCGCCGCCCATAATGCCCGCGCCCAGGACGGCGGCCTGCTTCGGCGTTTCGACATCTTTGGTCAGTTTTTTCGCTTTCGCTTTGACGTACTGGTCGTTGAGGAAGATACCGACCAGCGCGCGGGCCTCATTGGTATGAGCCAGCGGGACAAAGCTTTTATTTTCCAGCACCAGGGCCTCTTCACGACCAAGACGCGCGGCGGCTTCAATGGTTTTCACCGCGGTGATCGGCGCCGGATAATGCTTCCCGGCGGTTTGCGCGACCATGCCTTTGGCGATGGTGAAACTCATCGTCGCTTCAATTTTGCTGAGCTTCAGCGGCTCCAGCTTCGGTTGACGTTTCGCTTTCCAGTCCAGGTCGCCCTGAATCGCCTGGCGCAGGATCGCCAGCGCGCCGTCGCGCAGTTTGTCGGCAGCAACTACGCCATCCACCAGGCCGATTTTCAGCGCTTGATCGGCACCGACATCTTTCCCGGCAGCAATGATCTCCAGCGCGCTGTCGGCGCCGAGCAGGCGCGGCAAACGGACTGAGCCGCCGAAGCCTGGCATAATGCCGAGTTTGGTTTCCGGCAGACCAATGCGCAGATCCGGCGTCGCCAGGCGATAATCGGTCGCCAGGACGCATTCACAACCGCCGCCCAGCGCGTAACCGTTGACGGCGGAGACAGTGGGGACCGGAAGATCTTCCAGACGGTTGAAGACGCTGTTAGCAAAATGCAGCCATTGGCTTAACTGCTCCTCAGGGACCAGGAACAGTGAGAGGAATTCCGTAATATCCGCGCCGACGATAAACGCCGCTTTTTCAGAGCGCAGCATCAGGCCTTTGAGATCGTTTTGTTTTTCCAGTACGTCCAGCGCATGACCGAGGCTGGCTACGGTTGCGGTATCAAGCTTGTTGACCGAACCTGGGGCATCGAACACCAGTTCGGCGATGCCATCTTCCAGCCAGTCGAGGTACAGGGTGTCGCCTTTGTAGAGCATGTCAGTCTCCTGAATCCAGCAATATGATCTGGTCATACCAGATGAAACGGAGTGTGGAATTTATGTTAAAGAATTGCAAATTACTCTTTAAATAATTGCTGGTCGGATCACATCCGGTGGAAATCACCCGCACGCAGGTCGATGTGCTAAGATGCGGAGTATCACGATCCCATAAAAGCAAAGGACAAAAGATGGAATCCCTGGCCGCGCTCTATAAAAATCATATTGTTACCCTACAAGAACGTACCCGCGACGTCCTGTCCCGTTTTCAGATGGATGCTCTGCTGATTCACTCCGGCGAGCTGGTTAACGTCTTCCTTGATGACCATCCGTACCCGTTCAAGGTCAATCCGCAGTTCAAAGCCTGGGTGCCGGTGACTCAGGTGCCTAACTGCTGGTTGCTGGTGGACGGTGTGAATAAACCGAAGCTGTGGTTCTATCTGCCGGTTGATTACTGGCATAACGTTGAGCCGCTGCCGACCTCGTTCTGGACCGAAGAGGTCGATGTAGTCGCGCTGCCGAAGGCCGATGGCATCGGCAGCCAACTGCCTGCCGCTCGCGGAAATATTGGTTATATCGGGCCGGTGCCGGAGCGCGCGCTGGGTCTGGGAATCGCCGCGGATAAGATCAACCCGAAAGGGGTTATCGATTATCTGCATTACTACCGGGCTTACAAAACCGATTACGAGCTGGCCTGCATGCGTGAAGCGCAGAAGTCGGCGGTGAATGGTCATCGTGCGGCCTATGAAGCTTTTCAGTCCGGGATGAGCGAATTCGATATCAATCAGGCCTATCTTACCGCAACCGGTCACCGCGATACCGACGTGCCTTACAGCAACATCGTGGCGCTGAACGAGCATGCTTCTGTCCTGCACTACACCAAACTGGACCACCGCGCTCCGGCGGAAATGCGCAGCTTCCTGCTCGACGCCGGTGCGGAATATAACGGCTATGCTGCGGATCTGACGCGGACCTGGGCGGCACACGGCGATAACGATTTCGCCCATCTGATTAAAGACGTTAACGACGAGCAGCTGGCGCTGATTAGCACCATGAAAGCCGGGACTCGCTACGTCGATTACCATATCCAGTTCCACCAGCGTATTGCGAAGCTGCTGCGTAAACACCAGTTAGTCACTGACATGAGCGAAGAGGCGATGGTGGAAAACGATCTGACCGGGCCATTTATGCCGCACGGGATTGGTCATCCGCTGGGTCTGCAGGTGCATGATGTTGCTGGCTTTATGCAAGACGACTCCGGTACGCATCTGGCGGCGCCAGCGAAATACCCGTATCTGCGCTGCACCCGTATTATCGAGCCGCGTATGGTGTTGACCATTGAACCCGGCATCTACTTTATCGAGTCGTTACTGGCGCCGTGGCGTGAAGGTCCGTTCAGCAAACACTTCAACTGGCAAAAAATTGACGCCATGAAGCCATTCGGCGGGATCCGTATCGAAGATAACGTGGTGGTTCACGAAAACAGTATCGAAAACATGACGCGCGATCTGAAGCTGGCCTAATGGAGAGCTGGTTAATCCCGGCGGCGCCCGTTTCCGTCGTTGAGGAGATCAAAAAGAGCCGTTTTATCACGCTGTTGGCGCATACCGACGGCGTGGCGGCGGCGAAAGCCTTTGTCGAGTCCGTCAGAGCGGATCACCCCGATGCCCGTCACCACTGCGTGGCGTGGGTCGCCGGACCGCCTGATGATTCGCAACAGCTTGGGTTTTCTGATGATGGCGAACCGGCGGGAACGGCGGGTAAACCGATGCTGGCGCAGCTGATGGGAAGCGGCGTCGGCGAGATAACCGCTGTCGTCGTGCGTTACTACGGTGGTATCCTGCTGGGCACCGGCGGCCTGGTGAAAGCCTATGGCGGCGGTGTTCATCAGGCGCTGGCGCAGTTGACGACACTGCGCAAGACGCCGTTAACGGCATATACTTTGCAATGTGAATATGGGCAACTGGCCGGCGTCGAAGCGCTGCTCGCCCAATTTTCCGGCAACGTCGTTGAAAGCGAATATCTGGCGTCGGTTCGGCTGCGCGTGGCGCTTCCCCAGGCTGAAGTGGCGGCTTTTTCAGCAAAACTGGCTGATTTTAGTCGTGGTTCATTGCAATTGCTGAAGATTAACGAATAATCCCCTCTGTTTTTTTGCCTATCAAAGGAAGCGCCAGAGATGCATTTTCGCGCCATAACCCGAATCGTTGGACTGCTGGTCATCTTGTTTTCGGGGACGATGATCGTCCCGGGATTAGTGGCCCTGATATATCGCGATGGCGCGGGACGGGCCTTCACTCAAACTTTTTTTGTCGCTCTGGCGATCGGCTCCATGCTGTGGTGGCCGAACCGTAAGCAAAAGGGTGAACTGAAATCCCGTGAAGGATTTCTGATCGTGGTGCTGTTCTGGACCGTGCTGGGTAGCGTAGGGGCCTTGCCCTTTATTTTCGCCGAACAGCCGAACCTGACGGTGACGGATGCCTTCTTCGAGTCATTTTCCGGCCTGACGACGACCGGGGCGACCACCCTGGTGGGGCTGGACTCGCTCCCGCACGCTATCCTCTTTTACCGGCAGATGCTGCAGTGGTTCGGCGGTATGGGGATCATTGTGCTGGCGGTGGCGATTCTGCCTATCCTCGGCGTCGGGGGGATGCAGCTCTACCGTGCGGAAATGCCCGGCCCGCTGAAAGATAACAAGATGCGCCCGCGCATCGCCGAGACGGCAAAGACATTGTGGCTCATCTATGTGTTACTGACGGTCGCCTGCGCATTGGCGCTCTGGTTTGCCGGTATGCCGGCCTTCGATGCGATAGGGCACAGCTTCGCCACCATCGCCATCGGCGGTTTCTCGACTCACGATGCCAGCGTCGGCTATTTCAACAGCCCGATGATCAACTCCATCATTGCCATCTTTCTGCTGATCTCCGGCTGTAACTACGGTCTGCATTTTTCGCTGTTGAGCGGACGCAGCCTGAAGGTGTACTGGCGCGACCCTGAGTTTCGAATGTTCATTGGCGTCCAGTTGACGCTGGTCATCGTCTGTACGCTGGTGCTATGGCTTCATAACGTGTACGGCTCGGTGCTGACGACGCTGAATCAGGCGTTTTTCCAGGTGGTGTCGATGGCGACCACCGCGGGATTCACCACCGATAGCATTGCGCGCTGGCCGCTGTTCCTGCCGGTGCTTCTGCTGTGCTCCGCATTTATCGGCGGCTGCGCAGGCTCTACGGGCGGTGGCTTAAAGGTTATCCGTATCCTGTTGCTGTTCAAGCAGGGCAACCGTGAGCTTAAGCGTCTGGTTCACCCGAATGCGGTGTATAGCATTAAATTAGGTAACCGCGCGCTGCCGGAACGTATTCTGGAAGCGGTATGGGGATTCTTCTCCGCCTATGCGCTGGTCTTTATCATTAGTATGCTGGCTATTATCGCCACCGGGGTGGATGACTTCTCCGCTTTCGCCTCCGTGGTGGCGACATTGAACAACCTCGGGCCTGGGCTCGGCGTCGTCGCGGACAACTTTGCCACCATGAACCCGGTCGCGAAATGGATCCTGATTGCTAATATGCTGTTTGGTCGTCTGGAAGTGTTCACCTTACTGGTGCTCTTTACTCCCACTTTCTGGCGCGAATAACAGGAGTGCTCGTGAAAACTTTAATTCTCTTTTCCACCCGCGACGGGCAGACACGTGAAATCGCTTCGTTTCTCGCCTCTGAGCTTAAAGAGCTGGGTATCGATGCGGACACCCTGAATCTGAACCGTACCGATGACGTGGAATGGCATCATTATGATCGCGTGGTGATTGGCGCGTCGATTCGCTACGGACACTTTCATCCGGCGGTGGACCGCTTTGTGAAAAAGCACCTTGCAGCATTGCAGGCGCTGCCGGGGGCATTCTTTTCGGTGAACCTGGTTGCGCGCAAACCCGAGAAGCGCACGCCGCAGACCAACAGCTATACGCGCAAGTTTCTGCTCAACTCGCCGTGGCAGCCGCAGAGCTGCGCGGTGTTTGCCGGGGCGCTACGTTACCCGCGTTACCGCTGGTACGATCGGTTTATGATCCGCCTGATTATGAAAATGACCGGGGGCGAAACGGATACCCGTAAAGAAGTGGTCTATACCGACTGGCAACAGGTCTCCCGATTTGCCCGAGAAATCGCGCAAATGATCCGCAAACAGGGCGTTTAAACAGCGTCTTGATGGAAAAGCGAGCGAACGAAAAGTTTTTTTGCATTTCCCCTTGTCACCTCAGAATTACTCCCTATAATGCGCCTCCACTGACACGGAACAACGGCAAGCAAGCCGCCGGGTCAGCGGGGTTCCGGTGA
>NZ_JBKIUU010000016.1:0-95798 GCF_046603115.1 Klebsiella sp. 1SOBk5mer | reverse complement strand
GTGGTCCCACCTGACCCCATGCCGAACTCAGAAGTGAAACGCCGTAGCGCCGATGGTAGTGTGGGGTCTCCCCATGTGAGAGTAGGGAACTGCCAGGCATCAAATAAAGCAGAAAGCCCGGTCGAAAGACCGGGCTTTTTTGCGTTTGTGTCCTCCGGGGAGGGTGCCGGTACGCCTCCCCGGTGGCGCTGCGCTTACCGGGGCTACGGATCTGACATGGGGCTACGCCCCTGTGGCGCGGACAAGATATGCAGCACTGACTCAGGGAAAAATATCGCCTGAAGTTCTGCTACTGCTTCGCTAACCAGCCGACAATAAATGTCGCAATCTGCGGAATATTATTTAAATCCAACAGCGGAAGTGAGGTCGCGATCGATACATCGCTGGCCACGGCGATCGTATGATCATCCATCGTTAACTCTTCCACACGATGGCCGCTGTTTTGCCGAAAAAGCAGGATCTTAGGCACTGCTTCATGCTTGAAACCCTCGACCAAAACAAGGTCCAGTCTGCTGGCATCCATTCGACTGACCAGCCATGTGAGATCTAATTCCGGCTTCTCGGGTGTTTCGGTCATCAGCGCCCACCGCTGTTCGCTGGCGACAATGGTTTGCGCAGCGCCCGCCTTGCGCAATTCATAGCTATCTTTGCCCGGCTTATCCACGTCCATATCATGATGGGTATGCTTGATCAGACCAGGGCGTAATCCTTGAGCGCACAGCTCAGGAATGAGACGCTTTAATAATGTCGTTTTCCCTGTACCGCTCCAGGCGGCAATCGCTAATAGCGGGATCATGATGGCTCCTGCATACGTTGCAAATCCTCGAGCGTATTCACATTCATAAAAGCCGATTTTACCTCGCTGAAGCTAACCGGATGGCCGCCCATCTGGCGCATGAACACCATTACCCGGCGTTCGCCGCTGGCAAGATAGGCCTCCAGATGCGGAATAATTTGACGATGCGCCAGCGCAACGGCGGGATGATCCCGTTCGCCGTCATGGGCCCAAACCACCGGCGCAGCGCTTTTTTGCTGGATAAAGCGCTCAACTAAAAATGACGGAATGAAGGGCGTGTCGCAGGGGCAAAAAACAAACCATGGACTCGCGACCTGCTGCATCACGGCAAGCATACCGGCTAAAGGACCCGGGTACCCCGCCTGCGTATCACGAAACACCGGATATCCACTGGCTTGCCACTGCGTAAGGTGACGGTTGGCGCTAATCACTAACTCATCTACCTGCGGAGCTAATGCCTCCGCGACGTGTCGCCAGAGAGGACGTCCATTGAGCAACTGTAATCCTTTATCAATGCCGCCCATTCGCGTGGCCCTGCCGCCCGCCAGCACGACGCCGGTTATCGCCTCGCTTTGCATATGAATATCGCCTCTTTCATTGTGGGATTGACCCTGTTAACTTGTCCCTATCAAGAGTAAGGAGCATGACCATGAAATGTAAACGTCTGAATGAAGTAATTGAACTCCTCCAGCCCGCCTGGCAGAAAGAGCCTGAACTGAACCTGATGCAATTTTTGCAGAAGCTGGCGAAAGAGGCCGGCTATGATGGCGAACTGAGCGATCTTTCCGATGATATTCTGATTTATCACCTGAAGATGCGTGATTCTTCAAAAGATGCTGTCATCCCGGGTATTCAGAAGGATTATGAAGAGGACTTTAAAACCGCGCTGTTGCGCGCCCGCGGCGTAATAAAAGAGTAAAAGGTTGTAAGCGCTGCCGCGTAAAGCGCAATGAGATGATATCCTGAACTATTCGTACGATTGTCGGATGTCAGGATGCACGATAAGGCTTTTACTTTTCAGACGCTTCGCCCGGATACCATTATCGATGGATTATTCGATCTGGGTATGCGGGTGGACTCCGGTCTTACCCCGCTGAACAGCTATGAGAACCGCGTTTATCAGTTCCAGGACGAAGAGCGTCATCGCTATGTGGTGAAGTTCTATCGTCCTGAGCGCTGGTCGGCAGCGCAGATCCTTGAAGAACACCAGTTTGCGCTTCAGCTTGTAGAAGATGAAGTGCCCGTTGCTGCGCCGCTGTTATTTAACGACAGTACGCTTCATCAGCATCAGGGATTTTATTTTGCCGTTTTCCCAAGCCTTGGCGGCCGACAGTTCGAGGCGGATAACCTTGATCAGATGGAGTGGGTTGGCCGTTATCTTGGGCGCCTGCACCAGACCGGGCGCAAACAGCGCTTTTCTGCGCGTCCGGAGATTGGCGTGCAGGAGTATCTGCTGGAACCGCGCCAGGTATTTGAACAGTCGACGCTTATCCCGTCAGGCCTGAAGGCCGATTTCCTGAAGGCGACCGATAAACTCATCGCTGCCGTCATGACCCAATGGCACGGCGGCGGGACTACTTTGCGCCTGCATGGTGACTGCCATGCAGGCAATATCCTCTGGCGCGATGGGCCGCTGTTTGTTGACTTAGACGATGCGCGAACCGGCCCGGCGATTCAGGATCTGTGGATGCTGCTCAACGGCGATAAGGCTGAACAGCGTATGCAGCTGGAGACCATCGTCGAGGCCTATGAGGAATTCAGCCCCTTTAACAGCGATGAAATCGCGCTTATTGAACCTTTACGCGCCATGCGACTGGTTTATTATCTGGCGTGGTTGCTCAGACGCTGGGACGATCCGGCTTTCCCGGTTAATTTCCCCTGGTTAACCGGGGAGGATTACTGGCGAGGGCAGACGTCTACTTTTCTCGAGCAGGTGAAGGTTCTACAGGAACCCCCGCTTCAGTTAACGCCAATGTATTAATGTGATATATCCAGGAGAGAGTAAATCATGAAAAAAGTTTGGCTGGCGCTGGCTGGTATGATTCTGGCTTTTAGTGCATCCGCTGCCCAGATCACCGACGGCAAGCAGTACATCACCCTTGATAAGCCGGTTGCTGGCGAGCCACAGGTGCTTGAGTTCTTTTCATTCTACTGCCCGCACTGCTATCAGTTTGAAGAAGTGCTGCATGTCTCTGACAGCGTGCGCCAGAAACTGCCAGAAGGCACCAAAATGACCAAATACCACGTCGAGTTCCTGGGGCCGCTGGGCAAGGAGCTGACGCAGGCATGGGCTGTTGCCATCGCGCTGGGCGTTGAAGACAAAATTACGGCGCCGATGTTCGAAGCGGTGCAGAAAAACCAGACCGTGCAGAGCCTGGCTGACATTCGTAAAGTGTTCGTCGACGCTGGCGTGAAAGGGGAAGACTACGATGCCGCATGGAACAGCTTCGTGGTGAAATCTCTGGTCGCTCAGCAGGAGAAAGCGGCAGCCGATCTGCAGCTGCAGGGGGTACCGGCTATGTACGTCAATGGTAAGTACCAGCTGAACCCGCAGGGGATGGACACCAGCAATATGGATGTCTTCGTCGCTCAGTATGCGGATACCGTGAAGCAGCTGGTTGAGAAGAAATAAAAAAAACGCCGGTCACTGACCGGCGTTACTCTATCTGCTTTACCGTGGCGCCCCTTCTTTGTCCCGCATAATGTCAGTTAACTGACGGTCTTTCTCTTCCCACAGCCCATTCAGCCAGCGCTGGAAGCCACGCTTAAAGTTCTTATCGTTGACGTAATCGCCGTGTAGCTCTTCGCCAATCGGTACCAGATTGATACGAACCACAATGCGCGTCAGTCGGCCGCTTAACATGTCGTAAAACGGCCTTGCATTATTTTCCGGGTAGCACAGCGTAACGTTCAGCAGTTTATCGAACTGCGAACCGAGAACATTGAGCGCCATGGCAATACCTGCCGCTTTCGGTGGTAAAAGATTGTGGTAAGGGGAGCGCGTCTCGCGCTTTTTTGCGTCGGTAAAACGCGAGCCTTCCACGAAATTGACGATAGTCGTCGGATGTGAGCGGAATTTCTCACATGAACGGCGGGTGGTTTCGACATCTTTACCACGGCGTTCCGGGTGACGAATAAGATAGCTACGCGAATAGCGGCGCATAAAAGGCATATCCAGCGCCCAGCAGGCGAGACCGATGAACGGTACCCACGCCAGCTGCTGTTTAAGGAAGTACTTATTCATCGGAATATGCTTGCGGAACAGTACGCACAGCACCACGATATCTGCCCAGCTGTGATGGTTGCTGATCAGCAGATACCAGTTCTTTTTGTTCAGGCCTTCCAGACCCTGGACGTCCCATTTTAGCCAGGGATTGAGATGCAACAGCAGCGCCAGCCCTTCGCACCAGCAGTACATCATAAAATTGCAAAAAACGGATATAGAGCGCCATACCGCTGGAATGGGGACCAGCAGTTTAATCAGCCCGGCGACGATGATCGGTACAGAGCAGATAACGGTGACTAAGATGGTTAAGGCGATACTCAGCGGAAGTGTTATCGCAGCGAGTAATCTCGACATAGTTAGTTTATTCAGAAAGTTAGGCTGACAAAGAGCGCCTTTAAGCTGCGCAAGGGGCTGATTTTACCAGAAAACGCGGCAAATGACGGGTCTTACCAGAACAGAAAAAAACAAGGATCTTCTATCCACATGGAAGATTAGGTCATCAAATTAATGCCAGGATCGTTGATCTGTTTTTAAGTGATTGATAAATAGTAATTAATACTATTTATTCATTTATTTCCCGGGGCGGATAAGCTGACGTTGTAAAACTATGCACAAAGTTATCCACAAGCTAAGTTGTCGCGCGATCGCGACGATCGTTGAATCTTTTCCGCGAAATGCGGGAAAAATTCAGGATTTCATGCCCGTCTGTGGCATCCTTTATCCATAATCTGATAAACAGGCACGGAAATTATGGTTCAGATCCCAGAAAACCCTCTCATCCTCGTTGACGGCTCCTCCTATCTTTATCGGGCGTATCATGCGTTTCCGCCGCTGACTAACAGCGCAGGGGAGCCCACCGGGGCTATGTACGGCGTACTGAATATGCTGCGCAGTTTGATTCTGCAGTATCAACCGACTCATGCCGTCGTGGTCTTTGATGCGAAAGGGAAAACCTTCCGTGATGAATTGTTCGAACATTACAAATCTCATCGCCCGCCGATGCCGGACGATCTGCGCGCGCAGATTGAGCCGTTGCATAAGATGGTGAAAGCGATGGGGCTGCCGCTGATGGCGGTCCCGGGCGTCGAAGCTGACGATGTGATTGGCACCCTGGCGCGGGAAGCGGAAAGGGCCGGACGTCCGGTGCTGATCAGTACCGGCGATAAAGACATGGCCCAGCTGGTGACGCCGGGGATCACCCTGATCAATACCATGACCAACACTATCCTCGGGCCGGATGAGGTGGTTACCAAATACGGCGTCCCGCCGGAGCTGATTATTGATTTCCTGGCGCTGATGGGCGACTCCTCGGATAACATTCCTGGCGTGCCGGGCGTGGGCGAAAAGACAGCCCAGGCGCTGCTGCAAGGCCTTGGCGGCCTCGATACGCTGTATGCGGAACCGGAGAAAATCGCTCAACTGAGCTTCCGCGGCGCGAAAACGATGGCGGCGAAGCTGGAGCAGAACAAGGAGGTGGCTTATCTCTCTTATCAGCTGGCGACCATCAAAACCGACGTCGAGCTGGAGCTCACTTGTGAAGAGCTTGAGGTGCAGCCGCCGGCGGCAGACGATCTGCTGGCGCTGTTCAGACAGTATGAGTTTAAGCGCTGGACCACCGACGTTGAAGCCGGGAAATGGCTGCAGGCGAAGGGGGGCAAACCGGCTGCGAAACCTGCAGTGCCTGCAGCAGCGGCAGAAGCCGAAGAAGAGGTTGAAGCCGCTACTGCACTTTCAGCAGAGCACTATGTCACTATCCTTGATGAGGCTACGCTGCTCACCTGGATCGATAAGCTGAAGCAGGCGCCGCTCTTTGCCTTTGATACGGAAACCGACAGCCTGGATAACATCTCCGCCAACATGGTCGGCCTTTCATTCGCTGTTGAGCCGGGCGTGGCCGCCTATGTCCCGGTAGCGCATGATTACCTTGATGCGCCGGACCAGATCCCGCGCGAGCGCGTGCTGGCGCTGCTTAAACCGCTGCTGGAGGATGAGAAGCTGCTCAAGGTTGGGCAAAATCTCAAATACGATCGCGGCATTTTGGCTAATTACGACATTGAGCTGCGCGGGATTGCGTTCGATACCATGCTGGAATCTTACATTCTCGACAGCGTGGCGGGCCGCCACGATATGGACAGTCTTTCCGACCGCTGGCTGAAGCATAAAACGATTACCTTCGAAGAGATCGCTGGCAAGGGTAAGAATCAGCTCACCTTTAACCAGATTGCGCTGGAAGAGGCTGGTCGCTACGCGGCGGAAGACGCCGACGTCACGCTTCAGTTGCATCTGAAAATGTGGCCGAAGCTGCAGCAGCATGAAGGTCCGCTGAATATCTTCCAGCACATTGAAATGCCGCTGGTGCCGGTGCTGTCTCGCGTTGAGCGCAATGGCGTTAAAATCGACCCCGCCGTGCTGCATGCGCACTCGCAGGAAATTGCCCAGCGCCTGGTTGAGCTGGAGCAGCGGGCGCATGAGATCGCCGGGGAAGCGTTTAATCTCTCCTCCACCAAACAGCTGCAAACGATCCTGTTTGAAAAACAGGGTATCAAACCGCTGAAGAAGACGCCGGGCGGCGCGCCGTCAACCTCTGAAGAGGTACTGGAAGAGCTGGCGCTCGATTACCCGTTGCCGAAGGTGATTCTGGAGTACCGTGGGCTGGCGAAGCTGAAGTCGACCTATACCGATAAGCTGCCGCTGATGATTAACCCCAAAACGGGCCGCGTGCATACCTCCTATCATCAGGCGGTTACCGCCACTGGCCGTTTGTCGTCTACCGATCCAAACCTGCAAAACATTCCGGTGCGTAACGAAGAAGGGCGCCGTATTCGCCAGGCGTTTATCGCGCCGGAAGATTACGTCATTGTCTCGGCGGACTACTCGCAAATCGAGCTGCGCATTATGGCGCACCTGTCGCGGGATAAAGGCCTGCTGACCGCCTTCGCGGAAGGGAAGGATATTCACCGGGCGACGGCGGCTGAAGTGTTTGGCTTACCGCTGGACAGCGTCAGCAGCGAACAGCGGCGCAGTGCGAAAGCTATCAACTTCGGTCTGATCTATGGCATGAGCGCCTTTGGCCTGGCCCGCCAGCTGAACATCCCGCGTAAAGAAGCGCAGAAGTACATGGATCTTTATTTCGAGCGTTATCCGGGCGTGCTGGAGTATATGGAGCGCACCCGCGCACAGGCGAAGGAGCAAGGTTATGTTGAAACGCTGGATGGCCGTCGACTCTATTTACCGGATATCAAGTCCAGCAATGGCGCTCGTCGCGCCGGTGCGGAACGTGCGGCGATTAACGCCCCGATGCAGGGGACGGCTGCGGATATCATCAAGCGGGCGATGATTGCCGTTGATGAATGGCTGCGCAGCGAGAAGCCTCGCGTGCTGATGATCATGCAGGTTCACGATGAACTGGTCTTTGAAGTGCATAAAGATGAGCTCGATGCCGTATCGAAAAAGATCCACGAACTGATGGAGAACAGCACTACGCTGGCGGTACCGTTGCTGGTGGAAGTGGGCAGCGGAGAAAACTGGGATCAAGCGCACTAAGTATACAAAGCGCAACGCGATTTTCTGTAAGTAAGCAACATAACTTATAGAGTTTTGTGAGGATCATTTGAATTTGCTATGTAAATAGTGAAAAAAAACTACAAAAAATGCTTTATCCGTGAGCGAAAGAAGAGTAGAGTTATTCGCGTAGGGTACAGAGGTAAGATGTTCTATCTTTCAGACCTTTTACTTCACGTAATCGGATTTGGCTGAATATTTTAGCCGCCCCGGTCATTTATGACCGGGGCGTTTTTTATTGCGCGAAAGAAAAGTGGCAAAGGGACAGGACACGCTTGTGCTTGATTCTGGAGAGGAACCCGGATAAGGCGCGGTACGCTCTTATCCGGCTGTTCGTGACGATTACTCGTCTACGGCGCGCTCTTCTTCCTGCGGCGGGATTTCGTTAAACCAGCTATCCAGCTTCTGTCGCAGCTTATCCACGCCAGATTTTTTCAGCGAGGAGAAGGGTTCAACCTGGACATCGCCATTGAAGGCCAGTACCGCTTCACGCACCATATTCACTTGCGCTTTACGCGCGCCGCTGGCGAGCTTGTCGGCTTTGGTCAGCAGCACCAGCACCTGAATATCGCTTTCTACCGCCCATTGGATCATCTGCTGATCGAGATCTTTAAGCGGGTGGCGAATGTCCATCAGAACCACCAGGCCCTTCAGGCACAGACGTTTTTCCAGGTATTCTCCCAGCGCGCGCTGCCACTTGATCTTCATCTCTTCCGGGACTTGCGCATAACCATAGCCGGGCAGGTCGACCAGGCGTTTGCCTTCGGCAACTTCGAACAGGTTAATCAGCTGTGTACGTCCGGGCGTTTTGGAGGTCCGCGCCAGGCTTTTCTGGTTGGTCAGCGTATTCAGTGCGCTGGATTTTCCCGCATTGGAGCGGCCGGCGAATGCCACTTCAATACCAGTATCGGCAGGAAGATGGCGGATATCTGGCGCGCTGGTGACAAAGTGCGTCAGTTGATAATTCCAGTTGGTCAAGACGGTCGTCTCCGTTAAAACAGGCTATGGCAGGGATTATACCTGAACAGCAGAAAAAGGCTGTTTTTACCGCACGCCGGTTCTGTAAGTAAAAACCCTGCACTTTGTGAGACATTGGCTATTCTTCGTATAGGACATGCCTGAGAAAAATAAGGCCAACAAATCATAACCATATGAAAGTAAATAAATTATAAAAATAGAGAAATCTGAAAGTAGATTTTTAACGGCCAGACTGGTTGTCGATTTTTGTCAACACGGTAAAGTAATACACAACGGCGAGGATGCTGAAAAGGATGAGGACTCAGGACGAGGGGTCAGGAAGCGCCAGGAGGCGAAGACCACAGGATTGTCAGGATGACACGCGTTTTGGAAACGTTTCAAAGGGAAAAGGAAGAAACAGGGACCGTTGGACGCTAAGGGAAAGACAGGGTAAGTCGTTAGCGAACAGGGAAAGAAGAGCCCGTTAAGGGTGGTCAGTGAGGAAAAAGGCGACAGAGTAATCTGTCGCCTTTTTTCTTTGCTTGCTTTCTGCTAGATTCCGCCTCAATTCTATACTGAATAATACTGTCTGAAGATTACACACCATGAAAAAACCGACATCCGCCACCCGTGGCAAATCCGGCCGCAAGTCGCGTGAAGAGTTAAATCAGGAAGCTCGCGATCGCAAACGGCAGAAGAAACATCGTGGCCACGCGGCAGGAAGTCGCGCGAACGGCGGCGATGCGGCTTCAGCGGGTAAAAAACAGCGCCAGGCGCAAGATCCGCGCGTGGGCAGCAAAAAACCAATCCCGCTGGGCGCGAGCGAAAGCAGCGCTCCAGCTCCCAAGCAGCATAAACCAAAGAGCGAGAAACCTATGCTTTCACCGCAGGCTGAGCTGGAGTTGCTGGAGAATGATGAGCGCCTGGACGCGCTGCTGGAACGTCTGGAAGAGGGCGGTACCCTGAATGCAGAAGAGCAGAGCTGGGTGGATGCCAAACTGGATCGTATTGATGAGCTGATGCAGCAGCTCGGCCTCTCTTACGATGACGAAGATGAAGAAGAGGAAGAGCGTCAGGAAGATATGATGCGTCTGCTGAAGGGTGGAAAATAACATTTGCATCCCATCGGATCCCCGGTACTGCTTATAACCCTTCTGGTTATATGTTATCTGCTGTGGTTATTCGTTAAACTACGACGGTTGTCGCGGCGTCAGAAATGGCTGCGCAACCGGCTCATGACCCGCGGTGCGGTGGGGCCGGGACGGCGTACCCGTCGGCGGCACCATCGGAAGGAGTGAGCATGTCTGAGCAGATAATCGACTGGGATCTGGCCCTGATCCAGAAATATAACTATTCCGGGCCGCGCTATACCTCGTATCCCACCGCGCTGGAGTTTTCACCACAATTCGGCGCGGCGGAATTCGATGCCGCTGTGGCCCGTTACCCACAGCGCCCCCTGTCGCTGTATGTGCATATCCCGTTTTGCCATAAGCTGTGTTATTTCTGCGGCTGCAATAAGATCGTCACCCGCCAGCAGCATAAGGCCGATCAGTATCTCGATCTCCTTGAACAGGAGATCATCCACCGCGCGCCGCTGTTTGCCAACCGTCAGGTTAAGCAACTGCACTGGGGAGGCGGCACGCCGACCTATCTCAATAAGGCGCAAATCAGTCGCCTGATGGATCTGTTGCGTACCCATTTTCATTTCAGCGCCGAAGCCGAGATCTCTATCGAGGTCGATCCGCGTGAAATCGAGCTGGATGTCCTCGATCATTTACGCGCTGAGGGTTTCAACCGCCTGAGTATGGGCGTGCAGGACTTCAATAAAGAGGTTCAGCGTCTGGTTAACCGCGAGCAGGACGAAGCGTTCATCTTTGACTTGCTTCGCCATGCGCGGGAGATTGGATTTACTTCGACCAATATCGACCTCATCTACGGCCTGCCGAAGCAAACGCCGGAGAGCTTTGCCTTCACCCTGCAAAAGGTCGCCGAGCTCAACCCTGACCGCCTGAGCGTGTTTAACTACGCGCATCTGCCCACGCTCTTTGCCGCACAGCGCAAAATTAAAGATGCCGATCTGCCCTCTGCTGAACAGAAGCTGGAGATCCTCCAGGAGACCATCGGCTCGCTGACGGCGGCGGGCTATCAGTTTATCGGCATGGACCACTTCGCGCGTCCTGATGATGAATTAGCGGTCGCACAACGTCACGGCGTACTGCATCGCAATTTCCAGGGCTACACCACTCAGGGCGATACCGATTTGCTGGGGATGGGCGTGTCTGCGATCAGCATGATTGGCGACAGCTACGCTCAGAACCAAAAAGAGCTGAAGCAGTACTACCAGCAGGTGGCAGAGCAAGGGAACGCCCTGTGGCGCGGGATCGCGTTAACCCGTGACGACTGTTTGCGTCGCGACGTGATTAAGGCGTTGATCTGTAACTTCCGTCTGGATATTGATGCCGTCGAAGCGCAGTGGGCTGTGGATTTTCAGACTTATTTTGCCGAGGACCTGAAACTGCTGGCGCCGCTGGCGCATGACGGGCTGGTGGTGGTGGAGAGTAAGGCTATCCAGGTAACGGCGAAAGGCCGCCTGCTGATCCGCAACATCTGCATGTGCTTTGATGCCTATCTCCGGCAAAAGGCTCGGATGCAGCAGTTCTCACGGGTGATTTAATGTTTTCCCCCTCTCCCGCAGGAGAGGGGGAACAATTAGCTGAACAGCCCGACCAGCGCAGCGCACAGCACGGCAGCGACTGCCGTTTGCGGCGTGTGACTCGCAGCGGCGCCGCTCGATATCATACTCACCAGTGATTCAAACATGATGCTCTCCCCTAATGCCGGGCACGATCATACTCAACTCATCGGAACAGTAAAGTACAAAATAGCAGCACTTTGCGCTGATCGGCTATTTTTCATCACGCCGTTAAACCCTACTCCATACCCAACTCTTTTAGCTTACGCGTCAGGGTATTACGACCCCATCCCAGCAGGCGCGCAGCCTCCTGTTTATGTCCTTGAGTATGACGCAGGGCGGTTGTCAGCAGCGTGCGTTCCATTTCGGGTTGCGCTTCTGAGAGCAGGTTTTGATGACCGGAGCGCAGCGCCCGATCGGCCCACTGACCCAGCAGCGTCGCCCAGCTGTCTGGCTGCATCTGCGTCGGGCTATCAGGAATGGTGGTCTCAAACAGTTCGCTCGGCAGATCCTGCGTCAGCACCTCCTGGCCGGCGGCCATGACGGTGAGCCAGCGACAGGTGTTTTCCAGCTGGCGAACGTTGCCCGGCCACGCCAGGCGGGTCAGCGCTGTCTCCGTTTCCGGATGCAGCTGTTTGGCTTCAACACCTAGCTCGCGGGCGGCAATCTGCAGAAAATGGCGGGCCAGACGAGGAATATCTTCCCGACGCTCGCGCAGCGGCGGCAAATGCACCCGGATCACGTTCAGGCGGTGGAATAAATCTTCACGGAATTTCCCCTCCTGCACCCGCTGCTCCAGATTCTGGTGGGTGGCGGCGATGATCCGCACATCGACCTTCACCGGCGCGTAACCGCCCACGCGATAAAACTGGCCATCCGCCAGAACGCGCAGCAGGCGAGTCTGGACATCCAGCGGCATATCGCCAATTTCATCCAGGAACAGCGTACCGCCGTCAGCCTGTTCAAAGCGACCCTGACGGACGGTATTGGCGCCGGTAAAGGCCCCTTTTTCATGCCCAAACAGTTCCGATTCGATCAGGTCCTTGGGGATCGCCGCCATATTCAGCGCGATAAATGGCGCTTTTGAGCGCGGGCTATGACGATGCAGGGCATGAGCGACAAGCTCTTTACCGGTACCGGATTCGCCATTGATCAGCACGCTGATGGATGAGCGCGACAGACGGCCAATAATGCGAAAGACATCCTGCATGGCCGGCGCCTCGCCAATGATATCGGCGGTGGGGCTGCTTATCGGCGCATTTCGCGGCTGCTGCTGCTCCTGATAGTGGCTAATCGCCCGGTCGACGAGGGCGACGGCTTCATCGATATCAAAAGGTTTGGGCAGATAATCAAACGCGCCTTGTTGATAAGCGCTGACCGCGGCGTCCAGATCGGAATGCGCGGTCATTATGATGACCGGAAGCATTGGATGACGCTGCTTAATCTGTTTGAGCAGCGCCAGGCCATCCATTCCCGGCATACGGATATCTGACAGCAGTACATCCGGGGTTTTGGTGGTGAGGGCATCTAGCACCTCATTGCCGCTTTCGAACGTTGTGCAGCTCAAGCCGGCTCCGGTGAGCGCGCGTTCAAGCACCCAGCGGATGGAGCTATCGTCATCAACGATCCAGGCTATCCCTCGTTGCATAAACACCTCTACTTCCGAATAGGCAGGTATACCGAAAATTCGGTATGACCCGGCCAGCTGGTGAATTCAATTTTGCCGGAGTGCTGATCGATAAGGCTGCGGGCGATAGATAAGCCCAGGCCGGTACCGCCTTCGCGGCCGCTGACCATCGGATAAAACAACGTATCCTGGAGCTGGGGCGGAATACCCGGGCCATTATCTTCGACGTCAATACGGGCGGCGAGGCGATAACGCACCCCGTGCAGCGTCAGCTGGAAAGCGGTCCGGGTACGGAGAACAATTTCGCCCCCTTCCGGCCCCAGCGCCTGCAGCGCATTACGGACGATGTTCAGCAACACCTGTTCAATTTGATCCGGGTCGTGGGGGAGTTCCGGCAGGCTGGGGTCGTAATCACGGATCAACTTCACGTTGTCCGGCAACTCCATCGAGACCAGTTTCACTACCCGTTCGGCGACCTTGTGGATGCTTTCGGTAACGTGCATGCCCGGATGCTGTGGCCCGAGCAGGCGATCGACCAGATTTCTCAGCCGGTCGGCCTGCTCGATGATCACTTTGGTATATTCCGTTAGCGCCGGGTCGGGCAGGGCTTTGCTGAGCAGCTGTGCCGCGCCGCGCAGGCCGCCTAACGGGTTTTTAATCTCGTGCGCCAGGCCGCGGACCAGATCGCGGGCGGCGACCTGCTGCGCGTGCTGCAGCTGCTCCTGGCTCAGGCGGCGCTGGTTATCCATCGGCGCCATTTCCAGCAGAATAAAGCCTTCCGGCAGCCGCTGGGCGGTCAGCGACAGGATATGCGAGCGGCCATCGATAACCAGCGTCACTTCGTTATCGGTAAAACCCTGGCCCGCCTGCAGACTCTCCTGCATCAGCCCGATATTCAATGAGAAATAGCTCAACAGCTCAGGTAACGGGGTGCCAAACAGTTTGCGCGAACTCTGCGCCAGCAGCTGCTGGGCCGCAGGATTGGCAAAGTGCACCGCCAGGTCGTCATCGACCAGTAAGATACTGTTGATAAGAGAGTTAAGGATCTGCCCAGCATCGGGCAGTGTGCCTGTTGCCATTCGACAGTCTCCTGAAAAAGAGTGCACCAATTTAGTGCAGTATAGCTTTTTATCGGTAAAAAGCTCGCGAGATCAGCGTGTTGGTGGAGAAAAAAGCCCATCCTGAGATGGGCTGAAAGTTTCCACGGCAACAAAATATCCCGGGCATCCCGCGCCACAACACGACATACCCTGGATTTACAGCAAAATTAGACGCTGTAGTACAGTTCGAACTCAACCGGATGCGGAGTCATGCGTACGCGGTCGTTCTCTTCCAGACGCAGGGCGATGTAAGCATCGATAGCGTCATTAGTGAATACGCCGCCAGCTGTCAGGAACTCGCGGTCAGCATCCAGGGCCTGCAGGGCTTCTTCCAGAGAACCGGCAACCTGCGGGATCTCTTTCGCTTCTTCCGGCGGCAGGTCGTACAGGTTTTTGTCCATTGCTTCGCCCGGATGGATTTTGTTCTTGATACCATCGAGGCCAGCCATCAGCAGCGCCGCAAAGCACAGGTACGGGTTGGCAGCCGGGTCCGGGAAGCGCACTTCGATACGACGCGCTTTCGGAGAGGTCACCACCGGAATACGGATGGAGGCAGAGCGGTTACGGGCAGAGTAAGCCAGCATAACCGGCGCTTCGTAACCCGGGACCAGACGCTTGTAGGAGTTGGTGGTCGGGTTCGCCAGGGCGTTGATGGCTTTAGCGTGTTTGATTACGCCGCCGATGTAGAACAGCGCCTGCTCAGACAGACCTGCGTATTTGTCGCCGGAGAACAGGTTGGTGCCGTTCTTCGCCAGAGACATATGGCAGTGCATGCCGGAGCCGTTATCGCCGAACATCGGTTTCGGCATAAAGGTCGCGGTTTTACCAAAGCGGTGAGCGACGTTGTGAACAACGTATTTGTAAATCTGAATTTCGTCCGCTTTTTTGGTCATGGTGTTGAAGCGGGTTGCCACTTCGTTCTGACCTGCGGTAGCCACTTCGTGGTGGTGAGCTTCAACAACCAGGCCCATCTCTTCCATGATCATACACATGGTGGAACGGATATCCTGAGAAGAGTCTACTGGCGGAACCGGGAAGTAACCCCCTTTCACGCCCGGACGGTGACCTTTGTTACCGCCTTCGTATTTGGTGGAGGAGTTCCACGCACCTTCGATGTCATCGATCGCGACATGGGAGCCGGAGATAGAGGCGCCGAAACGGATGTCGTCGAACAGGAAGAATTCTGGTTCTGGCCCAAACAGGACGGTGTCAGCGATGCCGGTGGCGCGCAGGTACTCTTCAGCGCGTTTCGCGATGGAGCGCGGGTCACGGTCATAGCCCTGCAGGGTGCCTGGCTCGAGGATATCGCAGCGGATGATCAGGGTCGGTTCTTCGTAGAACGGGTCAATGACCGCGGTGGAAGCGTCCGGCATCAGGACCATGTCAGATTCGTTGATACCTTTCCAGCCACCAATCGAGGAGCCATCAAACATTTTGCCTTCTTCGAAGAATTCGGCATTTACCTGATGAGACGGAATCGTGACGTGCTGTTCTTTACCTTTGGTATCGGTGAAGCGCAGATCGACAAACTTCACTTCGTGCTCGTTCAGCATCGTCAAAACGTGTTCAGCGGACATACTTAAACTCTCCCGGATTGGTCATTGTCGTCGTGGTAACGAAAACTTCATACTGCTTAAAAGTGGCGTTGTTGCCTTAAAAAATATAAAGCGAAATCTGTGCCAACTTTTAAATGCCCTATAAAACGCTGTATCATGCGCACCATAGTGCAAAAGGACTGCACCATGATGGAGATAATGCACCAAAATAGTGCCTCAGTGTGAACATTGAGCACCATTTTGGTGCAATTTTTGTTACGGTGCCCTTTTATCGCTCCGTGAAAGCGGTCACAAAGAAACTCTGCAATACTTGTTTGCGGAGGATGTTTGTGATCCTGTTCAGTCCTTCGCTTAATACGTGTACAATAACGCGCTATTTCTAATGCCTGAGGCAAAGTTGTGATCGAAAATCTGCGTAATATCGCCATCATCGCGCACGTTGACCATGGTAAAACTACCCTGGTTGACAAGCTGCTACAGCAATCCGGTACGTTCGACGCACGTACTGAAGCACAAGAACGTGTGATGGACTCCAACGATTTGGAGAAAGAGCGTGGGATTACCATCCTCGCGAAAAACACCGCAATCAAATGGAATGATTACCGTATCAACATCGTTGATACCCCAGGGCACGCCGACTTCGGAGGTGAAGTTGAGCGTGTTATGTCCATGGTTGACTCTGTGCTGCTGGTGGTAGATGCCTTTGATGGCCCGATGCCGCAAACGCGCTTCGTGACCAAAAAAGCTTTTGCCCACGGTCTGAAGCCGATCGTGGTCATCAACAAAGTTGACCGCCCGGGCGCACGTCCGGACTGGGTTGTCGATCAGGTGTTCGACCTGTTCGTTAACCTCGACGCGACCGACGAACAGCTGGACTTCCCGATCGTTTACGCGTCCGCGCTGAACGGTATCGCGGGTCTGGACCACGAAGACATGGCTGAAGACATGACCCCGCTGTACCAGGCGATTGTCGATCGCGTGCCGGCACCGGACGTTGACCTTGACGGTCCGCTGCAGATGCAGATCTCCCAGCTGGACTACAACAACTACGTTGGCGTCATCGGCATCGGCCGCATCAAACGCGGTAAAGTGAAGCCGAACCAGCAGGTCACTATCATCGATAGCGAAGGCAAAACCCGTAACGGTAAAGTCGGTAAAGTACTGACCCACCTGGGTCTTGAGCGTATCGAGAGCGACGTAGCTGAAGCTGGCGACATCATCGCGATCACCGGTCTGGGCGAGCTGAACATCTCCGACACCATCTGCGACCCGCAGAATGTCGAAGCGCTGCCGGCTCTGTCCGTCGATGAACCGACCGTTTCCATGTTCTTCAACGTCAACACCTCTCCGTTCTGCGGTAAAGAAGGTAAGTTCGTTACCTCTCGCCAGATTCTGGACCGCCTGAACAAAGAGCTGGTGCACAACGTGGCGCTGCGCGTTGAAGAAACCGAAGACGCTGATGCGTTCCGCGTTTCCGGTCGTGGTGAACTGCACCTGTCCGTTCTGATTGAAAACATGCGTCGTGAAGGTTTCGAGATGGCGGTTTCCCGTCCGAAAGTTATCTTCCGTGAAATCGACGGCCGTAAACAAGAGCCGTTCGAGAACGTGACGCTGGACGTCGAAGAGCAGCACCAGGGTTCTGTTATGCAGGCGCTGGGCGAGCGTAAAGGCGACCTGAAAAACATGAATCCGGACGGAAAAGGCCGCGTACGTCTCGACTACGTGATCCCAAGCCGCGGTCTGATCGGCTTCCGTTCAGAGTTCATGACCATGACCTCCGGTACCGGTCTGCTGTACTCCACCTTCAGCCACTACGACGACGTTCGTCCGGGCGAAGTGGGCCAGCGTAACAACGGCGTGCTGATCTCCAACGGTCAGGGTAAAGCGGTAGCGTTCGCCCTGTTCGGTCTGCAGGATCGCGGTAAGCTGTTCCTCGGTCACGGTGCGGAAGTTTACGAAGGCCAGATCATCGGTATTCACAGCCGTTCTAACGACCTGACGGTAAACTGCCTGACCGGTAAGAAACTGACCAACATGCGTGCGTCCGGTACTGACGAAGCCACGGTTCTGGTTCCGCCGGTTAAGATGACCCTGGAGCAGGCTCTGGAGTTCATCGATGACGACGAACTGGTAGAAGTCACTCCGACCTCTATCCGTATCCGTAAACGTCACCTGACCGAGAACGACCGTAAACGCGCAATGCGCGGTGCAAAAGAAGAGTAATTTATTCTTCTTGTTGTTCGTAAAACCCCGCCTCTCCGGCGGGGTTTCTTTTTTTGATTCCTGCATCACACGCCAATAGTCAAATCCTGCCTTTCCCGCTAAAGTTAATTTTCCACGGCGCGGAAGGAGACGAAAATGCTCTATATCTTTGATTTAGGTAATGTGATTGTCGACATTGACTTCAACCGGGTATTGGGGGCCTGGAGCGATTTAACCCGCATCCCTCTTGCGACGCTGAAGCAGCATTTCACCATGGGAGAGGCTTTCCATCAGCATGAGCGCGGCGAGCTCAGCGATGAAGATTTTGCCGCCGCCATGTGCCATGAAATGAATATGTCCCTCAGCTATGAGCAGTTTGCTCACGGCTGGCAGGCGGTGTTTGTCGCGCTGCGTCCGGAAGTGATTGCGATCATGCAAAAACTGCGTGCCCAGGGCCATCGCGTGGTGGTGCTCTCCAATACCAATCGTCTTCACACCACGTTCTGGCCGGATGAATACCCGGAAGTTCGCGCTGCCGCCGATCGCATCTATCTGTCTCAGGAGATGGGAATGCGTAAGCCTGAAGCGCAAATTTATCAGCGAGTACTGGAAGAAGAGGGTTTTTCCGCCGCAGATACGGTCTTTTTTGATGATAACGTCGATAATATAGCAGGGGCTAACCGGTTGGGGATCACCAGTATTCTGGTGACCGGGAAGAAGACCATCCCTGACTATTTCGCGAAACAGCTATGCTAAGAACCGTTCATCAAAAATTACTCCACCATACCCGGCCGCTGCTGGCGTGGCTTAAGCTGCTGTGGCGGCGTATTGATGAAGACCATATGACCACCCTGGCGGGGAACCTCGCCTATGTGTCATTACTGTCCCTGGTGCCGCTGATTGCCGTCGTGTTCGCGCTGTTTGCGGCCTTCCCCATGTTCTCCGAAGTCAGCGTGCAGATCCGCCATTTTATCTTCGCCAATTTTATTCCGGCGACCGGGGATGTGATCCAGGGATATATCGAGCAGTTCGTCGCCAATTCCAGCCGCATGACCGCCGTAGGCGCCTTTGGCCTGATCGTGACCTCGCTGCTGCTGATGTACTCGATCGACAGCGCGCTAAACACCATCTGGCGCAGCACGCGCAGCCGGCCCAAAGTTTACTCCTTTGCCGTCTACTGGATGATCCTGACCCTTGGTCCGCTGCTGGCGGGCGCCAGCCTGGCGATCAGTTCCTATCTGCTGTCGCTGCGCTGGGCAAGCGACCTGGACGGCGTAATTGATAATCTGCTCCGCCTTTTCCCGCTGATCCTCTCCTGGGCAGCATTCTGGCTGCTCTACAGTATTGTACCCACCACCCAGGTGCGTAACCGCGACGCGGTGATCGGGGCGCTGGTGGCGGCGCTGCTGTTCGAGGCAGGTAAAAAAGCGTTTGCCCTCTATATCACCACCTTTCCGTCCTATCAGCTCATTTATGGCGTGATTTCGGTGGTGCCGATTTTGTTCGTCTGGGTGTACTGGACCTGGTGTATCGTCTTGCTTGGCGCTGAAATTACTGTCACTCTCGGTGAATACCGCAAACTTAAAACAGAAGAAACAGAACAACCATGATTGCATTAATTCAACGCGTATCCCGTGCAAGCGTTACCGTGGCGGACGAAGTGACGGGCGAAATTGGCCCGGGGCTTCTGGTGCTGCTGGGGGTCGAAAAAGACGATGATGAACAAAAAGCGAATCGCCTCTGCGAGCGCGTGCTGGGCTACCGCATCTTCAGCGATGCGGAGGGGAAAATGAACCTGAATGTTCAGCAGGCGGGCGGCAGCGTGCTGGTGGTTTCGCAATTTACGCTGGCGGCCGATACCGAGCGGGGGATGCGGCCGAGCTTCTCGAAAGGCGCTGCTCCGGACCGCGCTGAGGCGCTGTATGAGTATTTTGTCGCCCGCTGTCGCCAGCAGGAAATGAACACCCAGACCGGAAGATTCGCTGCGGATATGCAGGTTTCTTTGGTCAATGATGGTCCCGTGACCTTTTGGTTGCAGGTATGACCCAGCTTCCGGGCAGGCTGCGGGTAACAAAAGAGAGTACGACTATGTATCACCTTCGTGTACCGCAAACAGCAGAAGAGTTAGAGAGCTACTATCAGTTCCGTTGGGAAATGCTGCGTAAGCCGCTGCATCAGCCTAAGGGTTCGGAACGTGACGCCTGGGATGCGATGGCGCATCATCAGATGGTGGTGGATGAAGAGGGCAACCTGGTGGCCGTCGGCCGGCTATATATCAATGCGGAGAATGAAGCTTCCATTCGCTTTATGGCCGTTCATCCCTCGGTGCAGGATAAAGGGCTGGGTACGCTGATGGCGATGACCCTCGAGTCCGTCGCGCGTCAGGAAGGGGTTAAGCGGGTCACCTGTAGCGCTCGCGAAGATGCGGTGGAGTTTTTCGCCAAGCTCGGCTTTGTCAATCAGGGGGAGATTACTACCCCGACCACCACGCCGATCCGTCATTTCCTGATGATTAAACCGGTCGCGTCGCTGGACGATATTCTCCACCGCGGCGACTGGTGCGCGCAGCTACAGCAGGCGTGGTATCAGCATATCCCGCTGAGTGAAAAGATGGGCGTGCGCATTCAGCAGTACACCGGGCAGAAATTTATTACTACCATGCCGGAAGCGGGGAATCAGAATCCGCACCACACGCTGTTTGCCGGCAGCTTGTTCTCTCTCGCCACCTTAACCGGATGGGGGCTTATCTGGCTGATGCTGCGCGAGCGGCACCTGGGGGGCACCATCATTCTGGCGGATGCGCACATCCGCTACAGTCAGCCCATTAGCGGCCGCCCCAGCGCCATTGCCGACCTCGGTTCTCTGAGCGGCGATCTTGACCGTCTGGCGCGTGGGCGTAAAGCCCGCGTGCAAATGCAGGTGGAGCTTTTTGGCGACGATAAACAGGGCGCCGTATTCGAGGGGATCTACATCGTGCTGCCGGCGAAGCCCTTTGGCTCTTACGAAGAGGGCGGCAACGAGGAAGAGTAGCCCCGGGCGGTTATCGTCCTGGCGATGCTACGCGCCAGGCGATATCCCGCATGGCCTCTCGCGCGGCGCGGCTGATCCCCCCCAGCTGAAAGAAGCCGTGGATCACCCCCAGATAGCGCTGACAGGAACTCTCCGCCCCTTGCGCCATCAGCCTTCGATGCAGCGCTTCGCCCTCGTCGCGTAAAGGATCGAACTCCGCCGTCAGAATATGCACCGGCGGCAAACCGTGAAAATCGTCGCGCCAGAGCGGACTGGCATCCGGGTGGTTCGCCGGCGTCGAGGCGAGGTACATTTCATAGCCGCTCAGCAGCGTGTCCCGGGTAATCACATAGTCAGCGCCGTTGCTGACGTAGCTTGCCATGCTGGCGGTGGGGTCAAGCATGGGATAAATCAGAATCAGTTGCGCGGGTTGCCACGCCATATTCGCTTTCAGGCGCAGGGCCGTTACCAGAGCGAGGTGCCCGCCGGCGCTGTCGCCAGCCAGGGTGATGCGTGATGCGTCAACGCCAAGCTGCTCCGCGTGTCGGTGGATAATCATGACACCTTGTTCTGCGTCATCGTGCGCTGCCGGAAAGGTATGCTCCGGCGCCAGGCGGTACTGCACGGCGATCACCCGGCAGCCGCTGAACCAGGCTAGCTGACGGAGCTGATTGTCGTGGGTGGCAAAGCCGCCGCTGACAAAACAGCCGCCGTGGTAGTAGATAAGTGTCGGCAACAAGCCGCTGGCGGTGGGCGGTGAAACGATGCGGAAGTTCATCCCCTCCAGCGTGATATCCTCCACCCGCACTCTCGTTTCCATCTCTCCGGCGAGCACCGCGCTGGCGATATAGCCGGCTCTCCGATCATCAATATGTTGAACGCGTGATGACGGACGCTCTGCCGCAATAAACGCCTCAACCAGCGAAGCAATCCCTTTTTCCAGCGCCATGTGAAGTTCCTTATACTGTTTTAATATCCAGTGTTATAGCCTGGATTGTGGCGAAAAGACAGACTTGATGAGATCGCCTTTACGTTCTGGAAAGCGGCTCGCAAAAATGCGTGTACGCCGGCCGAGGTGCTGGATACTGCGGTTTGGGACTTGTAATGTGTGACTGGTAGCTGTACGAGCCTGATTCGATTACTGTAAGCCAATGGCGTAGCAAGATGATCTTTATAGAAACGCATTGAAAGACCGGGTCGCAAGTGCTTCCCGGTTTGATGAGAACTTACTCCCCTTCGCCGGGGAACATGAACGGGTTTATTGAGCTTCTGGCGAAGCCTTCCTGCTCCATGCGGGCGTCGAGCACCAGGGATGCCAAATCGTCGGCGACGGCTTCGACTTTCGGATCCTTCTCCTGATACATAATCTTCAGGTAGGTTCCGCAGTCGCCACAGCTTTCAGCTTTCACCGCAGCCTGCTCGTTGTCCAGTGACCAGTAGTGCAGATCGCGGCTCTGTTCGCAATTGCTACATTTGACGCGTACCACGTGCCACTCGGTTTCGCACAGATTGCAGTGCAGATAGCGCAGCCCTTGGGTGGTACCGATCTGCACGATGCTGGAGACCGGCATCGAGCCGCACACCGGGCAGAACTGGCGCTGTTCGCCGTATTCGGCGCGCGCTTTCCCGGGGATCAGACTGGCCATCTGCGCCCAGTAGAGCGACAGCGCGGCCCAGATGAACGGCGCTTTATCGCTGCTGACCGAGGCGAAGTCGGAAGCAAACAGCGCGCTGGCCATCTGCTCCAGCTCCTGCTCAGAGGCTTTTTCCAGATTCTCAATCACCGCCAGCGCCGGGCCGCTCATCTCCGGCTTCAGCTCGGCAATCAGCGAGTGCAGCAGCTTATGCCAGTGTTTGTCGCGCGGCAGGACGTGGATATCCAGCGGCGGCTTGCCCTGTTCGCTGGCCGCTTTAATGCGGGCGGTGAGATCCATCTGCAGCGGATGGTCGTACAGCACCACTTCCTGGGCATGGGCGATCAGCGCGGCAAAGCGCAGATAATCGCCCAGAGGGTTGTTGGCGGCCAGCTCGCGCAGGCGTTCAGCGCGGCGGTTATACAAATTTTTCAGTCTGGGGAACAGTAGCGGCGGAATGGCTTCCGCCGTGCGTTTCTCGCTCGAACCCAGCTCGTCTTGCGGGATTATGCGAATACTCATTCAGATGACTTTTCCTGTTTCTGGCGGACCTCTCGGTACCAGCGCGGGTGATGTTTCTTCGCCCACGTACTGGTGACCCAGCCTTCCACCATCGCGGTAATGGTGCCTTTCACCCAGAGGGCGGCGTAGATATGCACCATGATAACCACAATTAACGCCACTGCGGCAAATGAATGCAGCATCAGCGCAAATCGGAGCACCGGGATTGAGAAAGCCGGCGCAAAATACGGACGCCAGATGATCACACCGCTCACCAGCAGCAGTACCAGGAAGATAATCGCCGCCCAGAATACGCATTTCTGGCCGAAGTTATAGCGCCCGGTATCGCCTACCTCCTCGTTGACGACGATCTTACGAATATTCTTCGCCCAAAAGATATCATCCCGATTGATTAGGTTGTGGTGCCAGTAACGGAAAAACATGATGATGAACGACGCGAACATCACCACCCCGACGAATGGGTGGAGAATTCGCGCCAGCTGCGGCGTGCCGAGGATATGCATCAGCCAGTTAAAGGACGGGAAGAAAAAGCCTAACCCGCTTACCGCCGCCAGGATGAAGCAGAAGGCGGTGACCCAGTGGTTGATGCGTTCCGGCGCCGTGTAGCGCACGATGGTGTCACGTCGTTTCATTTGCGCACCTCGTCTTTCTCTTCATGCAGGTTGTCCTCTTCCTCTTCCGCGCGGTTCGGACCGACGCCGACGTAGTGGAAGATACTGGCTGCGAAGGTCGCGGCGAAGCCGACGGCCGCCAGCGGTTTCCAGATGCCTTTCCAGAACTTGACGGTCTGGCTGATCTCCGGGTTTTCCGGCAGGCCGTGGTACAGATTCGGCTTGTCGGCATGGTGCAGCACGTACATGACGTGGGTGCCGCCGACGCCGGCCGGATCGTACAGGCCCGCATTGTCGTAACCGCGGGTTTTCAGCTCAGCCACGCGCTCGCCGGCCAGCGTTTTCATATCCTCTTTGGAGCCAAAGTGGATGGCGCCGGTTGGGCAGGTTTTCACGCAGGCCGGTTCCTGGCCGACGGTGACGCGGTCTACGCACAGGGTACATTTGTAGACGCGGTTGTCTTCCGGGTTCAGACGCGGCACATCGAAAGGACAGCCAGCAATACAGTAACCGCAGCCGATGCACTGCTCGGACTGGAAATCGACGATGCCGTTGGCGTACTGAATGATCGCGCCTTCTGACGGGCAGGCCTTCAGGCAGCCCGGATCGGCGCAGTGCATGCAGCCATCTTTGCGGATGAGCCATTCCAGCTTGTCGTTTTGCTCCACTTCCGAGAAGCGCATTACCGTCCATGACTTGGCGGTCAGGTCCGCCGGGTTGTCATACACCCCGACGTTGTGACCGACTTCATCACGAATATCGTTCCATTCGGAGCAGGCCACCTGACAGGCTTTGCAGCCGATACAGGTGGTGACGTCGATAAGCTTCGCCACCTCCTGCTGGTGGTCCCGCGCCTGAGGCGCGGGAGTGAAACCGTTAGTCGCGGAACGACGAATAATATCTTGCGATTGATAAGCCATAAGTCGTCTCCGTTACACCTTTTCCACGTTCACGAGGAAAGCTTTGAACTCCGGCGTCTGCGTGTTCGCATCACCGACGAACGGCGTCAGGGTATTGGCAATAAAGCCTTTTTTCGCCACGCCCTCATAGCCCCAGTGAATAGGAATGCCGATGGTATCGATATCCTTACCGTCCACTTTCAGCGTGCGAATACGTTTGGTCACCACCGCCTTGGCCTTGATGTAGCCGCGGTTGGAGGAGACCTTGACGGTATCGCCATGGCTGATGCCAAGCTTATTCGCCAGTTTTTCACCGATCTCCACAAACTGCTCCGGCTGCGCGATGGCGTTAAGCAGCGCGTGCTTGGTCCAGTAGTGGAAGTGTTCGGTCAGGCGGTAAGTGGTGCCGACGTACGGGAATTTCTCCGCTTTGCCCATCTGCTCGAGATCGCCTTTGAAGACGCGAGCGGCCGGGTTAGAGACCACGTTCGGGTGCAGCGGGTTAGTCCCGAGCGGCGTTTCAAACGGCTCGTAGTGTTCCGGGAACGGTCCTTCCGCCATCTTATCGATAGCGAACAGACGGCCCATCCCTTCCGGCTGCATGATAAACGGACCGACGTCGCTGCCAGGCGCGGCGGCGCTGTAGTCCGGAATATCCACGCCGCCCCATTTCGCGCCGTCCCACTTCAGCAACTGACGTTTAGGATCCCACGGTTTACCCTGCGGGTCCGCGGAGGCGCGGTTATACAGGATGCGGCGGTTGAGCGGCCATGCCCAGGCCCAGCCCAGCGTATTGCCCAGACCGGACGGATCGGCGTTATCGCGGCGCGCCATCTGGTTGCCTTCCGGCGTCCAGCTGCCGGCGAAGATCCAGCAGCCGCTGGAGGTCGTGCCGTCGTCGCGTAGCTGTGCGAAGGAGCTCAGCTGCTGCCCTTTCTTGACGATCACCGCGCCGGTCGCCGGGTCGGTAATATCCGCCAGCGCTTTACCGTTGCTTTCCATCGCCACTTCTTCCGACGCCGGCTCATGCGGTGTGGAGTAATTCCACGTCATGTTGAGCACTGGCTCTGGCGCCGGGCCACCCTCTTCGGCATACATCTTACGCAGGCGAGTGAAGATACCGGCGAGGATTTCGCCATCGGTGACAGCGATCCCCGGGGCGTCCGCACCTTTCCAGTGCCACTGCAGCCAGCGGCCGGAGTTGACGATAGACCCGTTCTCTTCGGCGAAGCAGGTGGACGGCAGACGGAACACTTCGGTCTGGATTTTCGACGGGTCAACATCGTTCGACTCACCGTGGTTTTGCCAGAAGGTGGACGTTTCGGTATTGAGCGGGTCGATGGTCACGAGGAACTTCAGCTTCGACAGGGAAGCGACGACCTTGTTTTTGTTCGGGAACGAGGCGACCGGGTTAAAGCCCTGGCAAATATAGCCATTCACTTTGCCCTGATTCATCATCTCGAAGTACTGCAGAACGTCGTAGCTCTTATCCCACTTCGGCAGCCAGTCAAAGCCCCAGCTGTTTTCTGCTGTCGCTTTATCGCCGAAGAAGGCTTTCATCATGGAGACGAAGAACTTCGGATAGTTGCCCCAGTAGTTGACCTGGTCTTTCAGCAGCGGCTTCGGCGTGTTAGCCGTCAGGTAGGTCTGCAGGTCGGCCTGTTTTTCGTTAGGCAGCGACATGTAGCCCGGCAGGCTGGTAGAGAGCAGGCCGAGGTCGGTCAGACCCTGGATATTGGAGTGGCCGCGCAGGGCGTTGACGCCGCCGCCTGCCATCCCCATATTGCCGAGCAGCAGCTGGATCATCGCCATGGTGCGGATGTTCTGCGCGCCGATGGAGTGCTGGGTCCAGCCGAGAGCGTACAGGAACGACGCGGTTTTATCCGGCGCGCTGGTTTCGGCAATGTATTCACAGACTTTGAGGAAGTCGGCCTTCGGCGTACCGCAGATGTTTTCGACCACATCCGGGGTATAACGGGAAACGTGCTGCTTCAGCAGGTTCCAGACGCAGCGCGGATGTTGCAGCGTGGTATCGCGTTTGGCGAAGCCGTTTTCGTCCAGCTCATAGTTCCAGCTGGTTTTGTCGTACTGGCGTTTTTCTGCGTTATAGCCGCTGAACAGCCCGTCGTCGAAGCTGTAGTCCTCACGCACGATCAGGCTGGCGTTGGTGTAGGCTTCGGTGTATTCGCGGTTGAATTTTTCGTTATTCAGCAGGTACAGGATCACGCCCGACAGGAAAGTAATGTCGGTACCGGAACGAATCGGGGTATAGAAATCAGCCACCGACGCTGTACGCGTGAAGCGCGGATCGATAACGATGAGTTTGGCACCGTTATGGATTTTGGCTTCCATCGCCCAGCGGAATCCCACCGGATGCGCTTCAGCGGCGTTACCGCCCATCACCACGACCAGGTTGGCGTTCTTAATATCCACCCAGTGGTTGGTCATCGCACCGCGACCAAATGTTGGAGCAAGACTTGCTACCGTTGGTCCGTGTCAGACACGCGCCTGGTTATCCACCGCCAGCATCCCGAGGGCGCGGGTGAATTTTTGCGTTAAATAGCCGGTTTCGTTACTGGAAGCGGAGGCGCACAGCATCCCGGTGGTCAACCAGCGGTTGACGGTGGTGCCGGCGTCGTTTTGCGCGATAAAGTTGGCGTCGCGGTCCTCTTTCATCAGCTTCGCGATGCGATCGAACGCTTCGTCCCAGCTGATTTGCTGCCATTTATCGGAGCCTGGCGCGCGATATTCCGGGAATTTCAGGCGGCTTTCAGAATGGATAAAGTCCACCAGACCGGCCCCTTTCGGACAGAGCGCACCACGGTTAACCGGATGATCCGGATCGCCTTCGATATGGAAAATGGATGCTTTGGCGTTTTTTGCGCCGTCGCCGAGGCTATACATCAACAGCCCACAGCCGACAGAACAGTATGTGCAGGTGTTACGGGTTTCGCGTGTGCGCAGCAATTTGTACTGCCGTGTCTCCGCGAGCGCAGTTGCCGGGGCAAAGCCCAGCGCTGCTGCCGTGGTTCCCGCCATACCGCCAGCGCAGATCTTAAAGAACTGCCTTCTGCTGACCTGCATGGTTCGCTCCTTGTTTCGACATTGTCACATGTAGTTATTTGCTTTGCGGTGAAGGCCGCAAAGGTTCAGAATTAGGGCATATTTCCCTCATTCCTGAAGGGATAAAAACAGAATACCACATTGTGTGTATGCCTGTTCCAATACGGTTAAAGCAAAGTGAACAAGAAGCCTCTCGAACAAATCGAAAATGTGACGAACGTCACAGGATATCGCCGGGTCTCCCTCTGGAAGCGCGAGGATCTGCAACACCCTCAGCCAGATGAGTTAGCGGAAGAGGTCCCCGTCGCGCTGGTCTACAACGGTATCTCCCACGTAGTGATGATGGCCACGCCGAAAGACCTCGAGCAATTCGCCGTCGGCTTCTCCTTATCCGAAGGGATTATTGAGCATCGGCGGGAGATTTTCGGCATGGACGTGGTGTCGATGTGCAAAGGCCTTGAGGTGCAGATTGAACTCTCCAGCCGGCGTTTTATGGGGCTCAAAGCCCGGCGACGCGCGCTGGCCGGGCGCACCGGCTGCGGGGTATGCGGCGTCGAGCAGCTCAATGATATTGGTAAGCCGGTCCAGCCGCTGCCGTTCACCCAGACGTTCGATCTCGCCAACCTCGACCAGGCTCTGGCGCATCTTAACGACTTTCAACCGATCGGCCGACTCACCGGCTGCACCCACGCGGCCGCCTGGGTCCGGTCGACGGGCGAACTGGCGGGCGGTTTTGAAGACGTCGGCCGGCATGTGGCGCTGGATAAACTGCTCGGCCGGCGGGCGGAAATCGGCGAGGGCTGGCTGCCTGGCGCCGCGCTGGTATCCAGCCGCGCCAGCTATGAAATGGTGCAGAAAGCCGCGATGTGCGGCGTCGAGATCCTGTTCGCGGTATCAGCAGCTACCACCTTAGCGGTGGAAGTCGCCGAGCGCTGCAACCTGACGCTGGTGGGCTTTTGCAAGCCGGGCAGGGCGACGATCTACACCCACCCGCAGCGTTTGAATGCGGGTTAAAAGTTGATCAGTAAATTTGAACAATGACAGCAAATCCTTCCGCTTTTTGTTTGGTGATGTGCGGGCTACTATTTAACACATCAAGGCACAACGCCTTATCTAAACAACTAAATGAAAGGGTTTATCTCATGAAAAGCATCAAAACTTTTGTCGCAGTAATCGCTATGGCCGCCTCTTTTGCTTCCTTCGCTGCTGAAACCGTCACCGCTACCGCGACAACGATGGACGGCGCGGAAGCGAAAATCGCCGCACAGGCCCAGGCAGCAGGCGCTTCGTCTTACAAAATTACCGAAGCGTTTACCGGCAACCGCGTGCATATGACTGCGGAACTGAACAAATAAGCGTAACGCTACTGTCGAAAGAGCGCCTCAGGGCGCTTTTTTTTGTTTCCGCTTTGGCAAAAAACAGCCACTATTTCCCACCGCCGCGAAAAAAATGTGGCAGTACTCACGTTTCCGTTCTTTTCTTAAATCCCCATTATTACCGCAAATGAAACATCTTCAATGCTGAATATCTCGATGTTTTAACGCTATGAAATATAAAGATATTAAAACCAGAAAGCGATGAAGATCACTCTCTTTTAATGAGATGTTTATCACAAAAATAAGCGTGATATCACTCTTGTCAACTATTCACGGACCTAATTTAATACGCATTATGTGATCTCCATTGCAAATAGAAGTCTTGCAGTCAGGGAAAAATGTCGTCAGGCAAATGAGCGAGGAAGCGTCATGAAAATTGGCATCGTTATTAGCGGCGGGGATGTTTCGGGAATGAATAATTTTATATTCCAGATTGCCAGGCAGGCTGATGCCGAGATCACCCTGTTTAATGGCGGTATTCCTGGCCTGCTGGAGAAAAATCATCAGGATATCGCGTGGCGCGATCTGGTTGATTTCTCTATTACCGCTGTGCCGATCATTACCTCCGGACGCACCAGTCGCAAACTGCAGCGCAGCGAATATGAAATGATTGCTAAAAAACTTAAATCGTTGCGTATTGATGTGCTTATTATGGCCGGGGGGGATGGCAGCCTGCAGTTTCTCAATACCCTAAGTGAATTTGATATTAATTGCTTTGGCGTGGGAATGACTATCGATAATGATGTGTATGGCAGTGATTATACGATTGGTTTTTCCACGGCCTGCGAGCAGATTATTAAAGAAGTCTCCCGTTTAAGAAATACCGGAAGAGCGCTGCCGGGGCGGGTTTTTATGGTTGAGATATTAGGAGGTTATTGTGGAGAACTAACGTTACAGTCCGCCATTAAATGCAATGCGGATATTGCCCTGATCCCGGAGGCGCAGATGCCGCTGGCCATGCTTGCGGAACGGATTACCCGGAAGCTGAGCATGCAGAACAGCGTCGTTATCCTCTGCTCAGAAGGCTACACCAAAGAGTACTCTCCCGGCTTTCAGGGAGCGATTGATACCATGATCAAACAGCTGGAACCGCAAATTGGCGTCCGTATCCGTAAAACGATTGTCGGCTATGGCTTACGCAGCGGTGAACCGACCTGTGAAGAGATTTATCAGGGCACCATTATGGCCAGTGAGGTGGTTCGCTGTATTCAGTCAGGTATGAAAAATAAAGCCATAATAATTAATTCCAGTAATAAACCTATTCCGATTGATTTAGTCAGTATGAAAAAACGTCTGGTCGATACTGAAGGACATCATTATAAACTTGCCAAGCAACTCAATATTATTTGAGGAGACCCTCCATGCTGAAAATTTTATGCGTATGTGGCTGCGGCCTCGGTTCAAGCTTTGCCATTGAAATGACGGCGAAGGCAGTTTTAAAAAAACTGGAAATTCCCGCTCATATTGAACACACCACCGTATCCGAAGCCGGAGCCTTTAAATCGGATATGATTTTGACGCAAAAAACCTTTGCCGACATCTTAACCGCCGATGCCACTGAAGAGGAAATTAAACGCGTCGTGGTGCTCAATAAGCTTACGGATAAAGAGGAAATTGAAACAAAAATCGTTGCATTCTTAAAAGAACGTCATCTGAAGGTGGCTGATTATGAATAGCTTCGTTGCGTTTATCGTTAAGGATTTACTTGGTCAGGCATCTATTCTTATTGCTTTTATTGCCATGCTTGGCCTGATCCTGCAAAAGAAATCCCCGGGCAAAACCGCGGAAGGGACGTTTAAAACGCTGCTCGGCTTCTTAATTATGATGGCCGGGATCAACATCATTGTCGCCACGCTAACCTTCCTCAACGATATCTTCACCCAGGGGTTTGGCATGAAGGGCTACATTACCGATGTGGCCGCCATCGCCGGGTTAGCGAATCGGGAATTAGGTTCGGAAGTGGCGCTGACGCTGCTGGTGATCTTTGCCGTCAATATAATTATCGCCCGTCTGACGCCGCTAAAATATATTTTCCTGACCGGTCAGGCGCTGCTGTGGATGGCGACGATCGGCGCCGTGATTGGCTATAAATCCGGGCTCACCGGCGTACCGCTGATTTTAACCGGGGGCATCTTCGGCGGCGTGATGGCGGTGTTAATGCCGGCCCTGGCGCAGCCGGTGGTCAGGCGCATAACCGGGTCTGACGACGTAGCCCTGGGGCACTTCTGTACCATCGGTTATCTGGTGCAGGCCGCCGTCGCGAAGGTCGTCGGCAAAGGTTCCCGCTCCACGGAAGATCTCGAGCTGCCTGATAACTTTAAGTTTCTGCAGGATACCTATCTGGCCATGGCGGTGGTGATGGTGCCGATGTATCTCATCCCGGCTATCGCGGCGGGCCCGCAGTACATCGCGCAGTTCTCCGGCGGGATTAACTACCTGATGTATGCCTTTATGCAGTCCATTCAGTTTGTCGCCGGGGTTTTTGTCCTCTATAGCGGCGTGCGTTTATTGCTCAATGAGCTGGTGCCGGCCTTTCGCGGTATCGCGATGCGTATTGTCCCGGATGCGAAGCCGGCTCTCGATTGCCCGGTACTGTTTCCTTATGCGCCGAATGCGGTGATTGTCGGATTTCTGGCGACGACCGTCGGCTCGATTATCGGCATGCTGGTCTTCCCAATGTTCGGTCTGGCGATGATCCTCCCCGGGCTGTTAACCAACTTTTTCGCCGGCGGCACGGCAGGGGTATTTGGCAACGCGCTGGGCGGACGCCGAGGGGCAATGATCGGCGGGGTTATTCACGGTCTGTTTATCACGTTTCTGCCGGCCATTCTGGTGCCCATGCTGGAGAGTTACGGCTTTACGGGCGTCACCTTCAGCGACTCTGACGTCATCAGCTCGGGTCTGGTATTAGGCCACGCCTTCCAGAATAACTGGCTCTTTGTCGCCTTATTTATTGTGTTTGTCGCCGCACTGGCATGGTTTGTCAACGGGAAATCCGCTAAGCCGAAAGGGGAAAATGTTCATGAGTCTGTATAATTTCAATGAGATTTTAAAAATCGCCCAAGAGAGAAATTTTAAAGCGATTGGCTCGTTTAACTTGCACTGTATTGAGATGCTACCGGCATTTTTCAAAGCCGCGCAAAACAGCCACAGCCCGTTAATGATCCAAATTTCAACCGGGACCGCGGAGTACCTCGGCTATCGTTTGCTGGTCGACGCCGTGCGTTCATTAGCGGACAGTGAAAATATTCCAACCTGTCTGCATCTTGACCACTGCTCAGATATTAAGGCCATCGAGACGGCAATGAACGCGGGCTTTTCGTCGGTGATGTACGACGGCTCACATTTAAGCCTTGAGGAAAATATCGGTAATACGCGAATAGTGGTGGAGATGGCCCGCCCGCGCAATATTACGGTAGAAGGCGAACTGGGGGCGATCGGCGGGTCAGAGGATGGAAAAGCGGTGGCGGCGGAAGATATCTGTTTTACCACCGTCGAAGACGCGAAACGCTTTGTGGAGGAGACCCAGGTCGATATGCTGGCCGTCTCGGTGGGCACTGTGCATGGCCTCTACACCGGTAAAGCGCAGATACAGCACCAGCGGCTGAAACAGATTAGCGCGGCGACCGGCGTGCCGCTGGTGCTGCACGGCGGTACCGGCGTCAGCGATGAGGATATGCGGCTGGCCGTCACCGAAGGGATTAATAAAGTGAACGTCGGGACGGAAATGAACGTGCAGTGGGTTGACCGCTGTAAAACGACGTTTGAGAAAGGGAAAGTGAATGACAGCGTACGGAAATTCTTAATTCCCGCCAACCAGGCTGTCACTGATGTCTTAATGGAAAAAATGGCGTTATTTAAATAACGTTTTCTCCGTCACTCTCTATTTCGTTGCCCTGTCTTCCGCCAGGGAGGGAACTTGCTATGTTTGAATCATTGAAAACGTTGTGGAAAAAAGAGCAAACCCCGCTGCAGGATTATGATCAACAGTCCCGTCAGTTGGCGGAGGAGATTGCCAGGCTGGAAGGCGAACTACAGCGCCAGCCTGGCAATAGCGAGGTGCAAAAAACATTGATGCTGACTTACAACCGGGCGCTATCCATATATGCCAAAAGCACCACCCACCGGCAGGATATTGATACGCTGTTTCTGCAGATTGATAATTTACGCAATATTATTCGCCGCAATATTTAGGAATACAGCATGACCATAAAAGAACTGCTTATTGAGGCCGATGCCATTCAGGTTGGCGTTGTGGAGTCCGACTGGCAGCGGGTAATAAAGCTGGCTGCCCGCCCGCTGGAGGCAAAAGGCTTTATTTCGACCGAATATAGCCAGGCGGTGATCGACAATACCCTGAACCATGGCGCCTATTACGTTTTCGATGAAGGTATTGCTATCCCCCATGCCCGACCCGAGTGCGGCGTCAGACGCAACTGCTTTAGCCTGGTGCTGTTGGAAAAGCCGATTCCCTTTGCAGACAGTGAAAAGGCCGACATCGTCATTATGTTTGGCGCCCGGGATAGCAATGCGCATATCGAGGAGGGGATCCGCTCCATCGTCGCGCTGCTGGATAACAATGACACGATGGCCAAACTGCGGATGGCCCGCAGCCGGGAGGAGGTTGTCGCATTACTATGAACAGACATCTGACCCCAGTCTGCAAAACGGCTATTTTAATCAACGGCATTCCGGCTTCGGGGAAGAGTACCATTACCCGTTTGCTGGCGGAGACCTTCAGCCTGCCGGTATTGACGATCGACGGCATCAAAGAGCCGTTTATGGCGCGTCTGGCCCCGGTCGACCGGCCAATGAATCGCCAACTGGGCTGTGCGGCGTATGAGGTGATCTGGTCGATTGTCGGCGCATCGCCTGCCAGCATGGTCTGGTTGATCGACGCCTGGTTCGGCTTCCAGCCCCGGGAGACCTTGCAAAAATTGCTGCAGCAGGCGGGCGTGGAGCAGGTGATTGAGATCTGGAACCATATCTCCCCCGAGCTGGCGGTCGCGCGCTATGCCTCGCGGCTGGCGACGCGGTCGCCGGGCCACCCCGGCGAAGAGTATCTGCCGGAGCTGGCCCAGCTGGCCGGGCGTGCGCAGCCCATGTCTTTAGGGCCCCTTCTGACGATAGACCAGCGGCGCCCGCTGGAGATAACGCCGGTTATTCACTGGCTTGAAGGCACAATTAGCGGACAACGCACCGCCCTGGCGAATTTCGCATACCCGTCCTAGGGCATACCCGCCAGCCGCAGCAGAGCCGTCACCACCGCCGCGGCGATAATTACGCCGATCAGCGGCACCTTGCGCCAGGCGAGGAACACGGCGACTGCAACGCCCAGAACGCGCGCCATGCCGGCGAAATGCGCGCCTTCATAGAAAGTGGTGGCCAGGGCGACGGAAAAAAGCAGCACCGTCGCCGCATCGGAAAGCAGCGCCTGCGAGCGCTCGGAAAAGGCCAGCCGATTACCAAGCTTCGCGCCGCCAAGACGCATCAGATAGGTTCCCAGCGACAGGATGGCGATACCGGCGATAAACAGCGTCATATTGCCCATTATTTTTTCCTCGACAGTAAACCAAACAGCGAGAGCAGCACCGGCAGCCCGGTAGGCGCAAACGGCACGGCGGCAAGCGCCAGCGCGGCGCCGCTGGCGGCGCGGATCAGCGTGGTACGGTTTTTAAAGGCCGGGATCACCAGCGCCAGCAGGATTGCCGGGAAGACCGCATCGAGCCCGATGGTCTCCGGCGCCGGCAGCAGTTTGCCGACGGCCGCGCCGGTGAGCGTACCCAAAGGCCAGATCAGCGCCACGCCGGCGCCGCACAGCCAGTAGGCCGCTTTGCGCTGCGCGGGGGTGGGCTGCGACAAGCCAAAGACCACGCTCTCGTCGTTCATAATGTGGCACCCGATAAAGCTTAAGCCGCGCCGACCCACCAGTTCGCGCACGGTCACCCCGAAAGGGATATGACGCGCGTTGACTAACAGGCCAGCGGCGGCGGCGGCAAGTGGGCTACCGCCGCTGGCGACAATGCCGATAAACATAAATTCAGAGGCGCCCGCCAGCACGGACACCGAAAGCACGAGCGGCACCCATAAGGGGAAGCCGTAAGCCACCGCCAGCGACCCATAGGACATGCCCACCACCCCGACGGCGAGGCAAACTAAAGCAATCGCTTTTATCGTGTCTCCGCTGAGACTGGAGAGAGTTTGTTTCATATCACTTAGCCATATCGAACGAATTTCCATTATAATGAACACATAATAATCGTTTTTCAAGGCGAACGAATCGTTCGATATAAAAAACAAAGGGGCGGGTATGACACAGCCAATCAGCGTTATCGCCAAAAGTCTGGTGCGGGAGCGGGCGCGGACCGGGCTTTCGCTGGCGGAAGTCGCGCGTCGGGCGGGTATCGCCAAATCCACGCTATCGCAACTGGAGTCCGGCAACGGTAATCCTAGTCTGGAAACGCTGTGGTCGCTCTGCGTGGCGCTGGATATTCCATTTGCCCGGCTGCTTGAGCCGCAGGTGAACAAAACGCAGGTGATCCGCCGCGGCGAGGGGACAAAAGTGGTGGCGGAGCAGGCGAACTATCAGGCTATTTTGCTGGCCGCCTGCCCGCCCGGCGCGCGTCGGGACATCTATTTGCTGCTCACCCAGCCCGGCGCCGACCGCATTTCGCATCCGCATCCGCCAGGGTCAGTGGAACATATTATCGTCACTCAGGGGCGCGCGCGGGTAGGATTGACGTCGGCGCCGGAAGAGCTCGGCGAGGGCGACTATATCTGCTACCCGGCGGATCAGGAGCATGTGTTTCAGGCCCTGGAGCCGGATACGCAGGCGCTGCTGATCGCTGAGCAAAACTGATATCGCACCGGCGGGCGTCGCGCTCTCGCTGGACGCCATAGCCGTATTGCGGGACACTAGCCGCATTCTTCCGCGAAGACAGGCATACCTATGTCGCTGAAAGCCATTGCTAAAGAACTTGGGATCTCGGTTACGACCGTCAGCCGCGCGTTAAACGGCTATGATGATGTGTCGCAGGAGACCCGTGCTCGCGTCGAGGCTGAAGCGCAGCGTCGCGGATATCGGCCAAACACGTTCGCGCGTCGCCTGAAAATGGGCAAAATCGACGCCGTTGGCCTCGTGTTCCCCGTGCGCCCCGCGCCGCTGAATAACAACGTCTTTCTCGAAATGGTGGGAGAAATCAGCCACGAACTGGCGCGCTATGAGATTGATTTACTGCTGATCGCCGATGATGAACAGGCCGATAAGCACGGGTATATGCGCATGGTGCAGAGTCGTCGCGTCGATGCGCTGATCGTCGCGCATACCCTGGACGACGACCCGCGCCTGATTCAGCTGCTCTCTTCCGGCTTTCCTTTCCTCGCGCTGGGCCGTAGCCGCCTGCCGCAGCCCTACGCCTGGTTTGATTTCGATAACCAGGCGGGCACCTACCGCGCCACCCGCCATCTGATTAGCCAGGGGCATCGGCGCATCGCGCTGCTGAGTGAAAATAATAATCAGGCGTTTATTACCCAACGGCGCAACGGTTACCTGGAAGCCCTGCGCGAAGCGGGCCTGGCGGAAACCTGGCTGCGCAGCGTGCCGCCCACCCGCCGCGGCGGGTTTCAGGCAACGATGGAGCTGCTGCGCTTGCCTGAACCGCCAACGGCGATTGTCACCGATTGCAACACCCATGGCGACGGCGCGGCGATGGCCCTGGCTCAGCTTGGGCGTCTTACCGGCGCCGATCGCGTCTCACTGGTGGTCTACGACGGTTTGCCGCAGGACAGTATCATCGACACCCCGGTAGGCGCAGTGGTTCAGTCCACCCGACAGGGGGTGGGACGCCAGATAGCCACGATGGTCCGCCGCTTAATCGCCGGCGAGGATCTGGCCTCGCTCCAGGTGCTCTGGCAGCCCGAATTCATCCCCGGCGAAACCGCCTGATACCGCTCTCCACAGATTAATTTCCTGAACTCGATCACGGATCCGAAACGTTTTGGTTGGTGTCCGAAACGTTTCGGATCAACAGTAAGGCATTCCTTGAAGTGGAGATGTCTAATGTCTGATTCGATTATACGCCTGCAAAGCGCAGCGGCTGACGTGGTGATCAAAACCCACCCTTTCGCCGAAATTATCTACTGGGGGCCGCATTTAAGCCACTTTTCGCTGCAGGATGCCGACAGCCTGACGCGGCCGGTCGCCAACGGCCGCCTCGACGTCGATTCCCCGGTCACCTTAATGGCGGAGCTGGGTCACGGTCTGTTTGGCACTCCGGGCATTGAAGGCCATCGCCATGGGCTGGATGCCTCGCCGATTTTTGCTACCAGCGAAGTGCGGCACGTGGGCCAGACGCTGACCCTGGTCAGCGAAGACCCGCAGGCCGGCCTGCGGTTGTGCAGTGAAATCCAGCTTGATAGCAGCGGCGTGCTGAGCGTGCGCCATGGCGTGACCAATCTGCGCGCCAGCCCATGGCAGGTGGATCGCCTGGCGGTCACGCTGCCGGTCGCCGAACGCGCTCGCGAGGTAATGGCTTTCCACGGCCGCTGGATCCGCGAGTTTCAGCCTCATCGCCTGACCCTGGAGCACGACAGCTTTGTGCTGGAGAACCGCCGCGGGCGTACCTCTCACGAACATTTCCCGGCACTGATCACCGGCAGCCACGCCTTTAGCGAGATGCAGGGTGAAGTCTGGGGTGTGCATCTGGGCTGGAGCGGCAACCATCGCCTGCGGGCGGAGGTGAAAACCGATGGCCGCCGCTATCTGCAGGCCGAGGCGCTCTATCTGCCTGGCGAAATGGCGCTGGCGGAAGGGGAAACCTTATGGACGCCGTACCTGTATGCCAGCTACTCGGCGAACGGGCTGAACGGCATGAGCCAGCAGTTCCATCGTTATCTGCGCGAACGGATTATTCGCTTCCCGGGCAACAAGCCGCGCCCGGTGCATCTCAACACCTGGGAGGGGATCTATTTCGACCACGATCCGGACTACATCATGCGCATGGCGGATGAAGCAGCGGCGCTGGGCGTGGAGCGTTTTATCATTGACGACGGCTGGTTTAAAGGACGCAACGACGACTGGGCGGCGCTCGGCGACTGGTATCTCGATGAGGACAAATATCCCCACGGCCTGACGCCGGTTATCGACCACGTGAAATCGCTGGGGATGGAGTTCGGCATCTGGGTGGAGCCTGAGATGATTAACCCGGATTCTGATCTGTTTCGGGCACACCCTGATTGGGTGCTGGCGCTGCCGGGCTATACGCCGCTTCCCGGGCGTCATCAGTTTGTCCTGAACCTGAATATTCCGGAAGCCTTTGATTATCTGCTGGAGCGGATGAGCTGGCTGCTGGGCGAGCACGCGGTGGACTACGTGAAGTGGGATATGAACCGCGAGCTGGTGCAGCCGGGGCATAACGGTAAAGCTGCCGCCGATGCGCAAACCCGCCAGTTCTATCGCCTGCTCGATACGCTGGTGGCCCGCTTCCCGCATATTGAATTTGAATCCTGCTCCTCCGGCGGCGGTCGTATCGATTATGAAGTCCTCAAGCGCAGCCATCGCTTCTGGGCTTCTGACAACAATGACGCCCTTGAACGCAATACCATCCAGCGCGGCATGAGCTACTTCTTCCCGCCGGAGGTGATGGGCGCGCACATCGGTAATCGCCACTGTCATGCCACCTTCCGCCAGCACAGTATCGCCTTCCGCGGCCTGACGGCGCTGTTCGGTCATATGGGGCTTGAGCTGGATCCGGTGAGCGCCGATGAAGAAGAACGCGCCGGTTACCGGAAATACGCGGCCCTGCATAAGCAGTGGCGCGACGTGATCCATCACGGCGTGCAGTGGCGGATGGATATGCCGGATGCCACCACCCTTGCTCATGGCGTCGTCAGCCCGGATAAAGCGCAGGCGATTTTCCTGGTCAGTCAGCTGGCGATGCCGGACTACACCCTGATGGCGCCGCTGCGCCTGGCGGGGCTGGAGGCGAGCGCCCGCTATCAGGTGACGCTCCTCGATCATCCGAACATACAGATTACCGGCGAGGGCGGCCACACCATGCGGAAGCTGCCGGCATGGATGACGACGCCGCAGACCGTAAGCGGTGAGTGGCTACAGCAGGCGGGGTTGGCGCTGCCCATCCTCGACCCGGAAAGCGCCATTCTGATTGGCCTGCAACGCGTGTGATGGTACCGGGCCGCGCCGCGGCCCTTCTTGAGGAAAATATAATGAACCCGACCGTCTGTACCCACAAAAACAACCCCAACTTCTGGATTTTCGGGCTGTTCTTCTTTCTCTACTTCTTCATCATGGCCACCTGCTTTCCGTTTCTGCCGATCTGGCTGTCGGACGTCATCGGCCTGAATAAAACCGAAACCGGCCTCGTTTTCTCCAGCCTGTCGCTGTTCGCCATCTGTTTCCAGCCGATCCTCGGGGTGATCTCTGACAAGCTGGGGCTGAAAAAACACCTGATGTGGATCGTGACCGTTTTGCTGGTGCTGATTGCTCCCTTCTTCCTTTATGTTTTCGCTCCGCTGCTGAAAACCAATATCTGGCTCGGGGCGTTGAGCGGCGGCGCTTACATTGGCTTTGTGTTCTCCGCCGGCGCCGGCGCGATGGAGGCCTATATCGAACGGGTAAGCCGCAACAGCGGGTTTGAATACGGCAAGGCGCGCACCTTTGGTTGCCTGGGCTGGGCGCTGTGCGCCACCACGGCGGGGATGCTGTTCAGCGTTAACCCGGAGTGGGTGTTCTGGATGGGCTCGGCCGCCGCGCTGCTGCTGGTGGTGCTGGTGGCTATCGCCAAACCGCAGGCCAGTCAGTCCGCGCAGGTAATGGACTCGCTCGGCGCCAATCGCCCGGCGATCGATTTAAAAACGGCGGTGCGCATGTTCCGCCAGCGGAAGATGTGGATGTTTATTCTGTACGTCATCGGCGTAGCCTGCGTGTATGACGTTTTCGATCAGCAGTTCGCCACCTTCTTCAAATCGTTCTTCGCGACCCCGGAAGCAGGCACCCGTGCCTTTGGTTTCGCCACCACCGCGGGAGAAATTTGTAACGCCATCATTATGTTCAGCTCGCCGTGGATTATTAACCGCATCGGGGCGAAGAATACCTTGCTGATTGCCGGGATGGTGATGGCGGCAAGAATGATTGGCTCTTCCTTCGCCACCACCGCCGCGGAAGTGGTGGCGCTGAAAATGCTCCATGCGCTGGAGGTGCCGTTCCTGCTGGTGGGCGCCTTTAAATATATTACCGGCGTGTTTGACGTCCGGCTGTCGGCGACCATTTACCTGGTGGGCTTCCAGTTCGCCAAGCAGGTGGCGGCGATCTTCCTCTCCGCCTTCGCCGGCAATATGTATGATCGGATCGGTTTCCAGGAGACCTATATGATCCTCGGCGGTATTGCCCTCACCGTCACTTTAATATCGGCGTTTACGTTAGCGGGTAAGACGAAAACTGAGCCGCTGCGCGATAATGCGATGACGGTTTAATTATCAACATTCCGTGGCACAGGGTGGTGCCTGACAGAGAAGGAAGAGGTCATGATGGATATGAAAAAACGTATGAACAGCGGTGAGCTTTACCTGGATGCAGGATATGGCTTGCCGGAGCAGCGGCTGATGGGTAAAGCGCGGGCCTATGAATATAATCATTCGCATCCGTTTAATCAGGAATTGCGCAACGATATTATTCAGCGCATGTTCGCGAAAGTCGGCGAACAATGCTGGATAGAGCCGCCGATCAATATTGCCTATGGGATCCATACGACGATTGGTGATAATTTTTATGCCAATTTTAACCTCACGCTGGTCGACGATGCGGACATTATCATCGGCAATAACGTCATGTTTGCGCCAAATGTCACTATCTCCACCGCCGGGCATCCCATCCACCCCGCGCTGCGCCATACGCATCAACAGTTTTCATTACCGGTGGTGATTGAAGATGGGGTTTGGTTAGGCACGGGGGTGATTATTAATCCCGGGGTAACGATTGGCCAGAATTCAGTCATAGGCGCGGGCAGTGTGGTCAATCGCTCCATACCGGCGAATGTGGTTGCCGCAGGCGTACCTTGCCGGGTATTAAGAGAAATTACCGATGCGGATAAAGACAAATACGTACTTTTTCCCGGATGATGGGCGAGAGAAACAGGGGAGCGCAAAGGGTCGTGTCCCCTGTTTTGCATTACCGCCGTTGAAACGGCCTCCAGCACGCATGGCGGGAGGCCGGGGAAGGTACTCTCCGGCGTCGTGGGGGTTCACGCCAGATAAAACACTTCTTTGAGCTCCGCGCTCAGCGGGCTGTTGTCCGGGTTGCTGGGCATCACCTCGCGCATGTATTTCCACCAGCGCTGGCACACTTCCGTGCTGGCGACCGCCTCCCAGCGGGCTTCCGACTCAATCTCCACCGTGGCGAACAGCAGGTGGCGTTCTTTATCGAGATAGATGGCGTAGTGGTGCGCGCCGTGCGCTTTCAGCGTAGCCTCCAGCTCCGGCCAGATGGGGTTATGACGGCGCTGGTACTCCTCGTGCGCGTCGGGGTTCACCTGCATGACAAAGGCTTTACGGATCATAATGCCTCCAGATAGAGCTCGCGGACCTCATCGCGGCTGGCGGGGCGCGGGTTACATGGCGCGCACGGGTCGGCCAGCGCTTTGTCCAGCCAGCCTTCGATATCGGCTTTGCTGACGCCAAGCTGGCTGAAGCCCTGGGGGATCCCCACGCGTTTGCTCAGCGCGCGAATGGCGTTGATGGCCTCCATGCTGGCGGCTTCATCGCTCATGCCGCGGGTATCGACACCCATCGCCTGCGCCACGCGGGCGAAGCGCGCCACGGCGTTCGGGCGGTTAAAGTTTTCGATGATCGGCAGCAGGATGGCGTTGCACACCCCGTGCGGCAGGTTGTGGGTGGCGCCAGGCTGATGGGCCAGGGCGTGTACCAGCCCGAGGCCGGCGCTGTTGAACGCCATGCCCGCCAGATACTGGCCAAACGCCATCTGCTCGCGGGCCTGCAGATCGTGTCCATCGTCTACCGCTTTCGGCAGCCACAGGTTGATCAGGCGGATGGCCTCGAGGGCGTTGGCGTCGGTCAGGGGATGGGCGCCAACGGAGACAAAGGCCTCGATGGCGTGGGTCAGGGCGTCCATGCCGGTGGCGGCGGTAACGGCTGGCGGGATGTCGAGCATCACGCTGGCGTCGTCGACGGCGATATCCGGGATCAGGTTCGGGTCGATAATCACCTCTTTTACCTGACGCTCGCTATCGATAATCACTGCGTTGCTGGTCATCTCCGCCGCCGTGCCGGCAGTGGTGTTGATGGCCACCAGCGGCACGCCAGCGTTTTTCACTTTGCCGACGCCGGAGTAGGCTGTGGAGGGGCCAGGGTTGGCGGTGAGGATTTTTATCGCCTTGGCGGTATCAATCGGGCTGCCGCCGCCGAAGGCGATCAGGTAATCGCAGCGGGCCGCCTGGTACGCCGCATAGCCTTGCTGCACCAACGCTTCGGTAGGGTTGGGGAACACGTCGTCAAACAGCTGATATGCCATCTGCTGTTCATCCAGCGCGGAAAACAGACTGTCCAGCAGGCCCAGCTTCACCAGCTGCCCGTCGGTGACGATCAGCGCCTTGCCCCACTGTTTGCCCGCTACCAGCTTGACCATATCGCCGATAGCGCCTGCGCCGTGGAGGCTGATTTTAGGTAGTGCCAACATAAAACTCATGATAATTCTCCTTAATGTTGATTTGGGTAATCCGTTTCCCTTCACCCGCTCCCGGGTCGCGGCTGGCGCCTTACCCGGGCTACAGGTTCACTGGCGTCTGCAGGCCGGTAGCCAGGACAGGTGCGTAGCACCGCCTCCGGGATTTAGGGCGAGGGGGAAATTAACATCGTCTTCGCTGCAGCATCCGCCGGGTCATAATCGGCAGGGAGATAACCACGATCAGCATCGCGCCGATAATCACCGACATCACGATGCCGGGGACGTTGAGCAGGCTCAGGCCGAAGGTCACCAGCCCCATCAGAAAGGCGGCGATGATCACCCCGGGCATGCTGCCGGAGCCGCCGAGAATATTGACGCCGCCGAGCACCGCCATGGTGACAACCGCCAGCTCCCAGCCCATCGCCAGGGTAGGGCGGGTACTGCCGAGCCGTGAGGTCAGCAGGACCGCCGCCAGTCCGGCCATCAGCCCGACCAGCGCGAACAGCGCCAGGTTATGGCGCTTCACGTTGATCCCGGAGTACCAGGCGCCGGTCGGGTTATTGCCGATGGCGTAGGTCCGGCGACCAAAGTTGGTTTTATGCAGCAGGAAGGTGAAGGCGGCCGCGAGGAGGATAAACAGCGCAAACTCAAAAGAGAGCGCGCCCCACACGTACCCCTGGCCGAACCAGGCAAAGCTCTCCGGGTAGTGGTTGAGCGCCTGATCGCCCAGCAGGATATAGGTGATGCCGCGATACAGGCTCATGGTGCCGATGGTGATCACGATCGACGACAGGTTAAAACGCGTCACCAGGATACCGTTGAACAGGCCGCACAGCAGACCCACGCCCAGCCCGACCAATACCAGCAGCGGCGTATCCATCCCCGCCGCCGCGCAGAAGCCCATCACCGTTGAGCTGAGCGCCATCGTCGAGGCTACCGACAGATCGATTTCCCGGGCGATAATCAGCATCGCCATCGGCAGGACGACGATCGCTTTCTCGGTAAAGGTGAAGGTGGCGTCCGACAGGTTCCAGATATTAAGGAAATAAGGGGAAGCCAGGGCGTTGCCGATAAATACCGCCAGGGTGACCGCCAGTAAAAACCCTTCCCAGCACAGCAGGCGGCGCAGCGGCGACGGCGCGGCCGGGGCGTTTTTCATCTCTTCAGATACCATCATCTTGCTCATGATTTCACCCCCTGTTTCTGCCGGGCTAGCGCCGCGTTACGCAGGATTAACCGCCCGTGACCGCGATTGCCGCGCTCGTTAAGCAGCACCGCCATGACGATCACCGCCCCGGAAATCGCCATTTGCCAGAACGGCGAGATGCCGATCACCGGCAGGGCATTATTGATGACGCCGAGGAACAGCGCGCCGCACAGGCAGCCCAGCACCCGTCCGCTTCCGCCCATGGTGCTGATACCGCCGATCACGCAGGCGGCGACCACCTGCAGTTCAAAGCCGTTCGCCACGTCGACATAGGCGACGGCGAAGCGCGAGATCCACAGATAGCCGCAGAAGCCGGCCAGCGCGCCGGAGAGGCAGAAGCTGACGAACTGCATTTTCCCGGCGTTAATACCGGTGTAGTACGCCGCCGTCGCGTTGCCGCCTGCGGTGTATAAGGCCCGGCCGGTGCGGCTGTAGCGCAGGAAATAACCCACCAGCAGCAGCGCGGCGATGGCGCACCAGCTCAGCAGCGGCAATCCCAGGAGGGCGCTGCGCGGCAGACTGAGGAAATCAGCGCTCATCTGATGTGAGTTAACCCAGCCGCCGTCGGTCAGCAGAAAGATAATGCCGCGATAAATGCTCATGGTGCCCAGGGTCACCACGATGGCGGGAATGCCGAGGCGCCAGACCAGCAGGCCGTTAATCACCCCCATCAGCAGGCCCAGCAGGGTTGCCAGCGCCAGCAGCGCCACCACCGGAATACCCGGATAGTGGGCGTTAAGCAGGGCGACGATCATCCCGGTCAGCGCCAGGTTGGCGGCCATCGACAGATCGATGCCTTTGGTGAGCAGCACCATCATCTGCCCGAGGGCGAGGATGATAAGGATGGCGGTATCGTTAAACATCTCCACCAGATTGCCCGGTGAAACGAACGATGGCGCCCGGCTGCCAATGGCGCCGATCATCAAAATGATGACCACCGCCAGCAGCGCTTCGCGATGCTTCAGCCATGCGTGTCCCATCATGCTGCCTCCTGGCCAATGCCGCTGGCGGCGCTGACGATGGTTTCCGCCGTCGCTTCTCCGGCCCGGTACTCGGCGACCATCAGCCCTTCGTGCATCACGATAATCCGGTCGGCCATGCCCATCACTTCCGGCAACTCTGACGAGACCATAATCACCGCCAGCCCCTGGCTGACCAGCTCGGACATAAACTGATGCACGGCGGCTTTTGAGCCGATATCGATGCCTTTGGTCGGCTCGTCGAGGATAATCACCTCGGGATGAGTCGCCAGCCATTTGCCGATCACCACTTTCTGCTGGTTGCCGCCGGAGAGGGTCTCCACCGGCTGCCGCCAGCTGAAGGCTTTAACCTGCAGGCGCGAGGCGTACTCGTCCGCCAGCCGCCATTCCCGGGCGTCGTTCAGGACGCCGTTAGGGTTGAGCTTACTGAGCTGCGGCAGACTGATGTTTTGGGCGATGGGCAGGGCGATGATCGCCCCCTGTTTCTGCCGCTCTTCCGGTACGCAGACGATGCCCGCGCGGATGGCGTCGGCGGGCTGGCGAAAGCGCATGGGGCTGCCGTTCAGCCGGATCTCGCCGGAGGAGGGATGCGTTACGCCGGAGAGCGCCTGCATCAGCTCGGTGCGTCCGGCGCCCACCAGGCCGTAAAAGCCGAGAATTTCTCCCTTGCGCAGGCTGAAGCTGATATGGGCAAACTCGGTGGGGTGACAGAGGTCTTGCACCTCCAGCACCGTTTCCCCTGGGGTACAGTCAACTTTCGGGTAGGTTTGGGTAATCGCGCGGCCCACCATCATCGCCACCATCCGCTCTTCGGTGATGTCGTTTATCGCTCCGGAGCTGACGTAAACGCCGTCGCGCAGAATGGTGTAGTAGTCCGCCAGCTCGAAAATCTCATCAAACTTATGCGAGATAAACAGGATCGCTTTGCCGTCCTGCTTCAGACGCTCAACGATCTGATAAAACTCCAGAATTTCATGTTGCGAGAGCGCGGCGGTCGGCTCATCCAGGATCACCACCTGGGCGTCGAAAGCCAGCGCCCGGGCAATCGCCACCATGTGCCGTTGGGCGATGCTGAGCGTTTTCAGCGTGGCGCGCGGGTCGATCAGAACTTCAAGCCGGGCGAGGATCTCGCCAGCCCGGCGATGCATCGCGGGCCAGTCGAGCGTTTTGAACAGCCCCTTATACAGATACTGGCCGACGAAAATGTTTTCGCTGACCGAGAGTTCGTCAAACAGCACGGTTTCCTGGTGAATGGCGGTGATCCCCACCTTGTGCGCCGATTCCGGCGTCGGCAGATGAATGGGGATCGCTTTATAGAGGATCTCCCCCTCTTCGGGCTGATAAATACCGGTCATGACTTTGACCAGCGTGGATTTCCCCGCGCCGTTTTCGCCGATGAGGGCGGTCACTTTGCCGGGCCAGAGATCAAGCTGTACGTTCTCAAGGGCACGCACACCGGGAAAAATCTTGGTGATGCCCTTCAGCGACAGCAGTGGCGTTGATGCTGACATGATAGTTCTCCGTAAAATCGCCCCTCACCCTAACTCTCTCCCCAAAGGGGAGAGGGAACGGTCCGGCGCCCGCTGGCCGCATCGCGCAGAGGGCCGGGGTGAGGGAACAAGGGTTAGAAAATCTTCGAGAACTTATCGATGTTGCTCGCATCGTAGACAAACGGCTCGGCCATCGCGCCGTTCCCCTCGGCATCCAGCTTCACTTTGCCCAGCTTGCCCATACTGGCTTCGGTTTTGGTCGCGGTGCCTTTGACTAAATCGTCGGCCAGATAGGTGGCGGCGTAGCCCAGGTCAATCGGGTTCCAGATGGCGAAACTTTTGCTGGCGCCAGACTTGATCGCGCCGGCCATTTCCGACGGCAGCCCCAGCCCGGTGACATACACTTTGCCGATTTTGCCCTGGTCCTTCACCGCCTGCGCGGCGGCAACGATCCCCACCGATGACGGCGAAACAATGACTTTCAGGTCCGGATATGATTTCAGCAGGCCCACCGCTTCGCGGTAGCTTTTATCCGACAGATCGTCACCGTAGGCGACCGTGACAAGGTGTACGGACGGATACTGCGGCAGCACCTTTTTCATCTCCTCAATCCAGATATTCTGGTTAGTGGAGGTCGGAGTGGCGCTTAACACTGCCACATCCCCCTTCTCCACGTTCAGCGCCTTCAGCGCATCGGCGGCGAGCTTGACGTTGGTCTCGCCAATTAAGGCGTTATTGGAGGGATTAAGATGGATTTGGCGGCCTGCCGGCGCCACGCCGGAGTCCCACGAGACCACCTTGATGCCGCGCTGCATCGCTTTTTTCAGCACCGGCACCACCGCGTCCGGATCGTTAGCGGAAATAGCGATCGCATCCACCCCCTGGGCGATCAACCCGTTCAGCACGTCGATCTGCGCTTCGGCGGTAGTGGTGGTCGGGCCGGTGTAGATCACTTTGACATCACCTAACTCTTTGGCTGCCTGTTGGGCGCCAACGTTGGCGGCTTCGAAGAAGCCATTTCCCAGCGATTTCGCCACGAGGGCGATTTTCACTTCTGCTAAGGCGGAACCGGACAACGCCAGGGCGGCAACGGTGAGGATCAAGCTTGTCTTTGTTTTCATTGCTTTTACTCCACATGAGTCAGTTTTGTAGGGTTTGCAGGTGAGGCTTCGCCCCGTCTCGGTGAGCGGGGCGCGATGTTGTTATGGATAAAGATCTAACGCGGACTGCAGCGGCTGCACGTTGAATCGTTTGCCAAGGGCGATAAGCTCTTCGCGAGTGATGGTCTGCTTCATACCGCCCATGGACAAGACTTTCACCAGCACTTCGGCGGACTTCTCGGCGGTGTCGATCAGGCCGAAGGTCTCATCCAGGGTTGGGCCGCTGCCGAAGACGCCGTGGAACGGCCACAGCACCAGCGAGTGTTTTTGCATGGTTTCCGCAGTGGCCTGGCCGATTTCATCGGTGCCTGGCACCATCCACGGCAGAATGCCGACGCCGTCCGGGAAGACCACCAGACATTCGGTGCTGCCTTCCCACAGCTTGCGGGTGAACAGATCGCTGTGGTTCTCCAGGACGTAGGTCAGGGCGATCAGGTTGGTGGCATGACAGTGCATGATCACCCGGTCCTTGCCGTCGGTCAGTTTGATGCGCTCGCTGTGCGACAGGAAGTGTGCCGGCAGCTCGGAGGTCGGCACTGCATCCTCCGTCAGACCCCACAGGATATGGTATCCCGCGCCGTCGCTGTCGACTTTCACCACGCCAAGGTTAGCGGCCGGGTCGAGCTGGACATTACGGAAGAATTTGCCGGAGCCGGTGACGATAAACGGCTGGTTAGCCAGGGTTGGCATCGGCTGGCTGAGGGCGATATAGCGCGGTTTAGCGTGGAAATCCGCCACGTAAGGTTCGATATCCGCCTCATCCAGACGCAGCGTCAGGTTGCCGCCGTTGCGCTCGTCCCAGCCTTTCAGCCAGGCGTCGGAGGTGGCTTTGATCATGCCCTGGACGAACCAGGCGTCGATAATGTTCTGCATAGTCTTGTCTTTCCTGTTGATTCGGTGAGGGGTTGACCCCCTCACCCTAAATATGTGCGTGCCCCCGGATTGCGCCGTAAACGGCTTATCCGGGCTACCGGTTCGTAGCCCGGGTAAGGCGTCAGCCGCGACCCGGGGAAGCCCGTGCATTACCCGCGCTGGCTCAGAACCGCATTCTCATAAGCCCGCACGTTGTCCAGCCACTGGCTGCCCGCCGGCGTGTCGTGACGCTGGCAGTACATCTCCCAGATGGCCTGCCACGGCAGGGATTTTTGCTCTTCGAGCAGCGCCAGGCGGGCGGTGTAATCGCCGTCGTTCTCCAGCTGGCGCAGCTGGTCGGTCGGTTCCAGCAGGGCGCGCAGCAGCGCTTTTTTCATATTGCGGGTACCAATCACCCAGGCCGCGATGCGGTTGATGGAGGCATCGAAGAAGTCGAGGCCGATGTGCACGCGGTCAAACAGGTTATGGCGAATGATTTCGCTGGCGATGGCCTGGGTCTCATCATCCAGCAGCACCACGTGGTCGCTGTCCCAGCGCACCGGGCGGCTGACGTGCAGTAGCAGACGCGGGATGTAGAGCATGGCGGCGGAGATCTTGTCGGAGATGACCTCCGTCGGGTGGAAGTGGCCGGCATCCAGGCACAGCGCCGTCTGGCGGCTGGTGGCGTAGCCCATATAGAACTCGTTGGAGCCGACGGTGTAGCTTTCGGCGCCGATACCGAACAGCTTGCTCTCCACAGCGTCAATGTGATGCGCCGGGTCGAATTTTTCGCTGATGACTTCATCCAGCGCGTTCAGCAGCCGCTGGCGCGGCGCGAAGCGGTCAACGGTAATGTCCTTCATGCCGTCCGGCACCCAGATATTCATCACCGACGGGGTGCCCAGCTGTTCGCCAAAATAAGCGGATACGCGGCGGCTGGCTTTGCAGTGGTCGATCCAGAACTGGCGGATCTCATCGTTGGCATGCGACAAGGTAAAGCCGTCGGCGCTCAGCGGATGCGAGAAGCAGGAGGGGTTGAAATCCAGCCCCAGTTTGTTGGCTTTCGCCCACTCAACCCAGTTTTTAAAGTGCTCCGGCTTAATCTCATTGCGCGCCACCGGCGCGTCGGATTCCAGATAAATAGCGTGCAGGTTGAGACGCTTTGGCCCCGGGATCAGGCTCAGCGCCTGCTCAAGGTCGGCGCGTAGCTCATGAGCATTGCGCGCTTTGCCCGGGTAGTTGCCGGTGGCCTGGATGCCGCCGGTCAGGCTTCCCGCCGGATTTTCGAACCCGGCGACGTCGTCACCCTGCCAGCAGTGCATGGATACGGGCAGACGGTCCAGCTGGCGCAGGGCCTCCTCGACATCCACGCCGACGGCGGCGTAGCGCTGCTTAGCAATTTCCCAGGCTTGTTCAAGTTGAGTGGTCATGCGCAAAGCTCCTTGGTCTGTTGTGGCTGAAACTGCGCCACGAAACGGGCAATTTCACTATCAGGATTGGGGGTAAAGGTGGTGAGGGACGCGTTGCCGCGTACCACCTGACGAAACTCATCGACGCTGGCCAGCTCGTCGAGGGTCATTAGCTGGATGCCGATATTGCCGAGGGTGGAGGCCTCTGTCGGGCCGGCCACGACGACGATCCCGCAGGCGTCGGCGCACAGCTGGTTGAGCAGTTCGTTCTGGCAGCCGCCGCCGACGATATGCAGCTGGCTGAAGGGCTGGCCGCGCAGCGCCGCCAGCTCGTTAAGCACCCGGGCGTAGAGCAGCGCCAGGCTGTCGAAAATGCAGCGCGCCAGTTCGGCGTCGCTGTCAGGAACCGGCTGACCGGATCCGCGGCAGGCGGCCTGGATCTCGGCGCTCATACTGGCCGGGTTGATAAAGCGGTCGTCATTGCAGTCAATGATGAAGCGGCACGCCGGCAGCGCGGCGGTGCGGGCGATTAGCCCCTGCAGGTCGCTGACGTTTTGCTCTTTCAGCACCCGCTGCAGCAGCCACAGCCCCATAATATTTTTCAGCACCCGATAGCGGCCTTCGGCCCCGCCTTCGTTGGTGATATTGGCCTGCAGCGCCGCGTCGCAGGTGTACGGGGTCAGGCTTTCAAACCCCATCAGCGACCAGGTCCCGGAGGAAAGATAGGCGGCGTGGCGGTCGGCCAGCGGGGAGGCGATCACCGCGCTGGCGGTGTCGTGGCTGGCGACGGCGACCACCGGGATGTTATTGCCCTGCGGACAAATCCAGTGGCCGATAACGTTGCCGGGATGCGTCGGCGCACCGAACCATTCGCGCGGCGCGCCGGTCCAGTTCAGCAGCGTCTCATCCCAGCTATCGCTGTGGATGTTGACCAGCTGGGTGGTGGTGGCGTTGGTATATTCCCAGTTCAGATTGCCGGTCAGCCGGAAGCTGAAATAGTCGGGGATCAGCAGGGCATGGGCGGCCTGACTGACCAGCTCCGGCTGCTGCTCCACCAGGGCGCGCAGCTGATAGAGGGTGTTAAACGGCAGAAACTGAATGCCGCTGCGGCGATAGATCTCCGCCCGGCCCAGCTGTTCTTCAGCGTGACGTAGCAGGCCCTGGGTGCGATCGTCACGATAGGAGACCGGCAGCCCGACGCGCTGACCCTGCTTATCCAGCAGGACATAATCCACGCCCCAGGTATCGATGCCGATGCTGTCGATCAGGATGCCCTGCTCACACACTTTCTCCAGCCCGCGGCGGATCTCGCCTTCGAGGCTATCGAGATCCCAGCAGTCGAAGCCATCCACCTTCTGCAGGCTGTTGGTGAAGCGATGAATTTCACGCAGCGTCAGGGCGCGCGGCCCGGACTGATAGCTGGCGAGCATGACCCGCCCGCTGGAGGCGCCTAAATCGACGGCGACACAATGACGAATACTCATGGAACGACCCTTCTTAAAATCATTGTCCGCAGTCTAAAAAAGGGCGCTGACTAACACCTTCTCGCTACGGACAGCCGAAACTGGCCGCTGGCAAGAAAGCAAAGGTGACCGTGAGGAAAATCACAAATTGCGGTTTTGGGCGGTGGTGAGGAGGATGTGATGGGGTCCGCAGTTCCGCATCTTTCCGGCTGATTCTTGAAAAAGCGGCAGGATTTACGAATTTCGCGGTCAAAAATTGAAGGCCGGATAGCCAACCCTTCATTACTATCAGCCGGTGACTGATAATTTTTCTCATTACGAGGGTGGCATCATGACCATATTGCACAGTACGGATTTCTTTAAGGCCGGGATCTCGACGGTGGCTATTGAACCCCGCCTCCCTCAGTCGGCCTTTCCGGAGCATCACCATGATTTCCATGAAATTGTCATCGTGGAGCAGGGCACGGGCATTCACGTCTTCAATGGCCAGCCTTATACCATCGGCGGCGGCTCGGTCTGCTTTATTCGCGATCACGACCGGCATCTTTACGAGCACACAGACAATCTGTGTCTGACCAACGTGCTCTATCGCGCGCCGGATGCGTTTCGTTTTCTCGCCGGGGTCAGCCAGCTGCTGCCCCAGGAGCAGGAGGGCAACTACCCGTCGCACTGGCGGGTAAACCAGACGGTCCTGCAGCAGGTGCGGCATATCGTGGCGCAGATGGAGGCCATGGGGAGCGAAACGGATACCCATGCCGTCGCCAGCCGTGAGATCCTGTTTATGCAGCTGCTGGTGCTGCTGCGGAAAAGCAGCCTTGCGGAAGAGGCCACCAACAACGATGCGCGGCTGAATCAGCTGCTGGCCTGGCTGGAAGACCATTTTGCGCAGGAGATCTGCTGGGAGGAGGTGGCGGCGCAGTTTTCGCTGTCGCTGCGTACTCTACACCGCCAGCTGAAGCAGCAGACCGGCCTGACGCCGCAGCGCTATCTCAATCGGGTGCGCCTGATGAAAGCCCGCCACCTGCTGCGCCACAGCGATGAAAGCGTGACTGATATCGCCTATCGCTGCGGATTCGGCGACAGTAACCACTTTTCGACGCTTTTTCGCCGCGAGTTTTCCTGGTCGCCGCGCGATATCCGCCAGGGGCGCGACGCTATTCTTCAGTAACGCGAGAGGAGTCAACGTATTGCGGACCAAAAACGCGAATAATGCGCCGTTATCCGCGTTGGGAGTGTGAGCCGTGGCCGGTCTGATTCTACGTAAAGAGGAGTTTTTCCCTTCCGCCACGCAGGCGGTGGCGGTGGCCGACCGCTACCCGCAAAACGTCTTCGCTGAACACACCCATGAGTTCTGCGAGCTGGTGCTGGTGTGGCGGGGCAACGGGCTACACGTTCTCAACGACCGTCCCTGGCGCATTACCCGTGGCGATCTGTTCTATATTCGCGCCGAAGATAAACACTCCTATGCTTCCGTTAACGATCTGGTTCTGCAGAACATCATCTATTGCCCGGAGCGGCTGCAGCTCAATTTCGACTGGGCGGGGGCGATCCCTGGCCTCTTCGGCACGCCGTGGAAGCCCCACTGGCGCATGGGCAGCACCGGTATGGCGCAGGCGCGCCAGGTAATTAGCCAGCTTGAGCATGAGTGTTCCCGGCACGATGCGCAGGGGAATGCGATGGCCGAGCTGCTGTTTGCTCAGCTGGCGCTGACCCTCCAGCGCCATCGCTACGCGACGGATAATCTGGCGGCGACGCAGCGCGAAGCGCTGTTGGACAAACTGCTGGCCGCGCTGGCGGCCAGCCTGAGCCGACCCTTTGTCCTGGAGCGTTTCTGCGAGCAGGAGGGCGGCAGCGAGCGGGCGCTACGGCAGCAATTTCGCCAGCAAACCGGCATGACCATCAATCACTATTTACGCCAGCTACGGATCTGCCATGCGCAGTATCTGTTGCAGCATACCGAGCGCTTAATCGGCGATATCGCCATGCAGTGCGGCTTTGAGGACAGTAACTACTTTTCGGTGGTGTTCAGCCGGGAAATCGGCATGTCGCCGGGTCAGTGGCGGCAGCGCAGTCGCGCCGCCGCCTGAAGAGCGTCTTTGTCAGGCAGATGATCCGGTGCTTAACTGGCCATTCCCAGACCGACGATGTTGGCGGCGATGATGATCACCACGCAGCCGAGGCTCAGGACGCTCACCGGACGACGACCGGCGTTGTTCCACTCTTTCAGCACCAGACCCACCAGACCGCCGCACAGTACGTAGAAACTCATGTGCAGCATCCAGCTCATATAGTCATACTGCGCCGGAATGCTGGCGTGGCCCCAGGCATAGAAGAAGAACTGGAGATACCACATCAGGCCGCCGAGGGCGGAAAGCAGCAGGTTGCTGATGATGAGCGGTTTGGCCAGTGAGAAATCGGCTTTGACTGACAGGGTCTTCACTTTCGCCAGACGAATAAAGCAGAAGCCAAGGTTGACCAGCGCCCCGCCGCCCATAATCACCACGTAGCTTGGCAGCGCCGCATGTAACGGGTCGACGCCGAGCGCCGCGGCGGCATCATGCATCGGTTTGGCGGCGTTCATCGCGAACGACATCCCTGCCGAGAAGATACCGCACATCACCGCCAGCAGAAGCCCTTTCTTCAGATTGAACTCTTCGGCTTTGATGCCCATTTTGCGCTCTTTCAGCTGGCCCGCACGGGTGACGATGCCAACGCCAACCACCGCCACCAGCACGCCGAGCAGCGTCATTTGACCGCCCTGGGTGTGCATCAGCACCGAAAACTGACCGTTAATAATCGGCGTCATCAGCGTACCGACAATCAGCGTGATGCCAATGGCGATGCCAATCCCCATCGACATGCCGAGATAGCGCATGGTCAGGCCATAGTTGATATTACCGATGCCCCACATGGCGCCGAACAGAAAGACCGGCAGCAGCGTGGAGGCGTTAAAGGAGCGGTAGTAGGCCCAGAAATCGGGTAACAGGGTGGCGCTGATGGCCCAGGGCAGGATCAGCCAGGAGACGATCCCCCCGACCGACCACATGGTTTCCCACGACCAGTGTTTTACTTTCTTGAACGGGGCATAGAAACAGGCGGCACTGGCGGCCCCTATCAAATGCCAAAAAATACCCATCGTAATCGCGTGGTTCATTGATTTTATCCTCATCTTTTTTTATCGGAGACGGCGGCTTCCGATGCGATGAGTGTAAAAATTAGCCGCTTTGGCCGCCTTCAGGACGTTGCCACAGGATGGCGAACTCTGGCAACCATGGGCTTAATTAGTTGTTCTACATCACAAAACGACGGGTATTTCTTCTGGTTATATCCATATGAAAAATACGGCATTGATAAGCATTTTCAATACCATTTAATTAACTATAATGGACAAACTGCTTACGCGGCGTTAACACTTGAGCCGCTCGACAATAATGGAGATGATTATGAGCTATACCCTGCCATCCCTGCCGTACGCTTACGATGCTCTGGAACCGCACTTCGACAAGCAGACGATGGAGATCCATCACACCAAACACCACCAGACCTACGTGAACAATGCCAACGCCGCGCTGGAAAGCCTGCCGGAGTTCGCTAACCTGTCCGCTGAAGAGCTGATCACCAAGCTGGATCAGCTGCCGGCTGACAAAAAAACCGTACTGCGTAACAACGCCGGCGGCCACGCGAACCACAGCCTGTTCTGGAAAGGCCTGAAAACCGGTACCACCCTGCAGGGCGACCTGAAAGCGGCTATCGAGCGCGATTTCGGCTCTGTGGACAACTTCAAAGCGGAATTCGAAAAAGCCGCTGCGACCCGTTTCGGTTCCGGCTGGGCGTGGCTGGTCCTGAAAGGTGACAAACTGGCCGTTGTCTCCACCGCAAACCAGGATTCCCCGCTGATGGGCGAAGCCATTTCCGGCGCTTCCGGCTTCCCGATCCTGGGTCTGGACGTGTGGGAACACGCTTACTACCTGAAATTCCAGAACCGTCGCCCGGACTACATCAAAGCCTTCTGGGACGTGGTGAACTGGGACGAAGCTGCAGCGCGTTTTGCCGCCAAAAAATAAGGTTGCAATGTGCTAAAAGAGAAGCGAGTCTGATGGCTCGCTTTTTTTATATCGGTAGCAAGGAGAGCAGACATGCATTATCCGGTGAATGTCTTTGTCGGCAAAATCAGGGACTACACGGGCAGTCGTCCCAGCGCGATCGGCAAAATCCAGGTTGACGGCGAGTTGCAGCTCGGCGATCTCGGTCTCGAAGGGGATGAGCAGGCGGAGAAGAAAATACACGGCGGGCCGGACCGCGCGCTGTGTCACTATCCGCGCGAACACTATGCCGACTGGATCCGTGAATTCCCCCAGCAGGCCGATCGGTTCTGCGCCCCGGCGTTCGGCGAAAACCTCTCCACTACCGGCCTCACCGAACAAAACGTCTACATTGGCGATATCTTTCGCTGGGGCGAGGCGCTGATCCAGGTCACCCAGCCGCGCTCTCCGTGCTTCAAGCTCAACTTTCATTTTGCGATCGGTGATATGGCGCAGCTGATGCAAAACAGCGGGAAGACCGGCTGGTTGTACCGGGTGATCGCCGGGGGGCAAGTCTCCAGCGATGCGCCGCTCGAACTGGTCTCTCGCCTGAGCGATGTCAGCGTCCATGAGGCCGGGGCGATTGCCTGGCATATGCCGTTTGATGACGATCAGTACCACCGCTTATTGTCGGCAGCGGGCCTGTCGGTAAGCTGGAGTCGAACCATGCAGAAGCGCCGTTTAAGCGGCAAGATCGAGGATAATTCACGGCGATTGTGGGGGAAATAATTCCCCCATATTGGCGCTTTCCGCAGAGTCTCCCGGGTAGCGGCGCAAGCGCCTTACCCGGGCGACCTGACCGTTCCTGGCGGTAACCCGGCGCAGCGCAGGCCGGGTTAGCGTCAGGTCCGCTTATACAGCGGTAGCCAGAGGGTTAAGCGCAGACCGCCCAGCGGGCTGTCGTCGGCCTTCACCCAGCCACGGTGCTGCTGAATAGCGGTTTCGACAATCGCCAGCCCCAGGCCGGTGCCGCCGGACTCGCGGTCGCGCGCCTCGTCGGTCCGGTAGAATGGCCGGAAAATCTGCTCGCGATCCTCCGGGCTGACTCCCGGGCCGTCGTCATCGACGTTAACCGTAATCCCGTCTTTATCCACTGAGAAGCTGACGGAAATCTTCGTGTGCGAGTAGCGCAGGGCGTTGCGGACGATATTCTCCAGCGCGCTTTCCAGCGCATTGGGGTTACCGTACAGCGGCCACGGACCCGGCGGATACTCAACGGTGAACGATTTACCCATCTGCTCGGCTTCAAACGCCGCGTTGTCCAGCACTTCGCCCCACAGCTGATTGGCTTTGACCGTCTCGCTCACCAGGGCGTTTTTCGCCTGATTGCGCGACATCACCAGCAGGTCGTTGATCATGCTGTCCAGCCGGTGCGCTTCAGTTTCGATACGCTCCAGCTCTTTGCTCTCACCGCTGCGGCGGCGCAGCAGGGCGGTGCCCAGCTGCAGGCGCGTGAGCGGCGTGCGCAGCTCGTGCGAGATATCGGACAGCAGCCGTTGCTGGCTGGTCATCATCCGCTCCAGGGCCGTCACCATCTGGTTAAAGCTGGCGCCAGCGGCTAAAAACTCCTGCGGTCCGGCTTCCAGCTCTGGATGCTGCCGCAGGTTGCCCTGGGCGACCTCGTCAGCGGCATTTTTCAGCTTACGCGCCGGTTTCGCCAGGCTCCACGCCAGCCACAGCAGCAGCGGGGCGCTAACCAGCATTGTGACGATCAGCAGCAGCAGCGGCCGGTCAAACAGCAGGTTGATAAAGTCGGATTGTGAGGTGCTGGCGGGACGGATCAGATACAGCTGATAGTTATCCTCCCCATCCCTGACGGAGAACGGGCCCACCATTTCCAGGCGGCCATAGCGTTTTTTCTGCGGATGATCGGCGTTATCGGCCTGGCCGATAAAGTTGCGAATGATCTGCATCTCGTTGCGTTCTGCGCCGATCACGCGGCCTTCGCTGGTGACCAGCAGCAGGCGCTGACCCGGAGGCGCCCATTTATCGATGGCGCGAAACAGACGACGCCACCACATCAGGTCGTTTGGCGGATCGTTGGCCAGCTCGGCCTCGACGTGCTGCTCGATCATGATGCCTTGACGCTGCTCGCTTTCCAGCAGCTCGGTCATCTGCCGGGAGTCCAGTTTGGGCAGCATCAGCACCAGCATCAACACCAGCGCCAGCGTGAGCCAGAAGATGGCGAAGATGCGTGCAGTCAAACTTCCAATCATGAAGCGGAAACCATCAGATACCCGCGGCCACGCAGCGTTTTAAACCACGGATGGCCATCTTTGCGCTCCGGCAGCTTACGCCGCAGGTTGGAAATATGCATATCGATGGCGCGGTCGAACGGCGTCAGGCGCTTGCCTAACACTTCCTGGCTTAAATGTTCGCGTGACACCACCTGGCCGAGATGCTGCGCTAACAGATAGAGCAGGGTGAACTCGGTGCCGGTGAGCTCCAGCGTCTGGCCATCGAAATTGGCTTCCTGACGGCCCGGATTGAGGCTTAAGGCATCCACTTCCAGGGTCGGCGAGCCGGCTTCGGTCGTCTGCTGCTGTTCGCTCCAGTGGGAACGGCGCAGAATCGCGCGTATACGCGCCACCAGTTCGCGATCGTTGAACGGCTTAGGCAAATAGTCATCTGCGCCCAGCTCGAGGCCGAGAACGCGATCCAGCTCGCTCCCGCGCGCTGTTAGCATGATAACCGGAGTCTGGTGTGTCTGACGCAGCTCTTTAAGCGTATCGATACCGTTTTTCTTCGGCATCATTACGTCGAGCAGCAATAAATCAATGCTGTCGTCCAGAAGGGCCAGCGCCTGTTCCCCATCATGGGCCACCAGCACGTTAAAACCTTCCATATCGAGCAGCTCTTTTAACAGGGAGGTGAGCTCCCGGTCATCATCAACTAACAGGATTTTATTCATTGTTTAAATACCTCCGAGGCAGAAATTACGTCATCAAGGCCCGCTAATCCATGACTTTACGTTGTTTTACACCCCCTGACGCATGTTTGCAGCCTGAATCGTAGACTGTCTCTCGTTGAATCGCGACACAAACGTTTTGGGAGTATGTGATGCGCAATGTTATCGCTGCCGTCATGGCCTCAACGCTGGCGCTAAGTGCATATAGCCAGGCCGCTGAAGTCGTTACCAGCGTTAACTGGCTCCCCGGAGACGAAGGGGGACAGCGCGGTAGCCAGAGCCATATGTTTGACGGCATAAGTTTAACCGAGCAGCAACGTCAGCAGTTACGGGATCTTATGCAACGGGCACGCCACGACAGGCTCCCCGTTAATGTTAGCGAAATGGAGACAATGCATCGCCTTGTCACCGCAGAAAATTTTGATGAAAACGCTGTGCGCGCTCAGGCAGAAAAGATGGCGCAGGAACAGGTTGCTCGCCAGGTCGAGATGGCTAAGGTCCGCAACCAGATGTACCACCTGCTTACGCCAGAGCAGCAAGCGGTTTTAAATGCTAAGCACCAGCAACGTATGGATCAGTTGCGTGAGGTTGCAAGGACGCAGAAAGGCTCAGCGATGATGCTTTCGAGTAGTAGCAACACCCTGCAACCCCAGTAACAAACCCTGTTTTCCTTGCCATAGACACCATCCCTGTCTTCCCCCACATGATGTGGGGGTTTTTTTTGTCCTTTTTTCGGCAAATCAACTTCTTCGCCTGTCCCGTGAGCGTCACCAGTTCAGGTTATACTAAGCGCAGTGCAGGAGAAGGAGCCTATATGAATCAATCTTATGGCCGGTTGGTCAGCCGCGCCGCTATCGCTGCGACGGCGATGGCCTCCGCGTTACTTTTGATCAAAATTTTTGCGTGGTGGTATACCGGTTCAGTCAGTATTCTGGCCGCGCTGGTGGATTCGCTGGTGGATATTGCCGCCTCGCTGACCAACCTGCTGGTGGTGCGCTATTCGCTGCAGCCTGCTGATGAAGAACATACCTTTGGCCACGGCAAAGCAGAGTCGCTGGCGGCGCTGGCGCAAAGCATGTTTATCTCCGGTTCGGCGCTGTTTCTGTTTCTTACCGGTATTCAGCACCTGGTGCGTCCGGAGCCGCTACAGGCCGCCGGCGTCGGGGTTGTCGTCACGTTGATTGCCCTGTTCAGCACGCTGGCGCTGGTGACCTTCCAGCGCTGGGTGGTGCGAAAAACCCAAAGCCAGGCGGTGCGGGCGGATATGCTTCATTATCAGTCTGATGTTATGATGAACGGCGCCATTCTGGTGGCGCTGGGCCTCTCCTGGTACGGCTGGCATCGCGCCGATGCGTTGTTTGCCTTAGGAATTGGCATCTATATTTTATATAGCGCGCTGCGGATGGGCTATGAGGCGGTTCAGTCGTTACTCGACCGCGCTTTGCCTGACGAGGAGCGTCAGGACATTATCACCATCGTGACCGCATGGCCCGGCATCCGCGGGGCGCACGATCTACGAACGCGGCAGTCAGGGCCGACCCGCTTTATTCAGATTCATTTGGAAATGGAAGATAACCTCCCGCTGGTGCAAGCCCACGTGATTGCAGACCAGGTGGAGCAGGCGATTCTGCGCCGTTTCCCGGGTTCCGATGTCATTATCCATCAGGATCCCAGTTCTGTGGTGCCGGCGGCGCAGCAGGGCTTTTTTGAGCGTTAGGTTATAGTCTGTAAACTCGATGTAAAAATGTGGGTCAGCTCGGCATTTTTTGTATAAATTACCGCCGTTTGGTCTGACCTGAATCAATTCAGCTTGAGGCGTTTGATATACTATTGTCATTAGCGTCGTGCACTCCTGGTGAGGGAGCGCTTCAGGCAACAGAATTATTTTTTGCTTCCTAAGTTCAGAGGTAGTCATGATTAAGAAAATCGGTGTGTTGACAAGTGGCGGTGATGCGCCGGGCATGAACGCAGCAATTCGTGGCGTTGTGCGCGCGGCATTAACGGAAGGTCTGGAAGTTTTTGGAATCTATGACGGTTACCTCGGCTTGTACGAAGACCGTATGGTTCAGCTCGACCGTTACAGCGTTTCCGACATGATCAACCGCGGCGGCACCTTCCTGGGCTCCGCTCGCTTCCCGGAATTCCGCGAAGAACACATCCGCGCAGTGGCTATCGAAAACATGAAGAAGCGTGGCCTGGACGCGCTGGTGGTTATCGGTGGTGACGGGTCCTATATGGGGGCGATGCGCCTGACCGAGATGGGATTCCCGTGCATCGGCCTGCCGGGCACCATCGACAACGATATCAAAGGCACTGACTACACCATCGGCTTCTTCACCGCTCTGAGCACCGTGGTGGAAGCGATTGACCGTCTGCGCGACACCTCCTCTTCGCACCAGCGTATCTCCGTGGTGGAAGTGATGGGCCGTTACTGTGGCGACCTGACTCTGGCGGCGGCGATTGCCGGCGGCTGTGAGTTCATCATGGTGCCGGAAGTGGAATATACCCGTGACGATCTGGTAGCGGAAATCAAAGCCGGCATCGCGAAAGGGAAGAAACACGCTATCGTGGCGATCACCGAACACATGTGCGACGTTGACGAGCTGGCAAGCTACATCGAGAAAGAGACCGGCCGTGAAACCCGCGCTACCGTCCTCGGCCACATTCAGCGCGGCGGTTCCCCGGTTCCTTACGACCGTATCCTGGCTTCCCGCATGGGCGCCTATGCGATTGAGCTGCTGCTGCAGGGCCATGGCGGCCGTTGCGTCGGCATCCAGAACGAGAAGCTGGTGCACCACGACATCATCGATGCCATCGAGAACATGAAGCGTCCGTTCAAGAACGACTGGCTGGATTGCGCGAAGAAACTGTACTAAGTTACGCGCCGGATAAACAAAAGGCCTTCTCATGGAGAAGGCCTTTTTTATGGCGCAAGGTTTATTCGATATCCAGCGGGTCTTCCGACAGAATCATCCCGGTGTTATCGGCATACAGATGGTCGCCGCTGAAGAAGGTCACGCCGCCGAAATTGACGCGCACGTCGCTTTCGCCTATGCCTTCGCCAGCCGCGCCGACCGGAATGGCCGCCAGCGCCTGGATGCCGATATCCAGTTCCTCAAGGTCGTCAACCTGGCGCACCGCGCCATAGACCACCAACCCTTCCCATTCATTCTGTACGGCCAGACGCGCCAGGTCAGCGTCAATTAACGCGCGTCGTACTGAGCCGCCGCCGTCGATCAGGAGAATATGACCACGGCCATTCTGCTCGAGCAGATCGTAGAGCAACCCGTTATCCTCGAAACATTTTACCGTAATGATCTGTCCACCAAACGACGACCGTCCTCCAAAGTTAGAGAACAGCGGTTCCACGACGTTGACATCTTCCTGGTAGATGTCACAAAGCTCGGAAGTATCGTATTTCATAGGCTTAACGTTCAGTTGCTGCGAGAGTTTTTAGTATATCCCGCGAATCGCATTGTTGGCAAAATCATCAATTGTTAATTGATATTTGTCAGTTAAGCCGCCAGCTTACTGGCAATAATCCCGATAACAAACAGCAGGTTGGTCAGCAAAGCCCCTTTGACCGTCTTTTCGAGCATCGGCCGCATCGCCAGCGGATCGGATTCGCGCAGGACGTAACGCGCCTGTTTGACCAGCAGCGGCGTGGCGAGAATAAACAGCCAGCCCCAGGCAGAATGCAGCGCCAGCAGGTTAAACAGCGCCAGACACAGCAGGGCGCCGAGCAGCAGGCAGGCATGATAGCGGCGGGCATTGACCGGCCCCAGGCGCACGGCGAGGGTGTTCTTCCCGTTCTGCCGGTCGCTGTCGATATCACGCAGGTTATTGATGTTCAGTACGGCGGTCGCCAGCAGACCGCAGGCCGTTGCCGGCAGAAAAATGGCCGCTTCCACATTGTGGGCTTGCAGATACCAGCTGCCGAGGACGCTCAGCCAGCCGAAGAAAACGAGTACCGAAATATCACCGAGGCCAATATAACCATACGGGCGGGTGCCCACTGTGTAGGTGATGGCGGCCACGATCGACAGGCCACCCAGCGCGAGGAAACCGATGAAATCGCCGACGCTCTGCCAGGCGACGCACAGTAGCGCCAGACCAAACAGACAGATCAGCGCGACGGTGACAATCAAGGCGCGCTTCATCTGCTGGGGGGTAATCACCCCTTTCTGCATCCCGCGCAGCGGCCCGATGCGGTCCGGTTTATCGCTCCCCTTGACCGCGTCGCCGTAGTCATTGGCGAGGTTGGAAAGAATTTGCAGCAAGCCGGCGGTGATCAGCGCCAGCAGGGCGACCCAGGGATCAAAATGCCCCTGCTCCCAGGCAAGGACGGTGCCAACAATAATCGCGGCAAACGCTAGCGGTAACGTTTTAGGACGCAGGCTTTCCAGCCACGCCTGAGAACGGCTGATATCAGTCATAGTTATTTTAGCCAATAAAAATGGGGGCGATAGCCCCCATCAACAGTGATGAAAATGCATTGCACCGGATTATAGGATAAAACGGCTCAGATCTTCATCTGCCACCAGAACATCCAGGTGCTTACTCACATATTCGGCATCGATAGTGACGGTCTGGCCGTTCATCTCGCTGGCCTCATAGGAGATATCTTCCACCAGGCGCTCCAGCACGGTGTGCAGACGGCGCGCGCCGATGTTCTCGGTGGTTTCGTTTACCTGCCATGCGGCCTGAGCGATACGCTTGATACCGTCTTCGGTGAATTCGATATTCACCCCTTCGGTCGCCATCAGCGCCTTGTACTGCACGGTGATGGAGGCGTTCGGTTCGGTCAGGATGCGCTCGAAGTCATGGGTGGTCAGCGCCTTCAGCTCAACGCGGATCGGCAGACGCCCCTGCAGTTCCGGGATCAGATCGGACGGGCTGGCCACCTGGAACGCGCCGGAGGCGATAAACAGGATGTGGTCGGTCTTGACCATCCCGTGCTTGGTGGAGACGGTGCAGCCTTCCACCAGCGGCAGCAGGTCGCGCTGTACGCCTTCACGGGAGACGTCCGGGCCGGAGGTGTTGCCGCCGCGCTTACAGATTTTGTCGATTTCGTCGATAAAGACGATACCGTGCTGCTCAACAGCGTCGATGGCTTCCTGCTTCAGCTCTTCCGGATTGACCAGTTTGGCCGCTTCTTCTTCAATCAGCAGCTTCATCGCGTCTTTGATTTTCAGCTTACGCGGTTTCTGCTTCTGGCCGCCGAGGTTCTGGAACATGGACTGCAGCTGGCTGGTCATCTCTTCCATGCCCGGAGGGGACATGATTTCAACGCCCATCGGCGCCGCAGCGAGATCGATTTCAATCTCTTTATCGTCCAGCTGGCCTTCACGCAGTTTCTTACGAAACGCCTGGCGCGCCGCAGACGGTTCCTGCGACGGCTCAGTCTGGCCCCAGTTGTTCTTCGCCGGTGGGATCAGCACGTCAAGCACGCGCTCTTCCGCCAGCTCTTCCGCGCGGTAACGGTTCTTATCGATGGACTGCATACGAACCATTTTGATCGCCGCATCGGTCAGATCGCGGATGATAGAGTCCACTTCTTTACCGACATAACCTACTTCGGTGAACTTCGTCGCTTCAACTTTAATAAACGGCGCGTTGGCCAGTTTCGCCAGACGACGAGCGATTTCGGTTTTACCGACGCCGGTTGGGCCGATCATCAGAATGTTTTTCGGCGTGACTTCATGACGCAGCTCTTCGTTAAGCTGCATCCGGCGCCAGCGGTTACGCAGGGCGATAGCAACAGAACGCTTGGCGGCGTCCTGGCCGATAATGTGTTTGTCCAGTTCGCTGACAATTTCGCGTGGGGTCATTTCAGACATGGGAGATCCTTACGCTTTAGAAGGTAATTCTTCGATGGTGTGGAAATGGTTGGTATAGATGCAGATATCACCTGCAATATCCAACGCTTTCTCGGCGATATCGCGCGCGCCCATATCGGTGTTTTCCAGCAGCGCGCGGGCCGCGGCCTGGGCGTAAGGACCGCCGGAGCCGATAGCAATCAAATCGTTTTCCGGCTGTACCACGTCACCGTTACCGGTGATGATAAGCGACGCGTTTTCGTCCGCGACGGCCAGCAGCGCTTCCAGCTTGCGCAACATCCGATCGGTTCGCCAGTCTTTAGCCAGCTCAACGGCGGCCTTCACCAGATGGCCCTGGTGCATTTCCAGTTTGCGTTCAAACAGTTCGAACAGCGTGAAGGCGTCGGCGGTGCCGCCAGCGAAACCGGCAATCACTTTGTCGTTGTACAGACGACGCACTTTTTTCACGTTGCCCTTCATTACGGTGTTGCCCAGCGTGGCCTGGCCATCACCGGCAATAACAACATGGCCGTTACGGCGAACACTTACAATTGTAGTCACGAGCAGACCCCTTGGTTGCAAAAGCGGAACAGGGGCCCCGCGCTGTCCGCGGGGCCGAATGCAATTATAGATGGGGGGGATTTTGAGGGTTTCAACCCCTGGCGGCGAGACGAATGCAGTTCGCGTGTCCAGCCATCTTCAGGCGGGTGATCATCTCGTTGGCGCTTTCTTTGCCTTTCAGCGGGCCAATGACCACGCGGTTCCAGCCGTTGTTGGTGGTGATGTGCGAGGCAAACCCTTCGAAAGCCAGCTGAGCGCGGACGGTTTCGGCCTGCTCGGCGCCTTTAAAGGAGCCGCACTGGATCATCCAGCTACGATCGTCTTTTTTCTCGGCGGTCGTTTTCGGCGCTTCCTCCACTCGAGTCACCGGCGCGGCGGCCTGCGCGCGCGGCTGCGTAGTCGTAGTGTGCGCCGGCGTCTGCAGCAGATCCTGGTACGGCTGCTGGTTTGACGCGGTCTGCTTCGGCTGTTGCTGCTGGACCGGCTTCGGCTGCTGAACGCGCGGCGGCTGCTGCACGGTCTGCTGCTGAGTTTGCGCCCACTGTTGCTGTTGCGCCTGCTGCTGTTGCTGCGCTAAACGCTGACGCTGCAGCGTCTGCTGGCGCTGGGCCGGCGTTTGTTCGTTCCACGGCACTTCGGTCAGCTGAGTCGGCTGTTGACGCATATCGGCCTGCATCTGGGCCAGCAGCTGACGCTGTTCGTCGGTCAGTTGCTCCGGTTTCATCACTTCGCCGCCGGCGGTCGGTTCGGTCGGCGCGCGAACGCCCGGCTGGCGGCTTTCCAGCTCTTTAATATAGCGCCAGCGCTCTTCCGGTTTTGGCGGCAAGCCGTTGCCGGCGGCCTGGCGATTTTGCATCGCTTCCGCTTCTTCTTTCTTATGGTGCGTAATGAAATAGAGTCCACCGATAAAGGCCACCAGCACAGCCGCCGCGATCGCCACCATAGCCGGTGAAATTGCCGGGAGGCTGCTTTGCTTATTCCTTGAGCTTCGGGTAGTGCTCTTTTTGCGCCGCGAAGAAGCCGGTTGGCTGCGGCGTACATAATCTCGTTGTGCCACTATCGTTTCGCTGTCTTATATTCGTTCGTCAGCCCGCCATGTTACTTAAGCGGCGGGCCTTTGACCAGAAGAGCAGGCCCGAAAGCCTGATGGTTATCGTCTGATTTTTTGCGTACTGCCGCGAACAATCAGTTCGCAATCGAGCAGGCGCGAGCCGCTGTTCACGTTATGACCCTGCATTTGCTCAAGTAATAGCAGCATTCCTTCACGGCCGATATCAAAACGCGGCTGTGACACGGTGGTCAATGGCGGATCGCAAAATTCAGACAACGCGATGTTATCGAAGCCGACAATCGACAGGTCGTCCGGCACTTTCAGACCGCGGCGTTTCGCCAGCGATAAGGCGCCCAGCGCCATCACATCGCTATGGCAAAAGACCGCGGTGGGCGGTACCGGCTGCGACAGCAGCTGCTCCAGCGCATTGGCGCCAGCTTCGAAGGTAAAGTTGCCGCGAGCGATATAGTGCGGATCAACGGTGATACCGCTGCGGCGCAGCGCCTGCACGTAACCCTGCAGGCGATAATGGCACAGCGGCATATCTTCCGGGCCGGCGATGCAGCCGATACGCTGGTGTCCCAGCTCGTGAAGATAGTTTACCGCGTTAAAAGCCGCCGTCAGGTTATCGATGTGGACGGTGGGCAGCTCCAGCTCCGGCGCGAACTCGTTCGACATGACCATCGGCGGCAAATTGCGCTGCTCTTCCACGCTGGCGTCAAACGGCAGGCGCGAGCTGAGCAGCACCATGCCGTCAATCTGCTTGGTGATGATAAGGTCGATAAAGGTTTTTTCTTTCTGATTCTGGTGGGCGCAATCGCCGATTAACACCAGATATCCGTGCTCGGCGGCAGTGACTTCAATACCGCGGATCACTTCGCTAAAAAAGGGATCGCAGATATCCGGGACGATCACGAGGATCGTCCGCGATTCGTTGCGCTTCATATTGCGTCCGAGCGACTGCGGTAAATAGCCGACTTCCAGCGCCGCCTGCTCGACCCGGTTACGGGTGGCTTGCGACACCTTATCAGGGTTCATCAACGCTCGGGACACGGTTGCCGTGGAAACGTTTGCCTTTAAGGCGACGTCTTTCATGGTGGCGGCAACCACTTGTTTTTTGGGCTTCACCTGGTTTCTCCTCGCTGAATGGCGCTGGCATTTCCCTTGCGCGCTAACTGCTGCATCATTTTTATCAGATAGTCGCGGCAGTGAGTTACAGAATTTTCATGAAAAACGTGATGCTTGTTAAATTTTTCGATCCGGCTCGCAAGAGAAGGCTTACCCTTCAATAGGATCGACATCCAGCACCCACTTCACTTTTTTCGCCTCCGGCAGCGTATTGATCAGCGCCAGCGTACCGCTGACGATATGCTGCAGGCGTACCCGCGAAGGATGCTGCAGCAATATCTGCCACCGCCAGCGGCCGCCGCGCTTCGGCGCCAGCGCCGGAACCGGACCGAGCACCCATAGCTTGTCGTCGGCCAGCGGACTGGCCTGCAGCAGATTGCGCAGCTGTTGTAAAAACAGCGGCGCCTGCTGGTTGTTATGGTCTTCCGCACGAATCAGCACATGGCTGGTCCACGGCGGTAGCTGCATTGTCTGCCGCTCTGCCAGCGCCTGTTCGGCGAAGGCGTCGTAGCCTTTATACAGCAGGGTCTGCAGCAGAGGGTGTTCAGGATGGTGGGTTTGCAGGATCACTTCGCCCTGTTTTCCTGCCCGTCCCGCTCGCCCGGAGACCTGGGTATAGAGCTGAGCGAAACGCTCGGCGGAGCGGAAATCCGCGGAAAACAGCGCCCCGTCGACGTCCAGCAGGGAGACGAGGGTGACGTCCGGGAAGTGGTGGCCTTTGGCCAGCATCTGGGTGCCAATTAAAATACGCGCCCCGCCGCGATGGACGGCGGCGAGATGCTCCTCCAGCGCCCCTTTGCGGCTGGTGGTATCGCGGTCGATACGCGAGATAGGCACGTCAGGGAACAGCGGCGCCAGGGCCTGCTCCAGCTGTTCGGTGCCGATACCCACCGGCACCAGGTGCGTGGAGCCGCAGGAGGGACATTGGCGCGGGATAGGGCGCTGACTGTCGCAATGGTGGCAGCGCAGATGGTGCTGCGCCTGGTGCAACGTGTAGTAGCTGTCGCAGCGCGGACATTCCGCTATCCAACCGCAGTCGTGGCACAGCAGCGCTGGCGCAAAGCCGCGGCGGTTAAGAAACAGGATCACCTGGTTATCCGCCTGCAGATGCTGGCGCATACGGTTAATCAGCGCGGGAGACAGACCCGCCTGCAGCGGTTGCCCTTTGAGATCGAGCACGTGCTGCTGGGCAGGGCGCGCATTGCCCGCGCGTTTGCTTAAGGTTAACTGGCGGTATTTGCCCTGGCGGACGTTATGCAGGGTCTCCAGCGCCGGCGTCGCCGAGCCGAGAATAATCGGGATCTGTTCGCTGTGGGCGCGCCATACCGCTAGGTCGCGGGCATGGTAGCGCCAGCCCTCCTGCTGCTTGTAGGAGCTGTCATGCTCTTCGTCGATAACGATGACGCCGAGGTCTTTAAACGGGGTAAACAGCGAGGAGCGGGTGCCGATCACAATGGCCGCTTCGCCGTTTTTCGCCTTCAGCCAGGCCGAAAGACGTTCGCTGTCATTGAGTCCGGAGTGCAGCACTTCCACCGGCGCGTTAAAGCGCTGGCGGAAACGGGCGATGGTCTGCGGCGTCAGACCGATCTCCGGCACCATCACCAGCGCCTGGCGCCCCTGCGCCAGCACATTCTCCAGCACGCTCAAATAGACTTCCGTTTTCCCTGAGCCGGTAATACCCGCCAGCAGCCAGGCGGAGAAGCGATCGGCGGCGCTGTGGATCGCCCCGACGGCGGTGGCTTGCTCGGTATTAAGACGCAGGCGTTCGCCGGCAACCGAATACGCGCTGCGCCAGTCGATGAGGGCGGGCGCTTCGCAGGCCAGCTCCGCCAGCCCTTTGCCGCGCAGCGCCTGCAGCGCCGCTTCATTAAATTCCAGTTCGCCAACCTGATGACGCCAGATTTTTCCCTGGCGCAGCGCCGCCAGCGCCTGCTGCTGCTTCGGCGAGCGTTTCAGACCGTTAAGGTCGACGGCCTGCCCCTGCTCGGTGGCGAACCAGTACCACAGCGGCGTCGCGCTGGCGGGTTTGCCCTGGCGCAGCAGAATGGGCAGCGCATGGAACAGCACATCGCCAATCGGATGATGGTAATACTCAGCCGCCCACATCAGCAGCCGCCAGACGGTACCGGAGAAGACCGGTTCGTCGTCCAGCGCTTCCGCGACCGGTTTTAGCTCGTCCAGCGGCAGCTCGCTGCGTTCGCTGACCGCCGCGACAATACCGATCCGCTCCTGTTTGCCGAACGGCACCCGCACCCGACAGCCCGCTTTGACCGCCATGCCTTCAGGCAGCAGATAGTCAAAAGTGCGCGGTAGCGGAACGGGTAGGGCAACGTGGGCGACGGGCATGTCATCTTCCTGACTTGAAATCTGGCGGGATAGTATACACATTACGATAAGGCGGCGCGGATCAGTTTGCATATGCTGGTCAAATTCTGTATGATTCGCCGCCTTTAATGCGCTTTATATCGCATTGAAGATTGACCATTACCGCGTGCTTCACGCTGTCAACAGCGTAGAGGGCGACGGGAAATTACTAATATCGCGTGGTGTCTGGCGTTAGGGCTGGAAGAGCGACGCGGCCTTAACTGAGGTTCTCCCATGAAAAAAGGTATTCACCCAAATTACGACGAAATTACTGCTACCTGTTCTTGCGGTAATGTCATGAAAATCCGCTCCACCGTAGGTCACGACCTGAACCTCGACGTGTGCGGCAAATGCCACCCGTTCTTCACCGGCAAACAGCGTGATGTTGCTACCGGTGGCCGTGTTGACCGCTTCAACAAGCGCTTCAGCATCCCGGGCAGCAAGTAAGTTGCCAGAAGAAGCCGCCTCAGGGCGGCTTTTTTGTGTCTCTCGCCTGCCTGGGCGGGAAAGAAAAAGGGCGGAAGCGTGCTTCCGCCCTTTTTATCGTCTCAGTATTCCCACGTATCCGGGTCGATACCCAGTTCACGCATAATCGCTTTCGCCGCTTCCGGGATCTCATCGCTGCGCTCTTTACGCAGGTCTTCATCGTTAGGCAACGGTTGTCCGGTAAAGGCATGCAGGAACGCTTCGCACAGCAGTTCGCTGTTGGTCGCGTGACGCAGGTTATTCACCTGACGACGCGTGCGTTCATCGGTGAGGATTTTTAACACCTTCAGAGGAATGGAAACCGTAATTTTCTTTACTTGCTCACTCTTCTTACCGTGCTCAGCGTATGGGCTGATATATTCGCCGCTCCATTCAGCCATGAGATACCTTAATCCTCTGTTTATTAGTGAAGGGCCAGAATATTCCGCCCGGGCTATAATCGCGCGTAGTTTACCGTATGCGCGGGCTTTCTGACATGAGATAAGCCGCCGCCGACGTGCGCTAATGCATATAATTTTAACGGCTATTTGCACTTTGCTCAATCTATACGCAAAGAAGTTTAGATGTCCAGATGTATTGACGTCTATTATGACAATGTTTACTCTGAAGCCTGACTTTTCACCGATTCAGCCCAGGAACTTCCCAACATGACGCGTAAACAGGCCACCATCGCAGTGCGTAGCGGTTTAAATGACGACGAGCAGTACGGTTGCGTTGTCCCGCCGATCCACCTCTCCAGTACCTATAACTTCACCGACTTTAATGAACCTCGCGCTCACGACTATTCCCGCCGCGGCAACCCGACGCGTGATGTGGTGCAGCGCGCTTTAGCGGAGCTGGAGGGCGGCGCTGGCGCGGTGCTGACCAATACCGGTATGTCGGCGATCCTGCTGGTGACGACGGTGTTCCTTAAGCCTGGCGATCTGCTGGTGGCGCCGCACGACTGCTACGGCGGCAGCTACCGTCTGTTCGATAGCCTGGCGAAGCGCGGCTGCTATCGCGTTCAGTTCGTCGATCAAAACGATGAGCAGGCGCTGCGGGCGGCGCTGGCGGAAAAACCGAAGCTGGTGCTGGTCGAAAGCCCAAGTAATCCATTGCTGCGGGTGGTGGATATTGCGAAAATCTGTGGTCTGGCGCGCGAAGCCGGGGCGATCAGCGTGGTCGATAACACCTTCCTGAGTCCGGCGCTGCAAAACCCGCTGGCGCTGGGCGCCGATCTGGTGTTGCACTCCTGTACTAAATACCTTAATGGTCACTCTGATGTGGTGGCCGGGGTGGTGATTGCCAACGATCCGGCGACTGTCACCGAACTGGCATGGTGGGCGAATAACATTGGCGTCACCGGCAGCGCCTTCGACAGCTATCTGCTGTTGCGCGGGCTGCGGACGCTTTCTCCACGCATGGAAGTGGCGCAACGTAATGCCCTGGCGATCGTCGAGTATCTGAAAACCCAGCCGCTGGTGAAAAAGCTGTATCATCCGTCGCTGCCGGAAAACCAGGGGCATGAAATTGCGGCGCGTCAGCAAAAAGGTTTTGGCGCAATGTTAAGCTTCGAGCTGGATGGTGACGAGCAGACGCTGCGCCGCTTCCTGAGCGGGCTGTCGCTGTTTACACTGGCGGAATCGCTGGGGGGCGTTGAAAGCCTGATTTCCCATGCGGCAACGATGACGCATGCCGGCATGGCGCCTGAAGCGCGTGCCGCCGCCGGAATTTCAGAAACGCTTCTGCGTATTTCGACCGGTATCGAAGATGGTGAAGATTTAATTGCCGACCTGGAAAATGGCTTCCGGGCAGCAAACGAGGAATAAAGATGAGTGTGATTGCGCAGGCAGGGGCGAAGGGTCGTCAGCTGCACAAATTTGGTGGGAGTAGTTTAGCGGATGCGAAATGTTACCTGCGCGTCGCGGGGATCATGAAGGAGTATTCGCAGGCGGGGGACATGATGGTCGTCTCCGCCGCTGGCAGCACCACCAACCAGCTGATCAGCTGGCTTAAGCTTAGCCAGAGCGATCGCCTTGCTGCGCATCAGGTTCAGCAGTCGCTTCGCCGCTATCACACCGAGCTGATTGGCGGTCTGGTGGAGCCTGCGGCGGCGGATACGTTGATCGCCGCCTTTATCCACGACCTTGAGCGTCTGGCTGGTCTGCTGGACGGCGGGGTTTCCGAAGCGGTCTATGCGGAAGTGGTCGGCCATGGGGAAGTGTGGTCCGCGCGCCTGATGGCGGCGGTTCTCAACCAGCTGGGAATGGAAGCCGCCTGGCTGGACGCGCGCGCGTTCCTGCGCGCGGAACGCGCCGCGCAGCCGCAGGTGGATGAAGGATTATCCTATCCACTGCTGCAGCAGCTGATGGCGCAGCATCCTAACAAGCGTCTGGTGGTGACCGGCTTTATCTCCCGCAACCAGGCCGGTGAAACCGTCCTGCTGGGCCGTAACGGGTCTGACTACTCTGCCACTCAGATCGGCGCGCTGGCGGGTGCTTCCCGCGTCACCATCTGGAGCGACGTCGCCGGGGTGTACAGCGCGGATCCGCGCAAGGTGAAAGACGCCTGTCTGCTGCCGCTGCTGCGTCTGGACGAAGCCAGCGAGCTGGCGCGTCTGGCCGCGCCGGTGCTCCATGCCCGCACGCTACAGCCGGTTTCCGCCAGCGATATCGATCTGCAGTTACGCTGCAGCTATACGCCGGAACAGGGTTCCACGCGCATTGAGCGCGTGCTGGCCTCCGGCACTGGCGCCCGGATTGTCACCAGCCATGACGATGTCTGCCTGGTGGAGTTCCAGGTGCCGGCCGGTCACGATTTCAAACTGGCGCATAAAGAGCTGGACGCCCTGCTCAAACGCGCCCAGCTGCGCCCGTTAGCCGTTGGCGTCCATGCCGACCGCAAACTGCTGCAGTTCTGCTATACCTCCGAGGTGGCCGACAGCGCGCTGAAGCTGCTCGATGAGGCAGGTCTGCCGGGCGAGCTGCGTCTGCGTCAGAAGCTGGCGCTGGTGGCGATGGTGGGCGCGGGCGTCACCCGCAACCCACTGCACTGCCACCGTTTCTGGCAGCAGCTGAAAGGGCAGCCGGTGGAGTTCACCTGGCAGTCGGAAGAGGGGATCAGCCTGGTGGCCGTCCTGCGCGCCGGGCCGACGGAAAGCCTGATCCAGGGGCTGCACCAGTCCTTGTTTCGTGCCGAAAAGCGTATCGGCCTGATGCTGTTCGGCAAAGGGAACATCGGTTCCCGCTGGCTGGAGCTGTTCGCCCGTGAACAAACCACGCTCTCGGCGCGCACCGGCTTTGAGTTTGTGCTCGCCGGCGTGGTCGACAGTAAACGCAGTCTGCTGAACTACGACGGGCTGGACGCCAGCCGGGCGCTGGCTTTCTTCAACGATGAAGCGGTGGAGCAGGATGAAGAGTCGCTGTTCCTGTGGATGCGCGCGCACCCGTATGATGATTTAGTGGTGCTGGACGTCACCGCCAGCGAGCAACTGGCCGACCAGTATCTTGATTTCGCCAGCCATGGCTTCCACGTGATCAGCGCCAACAAGCTGGCGGGGGCCAGCAGCAGCGATAAGTATCGCCAGATCCACGACGCGTTTGAGAAGACAGGGCGCCATTGGCTGTATAACGCCACCGTGGGCGCCGGCTTGCCGGTGAACCATACGGTGCGCGACCTGATCGACAGCGGCGATACCATCCTCGGCCTGAGCGGTATCTTCTCGGGAACGCTCTCCTGGTTGTTCCTGCAGTTTGATGGCACCGTGCCGTTCACCGACCTGGTGGATCAGGCGTGGCAGCAGGGTCTGACCGAGCCGGATCCGCGCGTCGATCTGTCCGGTAAAGATGTGATGCGCAAGCTGGTGATCCTCGCGCGGGAAGCGGGTTACGACATCGAGCCGGATCAGGTGCGCGTGGAATCACTGGTCCCGGCGCACTGTGAAGAGGGTTCGGTCGATCACTTCTTTGAGAATGGCGAAGAGCTGAACGAGCAGATGCTGCAGCGCCTGGAGGCGGCCCGCGAGATGGGGCTGGTGCTCCGCTACGTGGCGCGTTTTGATGCCAACGGCAAAGCACGCGTCGGCGTGGAAGCGGTACGCGAAGAGCACCCGCTGGCGGCGCTGCTGCCGTGCGATAACGTGTTCGCTATCGAAAGCCGCTGGTATCGCGATAATCCGCTGGTGATCCGCGGGCCCGGCGCCGGGCGCGATGTGACCGCCGGGGCGATCCAGTCGGATATTAACCGTCTGGCGCAGCTGCTGTAGTCCCGGGAAAAAGACCAGGCGCGGCCTGGTCTTTTTTGTTAGTGCGCCGCAAAAACTGCTTTAGCGGCAAACAGGCCGTTTAGCGCCGCCGGGAATCCGGCGTAGACCGCCATCTGCATGATCACTTCCGTAATTTCCTCTTGCGTCAGACCGACATTTAATCCCGCGGCAATATGCACTTTCAGCTGCGGCTCGGCGTTACCCAGCGCGGTGAGCGCGGCGATGGTGGCGATTTCCCGGCTACGCAAATCAAGCCCTGGCCGGGCGTAAATATCGCCGAAGGGGAACTCAATCAGATAGCGGGCGAAGTCGGGGGCGATATCCCGCAGGCTGTTGACGACGGCCTCCCCGCCGCGACCGTCCACGCGCTGAAGCATTTCCTGACCGGTGGTATAACGTTCGCTGGACATCGTTTTTTCCTCTCTGTGATGATGCGTTGAGAGGAAGGGTAGGGAAGTTTACCGGACTTGAGTAATACCCTTTTCGTGATACCTTTTCAGTATGACAACTTCGCGATTACATTCTCTCGATATCCGCCTGCTGCGTGCCTTTGCCGTGGTGGCGGAGGAAAATAACATCAGCCGGGCGGCGCAGCGGTTATTTATCTCGCAGCCGCCGCTGAGTCGCCATATGCGCTATCTGGAAGCGCAGCTGGGGGTGACGCTGTTTCAGCGCCATAGCAAAGGCCTGATCCTTACCGACGCGGGCAGAGAGGTGCTGGCGATCATTCGGCCTATGCTGGCGCTCCAGGAACGCACGCTGGCGGCATTGAGTGAGCTCTCCGTTCACTCGCCGCCGTCTCTGCGTCTGGGCGTGACCACCGCCTTCGAACAAGGCATTTTCGCTGCTGTTGAATCTGCGCTGAGCGAACATACCCGCGGGTTGCATATCACCCGTCACGCCTCACCGGCGCTGGCGCAGCAGGTGCGCAAAGGCAAACTCGATGCGGCGCTGGTCGCGCTGCCGCTCAATACTGAAGGGCTGCACCTGCATCCATTGCCGTATCAGGAGCCGCTCATCGCGGCAGTGCCAGCCTCCTGGCCGGAAGCCGTCATACCAGCGTTAACGCTAAGCGCGCTCAATCATCGGCCGCTATTCTGGTTTAAACGCGAGCGTAACCCCGATTTCTTTGACTACACGCGGCGCATTTTCGACCGGGCTGGCTATACCCCCGCTTATGTGGAAGAGCCTGCCGAACATGATGTGCTGCTGGCGCGAATCGCGCGTGGGGAAGGCATGATCCTCCTGCCGGCGTCCTTTTCCGCGATCCAGCGTCAGGGGGTGGTGTTCTGTCCTGTCGCTGAAGGCGACAGCATGCCGTTAAGCCTTGGGGTGATCTACGCGCCTCACCAGGCAGGAGCCGTGCGGCAATGGCTCTCACTGCTGGATGATCGCCTGACGACTTGCTCGTCCCATGCTGAATATCGTTCTACCCCATGTTGACCGCAGAGCGGGCTCTTTCGGCTGGCAAAGCGCCGGTAGATGAAGTTTTTTCATGTTGGCAGCCTTTTCCTCACTCTTTACGCAGATTTTTCTATTGACGCCCGGGCGCTTTTCCGTCATTTTTACATCTGGACGTCTAAACGTATAGAAGTTCGCAACACAACAGCCATTACATGCGATTGATGAGGTAAGGTATGAGCTTTTTTCACGCCAATCAGCGGGAAGCCCTGAATCAGAGCCTGGCGGAAGTCCAGGGCCAGATTAATGTGTCCTTTGAATTCTTTCCGCCGCGCACCAGTGAAATGGAGCAAACCCTGTGGAAATCCATCGATCGCCTGAGCAGTCTGAAACCGAAGTTTGTCTCGGTGACCTATGGCGCGAACTCCGGCGAGCGCGATCGCACCCACAGCATCATCAAAGGTATTAAAGAGCGAACCGGTCTGGAAGCGGCGCCGCACCTGACCTGTATCGATGCTACTCGCGATGAGCTGCGAACTATCGCCCAGGATTACTGGAACAACGGCATCCGCCATATCGTCGCTCTGCGCGGCGACCTGCCGCCGGGCAGCGGTAAACCGGAGATGTACGCCGCCGATCTGGTCACTCTGCTGAAAGAGGTGGGGGATTTTGATATCTCCGTCGCCGCGTATCCGGAAGTGCATCCGGAAGCGAAAAGCGCGCAGGCGGATTTGCTCAACCTGAAACGCAAAGTCGAGGCAGGCGCCAACCGCGCGATCACCCAGTTCTTCTTCGATGTGGAAAGCTACCTGCGTTTTCGCGATCGCTGCGTCTCGGCGGGCATCGACGTGGAAATTATTCCGGGTATCCTGCCGGTTTCCAACTTTAAACAGGCGAAAAAGTTTGCGGATATGACCAACGTTCGTATCCCGGTGTGGATGTCGAAAATGTTCGAAGGGCTGGATAATGACGCCGAAACCCGTCAGCTGGTGGGGGCGAATATCGCCATGGACATGGTGAAGATCTTAAGTCGGGAAGGGGTAAAAGATTTCCACTTCTACACCCTTAACCGCGCCGAAATGAGCTACGCCATCTGTCATACGCTGGGCGTGCGTCCGGCCTGAGTGTTTGCCGTTTCCGCCGTCAGTGGGCGACGCGTCCGGCTGATAAACATAAAAAAACACCCGGCTGACGCCGGGTGTTTTGTTTTGCTCTGGATTATTCCCATTCCTGCAGGAAGCGCTGGCCATATTGGTCGGCGACCAGCAGCGCGGCGTAGACCTGGTCGGCGTCGACGCCGCCCGGCATATTGTGGATGGTTTCGCCTTCAGCGCAGGCGGCTTCCGCTACCAGGCGCATTTTGGTCGGGATGTCGCCTTTGATATCCAGCTGCGCCAGCGTGATCGGCAGCCCAACGCTGTGACACAGCGCGGCGACAGTCTCGATCTCTTCCACCGGCGCGTTTTCCAGCACCAACTGCGTCAGGGTGCCGAACGCCACTTTTTCACCGTGATAATAGTGGTGGGCGTCAGGGATGGCCGTCATGCCGTTATGAATCGCGTGGGCTGCCGCCAGGCCACCGCTTTCAAAACCGACGCCGCTCAGATAGGTGTTGGCTTCCACCACCCGCTCCAGCGCCGGAGTGACCACGTGCTGTTCGGCGGCCAGCATCGCTTTTTCACCCTCTTCGAGTAAGGTGTTGTAGCACAGCTCGGCCAGCGCCAGCGCCGCCTGGGTGCATTTCCCGCCCGCCATGGTGGTGGCGCCGCTGCGTGAGCAGGCGCGGGCTTCGAACCAGGTGGCCAGCGCATCGCCAATCCCGGCGGCCAGCAGGCGAGCCGGCGCGCCAGCAACGATCTGCGTATCGACAATGACCATGTTAGGGTTGTGCGGCAGCATCAGATAGCTGTCGAACTCGCCTTCGTCGGTGTAAATCACCGACAGCGCGCTGCACGGCGCATCGGTGGAGGCGATGGTGGGGGCGATCGCCACCGGCACCTTCATAAAATGGGCCAGCGCTTTCGCGGTATCCAGGGTTTTACCACCGCCGATCCCCAGCACGGCGGTGCATTTCGCACTGCCGGCGATATCGCGCAGGCGATTGATTTCATTATGCGAACATTCACCGCCGAACGGCGCGATTTCCGCCGCCAGGCCGGCGTCAGCCAGGCTTTTGCGTAGCATCTCTTCCGCGAATCCCAGCACGAATTTATCGCCAACGACCAGCCAGCGTTCGGCCAGCGGTTTCAGGTAGTCGCCAAGGCGCTTGATGGCGCCTGCGCCCTGGATGTATTTGCCTGGTGATTGAATAATGCGATCCATTTCGATTCCTCCTCGATGACCGTGATGCCGCCCGCAGGCGGCGCGCGGGTCCGGTTACAGGTTCAGCGTGCCAAAGGCGTTATTCCAGTCCTGTTCAAACTTCTCTATGGCTGACTCTACCGCAGGGGTGCCGAGCATTTGTTGCGCTACATCTAGTGGAAGGGTGATTGCTTCGCAGCCAGCCAGCAGGCAATCCAGCGCCTGACGGGGCGTTTTGAAGCTTGCCGCCAGCACTTTGCTTTCGGGCGCATGCATTTCCAGCAGGGATTGCAGTTCCTGCACCATGCGGATGCCGTCTCCGCCCTGAGCGTCGACGCGGTTAACGTAAGGCGCGACGTACTTTGCGCCGGCCAGCGCGGCCAGCAGACCCTGTGAAGCGCTGTAGACGGCGGTGCCAAGGGTCGGGATGCCTTCTTTCTTCAGCAGCTTGATAGCGGCGAGGCCTTCGGCGGTGACCGGGATTTTGACCACGATGCCCGGCACGGCGTTGCTCAGGCGTTTGGCTTCTGCCACCATGCCCTGCGCATCGCGGCTCATGGTCTGCGCGAACAGAATCCCTTCCGGACCAACGGCTTTTTGCAGGCGCGGCAGTACATCCCACACCGGGGTTTTACCGGCGGCGATAATGCTCGGGTTGGTGGTCACCCCGGCCAGCGGGTAGATGCGGGCCAGGCGTTCCACTTCGGCGACGTTGGCGGTATCCAGATAGAGTTCCATAGTGTTTTCCTCAATGCTTAATTCGGTGCTGTCGTTGAGGTAAGCATACGGCTTTCGTTCGAAGGATCGCCAGATGACAAATTTGCCAAAAACTGGATAAATGTACGCATCGCGATTAAGGATGATTTAGATCACATTTATCGACGCTGGCTGGGATGGCAGGAAACTATAGCGCGCACAAAAGTCAGGTTTAACACACAAAAATCTAGTTCTTTGCCGCGGACGATTTTTCCGTCAGCTGGCTATGGTACTGACGGCGGTATTCAGACGGCGAGCGTTCCGTGGTTTTGCGGAACAGGCGGCAGAAGTAGTTGCTGTCGGCGAAGCCGCAGGCGTGGGCGATGTCTTTCACTTTCATATCGTGGCCCTTCAGCAGCATACGGGCCTGTTCGAGACGAATGTGGTTTAGATATTCATTGAAGCCCATTGGCCCACATTTCTGGAACAGATGGGAAAGATAGTTGGGAGAGAGATAGAACGCCTGGGCGACCGATTCCCGGCTCAGCGGCTCCGCGTAATGGACCTCGATGTACTGACGGATTGCCTCGAACAGCGCCTGGCTGCGCGAGGAGGTTTGCGCCTGGCTGCCGAGAAGATCATGGCAGTGGCTGAGCAGGCTGATGACGATGCTGCGGGCGGTTTGCTGCTCCTGCGGCTGCATCCGGATCTCGTTGAGCGCCTGCAGCAGGAAGGAACCGACGCGCGGCCCGCGACGCAGCGCCTGTAGCTTTTCAACAACGGCGATCGTCTTGCCATTCCAGCGCTGCAGTGAGCACTCCAGCTGCTGCTTAGCGAACAGGATGCTTAACAGCAGGCAGGGCGCCTGCCACTGTGGGCAGTTCCAGCTATCGCCAGGAATATAGAGCACGTCATGGGCCTCCAGGAGCGGGGCGTTATCGCCGAGCGCCTGGTCGCGCAGCTGCCCATCGAGGAGGATATTCAGACGGGGAAAATCAACCTGCACCACCGGTTCAGCAGGCGAGCGCGTCTCGCCGGCGAAATAAACCCGTCCGAGGCTGGTCTGCTTTTTTAGCAATGCATCAATAAGTTGATTGATATCGTTGTCCATCATTGTTCCGCCCCGCGCATCACCCTTTTCATCATACCGGACATTATTCCAGCGGTAAAAGCGCCAGCCTGTCGCTATTGCTTCTCAGTTACGATATGTTATATCGTAACAATTTGTCGCCATTGATAGCAAACTCAGGAGAGAGTAATGACCAGAAAGATCCCCCTGCTGGCCTTGGGACTCGGTATGGCGCTAGCCAGCGCCCAGGCGTTCGCCCACGGCAACCATAGCCATGGGCCGGCGCTAACCGAAGTGGAGCGTCAGGCCAGCGAAGGTATTTTTGCGGATAAAGATGTGCAGGACCGCGCGCTGAGCGACTGGGAGGGCGTCTGGCAGTCGGTGAACCCGTATCTGCTCAACGGCGATCTCGATCCGGTGCTGGAGCAGAAGGCGAAAAAGCCCGGCGGCAAGAGCGTGGAGGAGTATCGCGCCTATTATAAGAAGGGCTATGCCACCGATGTGGAACAGATTGGCATTGAAGATGACGTGATTGAGTTCCACATTGGCGAGACCGTCAACAGCTGCAAATACCGCTATTCAGGCTACAAAATCCTGCATTACGCCTCCGGTAAGAAGGGCGTACGTTATCTGTTCGAGTGCCAGCAGGGCGATGCCAGCGCGCCAAAATATGTCCAGTTCAGCGACCACATCATTGGCCCGCGTAAATCGCAGCATTTCCATATTTTCATGGGCAATGAATCACAGGAAGCGTTGCTGAAAGAGATGGATAACTGGCCGACCTATTATCCGTATGCGCTGCATAAAGAGCAGATCGTTGATGAGATGCTGCACCACTAGAACGGGTGAAAAATCCCCCGGCCGGGCGGCCGGGGGAAAGACAGCGATTAGCCGGTGTTACGCATACCGGCGGCGACGCCGGCGATGGTGACCATCAGCGCTTGTTCAACGCGCGGATCCGGGTCTTTGCCCTCTTCTTCAGCCTGGCGCGAACGGTGCAGCAGTTCCGCCTGCAGGACGTTCAGCGGGTCGGTATAGATATTACGCAGCTGGATAGACTCGGCGATCCACGGCAGGTCAGCCATCAGATGGGAGTCGTTTGCGATGGCCAGCACGACGTTGATATCGGCAGCCAGCAGCTTGCGCAGCTCGGTACCCAGCGCCCACAGCTCCGGTTTCACAAGGCGCTGATCGTAGTACTCCGCCAGCCACAGGTCGGCCTTCGAGTAAACCATCTCCAGCATGCCGAGGCGGGTGGAGAAGAACGGCCAGTCGCGACACATCGCTTCCAGTTCACTCTGTTTTCCGCCTTCAACCACCTTCTGCAGCGCAGCGCCAGCGCCCAGCCAGGCTGGAAGCATCAGGCGGTTCTGGGTCCAGGCGAAGATCCACGGAATGGCGCGTAGCGACTCGACGCCGCCGGTCGGACGACGTTTTGCCGGACGCGAACCCAGCGGCAGTTTGCCCAGCTCCTGCTCCGGAGTGGCGGAGCGGAAATAAGGCACGAAATCTTTGTTTTCACGCACGTAGCCGCGATACATCTTGCACGACACGTCGGACAGCTCGGCCATGATGTCGCGCCACTGCGGTTTTGGTTCCGGCGGCGGCAGCAGGTTGGCTTCGAGGATCGCGCTGGTATAGAGCGACAGGCTGCTGATGGTGACTTCCGGCAGGCCGTACTTAAAGCGGATCATCTCACCCTGCTCGGTAACGCGCAGGCCGCCCTTCAGGCTTCCCGGCGGCTGTGAGAGGAGCGCGGCGTGGGCCGGCGCGCCGCCGCGGCCAATGGAGCCGCCGCGACCGTGGAACAGCGTCAGTTCGATCCCGGCTTTCTCACAGGTTTTGATCAACGCGTCCTGCGCCTGGTACTGCGCCCAGGAGGCGGCCATCACGCCCGCGTCTTTCGCGGAATCAGAGTAGCCGATCATGACCATCTGTTTGCCCTGGATAAAGCCGCGGTACCAGTCGATATTCAGCAGCTGGGTCATGACGTCGTTGGCGTTGTTCAGGTCATCCAGCGTTTCGAACAGCGGGGCCACCGGCAGGGCAAAGCCAATCCCGGCCTCCTTCAGCAGCAGATGAACCGCCAGCACGTCGGACGGCGTTTTGGCCATCGAGATCACGTAGGCGGCGATCGATCCGCGCGGCGCCTCGGCGATCACTCTACAGGTGTCGAGAACTTCGCGGGTCTCTTCGCTTGGCTCCCACTGGCGCGGCAGCAGCGGACGTTTGGAATTTAGTTCGCGGATCAGGAAAGCCTGTTTGTCGGCTTCTGACCAGCTTTCGTAATCGCCGATCCCGAGGTAACGGGTCATTTCGCCCAGCGCTTCGGTGTGGCGGGTGCTTTCCTGACGGATATCAATACGCACCAGCGGTACGCCGAAAGACTTCACGCGGCGCAGGGTGTCGAGCAGCTCGCCGTTGGCGATAATGCCCATGCCGCAGGCCTGCAGCGATTTATAACAGGCGTATAGCGGCTCCCACAGCTGCTCGTTCTGAGTGATCAGTCCCGCCGGTTTCGGCAGCTTCTGACCTTTCAGACGCGCTTCCAGCCAGGCCTGGGTTTCCATCAGCTGAGTGCGCAGTTTCTTCATCAGGTAACGGTACGGTTCCTGAGCGCCCTCGGCGCCGGCCAGGGCGCGCAATTCGTCAGTACACTCCACCATCGACAGCTCGGAGATCAGCACCTGCACATCTTTGAGGAACAGATCGGTCGCTTTCCAGCGGCTGAGCAGCAGCACGTGGCGGGTGATATCGGCGGTCACGTTCGGGTTGCCGTCGCGGTCGCCGCCCATCCACGAAGTGAAACGCACCGGGACAAAGTCCACCGGCAGCTGATAGCCGAGGTTGGCTTCCAGCTGTTCGTTCAGCTCGCGCAGGTAGTTAGGCACCCCTTCCCACAGGCTATTTTCCACCACCGCGAAGCCCCATTTGGCTTCATCGACCGGGGAAGGGCGGTGCTTACGAATTTCATCGGTATGCCAGGACTGGGCGATCAGCTGGCGCAGGCGGCGCATCAGCTGGTGGTGCTCGTAGTCCGCGATATCTTTGTTATCCAGCTGCTTGAGGCAGTTGTTCACTTCCACCATTTTATGGATCAGCGTCCGGCGGGTGATCTCGGTCGGGTGGGCGGTTAACACCAGCTCCAGGGACAGAGATTCCACCGCTTTTTTGATGGTGTCTTCGTTGAGATTGGGTTGGTCTTTGAGCTTTCTCAGGGTGCGCGCAATGACTTCCGGATTGCTGGCCGCTTCGCCATTCGGCGAAATGCTGTGGTACTGCTCAGCGGTGTTGGCCAGATTCAGGAACTGGCTGAAGGCACGGGCCACCGGCAGCAGTTCGTCGTTAGACAAATTCTGCAGCGTGGTCAGCAGCTCCTGGCGGTTAGCTTCGTTGCCGGCGCGTGAAGATTTGGACAACTTACGGATAGTTTCGACACGATCAAGAATATTTTCTCCCAATGCATCCTTGATGGTATCGCCCAGCACCTTGCCGAGCATACTGACATTACTACGCAATGCGGAATATTGTTCGTTCATGTTACCCCAGACACCCCATCTCATTTTATTTTGTTATATCCGCTGCGCTGGAACGTGAGCAACGGATAAGCAACCCGTCTTTTATAAAGCCACGTAAATACCCCCACGTCAATTACTGCGAAATCGCTTCAGCAAACGAGTAAATACCCGTAATTTGCGAAATTTAACTCAGGGGGCGCTGGATAAGCATCGCTTATGGAAATGTGACGATCGTCACCGTTCCGCCCCGGGAGAGCGGGGCGGAAAAAGAGGGCGATTTTAGTGCCAGCAGAAGTGGTGAACCACCTGGCTAATCAGCTCCCGCGTCGGCTTGATAAAGCGCGTCTCCAGAAACTCGTCAGGCTGATGGGCCTGGTTGATCGAGCCCGGGCCGAGAACCAGCGTTGGGCACAGCGTCTGGATAAACGGCGCTTCGGTACAGTAGTTCACCACGTCGGTCTGGGCGCCAAGCAGTTTCTCAACCACCTGCACCAGCTTATGGTCCGGCGGGCACTCGTAGCCGGGGATCGGCGGATGCAGCTCCGAGACCGTCAGGCGGCCCGGCCAGCGTTCGCTGACCGGGGCCAGCGCCTCGTCCAGCAGACCATTGAGGTCGTTGAGGGTCATCCCCGGCAACGGGCGGATGTCCATATGCAGTTCACAGCAGGCGCAGATACGGTTTGAGGCATCGCCGCCATGGATGGCGCCGAGGTTGAGGGTCGGGTAAGGGACCGTGAACGCCTCGAAGTGGTAGCGCTCTTTTAGCAAATCGCGCAGCTGCATAATCCGACCGATGGCGTCGTGCATCAGCTCGATCGCGTTGACCCCGCGCGCCGGATCGCTGGAGTGGCCGGACTGGCCCTGAATACGGATCGCGTTGGACATATGTCCTTTATGGGCGCGGATCGGCTGCAGGGAGGTGGGCTCGCCGATGATGGCGCAGTCGGGGCGCAGCCGGGTGGTTTCGGCAAAATAGCGCGCGCCGGCCATGCTGGTCTCTTCGTCGGCGGTGGCCAGAATATACAGCGGTTTTTTCAGCGTGGTGACGTCGACATCGCGCAGGGCGTCGAGAATAAAGGCGAAGAAGCCTTTCATATCGGCCGTGCCGAGGCCGTAGAGCTTGTTATCGTGTTCGGTAAGGGTGAACGGATCGCGCGTCCAGCGGCCATCATCGAACGGCACGGTATCGGTATGCCCGGCGAGCAGCAGGCCGCCGGCGCCGTGTCCGGTGCTGGCCAGCAGGTTGAATTTATGGCGCGTATCCGGCACCGGCTGTACCTCGACATTAAAGCCGAGATCGCGGAACCAGCCGGCCAGCAAATTGATTAAAGACTCATTGCTCTGATCGAGAGCCTCTTCGGTCGCGCTGATGGACGGTGTGGCGATCAACGCGCGGTAAATCTCGATAAAGGGCGGTAAATTGTTTTTCATTGTTGACACACCTTGGGTCGTGATAGTATCAATATTCATGCATTTATTGTGAATAAAAATACAATATCGTTGAGCGTAAGAAAACCCATCGAATGTAAGGAGATGCGCTTCCAATGTTAAATACGCTGATTGTGGGTGCCAGTGGTTATGCCGGCGCAGAGCTGGTGACCTATATCAATCGTCATCCGCATATGAACATAACCGCTTTGACGGTCTCCGCGCAAAGCAATGATGCGGGAAAATTAATTTCCGACCTGCATCCGCAGCTCAAAGGCATTGTCGATATGCCGCTGCAGCCGATGTCCGATATCAGCGAATTCAGCGCTGGCGTGGACGTGGTGTTTCTCGCCACCGCGCACGAAGTGAGTCACGATCTGGCGCCGCAGTTCCTTGCCGCCGGCTGCGTGGTGTTCGATCTCTCCGGTGCCTTCCGCGTTAACGATGGGGCGTTCTACGAAAAATATTATGGTTTCACTCATCAGCATCCCGACCTGCTCAAACAGGCGGTGTATGGTCTGGCGGAGTGGAGCGCGGATGCGCTTAAAGAAGCGCAGTTAATCGCGGTGCCTGGCTGCTACCCGACGGCGGCACAGCTGTCGCTGAAGCCGCTGATTGATGCCAGTCTGCTGGATCTCAACCAGTGGCCAGTGATCAACGCCACCAGCGGGGTGAGCGGCGCGGGACGCAAAGCCGCGATCGGCAACAGCTTCTGTGAAGTCAGCCTGCAGCCATACGGCATCTTTAACCATCGTCATCAGCCGGAGATTGCCAGCCACCTCGGAGCGAAGGTGATTTTTACCCCGCATCTGGGTAATTTTAAGCGCGGCATTCTGGAAACCATTACCTGCCGCCTGAAGCCGGGCGTTGGCCATGCGCAGATCGCGGCGGTTTACCAGCAGGCTTACGCCGATAAACCGCTGGTACGTTTATATGATAAAGGCGTGCCCGCATTGAAAAGCGTCGAAGGTCTGCCATTCTGTGATATCGGTTTTGCCGTGCAGGACGACCATCTCATCGTCGTCGCGGCAGAAGATAACCTGCTGAAAGGCGCCGCAGCGCAGGCGGTGCAGTGCGCGAATATTCGTTTCGGCTTCGCTGAGACGCAGTCTCTTATTTAAGGTGTGATGATGAACCCATTAATTATCAAACTCGGCGGCGTATTACTCGATAGCGAAGAAGCGCTGGAGCGTCTGTTTACCGCGCTGGTCAATTACCGTGAAGCGCACCAGCGTCCGCTGATTATCGTCCATGGCGGCGGCTGCGTGGTGGATGAGCTGATGAAGCAGCTCAACCTGCCGGTGCAGAAGAAAAATGGTCTGCGGGTGACGCCGGCTGAGCAAATCGACATCATCACCGGCGCGCTGGCGGGAACCGCCAACAAGACGCTGCTGGCGTGGGCGAAAAAGCACGGTCTGGCCTCTGTCGGCCTGTTCCTCGGCGATGGCGATAGCGTGAAGGTGACACAGCTGGATGCTGAGCTGGGCCATGTCGGGCTGGCGCAGCCGGGCTCTCCGACGCTGATCAACACCCTGCTGGCGGGCGGTTACCTGCCGGTGGTGAGCTCTATCGGCGTGACCGACGAGGGCCAGCTGATGAACGTCAATGCTGACCAGGCGGCGACGGCGCTGGCGGCTACCCTGGGGGCGGATCTGATCCTGCTGTCTGACGTCAGCGGTATCCTCGACGGTAAAGGGCAGCGTATTGCCGAGATGACCGCCGAGAAAGCGGAGCAGCTGATCGAGCAGGGGATTATCACTGACGGCATGATTGTCAAAGTGAATGCGGCCCTCGACGCGGCGCGTGCTCTGGGCCGTCCGGTGGATATCGCCTCCTGGCGTCACGCCGAGCAGCTGCCGGCGTTGTTTAACGGCACGCCTATCGGCACACGTATTCTGGCTTAAGATTTCATGCCCGGCGGCGCGTTGTCTGCCGGGCTTACAAGACCGTAGGCCGGGGAGGCACAACGCCACCGGCGGAACTAACGAATAAAGGAAGCATGTTATGGCACTTTGGGGCGGGCGTTTTACACAGGCAGCAGATCAACGGTTCAAACAGTTCAACGACTCGTTGCGCTTCGACTATCGTCTGGCGGAGCAGGATATCGTTGGCTCTGTCGCCTGGTCGAAAGCGCTGGTAACGGTCGGCGTTCTGAGTGCCGATGAACAACAGCAGCTGGAAGAAGCGCTGAACGTGCTACTGGAAGAGGTGCGCGCCAATCCGCAGCAAATCCTCGCCAGCGATGCTGAAGATATTCACAGCTGGGTGGAAGGCAAACTGATCGACAAAGTGGGCCAGTTGGGCAAGAAACTGCATACCGGCCGCAGCCGTAACGACCAGGTCGCTACCGATCTTAAACTGTGGTGCAAAGATACCGTTGTCGAACTGCTGTCGGCGAACCGCCAGCTGCAGAGCGCGCTGGTGGAGACGGCCCAGCAGAACCAGGACGCGGTGATGCCGGGGTACACCCACCTGCAGCGCGCCCAACCGGTGACGTTCGCGCACTGGTGTCTGGCCTATGTCGAAATGCTGGCGCGCGATGAAAGCCGCCTGCAGGACGCGCTGAAGCGCCTCGACGTTAGCCCGCTGGGCTGCGGCGCGCTGGCGGGGACGGCGTATGAAATCGACCGCGAGCAGCTGGCCGGCTGGCTGGGCTTTGCCTCCGCCACCCGCAACAGCCTCGACAGCGTGTCTGACCGCGACCATGTTCTGGAGCTGCTTTCCGATGCCTCTATCGGCATGGTCCATCTGTCGCGCTTTGCGGAAGATCTGATTTTCTTTAACTCCGGCGAAGCAAATTTCGTCGAGCTTTCCGACCGCGTAACCTCAGGCTCCTCGCTGATGCCGCAGAAGAAAAACCCGGACGCCCTGGAGCTTATCCGTGGCAAATGCGGCCGCGTGCAGGGCGCGCTGACCGGCATGATGATGACCCTGAAAGGGCTGCCGCTGGCCTACAACAAAGATATGCAGGAAGATAAAGAGGGACTTTTCGACGCTCTGGATACCTGGCTCGACTGCCTGCATATGGCGACCCTGGTGCTGGATGGTATCCAGGTGAAACGTCCGCGCTGTGCGGAAGCGGCGCAGCAGGGCTATGCCAACGCCACTGAGCTGGCGGATTATCTGGTGGCGAAAGGCGTACCGTTCCGCGAGGCGCACCATATTGTCGGTGAAGCGGTGGTGGAAGCCATTGCGCAAGGGAAACCGCTGGAAGCGCTGGCCCTGGCCGACCTGCAGAAATTCAGCCCGGTGATTGCGGACGATGTTTATCCGATCCTGTCGCTGCAGTCCTGCCTTGATAAACGCGCGGCAAAAGGCGGCGTCTCGCCGCAGCAGGTGGCGCAGGCTATCGACGAGGCGAAGGCCCGTCTGAGCTAATCCACAGATATCTGTCTTCCCTGACCCGGCCGAGCCCAGCGACGCCGGGTTTTTTATGCAAAAAAAAAGCGGACGCAAGGTCCGCAAAAGTTCACGTTGGCTTTAGTTGTTCGGGTTGAGAAACAGTGTGACGGGTCAGTGGTTTTCACAGGTTCACCGTCTTTATGGGCGTATTATTGAACAGAAAACTTGATAGGGATAATCGTTCGTTGCTATGCTATCTATCGCCATGGACTATCGTGGCGATGGAGGATGAATAATGAATATTCGCGATCTTGAATACCTGGTAGCGCTCGCCGAACACCGCCACTTCCGGCGGGCGGCTGACTCATGCCATGTGAGCCAACCGACGCTCAGCGGACAGATCCGCAAGCTGGAGGATGAGCTTGGCGTCATGCTGCTGGAGCGCACCAGCCGTAAGGTTCTGTTTACCCAGGCGGGGCTGTTGCTGGTGGATCAGGCGCGTACCGTGTTACGCGAAGTAAAAGTGCTCAAGGAGATGGCAAGCCAACAAGGGGAAACCATGTCCGGGCCGCTGCATATCGGCTTGATCCCGACAATTGGCCCGTACCTGCTACCGCACATCATTCCGATGCTGCATCAGACCTTCCCGAAGCTGGAAATGTATCTGCACGAAGCGCAGACCCATCAGCTGCTGGCTCAGCTCGACAGCGGTAAGCTCGACTGCGCCATCCTGGCGCTGGTCAAAGAGAGCGAGGCCTTTATCGAGGTGCCGCTGTTCGATGAGCCGATGATGCTGGCTATCTATGAAGATCATCCGTGGGCAAACCGCGACCGGGTGCCGATGTCGGATCTGGCCGGTGAAAAGCTGCTGATGCTGGAGGATGGCCACTGCCTGCGCGATCAGGCGATGGGCTTCTGCTTTGAAGCGGGGGCGGATGAGGATACCCACTTCCGCGCGACCAGCCTGGAAACGCTGCGCAATATGGTGGCGGCAGGCAGCGGTATTACCCTGCTGCCTGCGCTGGCAGTGCCGCAGGAAAGAAAACGCGATGGCGTGGTCTACCTGCCGTGCATTAAGCCAGAGCCAAGACGCACCATCGGTCTGGTTTACCGTCCGGGCTCACCGCTGCGCAGCCGCTATGAACATCTGGCGGAGGCCATCCGCGGCACGATGGATGGCCATTTCGACAAGGCGTTAAAACAGGCGGTTTAAGCCGTTCAGCGCGGCAACCCGGTACGCTTCCGCCATGGTCGGGTAGTTAAAGGTGGTGTTGACGAAGTACTCAATGGTGTTACCACCACCTTTCTGCTCCATGATCGCCTGGCCGATGTGAATGATTTCGGCTGCGCGTTCGCCAAAGCAGTGAATGCCGAGGATCTCCTTGGTCTCCCGGTGGAACAGGATCTTCAGGGTTCCCACGCTCATGCCAACGATTTGCGCCCGCGCCAGGTGTTTAAACTGAGCGCGACCCACCTCATACGGCACTTTCATCGCCGTCAGCTGCTGCTCGGTTTTCCCGACGGAGCTGATTTCCGGAATGGTGTAGATCCCGGTCGGGATATCTTCAATCAGATGCGCTGAGGCTTCGCCTTTTACCAGCGCCTGGGCGGCAATGCGTCCTTGATCGTACGCCGCGGAGGCGAGGCTCGGATAGCCGATGACATCCCCAACCGCATAAATGTGCGGAAGGGCGGTCTGGTACATGCTGTTGACCTTCAGCTGGCCGCGACTGTCGGTCTGCAGACCGATGTTTTCCAGCGCCAGAGTGTCGGTATTGCCGGTGCGGCCGTTGGCGTACAGCAGGCAGTCCGCTTTGAGCTTTTTGCCGGATTTCAGATGCATGATGACGCCGTCATCAACGCCTTCAATCTTTTCGTACTCCTCGTTGTGGCGAATGACCACGCCGCTGTTCCAGAAGTGATAGGAGAGCGAATCTGACATCTCCTGATCGAGGAAGGCCAGCAGACGATCGCGGGTGTTGATCAGATCGACCTTCACCTCCATGCCGCGGAAGATCGACGCATATTCACAACCGATTACCCCGGCGCCGTAAATGATCACATGGCGCGGCTCATGCTGCAGGCTGAGAATCGAATCGCTGTCATAGATGCGCGGGTGGTGGAAATCGACATCCGCCGGATGATAGGGGCGAGATCCGCAGGCGATAACGAATTTCTCCGCGGTCACCGTCTCGACCGTGCCGTCATGGCACTCCAGCGCCAGAGTATGCTCATCAACGAAGTGGGCATTGCCCTGCAGAATTTCACAGTGGTTGCGCTCATAGAATCCCTGGCGCATATGAGTCTGCTGGTTGATGACGCTGTCGGCATGGTTAAGGATGTCGGCGAAAGAAGAGCGAAGAAGGCGGGAGTGGTCGCTGTAGAGGGGGTTTTGGTTAAACTCGATAATACGGCTGACGGCATGGCGGAGGGCTTTCGACGGGATGGTGCCCCAGTGGGTGCAACCGCCGCCGACATTATGGTAGCGCTCGATGACGGCAACGCGTGCTCCCTGTTTCACCAGTCCCATGGCGGCGCCTTCGCCGCCAGGACCGGAACCAATCACTATTGCATCATAATCCCAAGAGTGTGACATGGCATTACTCACCTGTTTTATACATAAAATAAACACGATGATAACATTCGCTGCGCTTTAACCCAATTATCGTTGTGCTTTTTTGCGGCTTAAAAGCAGAAACGGCTCGTAAACAATCATTCACAATCCAGGGCAAACCGATTAGTTTTAATCTCTGGTATAGTGCCAGCAGGGCTATTGGAAGGATTCATACATCGTGATGGGCGTAAGAGCACAACAAAAAGAAAAAACCCGCCGTTCGCTGGTGGAAGCGGCATTCAGCCAACTTAGCGCTGAGCGGAGTTTCGCCAGCCTGAGCTTGCGTGAAGTGGCGCGGGAAGCAGGGATCGCGCCGACGTCCTTTTATCGTCATTTTCGCGATGTCGATGAGTTAGGCCTGACGATGGTCGATGAGAGCGGACTGATGCTGCGCCAGCTGATGCGCCAGGCGCGCCAGCGGATTGCCAAAGGCGGCAGCGTGATCCGCACCTCGGTCTCGACCTTTATGGAGTTTATCGGTAACAACCCGAACGCTTTCCGCCTGCTGCTGCGCGAGCGCTCGGGAACGTCTGCGGCGTTTCGCGCCGCCGTCGCACGCGAAATCCAGCATTTTATTGCGGAACTCGCCGACTATTTAGAACTCGAAAACCATATGCCGCGCGCCTTTACCGAAGCGCAGGCTGAAGCTATGGTCACCATCGTTTTTAGCGCTGGCGCGGAAGCGCTGGATGTCGGCCCTGAACAGCGCCGACAGCTGGAAGAACGGTTGGTACTGCAGCTCAGAATGATCTCTAAAGGCGCGTATTACTGGTATCGCCGTGAACAAGAAAAAATGTCACATCATTCCGAATAACGTGAAGGACGAGCAATGAAACACTCAGTTCAAGATAAAGGTACGCTGCTGCTGGCGCTGATTGCCGGGTTATCTATTAATGGCGCCTTTGCGGCGCTGTTCAGTTCGATAGTTCCGTTTTCCGTCTTCCCCATCTTATCCCTGCTGCTGACGGTCTACTGTCTGCATCAGCGCTATCAGAATCGCAGTATGCCTGTCGGGCTACCGGGCCTGGCCGCCGCCTTTTTTATTCTCGGGGTGCTGTTGTACAGCACCGTCGTGCGTGCGGAGTACCCGGATATCGGCTCTAACTTCTTCCCGGCCGTTCTGTCCGTCGCGATGGTCTTCTGGATTGGCTACAAGATGCGTAACCGCAAAAATACCGCCGCTGAATAAGCCGCCAGTGATAAAAAACCGGCAATATGACGTTGCCGGTTTTTTTTGGCCTATTTCCGGGTCAGCAGAACGCCGCACTCCATGTGATGGGTATACGGGAACTGGTCGAACAGCGCCAGCCGGGTAACGTTGTGCGTCTGGCTTAGCGTTTCCAGATTACGGCACAGCGTTTCCGGGTTGCACGAAATGTACAGTATGCGCGGATAGGCCTGCACCATTTTCTCCGTTTCACTGTCCAGCCCGCTACGCGGCGGATCGACGAAAATAGTCTCGCACTGATAGCTTTGCAGATCGATACCCTGCAGCCGGTTGAACTCACGCACGCCGTTCATCGCCTGAGTAAACTCTTCAGCCGCCATGCGGATAATCTGCACGTTGTCGATATGGTTGGCGGCGATGTTGTACTGCGCCGCCGCCACCGACGGTTTGGCGATTTCGGTGGCCAGTACGCGATCGAAATTACGCGCCAGCGCCAGCGAGAAGTTACCGTTGCCGCAGTACAATTCCAGCAGGTCGCCGGTCGCCCCTTTGGTGACATCCAGCGCCCACTCCAGCATCTGAATGTTCATGGCCGCGTTCGGTTGGGTAAAGCTGTTTTCCACCTGACGGTAGATCATCTCCCGACCGCCAACCGGCAGGCGTTCATCTATATAATCCTGATCGAGCTCGATTTTAGTTTTAGTCGCCCGACCAATCAGATGCACATTGAGCCCCTGGGCTCGCAGGGCGTCACGCAGCGCCTCCGCTTGCTCACGCCAGGCATCATCGAGCTTTTTATGATACAGCAGCGAGACGACCGCCTGGTTGCTGAGGGTGGTCAGATAGTCAATCTGAAACAGCTTATGGCGCAGCACGGGATTGTTGCGCACGCCCTCCAGCATGGCGGTCATCAGCTGATTGATGAGCGCGCTGGCGGCCGGGAAGCTGTCAACGCGAATCCGCGACCGGGTCTGCTGATCGAAAATAATATGGTACAGGTCGTCGCCATCGTGCCACAGACGGAACTCGGCGCGCATACGGTAGTGGCTGACCGGCGAACGAAACACTTCCGGAACCGGCGCGGCGAAAGGCGCCATCATGGTTTGCAAACGGACGACTTTTTCTGCCAGCTGCGCTTCGTATTGTTCGGTAGGAAGGTGTTCGGGGGTCATGATGCATCCTGAATAAAATAAGTACGCGGGGATTGTAGGGAAAGCGCCGGGGATGTCCAGCCTCGAATGCCGCGGGAAATATAATTAGCAGTCTGGACATCTATATGTTTCTGATTGTAGCATTCGCCTACCGGTCCTGTGAGTTAAAAGGGAACCCAGTGGAAATCTGGGGCTGACGCGCAGCGGTAAGGAAGGTGAGAAATGAGCGCACTCGGTGCAGACACTGCGGTTAGCCGTGGGAAGTCATTATTTCTTGAAACAACCTCCAAGCCCGAAGACCTGCCGGAATACGTCGCACTGGGTTTTATCGTCGCGAGCAACTGATAAAACCTGCGGCATCCTTTTTCTGTTTCGGATGCTTTTACAATGATTAAAAAAGCTTCGCTGATGACGGCCTTATCCGTCACGGCATTTTCCGGCTGGGCGCAGGACAGCAATTCAGACACGTTGGTGGTGACAGCAAACCGTTTTCAACAGCCGGTCAATACCGTGCTGGCGCCGACCGATATAGTGACGCGCGATGACATCGACCGCTGGCAGTCCAAAGATTTAAACGATGTCATGCGTCGTCTTCCCGGGGTCGATATTGCCCGCAACGGCGGCATGGGGCAGAGCGCTTCGCTGTATGTTCGGGGGACGGAGGCTCGCCACGTGCTGGTGCTGATCGACGGTGTGCCGATGGCGCGTCCGGGGATCTCCAACGGCGTGGATATCAGTCAGATCCCTATCTCTCTGGTCCAGCGGGTGGAATACATCCGCGGCCCGCGCTCCGCGGTGTACGGCTCCGGGGCGATCGGCGGGGTGGTGAACATCATCACCATGACCGATGCTGAGCGTTCGCAGATCAACGCCGGCGCGGGAACGAACGGCTATCAGTCCTACGATGGCGCCTTTAACAAGCGGTTTGGCGATACGCTGGTTACCGCTGCCGGCGCCTATCAGACCACCAAAGGGTTTAACGTCCAGCCGAACTCCTCTTATAGCGGCGACAGCGATCGCGACGGCTACCGCAATAAAATGCTATGGGGCGGGGTACAGCATCAGTTCGATGACAACTTCTCGGGGTTCTTCCGCGGCTATGGTTATTCCGCCAATGCTGACTATGACCAGGGTAACTGGGGCTACGCAGGTGGAAACGATGAAGATCAGTCCTATACCCAATCCTGGGACACCGGTCTGCACTACCATTCCGGAATTTACTCCTCCCAGCTGATTGCGAACTATCAGCGTATTAAAGATTACAACTACAGCAGCGACGCTGGCCGCTATGCCGCGGGCACCACCCTGGATGATATGGAACAACGCTATATCCAATGGGGAAATAATGTTGTGGTGGGCCATGGCGCAGTGAGCGGTGGCGTAGACTGGAAACAGGAGAAGCTGAAATCCAGCGGAACGACCAGTACCGACGTGTATAAGCGCGATACCACCGGTCTTTATCTGACGGGCCAGCAGCAGATTGACAGCGTGACGCTGGAAGCTTCCGGCCGTGAGGATCATGACGAGCAGTTTGGCTGGCACGGTACCTGGCAGACGGCGGCAGGCTGGGAATTTATCGAGGGTTATCGGACAACGCTCTCGTACGGTACAGGATTCCTCGCCCCCTCCCTCGGACAGCAGTACGGCGCAGAACGTTTTGGCATCGCCTCTAACCCGAACCTGAAGCCAGAGGAGTCGAAGCAGTGGGAAGCGGGCCTCGAAGGGTTGACGGGGCCGGTCGACTGGCGTCTCTCCGCGTATCGCTATGAGATTCAAAACCTCATCGATTACGACAACAACGCCTATTACAACGTCAAGTCTGCGACGATCAAGGGGCTGGAGTGGACGGGGAATGTCACCACAGGGCCGGTGGAGCACCATCTGACGCTGCAGTATGTTGACCCTCGCGATGATGAAACTAACAAAATCCTCTATCGCCGGGCGAAGCAGCAGGTGAAATACGAGCTGAACGGCCAGGTCTACGATCTGGGGTGGGATGTGACGTATCACTACATCGGCAAGCGCTACGATTATGATTACGACAACTCGCGTACCGTCAATATGGGTGGGTTGAGCCTCTGGGATGTCGGTTTATCGTATCCCGTCACCTCACACCTGACAGTTCGTGGTAAAATAGCCAACCTGTTCGATAAAGATTACGAGACAGTTTATGGCTACCAATCTGCAGGACGGGAATACACCTTGTCTGGCAGCTACACCTTCTGATCCACGTCCCACCGTGCTGGTGTTTGATTCCGGCGTCGGTGGGTTGTCGGTTTATAATGAGATTCGGCAGCTGCTGCCGAATCTGCATTACATCTATGCTTTCGATAACGTTGCCTTCCCCTATGGCGAGAAGAGCGAGGCGTTTATCGTTGAGCGCGTTGTGGAAATCGTCACCGCTGTCCAGCAGCGTTATCCCCTGGCGCTGGCGGTGATCGCCTGCAATACCGCCAGTACCGTCTCCCTGCCTGCTCTGCGTGAAAAGTTCGCCTTCCCCGTTGTCGGCGTGGTGCCAGCGATCAAGCCCGCCGCCCGCTTAACGGCGAACGGCATTGTTGGCCTGCTGGCGACGCGCGGCACCGTAAAGCGTCCTTATACCCGTGAGCTGATCGACCGCTTTGCCAATGAATGTCGGATTGAAATGCTGGGGTCGGCGGAGCTGGTGGAGCTGGCGGAAGCGAAGCTGCACGGCGAGCCTGTGCCGTTAGAAGAACTGCGCCGTATCCTGCGCCCGTGGCTGCGGATGCAGGAGCCGCCGGATACGGTGGTGCTGGGCTGCACCCACTTTCCTCTTTTACAGGAGGAGCTGCAGCACGTTCTGCCCGAGGGCACGCGGCTGATCGATTCCGGCGCGGCGATTGCCCGTCGCACCGCCTGGCTGTTAGAGCATGAAGCGCCGGACGCGAAGTCCAGCGACGAGAATAAAGCATTCTGCATGGCGTTGACGGCAGAAACGGAACAACTTTTACCCGTTTTGCATCGCTATGGCTTCTCGACGCTGGAAAAATTACCGCTTTAACGGCGTTTTGCACAAAAAAGAGACGGTTGAATAATTTTTTGAAAACAGGGCTTGTCAACGTCTCAGAACTCCCTATAATGCGCCTCCACTGACACGGAACAACGGCAAGCAAGCCGCCGGGTCAGCAGGGTTTCGGCGATGAAGTTCAGCGCTGAAAACCGACAGAGAAAAGCAAAATAAGGGCTTGACTCTGAATGAGGAAAACGTATTATACGGGACCTCGCAACGGTGAGCTGAAAGCCGCGTTGCAACTGCTCTTTAACAATTTATCAGACAATCTGTGTGGGCACTCAAAGTGACATGGATTCTTAACGTCCTCGGACGAAAAATGAATACCAAGTCTCAAGAGTGAACACGT
>NZ_JBKIUU010000015.1:0-98940 GCF_046603115.1 Klebsiella sp. 1SOBk5mer | reverse complement strand
ATTACGTGTTCACTCTTGAGACTTGGTATTCATTTTTCGTCCGAGGACGTTAAGAATCCATGTCACTTTGAGTGCCCACACAGATTGTCTGATAAATTGTTAAAGAGCAGTGCCGCTTCGTTTTTCGCTGCGGCGCGGGGTGTGCATATTACGCTTTCCCGCTGCAGAGTCAAGCATTTATTTTCGCTTTTCTCTGCGAGGTTCTCACCGGAACCCCGCTGACCCGGCGGCTTGCTTGCCGTTGTTCCGTGTCAGTGGAGGCGCATTATAGGGAGTAATTCTGAGGTGACAAGGGGAAATGCAAAAAAACTTTTCAACCGTCTCTTTTTTCAACAATGCGGCGAGGAATGTCGCAAAAAACCGCCGTTTTGCTGTTTTAACCGACGAAACGGGGCGCCTGGTGGCATACTGTTAGTGTAGAGAAAAGAAAGGAACGGCATTTATGTCTTTAAGCGCACAGCAACTGGCGGCACAAAAGAACATCTCCTGGGTACTGGCCGAGAAGCTCGCCCAAAAGATACTGACTGGCGAATATCAGCCGGAAAGCATTCTTCCCGGCGAAATGGAGTTAGGGGAGCAGTTCGGCGTGAGTCGTACCGCCGTCCGCGAAGCGGTGAAGACGCTGACTGCAAAAGGCATGCTGCTGCCCCGTCCTCGCATTGGCACCCGGGTAATGCCGCGCAGCAGCTGGAACTTCCTGGATAAGGAACTCCTCTCCTGGTGGCTCACGGAAGATAACTTCGAAGAGGTGGTGAGCCACTTTCTCGTCATGCGCAGCAGCCTGGAGCCACAGGCCTGTTTCCTCGCCGCCGCCCACGGCACCGCGGAACAGAAAGCGCAGCTCAATACCCTTATGGAAGAGATGATTGCCCTGAAACGTCATTTTCAGCGCGATCGCTGGATAGACGTCGATATGGCCTGGCATGAACATATCTATGAAATGAGCGGCAATCCTTTCCTCAGCTCATTCGCCTCTTTATTTCATTCCGTCTACCACACCTACTTCACGTCGATTACGCAAAATGAAGTCGTGAAGCTCGATCTCCACCAGGCGATCGTCGATGCCATTCTCAATAGCGATGCGCCAGGTGCCTTGCTCGCCTGCCAGGCGCTGCTGAACGCCCCACACCACGTAAATCAATAACAAGGATTTGGCATGAGCGGAAAAAAAGGGCGCAGCATGGCAGGCCTGCCGTGGATCGCGGCGATGGCCTTCTTTATGCAGGCGCTGGATGCCACCATTCTTAACACCGCCCTCCCGGCTATCGCCCACAGCCTGAACCGTTCCCCCTTAGCAATGCAGTCGGCCATCATCAGCTATACGCTGACGGTGGCGATGTTGATCCCGGTCAGCGGCTGGCTGGCCGATCGCTTCGGCACGCGCCGGGTCTTTATCATCGCCGTTAGCCTGTTTACTCTCGGCTCCCTCGCCTGCGCGCTCTCGAGTTCATTAACGGAGCTGGTCATTTTTCGCGTTATTCAGGGGATCGGCGGGGCGATGATGATGCCGGTGGCGAGGCTAGCCCTCCTGCGCGCCTATCCGCGCAGCGAACTGCTGCCGGTACTGAACTTTGTCACCATGCCGGGACTGGTAGGACCGATTCTGGGCCCGGTTCTCGGCGGGGTATTTGTGACCTGGGCCAGCTGGCATTGGATTTTCCTGATAAACATTCCCATCGGCGTGATCGGCATTCTGTATGCCCGTAAATATATGCCAAATTTCACAACGCCGCGCCGACGCTTCGATATAACCGGTTTTCTGTTATTTGGCTTAAGCCTGGTGTTATTTTCCAGCGGTATTGAACTGTTTGGCGAAAAAATCGTGGCGACATGGCTGGCGCTGGCGGTGATCGCCGTCAGTCTGATACTGCTCCTGGCCTATGTCCGTCACGCGCGCCGCCATCCTGCGCCGCTGATCTCGCTCTCTTTATTTAAAACCCATACGTTCTCGGTCGGCATTGCCGGCAACCTTGCCACGCGGTTGGGTACCGGCTGCGTACCTTTTCTGATGCCGCTCATGCTGCAGGTTGGCTTTGGCTATCCGGCCATTATCGCCGGCTGTATGATCGCCCCCACCGCTATCGGCTCGATTATTGCGAAATCTACCGTTACCCAGGTGCTGCGCTGGTTTGGCTATCGTAAGACCCTGGTGGGGATCACCGTGTTTATTGGCCTTATGATTGCCCAGTTCTCGCTGCAGTCGCCAGAAATGCCGCTGTGGATGCTGCTTCTGCCGCTGTTCGTGCTGGGGATGGCGATGTCCACGCAGTTTACCGCCATGAATACCATTACCCTGGCCGATCTGACGGATGACAATGCCAGCAGCGGCAATAGCCTGCTGGCAGTCACCCAGCAGCTTTCCATCAGTCTCGGAGTGGCCATCAGCGCTGCGGTGCTGCGCTTCTATGAAGGTTTTGACAGCGCCAGCACCGTAGAGCAGTTTCACTACACCTTTATTACCATGGGCGTGATAACCATCGTGTCGGCGCTGATGTTTATGCTGTTGAGAGCGAAGGATGGCCGCAACCTGATTAGCGAGCGGCACAAACGCTAAGCGGAGCCGCGGACCACCAACTCCGGGGTTAACTGTACGCGCTGCTGTTTTTGCTGCGGGTCGGCCATGCGATGGATCAGCACGTCGATGGCCAGTTCCCCCAGCTCATCTTTCGGCTGGTGAATGGTGGTTAACGGCGGCGTCATATAGCGAGCCAGTTCAATATCATCGTAACCCACCAGCGCCATATCCTGCGGGATCTGCAACCCGGCCTGGTATAACGCCTGATAAGCGCCAACCGCCATGGCGTCGTTACCGACAAACACCGCCTGCGGCCGCTGCGGCAACGCCAGCAGCTGCTGCATCGCGCTAAATCCGCCGCCAAACTCAAAATCACTGGTCACCACGTATCCCTCGGCTACGGGCAGAGCGCAGCGCGCCATCGCGGCATGGTAACCTTCAAGGCGCAGACGCGCCGGGGTTTTATCCAGCGGGCCGGCAATGCAGGCAATGTGTGAATACCCTTGATCGATCAGATACTGGGTCGCCATATCGCCACCGAGCAGCGAGTTATCCTGAATCAGATCGCTATCGCCATCAAACGGCGCCCAGTCCATCATGACCGTCGGAACCGACGGATAGCGCTGCATAATTTCCGGGGAGGGTTGGTGGGTCTCAGTGCACAGCAGCAGTAATCCATCGACGCGTTTTTGCATTAACGTCTCCAGATTACGATTCATTCGCTGCTCATCACCTTCCGTATTACAGAGTACGAGACTATAACCCCGCTCAAAGCAGCTGCGCTCCACGCCCCGCACCAGCTCGGAATAAAACGGATTGGTACTGGCGGTGATCAGCATGCCGATGGTGCGGGTTTGATTAAGCTTGAGGCTACGCGCCAGCGCCGAGGGGGCGTAGTTGAGGCTTTTGATCGCGGCGTCGACTTTGGCGGTAATCGCCTCGCTGACAAAGCGGTCCTTATTGATGACGTGTGACACCGTCGATGTGGAAACGCCCGCGACGCGGGCCACATCTTTCATCGTAGCCAAGCATTACCCCTGTTGCGCTAAAAATTCATCAATCTCTGTGCGCCACGGCACGGAAGGCTGCGCGCCTTTGCGAGTCACGGCAATCGCCGCCGCGGCATGCGCAAAGCGGATCGCCTCCGGCAGGGCGGTCCCTTCCAGCAGCGCGGTCACCAGCGCGCCGTTGAAAGTGTCGCCGGCCGCGATAGTATCAATAGCCTGCACGCGAAACCCTGGGATCCGGCGGCTTTCGCCTTCGGCACTGAGCCAGACGCCGCGACTGCCGAGGGTGATCATTACCGTACCAATGCCTTTGGCATGCAGCACGTCGGCGGCTTTTGCCGCATCCTCGTCACTCTCAACGCGAATCCCCGTCAGCTTTTCCGCTTCGGTTTCGTTGGGGGTAATGATATCCACCAGCGCCAGCAGTTCATCGGACAGTTCACGCGCTGGCGCGGGATTAAGCACCACGGTGGTCTGATGGTGATGGGCGATTTTCGCCGCCGCCAGCACGCTCTCCAGCGGTGATTCGAGCTGCATCAACAACGCCTGCGCGCTGGCGATCCGCTCTTTTTCCGCCTCTACCTGAGCGACGGATAAGGCCGCATTGGCGCCGGCATGAATACCGATGACATTCTCACCTTCGGCGTTAACGAAGATTAACGCCACGCCGGTTGCTTCCCCGGCGACCGCGCGCACAGGCGCCACATCGATTTTATCGCTCGCCAGCTGGCGACGGATGCGTTCACCGATGTCGTCATCGCCGGTGCAGGCGATAAACGCGATATCCGCCCCGCTGCGCCCGGCGGCCACCGCCTGGTTGGCCCCTTTACCACCGAACGCCAGCTGGTAGTGGTTGCCGGTGACGGTTTCACCCGGCGTCGGGAAAGCGTCAAGGTTGAGAATGTGATCGGCATTGATGCTGCCAAGGACGACAAGTTTGCCTGCAGTTTTCATCGTTTCTGTTCCCGGGAAAGCGCGCCACCGGGATCCGGTGGCGCATGCCCTGCTTTTCTTTTTTTATATTGTCCCTCGGACCGTTGCCAGTCCGAATCGCATATTACTGCTTAACGACCAGCTTCAGCTCAACCGGGTAGTTAGCTTCCACTTTTTCGCCCTTCAGTACCTTATCAGCAGTCTCAACGCCTTTCGCGCCGATCTGCTCCGGCAACTGTGCGACGGTCGCCGCCAGTTTGCCACTGTTTACTGCTTTTTCGCCATCCGGAGTGCCGTCAAATCCAACCACCATCACATCGGACTTGCCTGCGGTCTGCAGCGCGCGCAGAGCGCCGAGCGCCATTTCATCATTCTGCGCGAACACCGCCTGGACGTCAGGATGGGCGGTCAGCAGGTTCTGCATCACGTTCAGCCCTTTGGTACGGTCGAAATCGGCCGGCTGGCTGGCCAGAACGTTGAACTTGTGCGCCGCCACGGCCTGTTTGAAGCCTTCGCCGCGCTCGCGCGCCGCGGAAGTCCCGGCAATGCCCTGCAGCTCAATGACTTTCGCACTTTCACCCAGCTTTTTCGCAATGTAATCACCCGCCATTTTTCCGCCCTGCACGTTGTCAGAGGCGATGTGGCTCACGACATCGCCTTTTGTCGCCTGACGGTCGAGGGTGATGACCGGGATTTTCGCCTGGTTCGCCATCTTCACGGCATTGCCGACGGCATCAGAGTCGGTTGGGTTGATCAGCAACAGCTTCGCGCCGCGCACCGTTAAATCCTGAACGTTAGCCAGCTCTTTCGCCGGGTTGTTCTGGGAATCGAGCACCACCAGGTTGTAGCCCAGTTTGTCAGCTTCTTTTTGCGCGCCGTCTTTCAGCGACACGAAGAAGGGATTGTTGAGAGTAGAGATAACCAGAGCGATGGTGTCTTTGGCCATCGCGTTCGCGCTAACGGTCGCACTTAGCGCAACAGCAGAGACCAGGGTCGCCAGTTTTTTCATATTCATAGTTAAGATGTCCTGTAGAGTTCTCAGTTACTGCTTTTTGTTATCTACCAGTACCGCCAGCAAAATCACCACCGCTTTAACGATCATCTGGTAATAGGAAGAAACGCCTAAAAGGTTCAAACCATTATTCAGGAAGCCAAGGATCAGCGCGCCAATCAGCGTGCCGACAATGCGTCCTTTGCCGCCCGCCAGGCTGGTGCCGCCGAGCACGACTGCCGCAATGGCGTCCAGCTCATAGCCTGTCCCGGCCGTCGGCTGCGCGGAGGAGAGGCGCGCCACTTCGATAATCCCGGCCAGCGACGCCAGCATCCCGCACAACGCGTAGACGATAATTTTGACTTTATTGACGCTAATCCCGGACAGGCGCGTCGCCGCCTCATTACCGCCAAGGGCGTAGATATAACGACCCAGGCGAGTATGGTGCAGCATGTACCAGGCCGCCAGGAAGACAATCGCCATGATCCATACCGGCGTCGGGATCCCCAGCGGACGTCCGATACCAAACCAGCCGAACAGATCGGCATTATCGCTAAAGCCGGTATTGATCGGGCTGCCGTTGGTGTACACCATGGTCACGCCGCGCAGCAGCAGCATCATCACCAGGGTGGCGATGAAAGCCTGCACGCGGCCTTTCGCCACAATCACCCCGGTGACTGCGCCGATCGCCGCACCTAATGCGAGGGCAGCAGCGACCGCCACCAGCGCATTCACTTCAATGCCCACGATCGACGCCGCCACCGCGCCGGTGAGCGCCAGCAGGGAACCGACGGACAGGTCGATCCCCGAGGTCAGTATGACCAGCGTCATCCCTACCGCCATAATGGCGTTAACGGAGGTCTGCTGCAGAATATTGAACAGGTTATTGACGGTAAAAAAGTTGGGGCTCATGGTCGATACCACCGCGATCAGCACCAGCAGGGCAATCAGCGATTTTTGCTCCATCAGCCACGCTTTCGTGAAATAACGGCGACCAGAAACAGCCTGGGTTGTCATCTTTCTTACTCCTGATTCACACGGTTAAGCTTGCCCACAGCGGCAGCCATCAATACTTCCTGGGTGGCCTGCTCGCGTGTGAATTCACCGCCGAGATGCCCTTCATGCATCACTATGATGCGATCGCTCATGCCCAACACTTCCGGCATCTCGGAGGAGACCAGAATGATGCTCAGGCCATCGGCTTTGAACTGATTGATAAGCTGGTAGATCTCTTTCTTCGCCCCAACGTCGACGCCACGGGTCGGCTCATCGAGGATCAGGACCTTCGGCCGGGTCATCAGCCCGCGGGCGATGGCGACCTTTTGCTGGTTGCCGCCGGAGAGCAGGCCGATCGCCTGCTCCATGGATGGCGTTTTCACGTTAAACAGCCGGATGAAATCACTGACCGCCTGCTGTTCATCTTTATGCTTGAGACTCCCCCCCGTCCGGCTGAAGTAGCGCAGGGCGGTCAGGGACATGTTTTCTTTTACCGACATCCCGAGCACTAAGCCGTCACGCTTACGGTCTTCGGAGATATAGACAATGCCGTTCGCCAGACCATCCTGCGGCGAACGGGTCACCACTTCGTGACCGTCGAGCGTCACGGAGCCGCTGCTGCGCGGCAGCGCGCCATACAACACTTTCATCAGCTCGGTCCGCCCGGCGCCCATCAGCCCGGCGACGCCGAGGATTTCCCCCTGGCGCAGGGTAAAGGTCACGTTTTCCACGCCCGGGCCGCAGAGATTATCGACTTTCAGGCGCACCGCGCCCGGCGCCTTAGCCAGATGCGGATACTGATCTTCCAGCTTCCGGCCAACCATCATTTCAATCAGGCGGTCTTCATCCAGCGAGGAGACCTCGCGTTCGGCAATAAACTGCCCGTCGCGGAACACGGTCACGTCGTCGCAAATCTCGAAGATCTCTTTCATGCGGTGGGAGATGTAGACGATGCCGCGCCCCTGCGATTTCAGTTCGCGGATCACACGGAACAGCGATTCGGTTTCGGTATCGGTCAGCGCGTCGGTCGGTTCATCCATAATGATGACCTTCGACTCGAAGCTCAGCACTTTGGCGATCTCCACCATTTGCTGATCGCCAATCGACAGATCGCCCACCAGCTTCTGGCTGGTAAAACGGAGATTCAGCTTCGCCAGCAGCTTGTCGGCTTCGGCATACATCCGCTTCCAGTCGATTTTGCCAAAGCGGTTAACGAATTCGCGGCCGAGGAAGATGTTCTCGGCGATCGTCAACTGCGGGATCAGGTTCAGCTCCTGATGGATAATGCCGATCCCGGCTTCCTGGGAAGATTTTGGGCCGCTAAAGGTGGTCTCTTTGCCCAACCACAATAAAGCGCCAGCATCACGGGTATAGATCCCGGTCAGCACTTTCATCATGGTGGATTTACCGGCGCCGTTCTCACCCACCAGCGCCATCACCCGGCCAGGGTAGACATTCAGCGAGGCGCCGGAGAGCGCCTTGACGCCAGGGAACGCTTTATCGATCCCTTTCAGTTGCAATAAGGCTTCCATGACGGCGATCTCAGAAGGTGACGCCGGCACAGAGAATGATATTCGCAAACGGGGAACACTCCCCGCTGCGAATTACCGCCTGACTGTCTGCGGTTTGTTTTTTGAACTGCTCATGACTGGTGTAACGAATTTCAATGGTGTTTCCCTGGTGCTGCTGCAGCTGCTCAAGATAGTTGAGCAACGTCGCGTGGAGCTGCGGATTATGCGTCTTAATTTCCTCCGCGATGACAGCCGCTTCAACCTGCATTTCCGTCGTCACCACTTCCAGAACCTGCATAAATGAAGGTACGCCCTGGGTCAACGCCATATCGATGCGCGCGCTGCTGCGGGGAACCGGTAATCCGGCATCGCAGACCACCAGCGTATCGGTGTGGCCCAGGCGGGAGATAACCGCGGAAATATCAGCGTTAAGTACGGTGCCTTTTTTCATTTTTTCTCTTTTGCTCCACTAGCGAAACGTTTCGCTAAAATAATTATTATCAATGCGTGAGCAGAAAACCATCACCAGAAGAGAGAAATGTGATCGCTATCGAAACGTTTCGCGAGACAGCGACAGGAGATGACAGCCGGAGTGAGAAACAAAAAGCCCTTCGCAACGGAAGGGCTTTTTTGACATCAGATTTCGACCTGAGTACCGAGCTCGATAACCCGGTTTGGCGGGATTTCAAACTGATCCGGCGCGCGCAGGGCGTTACGCTGCAGCAGCAGATAAAGCTTGCCGCGCAGGCGCAGATACCACGGTCGTTTGCCGATAATCAGCGACTCATGGGACATAAAGAACGAGGTCTCCATCATCCGGCAGCTGAGTCCTTCCAGGCCACAGCGATGGAACACCTCTTCGACATTTGGCGTTTCCCGCCAGCCGTAGCTGGCCACCACCCGCCAGAACGAGGGCGACAGCTGCTCAATCTGCACCCGGCGAACGTTATGCACGTAAGGCGCGTCTTCGGTGCGCAGGGTCAGGAGGATCACTCGCTCATGCAGCACCTTGTTGTGCTTCAGGTTATGCAGCAGGGCAAACGGGATCACGTTCAGGGCGCGGGACATATACACCGCAGTACCCGGCACGCGCACCGGCGGCGATTTCTCCAGCGAAGAGATCATCGCTTCCAGCGAGTTGCCGTGCTCGTGCATTCGACGCAGCAGGCGGAAACGCTCGCTCTTCCAGGTGGTCATCACCGTAAACATCACCAGACCCAGGGACAACGGCAGCCAGCCGCCGGAGACAATCTTATCGAGGTTCGCCGAGAACAGCGGAACATCAATGCACAGGAAGGCCACCAGCATCAGCCCAACGAACAGTTTATTCCAGTGCCAGTTTTTGCGCGCCACCGTTGCCGACAGGATGGAGGTCAGCACCATGGTCCCCGTGACCGCGATACCGTACGCCGCCGCCAGGTTAGACGAATGTTCGAAGCTGACGATGACGATCACTACCGAGACATACAGCAGCCAGTTAATGAACGGGATATAGATCTGGCCGGACTCCATTTCCGAGGTGTGGATGATGCGCATCGGCGACAGATAGCCCAGACGCACCGCCTGACGGGTTAAGGAGAAGACCCCGGAGATCACCGCCTGCGAGGCGATAACCGTCGCCAGTGTGGCGATAATCAGCATCGGGATCAGCGCCCACTCCGGCGCCAGCAGGAAGAACGGGTTTTTAATCGCTTCCGGATGCTTAAGCAGCAATGCCCCCTGGCCAAAATAGTTCAGCACCAGCGAAGGCAGCACGACGGAGAACCAGGCGACACGGATCGGCAGTTTGCCGAAGTGCCCCATATCGGCGTACAGCGCTTCCACCCCGGTAATCGACAGCACAACCGCGCCAAGCGCAATAAAGGAAACCGTTTTGTACTGCAGGAAGAAGTGCACCGCCCAGTAGGGGTTTAGCGCCTGCAGAACTTCCGGGTTAGCGTAAATGCTTCGCGCGCCAAGCACCGCCAGCAGCAAGAACCAGATCAGCATAATCGGCGCAAACAGCTTGCCGACCATCCCGGTCCCGTGCTTCTGGATCATAAACAGCAGGGTAAGCACGATAATGGAGATCGGCACAATCCAGCTATCGAGCTGCGGAGCGATAATTTCTAACCCCTCTATCGCCGACATCACCGAAATCGCCGGGGTAATCACCACTTCGCCATAGAAGAAACTGCCGCCGATCAGGCCGAGGATCACCAGCACAGAGGTCATCCGCGCCGAGGTATTGCGTCCGGCCAGCGACATCAGCGTTAAGATCCCGCCTTCCCCGGCGTTATCCGCCCGCATCACGAAGGTGATGTATTTAATCGATACGGTAAAGATTAACAGCCAGAAAATCAGCGACAAAAAGCCAAAAACGGCATCGCGCTCAACGCCAAAGCCAAACTGACCTGACAGGCATTCACGCAGGGTATACAGTGGACTGGTACCGATATCACCGTACACCACGCCGATGGCCGCCAGCGTTAACGCCGGCAACGATTGTTTATTATCAGTGCTCATAGACTAGTCTTTTCGTTTATAAAACAAATGTGTGCCTAGTCCCTTGGCCCACAAAAAGCGCACAGTATGCACGATTATTTGTGAAATCGTACCCCTAACAGACACCATATTAACCTGGCTCAAAAAAAATAAATCGATTCTTCAGGCTATTACCGCCCCTGCTCTAACATCTATACTCGTCCCAATAACGATACATGACAAAGCACGCAACTCAATTATGGCTCAAACACATTTACTGGCTGAAAGAATTTCCCGACTCAGCGCGGCACTCGAAAAAGGACTCTTTGAACGCAGCCACGCGATACGCCTGTGCCTGCTGGCGGCGCTCAGCGGCGAGAGCGTATTTTTGCTCGGTCCGCCGGGGATTGCCAAAAGCCTGATTGCCCGCCGCCTCAAGTTCGCCTTCCAGCAGGCGCGCGCTTTTGAATACCTGATGACCCGCTTTTCCACCCCGGAAGAGGTTTTTGGCCCGCTGTCCATTCAGGCGCTGAAAGATGAAGGCCGCTACGAGCGTTTAACCGCCGGCTACCTGCCGGAAGCAGAAATCGTGTTCCTCGATGAAATATGGAAAGCGGGTCCGGCTATCCTTAACACCCTGCTGACGGCGATTAACGAACGTCACTTCCGCAACGGCGCTCACGAAGAGAAAATCCCGATGCGCCTGCTGGTGGCCGCCTCGAACGAACTGCCCGAAGCCGACAGCAGCCTGGAAGCGCTGTATGACCGAATGCTGATCCGTCTGTGGCTCGATAAAGTACAGGATAAAGGTAATTTCCGTTCGATGCTGGTCAGCCAGCAGGATGAAAACAGCAATCCGGTGCCCAGCGCGCTGCAGGTTAGCGATGAAGAGTTTACGCAATGGCAGCAGCAGATCGGCAATATCAAACTGCCGGACGCGGTGTTTGAGCTGATATTCCAGCTGCGCCAGCAGCTGGATGCCCTGCCAAACGCGCCATACGTTTCGGATCGCCGCTGGAAAAAGGCTATTCGCCTGCTGCAGGCCAGCGCCTTCTTCAGCGGCCGCGACAGCATCGCGCCGATAGATCTTATCCTGCTGAAAGATTGTCTGTGGCACAACGTCGAGAGCATGAACCTGATGTCGCAGCAGTTGGAAACGCTGATGACCTGCCACGCCTGGCAGCAGCAGGCGATGCTGACGCGGCTCGGGGCGATTGTGCAGCGACGCATTCAGATCCAACAGCAGCAAAGTGACAAAACGGCGCTAAAGGTCACCCGCCTTGGCGGCATGTTTAGCCGCAAGCCGCACTATGAGCTGCCGGCGGAGATCCAAGGGACCACCCTGACCCTGCTGCTGCAGCAGCCGCTCAAACTCCACGATATGGAAGTGATCCACATTACTTTTGAGCGCGAGGCGTTAGTCAGCTGGCTGGAAAAGGGCGGCGAGATCCGCGGCAAGCTCAACGGGATCGGCTTTGCCCAACTGCTCAATATGGATGTCGACACCAGCCAGCATCTGGTTGTTCGCGACGTCAGCCTGCAGGGCTCACGCCTCTCGCTGCCCGGCAGCGCGTCGCAGGAAAACATGCCGGCGGAAATTCGCCAGCAGCTGGAGGCGCTGGACGATGAGTGGCACCAGCAACATAACCGCTTCAGCGAGCAGCAGAAGTGCCTGTTTATCCCGGTCGAGTGGCTGGGAAGAATCGAAGCCAGCCTGCAGGACGTCGGCGCGCAGATTAAACAGGCGAAGCAGCCATGACGCTCGATATGCTGAATGTCATGCTGGCAGTCAGCGAAGAGGGAATGATCGAGGAGATGCTGCTGGCGCTGCTGGCCTCTCCGCAGCTGGCGGTTTTCTTTGAGAAATTTCCCCGCCTGAAAAACATCATCGCGGCGGATATTCCGCGCTGGCGGGAAGCCGTTCGCGCCCGCTTAAAAGAGGTTAACGTCCCGCCGGATCTGGACGCCGAGGTGCAAACCTATCAGCAGGCTCAGCTGCTCTCTACCTCGCAGTTTATCGTCCAGCTGCCGCAGATCCTCGGCAAGCTACACCAGCTCCAGTCCCCTTTTGCCGCCCAGGCGCAGAAGCTAGTGGACGACAATGCGACCTTTACCCCGGCGCTGCATACGCTGTTTTTACAGCGCTGGCGCCTGAGCCTGGTGGTGCAAGCCACCAGCCTTAACCAGCAGCTGCTGGATGAGGAGCGCGATCAGTTGCTCAGTGAGGTCCAGGAACGAATGACGCTCAGCGGTCAGCTCGATCCGGTGCTGGCGGAGAATGACACCGCCGCCGGACGCCTGTGGGATATGAGCGCCGGCGAACTCAAACGTGGCGACTATCAGCTGATCGTGCGCTATGGCGATTTTCTTAACCAGCAGCCGGAGCTGCTGCAGCTGGCGGAACAGCTGGGGCGCTCACGGGAAGCGAAATCCGTGCCGAAGAAAGACGCGCCGATGGAGACCTTCCGTAGCCTGGTGCGCGAGCCAGCGACGGTGCCGGAACAGGTCGACGGCCTCCAGCAGAGCGATGACATTCTGCGCCTGCTGCCTCCGGAGCTGGCGACGCTCGGCATCACGGAGCTGGAGTTTGAATTTTATCGCAAGCTGGTGGAGAAACAGCTCCTGACTTACCGGCTGCACGGCGACGCCTGGCGAGAAAAAATCACCGAACGCCCGGTGACGCGGCAGGATTTTGATGAACAGCCGCGCGGGCCCTTTATTGTCTGCGTCGATACGTCAGGATCGATGGGCGGTTTTAACGAGCAGTGCGCCAAAGCCTTTTGTCTGGCCCTGATGCGCGTCGCGCTAGCGGATAACCGCCGCTGCTTTATTATGCTGTTCTCCAGCGAAGTGGTGCACTACGAACTGACCTGCGAGGGCGGCCTGGAGCAGGCGATCCGCTTTCTGAGCCAGCGCTTTCGTGGCGGCACCGATCTGGCCAGCTGTTTTCGCGCCATTATTGAACGTCTGCAAAACCCGCAGTGGGTGGATGCGGATGCCGTGGTGATCTCCGACTTTATTGCCCAGCGGTTGCCGGATGAGGTGATTGCTCAGGTGGGGGAGTTACAGCGAAAGCATCAGCACCGTTTTCACGCGGTGGCGATGTCGGTACACGGCAAACCCGGCATCATGCGCATCTTCGATCATATCTGGCGCTTTGATACCGGGTTGCGTAGCCGCCTGCTGCGACGCTGGCGGCGCTAATCGTTACAGCAGCGCGGAAACGCTTTCGCGAACCTGTGCCGGCCATACGCCGCACTGCACCTGGCCGATATGGTCGAGCTGCAGCAACAGCATCGTCAGCCGAGACTGGCCAATGCCGCCGCCGATAGTCTGCGGCATCTCGCCGCGCAGCAGCGCCTGGTGCCACTCCAGTTTCAGGCGATCTTCATCGCCGGTCAGCGCCAGCTGGCGTTTCAGCGCCGCGGCGTCAACGCGGATCCCCATTGAGGAGATCTCGAACGCATCTTCCAGCACGGGGTTCCACACCAGGATATCGCCGTTCAGTCCGGCAAAGCCTTCAGAAACCTCAGTGCTCCAGTCATCATAGTCCGGCGCACGTACATCATGGCGCTTGCCATCAGAGAGTTTGCCGCCGATGCCGATTAAGAAGACGGCGCCCAGCTCTTTAGCAATCGCTCGCTCGCGGCCCTTGGCATCAAGATCCGGATAGCGACTCAGCAGCGCCTGGCTGTGAACAAAGTGGATCTGTTCCGGCAGGAACGGCGTCAGGCCAAATTCCTGGCTGACCGCCAGCTCGGTGGCTTTGATCCCGGCGTAAATCGCTTCGACGGTCGCCTTCAGCGTGCCGACGTGGCGCTCTTCATCCCCCATCACCCGCTCCCAGTCCCACTGGTCGACATAGACGGAATGGATCGGCGTCAGACGGTCTTCATCGGGGCGAAGGGCCTTCATGTGCGTGTACAGCCCTTCGCCCGCGCTGAAGTCGTGTTGTCCCAGGGTTTGACGCTTCCACTTCGCCAGCGAATGCACCACTTCGAACTGGGCGTCGGGCAGTGTTTTCACTTTCACCTGAACCGCTTTCTCACAGCCGGACAAGTTATCCTGCGTCCCATCGCCCACGCGGCTTAAGATTGGCGCCTGGACTTCAATCAGGCCAAGCTTCTCTTCCAGCTGACGGGAAAAGTGGGATTTAACGAAACTGATCTGGCGTTGTTTTGCGATATATGCGGTTTTCATTTTTATGACTCCTGCGTCCTGTTGCCATTGATTAAGCAACAAAACAGGCCACCAACACAATAATCAATCAATAAAAAGACTCATCGACTTTTAATTCATCAAAATATGGCGCTAAAATAGTAAGAACCCTCAAACTTCATAAGAAAAAGATATGGAAAATTATCAGATCGACAATCTGGACCGCGGCATTCTCGATGCGCTAATGGCCAACGCCCGTACCGCCTATGCCGAACTGGCCAAACAGTTCAGCGTCAGCCCCGGCACTATTCATGTACGCGTCGAAAAGATGAAACAGGCGGGCATCATTACCGGCGCGCGAATTGACGTCAGCCCCAAACAGCTGGGCTATGACGTCGGCTGCTTCATCGGCATTATTCTCAAGAGCGCCAAAGACTATCCCTCCGCCCTCGCCCGCCTGGAAAGCCTGGAGGAGGTCACCGAGGCTTATTACACCACCGGCCACTACAGCATCTTTATTAAGGTGATGTGTAAATCCATCGATGCCCTGCAGCAGGTACTTATCAACAAGATCCAAACAATTGATGAAATTCAGTCCACCGAGACCCTGATCGTGCTGCAGAACCCGATCATGCGCACCATTAAGCCCTGATCGTTTTTTTTAATCCCACATTTTTCCACAGGTAGATCCCAGCTCGCTCACAGCGTACAATACGCCACTCTGAACAGTTGAGCGGGCGATCGGCGATCTATGGCAGACATTACACTTATCAGCGGCAGCACCCTGGGCAGTGCGGAATACGTAGCGGAACATCTGGCGGAAAAGCTGGAAGAAGCAGGCTACAGCACTGAAATCCAGCACGGCCCGCTGGTGGACGATCTGCAGGCGCAGGGGATCTGGTTAGTTATCTCTTCCACCCATGGCGCCGGCGACATTCCCGACAACCTGGTTCCCTTCTATGACGCGCTGCTGGCGCAGCAGGCCGATCTTTCCGCCGTGCGCTTTGGCGCCATCGGGATCGGCAGCCGCGAATACGACACTTTTTGCGGCGCGATCGATAAATTAGAAGCGGCGCTGAAGGCCTGCGGGGCAAAACAGATCGGCGAGACCCTGAAGATCAACGTGCTGGAACATGAAATTCCCGAGGATCCGGCGGAAATTTGGCTGGGATCCTGGAAAAATTTGCTCTGAGATTTGTAAAGATCGTCCGTTCTTCTGTGGATAACCATGCTTAAAAGCTTGGATCAACCGGTAGTTATCCAAAGAATAACCGCAGTACGGTTTTTGAGCTGTGCATAACCCTTCATTCTGATCCCAGCTTATACGGACCAGGATCACCGATCATTCACAGATAGTGATCCTTCTTAAGCTTTTGATCTTACTTCGCGGATCCGACTTATCCACAAAGAGAGTCGATCCTAATAAGAGATCACAATAGAACAGATCTCTATATAAAGATCTTCTTTTTAATACTCAGGATCCCGGAGTCTTTCTCAAAAGACCAAAGCCGAGTAGAATCCACGGCCCGGGCTTCAATCCATTTTCAAACCGCGTTATGCGAGGCAGACCACCATGTTTTATCAGGATCCTTTTGACGTCATTATCATTGGCGGGGGTCACGCAGGCACTGAGGCCGCAATGGCCGCAGCGCGTATGGGTCAACAGACCCTGCTTTTGACACACAATATCGACACGCTGGGGCAGATGAGCTGCAACCCGGCGATTGGCGGCATTGGGAAAGGACACCTGGTAAAAGAAGTGGACGCGCTCGGCGGCCTGATGGCCAAAGCGATCGATCAGGCAGGCATCCAGTTTAGGATACTAAACGCCAGCAAAGGCCCCGCGGTGCGCGCCACTCGCGCCCAGGCTGACCGCGTGCTGTACCGTCAGGCGGTACGCACTGCGCTGGAGAACCAGCCGAATTTGATGATCTTCCAGCAGGCAGTGGAAGATCTGATTGTCGAAAACGATCGCGTCGTAGGCGCAGTCACCCAGATGGGCCTCAAATTCCGTGCTAAAGCGGTGGTGCTGACCGTCGGAACCTTCCTTGACGGCAAAATCCATATTGGTCTGGATAACTACAGCGGCGGACGCGCCGGCGATCCGCCGTCGATCCCGCTGTCTCGTCGTCTGCGTGAACTGCCGCTGCGCGTAAGCCGACTGAAAACCGGGACCCCGCCGCGCATTGACGCGCGCACCATCGATTTCAGCGTGTTGGCTCAACAGCATGGCGATAACCCGATGCCGGTCTTCTCGTTTATGGGATCTGCCGATCAGCATCCGCGTCAGGTGCCGTGCTACATCACCCACACTAACGAGAAAACCCATGACGTGATCCGCAATAACCTCGATCGCAGCCCCATGTACGCCGGGGTGATCGAAGGGATCGGTCCACGCTACTGCCCGTCGATCGAAGACAAAGTCATGCGCTTTGCCGATCGCAACCAGCATCAGATCTTCCTCGAACCGGAAGGCCTGACCTCAAACGAAATTTATCCGAACGGCATCTCCACCAGCCTGCCGTTCGATGTGCAAATGCAAATCGTCCGCTCCATGCAGGGGATGGAAAATGCGCGGATCGTCCGTCCTGGCTACGCTATTGAGTACGACTTCTTCGACCCGCGCGATCTGAAACCGACGCTCGAGAGCAAATTCATTCAGGGTCTGTTCTTCGCCGGTCAGATCAACGGCACTACCGGTTATGAAGAAGCGGCGGCTCAGGGTCTGCTGGCCGGTCTTAACGCTGCTCGCTTCTCGGCGGAAAGAGAGGGCTGGGCGCCGCGTCGCGATCAGGCCTACCTCGGCGTGCTGGTGGATGACCTGTGTACTCTGGGTACCAAAGAACCGTACCGCATGTTTACCTCTCGTGCTGAATATCGTCTGATGCTGCGCGAAGACAACGCCGACCTGCGTCTGACTGAGCAGGGGCGTGAGCTGGGTCTGGTGGATGATGAACGCTGGGCGCGTTACAACGAGAAGCTGGAAAGCATTGAGCGCGAACGCCAGCGCCTGAAATCGACCTGGGTGAACCCGCAGGCTGAGAGCGCTACCGAAGTGAACGCTCACCTGACCGCGCCGCTGTCGCGCGAAGCCAGCGGTGAAGATCTGCTGCGTCGCCCGGAAATGACCTACGAGCAGCTGGTTCAGCTCTCGCCGTTCGCGCCGGGGCTGGAAGATCGGCAGGCGGCTGAGCAGGTTGAGATCCAGGTGAAGTATGAAGGCTATATCGCGCGCCAGCAGGATGAGATCGAGAAACAGCAGCGCAACGAGAATACCTTGTTACCGGCGACACTCGACTACCGTCAGGTCACCGGACTGTCTAATGAAGTGATCGCTAAACTAAACGACCATAAACCGTCGTCGATAGGGCAGGCGTCACGTATTTCCGGGATCACCCCGGCGGCGATCTCTATTTTGCTGGTTTGGTTGAAAAAGCAGGGGATGCTGCGTCGCAGCGCCTGATTGCGGCAGCCTGCCGCGCTGATTTCCCACTTGCATAATCAGCGTTCGCCTTTATCATTCCTGGCCCGGTAAGCGTTAGCGCCTCCGGGCTCATTATTTTTTGAAGGTACTTACCGTGCTCAACAAACTTTCTCGTCTGCTGGATGAAGCGGGTATTTCGCTCACCGACCACCAGAAAAATCAGCTGGTGGCTTACGTCGGGCTGCTCGATAAGTGGAACAAAGCCTATAACCTGACCTCCGTTCGCGATCCAAATGAGATGCTGGTGCGTCATATCCTCGACAGCATCATCGTCGCGCCTTATCTGCAGGGCTCGCGCTTTATCGATGTCGGTACGGGACCGGGGCTGCCGGGGATCCCGTTGGCTATCGTGCGCCCGGAGTCGCATTTCACCCTGCTGGACAGCCTTGGCAAACGCGTGCGCTTCCTGCGTCAGGTGCAGCATGAACTGAAGCTGGATAACATCACCCCGGTGCAGAGCCGCGTGGAAGCTTTCCCGGCCGAGCCGCCGTTTGATGGCGTGATAAGCCGCGCCTTCGCGTCGCTTAATGATATGGTGAGCTGGTGCCATCATTTGCCGGCCGCGAACGGTCACTTCTATGCGCTCAAAGGGTTAGCGCAAAAAGACGAAATGGAAAACCTGCCGGAAGGGTATGCCATAGCCGAGGTCATTGAGCTGCATGTTCCTCAGCTGGAAGGGGAGCGGCACCTGGTGGTGATTACGCCAAAAGCGAGTTAATTTTTATCAAAAAATGTGGAAAAAATGTGGCCCATGAATGTTACAAAAATAAAGGTCACCTCCTGATATTATCGGGCTGCATTTAACCATGTTTTTACTATGGTTTTTCTTGCGGTTAACTTAGCGTAAGTGATTCACTGACAAAATAGTCAACTTTGAAAATATCAGGGTGCTAAAAATCGACAACGATGATCAGCATCGTGATGTTAAATTTTTATTATAAATGTCAATAAAAGGTTTTTATTGTATGTGGGGTTGTTTTAGATAATGTCCTCACTTTTTATCTTGAATATCAAAAACATGAAAAATAGTGTTTTATGTCCTTGATTCATTAAAGGGCGCTTGAAATGTTTATTATGTGATCTAATGCACGCTTTAATTGCCGTGTTTCCACGTTATTTGCAGTTTTGTATGACCGCTCACAGAACGCTGAAATGCACGGAAAGTTGTCCGTTGGAAAATAATTAAACATTTATTCACTATTTTGCTACTTATTGTTTGAAATCACGGGGCGTCACCGTATAATTTGTCCGCTTTTTGATGCTTGACTCTTCGTCTTAAAGGACGTTTTATACGACACGCGACATACCTCAAAGGGAGCAGGAGTAAAAACGTGATGTCAGTGTCGCTCTTGAGTCGAAACGTTGCTCTCAAGCTTCTGTTTATTCAGTTACTGGCAGTAATGGCAAGTGGACTGCTGTTTAGCCTCAAAGACCCCTTCTGGGGCATTTCCGCGGTATGCGGCGGTTTGGCAGTGGTTTTGCCAAACCTGATGTTTATGATTTTTGCCTGGCGTCATCAGGCGCATACACCAGCAAAAGGCCGTGTGGCCTGGACCTTCGCCTTCGGTGAAGCCTTCAAGGTGTTGCTGACCTTCGCCCTCCTGGCGGTGGCGCTGGCCGTTTTAAAAGTGGTATTTTTGCCACTGATCGTGACGTGGGTTTTGGTGCTGGTGGTACAAGTTCTGGCGCCAGCTGTAATCAACAACAAAGGGTAAAAGGCATCATGGCTTCAGAAAATATGACGCCGCAGGAATACATAGGTCACCATCTGAACAACCTTCAGATTGATCTGCGTAATTTCTCGCTGGTGGATCCGCACAACCCCCCGGCCACCTTCTGGACGCTCAACATTGACTCCATGTTCTTCTCGGTGGTTCTCGGTCTGCTGTTCCTGGCCATGTTCCGTAGCGTTGCTAAGAAAGCGACCAGCGGCGTACCAGGGAAATTCCAGACCTTCATCGAAATGATCATCGGCTTCGTCCATGGCAGCGTCAAAGACATGTACCATGGCAAGAGCAAGGTTATCGCGCCGCTGGCGCTGACCGTGTTCGTCTGGGTCTTCCTGATGAACCTGATGGACCTGCTGCCAATCGACCTGCTTCCTTATATCGGCGAACACATTTTCGGCTTGCCTGCACTGCGCGTGGTTCCGTCTGCTGACGTGAACATCACCCTGTCGATGGCGCTTGGCGTGTTCATCCTGATTATTTTCTACAGCATCAAAATGAAAGGCGTAGGTGGGTTCGTTAAAGAACTGACCATGCAGCCGTTCAATCACTGGGCGTTCATTCCTGTCAACTTAATCCTTGAAGGGGTAAGCCTGCTGTCCAAACCGGTCTCTCTCGGTCTGCGACTGTTCGGCAACATGTATGCCGGTGAGCTGATTTTCATTCTGATTGCTGGTCTGCTGCCGTGGTGGTCACAGTGGGTTCTGAATGTGCCTTGGGCCATTTTCCACATCCTGATTATTACGCTGCAAGCCTTCATCTTCATGGTTCTGACGATTGTCTATCTGTCGATGGCGTCTGAAGAGCATTGATTTTTACCAACACTACTACGTTTTAACTGAAACAAACTGGAGACTGTCATGGAAAACCTGAATATGGATCTGCTGTACATGGCTGCCGCTGTGATGATGGGTCTGGCGGCAATCGGTGCTGCGATCGGTATCGGCATCCTCGGAGGTAAATTCCTGGAAGGCGCAGCGCGTCAGCCGGATCTGATCCCTCTGCTGCGTACTCAGTTCTTTATCGTTATGGGTCTGGTGGATGCTATCCCGATGATCGCTGTAGGTCTGGGTCTGTACGTGATGTTCGCCGTCGCGTAGTAAGTTGTTAGAAACCTAAGCCACAGAGTTAATTAAAGAGGTATTGTGCTGTGAACATGAACGCAACAATCCTCGGCCAGGCCATCGCGTTTGTTATCTTCGTATGGTTCTGCATGAAGTACGTATGGCCGCCTTTAATGGCTGCCATCGAAAAACGCCAGAAAGAGATTTCTGACGGTTTAGCTTCTGCAGAACGCGCTAAGAAAGATTTGGACCTTGCACAGGCCAACGCGACCGACCAGCTGAAAAAAGCGAAAGCGGAAGCCCAGGTAATCATTGAGCAGGCGAACAAGCGCCGCTCTCAGATTCTGGACGAAGCTAAAGCTGAAGCAGAACAGGAACGCACCAAAATCGTTGCACAAGCGCAGGCTGAAATTGATGCTGAGCGTAAACGTGCACGCGAGGAGCTGCGTAAGCAGGTCGCTATCCTGGCTGTTGCTGGCGCCGAGAAGATCATCGAACGTTCCGTGGATGAAGCTGCTAACAGCGACATCGTGGATAAACTTGTCGCTGAACTGTAAGGAGGGAGGGGCTGATGTCTGAATTTGTAACGGTAGCTCGCCCCTACGCCAAAGCAGCTTTTGACTTTGCCGTCGAACACAACAGTGTTGAACGCTGGCAGGATATGCTGGCGTTTGCCGCCGAAGTGACCAAAAACGACCAAATGGCAGAGCTTCTCTCCGGTGCTTTGGCGCCGGAAACGCTCTCAGAAGCGTTTATCGCTATCTGCGGCGAGCAACTTGACGAAAACGGCCAGAACCTGATTAAGGTGATGGCGGAAAATAATCGTCTGAAGGTGCTCCCGGACGTTCTTGAGCAATTCATTCACCTGCGCGCGGCCAGTGAGGCCATCGCAGAGGTAGAAGTCATATCTGCCAACCAACTGAGTGATGAACAGCTTGCCAGGATCGTCAGCGCGATGGAAAAACGTCTGTCACGCAAAGTTAAGCTGAATTGCAAAATCGATAAGTCTGTTATGGCAGGTATTATCATCCGTGCGGGTGATATGGTCATTGATGGCAGCGTACGCGGCCGTCTTGATCGCCTTGCAGACGTCTTGCAGTCTTAAGGGGACTGGAGCATGCAACTGAATTCCACCGAAATCAGCGAACTGATCAAGCAGCGCATTGCTCAGTTCAATGTTGTGAGCGAAGCTCATAACGAAGGTACTATTGTTTCTGTAAGTGACGGTGTTATCCGCATCCACGGCCTTGCCGAATGTATGCAGGGTGAGATGATCTCCCTGCCGGGTAACCGTTACGCTATCGCACTGAACCTGGAGCGCGACTCCGTTGGTGCGGTGGTGATGGGTCCGTACGCTGACCTCGCCGAAGGCATGAAGGTGAAATGTACTGGCCGTATCCTGGAAGTTCCGGTTGGCCGTGGCCTGCTGGGCCGCGTGGTTAACACCCTGGGCGCGCCAATTGATGGTAAAGGTCCGCTGGAAAACGACGGTTTCTCCGCCGTTGAAGCGATCGCGCCGGGCGTAATCGAACGTCAGTCCGTCGATCAGCCGGTACAGACCGGTTATAAATCCGTTGACGCCATGATCCCAATCGGTCGTGGTCAGCGTGAACTGATCATCGGCGACCGTCAGACCGGTAAAACTGCGCTGGCTATCGATGCCATCATCAACCAGCGTGATTCCGGCATCAAGTGCGTCTATGTTGCTATCGGCCAGAAAGCGTCCACCATCTCTAACGTGGTGCGTAAACTGGAAGAGCACGGCGCGCTGGCTAACACCATCGTGGTGGTAGCGACTGCATCCGAATCTGCTGCACTGCAATACCTGGCGCCATACGCGGGTTGCGCAATGGGCGAATACTTCCGCGACCGCGGTGAAGATGCGCTGATCGTTTACGATGACCTGTCTAAACAGGCTGTTGCTTATCGTCAGATCTCCCTGCTTCTCCGTCGTCCGCCAGGACGTGAAGCGTTCCCGGGCGACGTATTCTACCTCCACTCTCGTCTGCTGGAGCGTGCTGCGCGTGTTAACGCCGAATACGTTGAAGCCTTCACCAAAGGTGAAGTGAAAGGGAAAACCGGTTCTCTGACCGCGCTGCCGATTATCGAAACCCAGGCGGGTGACGTTTCCGCGTTCGTTCCGACCAACGTAATCTCCATTACCGATGGTCAGATCTTCCTGGAAACCAACCTGTTCAACGCCGGTATTCGTCCTGCGGTTAACCCGGGTATCTCGGTATCCCGTGTGGGTGGTGCAGCGCAGACCAAGATCATGAAGAAACTGTCCGGTGGTATCCGTACCGCGCTGGCGCAGTATCGTGAACTGGCGGCGTTCTCCCAGTTTGCATCCGACCTTGACGATGCAACCCGCAAACAGCTGGACCACGGTCAGAAAGTGACCGAACTGCTGAAACAGAAACAGTATGCGCCGATGTCCGTCGCGCAGCAGTCTCTGGTTCTGTTCGCAGCAGAACGTGGTTATCTGGCTGATGTAGAACTGGCGAAAATCGGTAGCTTCGAAGCCGCTCTGCTGGCTTACGTCGACCGTGATCACGCTCCGCTGATGCAAGAGATTAACCAGTCCGGTGGCTATAACGACGAAATCGAAGGCAAGCTGAAAGGCATCCTCGATTCCTTCAAAGCAACCCAGTCCTGGTAACGTCTGGCGGTCTGTCTTAGGGCAGGCCGCAAGGCATTGAGGAGAAGCTCATGGCCGGCGCAAAAGAGATACGTAGTAAGATCGCAAGCGTCCAGAACACGCAAAAGATCACTAAAGCGATGGAGATGGTCGCCGCTTCCAAAATGCGTAAATCGCAGGAGCGCATGGCGGCCAGCCGTCCTTACGCAGATACTATGCGCAAAGTGATTGGTCACCTTGCGAACGGTAATCTGGAATATAAGCACCCTTACCTGGAAGAACGCGACGTTAAGCGCGTGGGCTACCTGGTGGTGTCGACCGACCGTGGTTTGTGCGGCGGCTTGAACATTAACCTGTTCAAGAAACTGCTGGCGGAAATGAAAGCATGGTCCGATAAAGGCGTTCAGTGCGACCTCGCAATGATCGGCTCTAAGGGCGTCTCTTTCTTTAACTCCGTTGGCGGCAACGTCGTTGCACAGGTGACCGGTATGGGGGATAACCCATCCCTGTCCGAACTGATCGGCCCGGTAAAAGTGATGTTGCAGGCCTATGATGAAGGCCGTCTGGACAAGCTGTACGTTGTCAGCAACAAATTTATTAACACCATGTCTCAGGTTCCGACGATCACTCAGCTGCTGCCGTTACCGGCATCAGAAGACGCTGATCTGAAACGTAAATCCTGGGATTACCTGTATGAGCCCGATCCGAAAGCGCTGCTGGATACCCTCCTGCGCCGCTACGTCGAGTCTCAGGTTTATCAGGGCGTGGTTGAAAACCTGGCCAGCGAGCAGGCCGCCCGTATGGTGGCGATGAAAGCCGCGACCGATAATGGCGGCAGCCTGATTAAAGAGCTGCAGTTGGTATACAACAAAGCTCGTCAGGCCAGCATTACTCAGGAACTCACCGAGATCGTCTCGGGGGCCGCCGCGGTTTAACCAGGTTATTTCGTAGAGGATTTAAGATGGCTACTGGAAAGATTGTCCAGGTAATCGGCGCCGTGGTCGACGTCGAGTTCCCTCAGGATGCCGTACCACGCGTGTACGAAGCCCTTGAGGTACAGAATGGTAATGAAGTTCTGGTGCTGGAAGTTCAGCAGCAGCTGGGCGGCGGTATCGTGCGTACCATCGCCATGGGTTCTTCCGATGGTCTGCGCCGCGGTCTGGATGTAAAAGACCTCGAGCACCCGATCGAAGTCCCGGTTGGTAAAGCTACGCTGGGTCGTATCATGAACGTACTGGGTCAACCGGTCGACATGAAAGGCGACATCGGCGAAGAAGAGCGTTGGGCTATCCACCGCGCAGCACCGTCTTATGAAGAGCTGTCCAGCTCTCAGGAACTGCTGGAAACCGGCATCAAAGTTATCGACCTGATGTGTCCGTTCGCGAAGGGCGGTAAAGTCGGTCTGTTCGGTGGCGCGGGTGTAGGTAAAACCGTAAACATGATGGAGCTGATCCGTAACATCGCGATCGAGCACTCCGGTTACTCCGTGTTTGCGGGCGTAGGTGAACGTACTCGTGAGGGTAACGACTTCTACCACGAAATGACCGACTCCAACGTTATCGACAAAGTATCCCTGGTGTATGGCCAGATGAACGAGCCGCCGGGAAACCGTCTGCGCGTTGCGCTGACCGGCCTGACCATGGCTGAGAAGTTCCGTGACGAAGGTCGTGACGTACTGCTGTTCGTCGATAACATCTATCGTTACACCCTGGCCGGTACGGAAGTATCCGCACTGCTGGGTCGTATGCCTTCAGCGGTAGGTTACCAGCCGACCCTGGCGGAAGAGATGGGCGTTCTGCAGGAACGTATCACCTCCACCAAAACCGGCTCTATCACTTCCGTACAGGCGGTATACGTACCGGCGGATGACTTAACTGACCCATCCCCAGCCACTACCTTTGCTCACTTAGATGCAACCGTAGTACTGAGCCGTCAGATCGCATCCCTGGGTATCTACCCGGCCGTTGACCCGCTGGACTCCACCAGCCGTCAGCTGGATCCGCTGGTTGTTGGTCAGGAGCACTACGACACCGCTCGTGGCGTTCAGTCCATTCTGCAGCGTTATCAGGAACTGAAAGACATTATCGCCATCCTGGGTATGGATGAACTGTCTGAAGAAGATAAACTGGTGGTAGCTCGCGCGCGTAAGATCCAGCGCTTCCTGTCCCAGCCGTTCTTCGTGGCAGAAGTATTTACTGGTTCTCCGGGCAAATACGTCTCCCTGAAAGACACCATCCGTGGCTTTAAAGGCATCATGGAAGGCGAATACGATCACCTGCCGGAGCAGGCGTTCTACATGGTCGGTTCTATCGACGAAGCCGTGGAAAAAGCCAAAAAACTTTAACGCCTTAATCGGAGGGTGATATGGCAATGACTTACCACCTGGACGTCGTCAGCGCAGAGAAACAAATGTTCTCTGGTCTGGTCGAGAAAATCCAGGTAACGGGTAGCGAAGGTGAACTGGGTATTTACCCGGGGCACGCGCCGCTGCTCACCGCCATTAAGCCTGGTATGATTCGCATCGTTAAGCAGCACGGTCACGAAGAATTTATCTACCTGTCAGGCGGCATTCTTGAAGTGCAGCCGGGTAGCACGACCGTCCTGGCGGATACCGCAATTCGTGGCCAGGATCTCGACGAAGCGCGAGCCCTGGAAGCGAAACGTAAGGCTGAAGAGCACATTAAGAGCTCTCATGGTGACGTGGATTACGCTCAGGCGTCCGCGGAACTGGCCAAAGCGATCGCTAAACTGCGCGTTATCGAGTTGACCAAAAAAGCGATGTAACACCGGCTTGAACGTAAAAAGCCAGTCTGGTTTCCAGGCTGGCTTTTTTTATGGCCAGCTGCTGACGAGCAGATGAAGTGAAAACAGAGTTCACCCTTAATTGTTATTGATTAGTTAAATGATGAAGCGTAGACTCTGTTTTATGTGATGTGTGTCACATAAAATAGCGTTATCAAATTGCACCTGCGTCAGGAATTCATCATGAAACTGTTCCATAAAATCATCGCTAAATTTAGCGTCCTGAGCTTCTAAGCTCCGCGCTATCTCCCCCGCTGACACGACGTATCGCCCATCAAAACGACAACACTGGCGATGTGAAACCGGGCAAAGAAGGTCACCTGACGGTGGCCTTTCGTTTTTAATCACTACATCAATCACTTTGCCGCCCTCCCCCCGCCAGCGACTGGCGACGATTATCCTGGTTCTTCCCGCTATGGGTGCTGAAAACCGCTTTCCGCAGCGGCTTTATTCAGGTGACGAAAAAACAGCAAAAGCAGTGAGATAGTCAATGATTATCCTCCCTACCCTCCTTTTTCAGCGTTAAACTGATTTGCAGTGGTTAAAAATAGCGTCATAAAATGGTGTATAGCCATGAGCCTGGACGTTTTCTCCACGTCTCGTTTTATGATGAAAAATATGTAGAAATTTCAACGTGAAAGGCTTTTACTTTTCGTTCTAACTACCGTCAGGATGAGTATGTCAAATAGTGCGATGAGCGTGGTTATCCTTGCCGCAGGCAAAGGGACCCGCATGTATTCCGATCTTCCTAAGGTGCTGCATACCCTGGCCGGGAAGCCAATGGTGCAGCATGTCATTGATGCCGCTAACGATTTAGGCGCATGTGCGGTACACCTGGTGTACGGCCACGGCGGCGATCTGCTGCGTCAGACGCTGCATGAAGACAACCTGAACTGGGTGCTGCAGGCCGAGCAGCTTGGAACCGGGCACGCCATGCAGCAGGCGGCGCCGTTCTTCAATGATGATGAAGACATCCTGATGCTCTACGGCGACGTGCCGCTGATCTCCGTCGAGACGCTACAGCGCCTGCGCGCCGCGAAACCGCAGGGCGGGATTGGTCTGCTGACGGTGAAGCTGGATGATCCAACCGGCTATGGCCGCATTACCCGTGAGAATGGCCAGGTGACAGGCATCGTTGAGCACAAAGATGCCAGCGAGGCGCAGCGCCAGATTCAGGAAATTAACACCGGGATCCTGATCGCCGGCGGAGCAGATCTCAAGCGCTGGCTGGCGAAGCTCACCAATAACAACGCCCAGGGCGAATACTACATCACCGATATCATCGCCATGGCGCATCAGGAAGGTCACGAGATCGTTGCCGTGCATCCCCAGCGCCTGAGCGAAGTCGAAGGCGTCAACAATCGCCTGCAGCTTGCGCGCCTGGAGCGCGTCTACCAGGCTGAGCAAGCGGAAAAGCTGCTGCTGGCGGGGGTGATGTTGCGCGATCCGGCGCGTTTCGATCTGCGCGGTACGCTGCAGCACGGGCGCGATGTGGAGATCGATACTAACGTTATTCTGCAAGGCCGCGTCGTGCTGGGCGATCGCGTGAAAATCGGCGCCGGCTGCGTGATTAAAAACAGCACTATCGGCGATGATTGCGAAATCAGCCCCTACAGCGTGGTAGAAGATGCCCAGCTGCAGGCGGCCTGCACCATCGGCCCATTTGCCCGTCTGCGCCCGGGCGCCGAACTGCTGGAAGGCGCCCACGTTGGCAACTTCGTGGAAATGAAAAAGGCGCGTCTCGGCAAAGGCTCCAAGGCGGGTCATCTGACCTATCTGGGCGATGCGGAGATCGGTGATAACGTCAATATCGGCGCGGGCACCATCACCTGCAACTATGATGGCGCGAATAAACATAAAACGATTATTGGCGATGATGTCTTTGTCGGCTCGGATACCCAGCTGGTGGCCCCGGTCACGGTAGGCAACGGCGTCACGATCGCCGCCGGCACCACCGTCACACGCAATATCGCCGATAACGAACTGGTGTTGAGCCGCGTACCGCAGGTCCACAAACAGGGCTGGCAGCGTCCGGTGAAGAAAAAATAAACAGGATTGTCGCTGGGGGTGAAAAACGCCCGGCGAACCAGGATGAGAGGGTCAATATAGATCCCCGTCCGCAGGCAGTACCATAACAATAACCCCACTCTCTACAAGGCTCGGGGCGCCCGGAAAACGGGCAAATACAGGTCAGCGACAACGCATGGCATATCGCCATTATCAGGAAATTTAACTATGTGTGGAATTGTTGGCGCAGTCGCGCAGCGTGATATTGCTGAAATCCTTCTCGAAGGTTTACGTCGTCTGGAATACCGTGGCTATGACTCTGCCGGTCTGGCGGTAGTCGACAGCGAAGGTCATATGACCCGCGTGCGTCGCCTGGGTAAGGTACAGATGCTGGCTCAGGCGGTCGAAGAGCAACCGTTACACGGTGGTACCGGGATCGCCCATACTCGTTGGGCGACGCACGGCGAACCGTCTGAGAGCAATGCGCATCCGCATGTTTCTGAACACATTGTGGTGGTCCATAACGGGATCATCGAAAACCACGAGCCGCTGCGCGCACTGCTGCAGTCTCGCGGCTATGTCTTCGTCACTGAGACCGATACCGAAGTTATCGCCCATCTGGTGCACTGGGAGCTGGAACAAGGTGGTACCTTACGTGAAGCCGTGCTGCGCGCCATCCCGCAGCTGCGCGGCGCCTACGGCACCGTCATCATGGATACCCGCGACCCGGGAACTCTGCTGGCGGCCCGCTCCGGTAGCCCACTGGTTATCGGTCTGGGCATGGGTGAAAACTTTATCGCCTCCGACCAGCTGGCGCTGCTGCCGGTTACCCGCCGCTTCATCTTCCTCGAAGAGGGCGATATTGCGGAAGTGACTCGTCGCTCGGTGGTGATTTTCGATAAATCCGCTGCGCAAGTGAAGCGCCAGGAGATCGAATCCAATCTGCAGTATGACGCCGGCGATAAAGGTATCTATCGCCACTATATGCAGAAAGAGATTTTCGAACAGCCGAACGCGATTAAGAACACCCTGACCGGGCGTATCAGCCACGGCGAAGTCGATCTCAGCGAGCTGGGGCCGAACGCCAATGAAATGCTGGCTCAGGTCGAACATATTCAGATTGTTGCCTGCGGGACTTCCTATAACTCCGGGATGGTCTCCCGCTACTGGTTTGAAGCGTTAGCCGGCGTGCCGTGCGATGTGGAAATCGCCTCCGAATTCCGCTATCGCAAGTCCGCGGTGCGTCGTAACAGCCTGATGATCACCCTTTCCCAGTCCGGTGAAACTGCCGATACGCTGGCGGCGCTGCGATTGTCGAAAGAGCTGGGCTATCTCGGCTCGCTGGCCATCTGCAACGTGCCGGGCTCGTCGCTGGTGCGCGAATCCGATCTGGCGCTGATGACCAAAGCCGGAACGGAAATTGGCGTGGCCTCGACCAAGGCCTTTACCACTCAGCTGACGGTGCTGCTGATGCTGGTGGCGAAACTGGCGCGATTGAAAGGTCAGGATGCGTCCATTGAGCATGATATCGTCCACGGCCTGCAGGCGCTGCCGAGTCGTATCGAGCAGATGCTCTCTCAGGACAAGCGTATTGAGCAGCTGGCAGAGCGTTTCTCTGATAAGCACCATGCGCTGTTCCTCGGCCGCGGCGATCAGTATCCGATCGCCATGGAAGGGGCGCTGAAGCTGAAAGAGATCTCCTACATTCACGCGGAAGCCTACGCGGCGGGCGAGCTGAAGCACGGCCCGCTGGCGCTGATTGATGCGGAAATGCCGGTGATCGTGGTGGCGCCGAACAACGAGCTGCTGGAAAAACTGAAATCCAACATCGAAGAAGTTCGCGCCCGCGGCGGTGAGCTGTACGTCTTCGCCGACGGTGACGCCGGCTTCAACGGCAGCGACAACATGCACATCATTGAGATGCCGCATGTCGAAGAGACCATCGCCCCCATCTTCTACACCGTGCCGCTGCAGCTGCTGGCTTATCACGTTGCGCTGATCAAAGGCACAGACGTTGATCAGCCGCGTAACCTGGCGAAATCGGTCACGGTTGAGTAACGTATTACCTCTTTTGCAAAGGGCTGCCGGCGGTGGCCCTTTTTTATTTTCACCTGCTGTTTTTCGCCGATATTGTGCGCAATATGTGGGATGGCGATAGACGACAACCGATCGTTTTGCACTGCGATTTGGCTGTCATAAAAAGAAAATTATTCCGTCATCGTATGGTCATGCTTGCAGATAACCATTTGAGTTATAAGCGTATTATTTGACGCAAAATCCCTTCTCTCAGCCTGTCATAAAACTGTCATAATTCGTACATTTTACTGTCACCTCTTTGACCTATTTTGCTCACCATAGCCTCGAAACAATGATTTACGAATCCCAGCAGGAGACATTATGAACGTTATGCGTACCACCGTCGCAACAGTTGTCGCCGCGACCTTATCGATGAGCGCTTTCTCTGCTTTCGCAGCAGCAAGCCTGACTGGCGCAGGTGCAACTTTTCCTGCGCCGGTGTATGCCAAATGGGCTGACACCTATCAGAAAGAAACCGGCAATAAAGTGAACTACCAGGGTATTGGTTCCTCTGGTGGCGTTAAGCAGATTATTGCCAACACCGTTGATTTCGGTGCTTCTGATGCTCCGCTGGCTGATGACAAACTGACCCAGGAAGGTCTGTTCCAGTTCCCGACCGTGATCGGCGGCGTGGTGCTGGCGGTTAACCTGCCTGGCGTGAAATCCGGCGAGCTGGTGCTGGATGGCAAAACCCTCGGCGATATCTATCTGGGTAAAATTAAAAAATGGGATGACGAAGCGATCGCTAAACTCAACCCGGGTCTGAAGCTGCCGTCGCAGAATATCGCCGTGGTTCGCCGCGCCGATGGTTCCGGTACCTCCTTCGTCTTCACCAGCTACCTGTCCAAAGTGAATGAAGAGTGGAAATCGAAAATCGGCGCAGGCTCTACCGTTAACTGGCCAACCGGTCTTGGCGGTAAAGGCAACGACGGTATCGCCGCCTTTGTTCAGCGTCTGCCGGGCTCGATTGGTTACGTCGAATACGCTTACGCCAAACAAAACAACCTGGCGTACACCAAACTGGTCTCTGCCGATGGCAAACCGGTTAGCCCGACTGAAGACAACTTCGCTAACGCCGCAAAAGGCGTTGACTGGAGCAAGTCTTTCGCTCAGGACCTGACTAACCAGAAGGGTGAAAATGCATGGCCGATCACCTCAACCACCTTCATCCTGGTGCATAAGGCGACTAACAAGCCTGAGCAGACCGCTGAAGTGCTGAAGTTCTTCGACTGGGCGTATAAAAACGGCGGGAAAGAAGCGAATGCGCTGGACTACGCATCGCTGCCGGAAAGCGTGGTTGAGCAGGTTCGTGCGGCATGGAAAACCAACGTCAAAGACAGCAGCGGTAAAGCGCTGTACTAACAGTAGATTTTTGACGAAGATGGCGGGGGCGTTCAGCGCTGCCCGCCCTACGGTTCAGACTGTAGGCCCGGAAGCGAACGCCACCGGGCATTTATTCGAACAAGCTTTAATACGTAAAGAGTAATCTATGGCTGCAACCAAGCCTGCATTTACCCCTCCGGGGAAAAAGGGTGACATGATTTTCAGTGCGCTGGTAAAACTGGCTGCGCTGATTGTGCTATTGATGCTGGGCGGCATCATCGTTTCCCTGATCATCTCTTCCTGGCCGAGCATTCAAAAGTTTGGCTTTGCCTTTTTGTGGACCAAAGAGTGGGATGCGCCCAACGAAATCTTCGGCGCGCTGGTGCCGATTTACGGGACCCTGGTGACCTCCTTTATCGCGCTGCTGATCGCCGTACCGGTGAGCTTCGGCATCGCGCTGTTTCTGACGGAACTGTCCCCCGCCTGGCTCAAGCGTCCGCTGGGCATTGCGATTGAGCTGCTGGCCGCGATCCCGAGTATCGTGTATGGCATGTGGGGCCTGTTTATTTTCGCCCCGCTGTTTGCGACTTACTTCCAGGAGCCTGTTGGTAACGTCCTGTCGACTATTCCGTTCGCCGGCGCGCTGTTTGCTGGCCCGGCGTTTGGTATCGGTATTCTCGCCGCTGGCGTCATTCTGGCCATCATGATCATCCCTTATATCGCCGCGGTAATGCGTGATGTTTTCGAACAGACGCCGGTGATGATGAAAGAGTCGGCCTATGGCATCGGCTGCACCACCTGGGAAGTGATCTGGCGCATCGTATTACCGTTCACCAAGAACGGGGTGATCGGCGGCGTGATGCTCGGTCTGGGCCGCGCGCTGGGTGAAACCATGGCGGTCACCTTTATCATCGGTAACACCTACCAGCTCGACAGCATATCGCTGTATATGCCGGGGAACAGCATTACCTCCGCGCTGGCCAACGAATTCGCCGAAGCCGAAACCGGTCTGCACGTGGCGGCGCTGATGGAACTGGGTCTGATCCTGTTCGTTATCACCTTTATCGTTCTGGCGGCGTCGAAGTTTATGATTATGCGCCTCGCGAAGAATGAGGGGGCACGCTAATGGCGACCATTGAAATGCAAAGCACCGCCGAGCTGGCGGAGTCTCGCCGCAAGATGCAGGCTAAACGCCGCATGAAGAACCGTATCGCCCTGGCGCTGTCGATGGCCACCATGGCGTTTGGTTTGTTCTGGCTTATCTGGATCCTGATGGCGACGATAACCCGCGGCTTCGACGGCATGAGCCTGGCGCTGTTTACCGAAATGACGCCGCCGCCGAATACCGCGGGCGGCGGTCTGGCCAACGCCCTCGCCGGCAGCGGCCTGCTGATCCTGTGGGCGACTATCTTTGGTACGCCGCTGGGTATCCTCGCTGGAATTTATCTGGCGGAGTATGGCCGCAAGTCGGTGCTGGCGGAAATTATCCGTTTTATTAACGATATTCTGCTTTCCGCGCCGTCTATCGTGGTTGGTCTGTTCGTCTACACCATCGTGGTGGCGCAGATGCAGCACTTCTCCGGCTGGGCGGGGGTGATCGCCCTGGCGCTGCTGCAGGTGCCTATCGTTATTCGTACCACCGAAAACATGCTGAAACTGGTGCCGGATAGCCTGCGTGAAGCGGCCTATGCGCTGGGTACGCCGAAGTGGAAGATGATCTCGGCGATCACCCTGAAAGCGTCCGTCTCGGGGATTATGACCGGGATCCTGCTGGCTATCGCCCGTATCGCCGGGGAAACGGCGCCCCTGCTGTTTACCGCGCTGTCCAACCAGTTCTGGAGCACCGACATGATGCAGCCGATTGCCAACCTGCCGGTGACCATTTTCAAATTTGCCATGAGTCCGTTTGCGGAGTGGCAGCAACTGGCATGGGCCGGGGTATTGATTATCACCCTGTGCGTCTTGCTGCTGAACATCCTGGCGCGCGTTATCTTCGCCAAGAAGAAACACGGTTAATTTTTGCGGCGCAGCGACAGCTGTGCTGAATGAGGAAGAGATTGAGATGAGTATGGTGAATACAGCCCCGGGTAAGATTTCAGTTCGCAACCTGAACTTCTACTACGGTAAATTCCATGCCCTGAAGAACATTAACCTGGATATCACCAAAAACCAGGTGACGGCGTTTATCGGTCCGTCAGGCTGTGGTAAATCCACTCTGCTGCGTACGTTCAACAAGATGTTTGAACTGTATCCGGAGCAGCGCGCGGAAGGCGAGATCCTGCTGGATGGCGACAACATTCTGACCAACACCCAGGATATCGCCCTGCTGCGTGCCAAGGTTGGCATGGTATTCCAGAAGCCAACGCCGTTCCCGATGTCCATTTACGACAACATCGCTTTCGGCGTGCGCCTGTTTGAAAAGCTGTCCCGTGCCGATATGGATGAGCGCGTGCAGTGGGCGTTGACCAAAGCCGCATTATGGAATGAAACCAAAGATAAACTGCACCAGAGCGGGTATTCTCTCTCCGGCGGTCAGCAGCAGCGCCTGTGCATCGCCCGCGGTATCGCGATCCGCCCGGAAGTCCTGCTGCTTGATGAACCTTGCTCAGCGCTGGACCCGATCTCTACCGGGCGTATCGAGGAGCTGATCACCGAGCTGAAGCAGGATTACACCGTCGTTATCGTGACTCACAACATGCAGCAGGCTGCGCGTTGCTCCGACCATACGGCATTTATGTATCTTGGCGAGCTGATTGAGTTCAGCAACACGGATGACCTGTTCACCAAGCCCGCGAAGAAACAAACTGAAGATTATATTACTGGCCGCTACGGTTGATTTGCCCTTGTGCTTTCAGGCTCTCACCAGTTGGGCAATCAGGAGACACCATGGACAACCTAAATCTTAACAAACATATTTCCGGCCAGTTCAACGCTGAACTGGAGTATATCCGCACCCAGGTGATGACCATGGGTGGGCTGGTGGAGCAACAGCTTTCTGATGCGATCACCGCCATGCATAACCAGGACAGCGATCTGGCGAAACGCGTGATTGACGGCGACAAGCAGGTCAACATGATGGAAGTGGCGATCGATGAAGCCTGCGTGCGCATCATCGCCAAGCGCCAGCCGACCGCCAGCGACCTGCGCCTGGTGATGGCGATCATCAAGACCATCGCTGAGCTGGAACGCATTGGCGACGTGGCGGATAAAATCTGCCGCACCGCGCTGGAGAAGTTTTCCCAGCAGCACCAGCCGCTGCTGGTGAGCCTCGAATCGCTGGGCCGCCATACGGTGCAGATGCTGCATGACGTGCTGGATGCCTTCGCGCGTATGGATCTCGACGAGGCGGTACGTATCTATCGCGAAGACAAGAAAGTCGACCAGGAGTATGAAGGCATCGTGCGTCAGCTGATGACCTACATGATGGAAGACTCGCGCACTATCCCCAGCGTTCTGACGGCGCTGTTCTGCGCGCGCTCCATCGAACGTATCGGCGACCGCTGCCAGAATATTTGCGAATATATTTTCTACTTCGTCAAAGGCCAGGATTTCCGTCATGTGGGCGGCGATGAACTGGATAAACTGCTCGCCGGAAAAGATCCGAAAGAGTAATAATCATTTTGTCTAATTCTGATAAATGGATTTATCAGAGTTAGATATGATTCCTCCAGCAGCAGCGATATTGCTGCGATTATCGTCACAATTAACAGGCTGCCCGTTTGAGTTCTTCATTTTATCGCGTAACAATCAGTATCCACTGACTGAGCGCGCAAGCTCAGAATGTTTTAAACGGATTGTTACTGCGACAGCAGGCAAAACCTGATATTGCCCCCCCACGGCGGCGATATCAGGTTTTTTTATGCGCGCTAAGAATGAATTAATAAGGGTTGCTACCGCGATGCGCGGGCAAAACCTGAAGAGGATTATCTGTTTAGGCAGATCGTCTTCTTCGGGTTTTTTTGCTTTTTTCTCACCGCAAAAATAACAGCCCTCGCGCCCTTAAGCGGTATGGATACAGCTATTAGAACCCGCGCGATGCTTGTCGCTGTCGTATTTATTTATGCCAACACTTATATAAGGGAATATTATGTTTAGAAAAACCAGGATCGCTTCGGCGATGGTATTGCTGGCGCCGCTTTGTTATTCAACCACGCTGTTCGCGAGCCAGTTGACGGTAGAGCAACGGCTTGAGTTGCTGGAAAAAGCGCTTAGCGATACGCAAAAAGAGCTCAAAAAATATCAGGACCAGGAGAGAAAAAGAGACCAGATTTGGGCCACATGGTCTTCGCCTGCAGAGAGCCAGAAGCGCACCGTCGCGGCGGCGGCAGGACCGAAAGCAGCAGTGAAACCGGATGCGGTACTGGTCAAAAATCAACAACCTGCCACAGACGGCGCGCCAGCCTACAGCGCGATGACGCTCAAAGATTTTAGCAAGTTCGTCAAAGATGAAATTGGCTTTAGCTATAACGGCTACTTCCGCTCGGGCTGGGGAACCGCCTCGCATGGCTCGCCAAAGTCGTGGGCCATTGGCTCGCTTGGCCGTCTGGGCAATGAATATTCCGGCTGGTTCGATCTGCAGCTGAAGCAGCGGGTGTTTCAGGAAGGCGATAAACGCGTCGACGCCATCGTGATGCTCGACGGGAACGTTGGCCAGCAGTATTCCACTGGCTGGTTTGGTGACAATGCCGGCGGCGAAAACTACATCCAGTTCTCGGATATGTACGTTAACACCAAAGGATTCCTGCCGTTTGCCCCGGAAGCCGATTTCTGGGTCGGCAAACACGGTGCGCCAAAAATCGAGATCCAGATGCTGGACTGGAAAACGCAGAGAACCGATGCGGCGGCTGGCGTGGGGCTGGAAAACTGGCAGGTAGGCGCCGGGAAATTCGATATCGCGCTGGTCCGGGAGGATGTTGATGACTACGATCGTTCTTTAAGCAATAAGCAGCAAATTAACACCAATACCCTCGATATCCGTTACAAAGAGATCCCGTTGTGGGATAAAGCCAGTCTGATGGTCAGCGGACGCTATGTCGCCGCCAACCAAAGTTCTTCTGAGAAATATAAAGAGGGCAATGAAGGCTATTATCCATGGAAAGATACCTGGATGGCCGGCACCTCGTTAACGCAAAAATTTGCTCACGGCGGCTTTAACGAATTTTCTTTGTTGCTGGCGAATAACTCCATTGCCAGCAGCTTCTCGCGCTATGCCGGATCCAGCCCCTATACCACCTTTAACGGCCGCTATTATGGCGACCATACCAATGGCACCGCCGTGCGCTTAACCTCGCAAGGGGAAACCTATTTACGCGATGACATTATTATGGCGAATGCCATCGTTTACTCCTTTGGCAACGACGTTTACAGCTACGAGACCGGGGCCCACTCCGATTTTGAATCCATCCGTACGGTCCTGCGGCCGGCCTATATCTGGAATAAATATAACCAGACCGGCGTCGAACTGGGGTACTTCAGGCAGCAAAACAAAGATGTGACCGGCAAGAAATATAACGAGTCCGGCTATAAGACCACGCTGTTCCATACCTTCAAAGTTAATACCAGTATGCTGACCTCGCGCCCGGAAATTCGCTTCTATGCCACCTATATTAAAGCGAAGGATATCGACCTGGATAAGGCCGCGAATAACACCACCCACATTTTTGAAGACGGTAAAAACGATCAGTTTGCCGTAGGGGCGCAGGCGGAAATCTGGTGGTGAGACGATAACAGAACGGACACAACGTAAGAGGAATAACGATGAAACGACATGCCATTTATTTCGCCCTCGCGCTGGCGGGCGCGGCGTTCACCATTCAGGCGGCACCGTTGCCAGCGATGCCCGAGCCCTCCCTGCCGGTGAGCCACTTTATCACTCAGGTTAACGCGGATAAGAGTATCACTTACCGCCTGTTTGCCCCTGATGCCCGGCGGGTTTCGGTGGTGACAGGCGCCACGCCGGACACCTTTGTCTCGCACGACATGACCAAAGCGGACCACGGGGTCTGGACATGGAAAAGCGAGCCAATGAAACCCAATCTCTATGAATACTATTTTGATGTGGACGGCTTCCGCTCGGTGGATACCGGCAGCCGCTATCAGAAGCCGCAGCGTCAGGTGAACACCAGCCTGATTCTGGTTCCCGGCAGTATTCTGGACGATCGCCCGGTCGCGCACGGCGATCTGCGCACCCTTACCTATCACTCGAAGGCGCTGAATGCGGAACGGCGGCTCTATGTCTGGACGCCCCCGGACTATAGCGGCAGCGGCGAGCCGCTGCCGGTGCTCTATTTCTATCATGGCTTTGGCGACAGCGGGCTGTCGGCCATCGATCAGGGGCGTATTCCGCAAATCATGGATAACCTGCTGGCGGAGGGCAAGATCAAGCCTATGCTGGTGGTGGTCCCGGATACCGAAACCGATACCCCGGAAGCCATCGCGGAAAACTTCCCGCCGCAGGAGCGACGCAAAACCTTCTATCCGCTGAATGCGCAGGCGGCGGATAAGGAGCTGATGCAGGACATCATTCCGCTGATCGATGCCCGGTTTAACGTGCGTAAAGATGCCGACGGTCGGGCGCTGGCTGGCCTCTCTCAGGGCGGGTATCAGGCGCTGGTTTCCGGGATGAATCATCTGGAGAGCTTTGGCTGGCTCGCCACGTTTAGCGGCGTCACGACCACCACGGTGCCGAATGCCGGTGTGGAAGCGCAACTGAAACATCCTGAGGCGATCAATAAACAGCTGCGTAACTTTACCGTGGTCGTCGGGGAAAAAGATTCCGTAACCGGCAAAGACATCGCGGGTCTGAAAAGCGAGCTGGAAAAACAGAAGATCAACTTTGACTATCACGCCTATCCCGGCCTGAACCATGAAATGGACGTCTGGCGCCCGGCCTACGCGGAGTTTGTGCAAAAACTGTTTAAATAGCCGGTGGGGGCGTTTAGCCCCCGCTTTCCGCGAGTGAAGAAAGACAAGATGAAAGTAATTGTGTCCGAAGATGATGAAGAGATAGCCGGTCGCCAGCCGTCCTGTTCTGGGCTAGATCATAGCGCTACCTGCCAACCGTCGCCCGGTTGGGCGACGCCGGGGGCTAGCGAGTGATATCCCAACCGCGCGCTTTCCACAATGCCGGAAGCGCAGCCAGATCGGTAAAGGTCGTCACGTTGGGATGATCGATGGGCGGGTTGTGCGGATCGGCGCAGAAGTAGAACACCTCCATGCCGGCGGCTATTCCCGATTGTGCACCTGCCCTGGAATCATCAACCAGAATACAGTTCTCAACGTTAACGCTCATCGCCTTTGCGGCATGGAACATCAGCGCCGGATCGGGTTTCCAGCGCTGAATATCGTAGCCGCTGTACAACCGGTCAGCGAAATGGCGCAGCAGGCCGGTGCGGCCGAGAGAGTGTTGCATCTTACTGACCGGGCCATTGGAAACCACGCACATCGGGACGCTTACCGCATCCAGCAGCGCCTGGGCTCCGGCAATCACCTCCAGTTCGCTATCAAACAGGCGGGCGACTTCCGCACGGTAAATCGGCTCCAGAGTGGCCTTTTGCAGGTTAACGCCATGCTCGGCGTTGATGGTGTCGATTATTTCGTACAGTTTTACGCCTTTGAAGCGCTTAAAAATCTCTGCCAGCTCCAGCGTAATGCCAAATTCCTGGAACATGTGCACGTAGGCGCGGGAGCAAATCACCTCGCTGTCCACCAGCGTGCCGTCACAGTCAAAAAATACTGCTTCTGGTTGAGTCATAGCCATTCCATATTAACAAGTTTAACGTTTTCGTCATGTCCAATGCCGCGACGCAATCGTTGCCGTATAAGCAAAATAAATGAAAAAAATTACCATACAACCGCGCCTGGTGCTGTAATTTGGTATAGGATAGCGTCGAATTTTCCCTCCTTACGTTCGGAAACCGATAATGAGTCAACAACAAACCAGCCAGTCTTCTGGCCAGGGTCTGCTGGAGCGCGTATTTAAACTGCGCGAGCACGGCACCACGGTGCGCACGGAAGCCATCGCCGGTTTCACCACGTTCCTGACGATGGTGTATATCGTTTTTGTTAACCCACAAATTCTTGGCGTAGCGGGCATGGATACCAGCGCCGTGTTTGTGACCACCTGTCTGATTGCCGCTTTCGGCAGTATCCTGATGGGGCTGTTCGCGAACCTGCCGGTCGCCCTGGCGCCGGCGATGGGCCTGAACGCCTTTTTCGCCTTTGTGGTGGTGCAGGCGATGGGCCTGCCGTGGCAGGTCGGGATGGGCGCGATTTTCTGGGGCGCCGTCGGCCTGCTGCTGCTGACGATCTTCCGCGTACGCTACTGGATGATCGCCAATATTCCGCTGAGCCTGCGCGTGGGCATCACCAGCGGTATCGGTCTGTTTATCGGTATGATGGGCCTGAAGAACGCCGGGGTTATCGTCGCAAACCCGGAAACGCTGGTCAGCATTGGTCATCTGACCTCCCACAGCGTGCTGCTGGGCGTGCTGGGCTTCTTTATCATCGCGATTCTGGCGTCGCGCAATATTCATGCCGCGGTTCTGGTCTCTATCGTGGTGACCACCCTGCTGGGCTGGATGCTGGGTGATGTACACTACACCGGAATCGTCTCGGCGCCGCCGAGCGTGACTTCGGTGATCGGTCATGTCGATCTGGCGGGCTCCCTGAATCTGGGCCTGGCCGGGGTGATCTTCTCCTTTATGCTGGTCAACCTGTTTGACTCCTCCGGGACGCTGATCGGCGTGACGGATAAAGCGGGTCTGGCGGACGCCAACGGTAAATTCCCGCGCATGAAGCAGGCGCTGTTTGTCGATAGCGTCTCGTCGGTGGCAGGCTCCTTCATCGGCACCTCGTCGGTAACAGCGTATATCGAATCCTCCTCCGGCGTTTCCGTGGGCGGGCGCACAGGCCTGACCGCCGTGGTCGTCGGTATCCTGTTCCTGCTGGTTATCTTCCTCTCTCCGCTGGCGGGGATGGTTCCGGCCTATGCGGCAGCCGGCGCGCTGATTTACGTCGGTGTGCTGATGACCTCAAGCCTGGCGCGCGTGAAGTGGGATGACCTGACGGAAGCGGTACCGGCGTTTATCACCGCGGTGATGATGCCGTTTAGCTTCTCGATCACCGAAGGCATTGCCCTGGGCTTTATCTCCTACTGCGTGATGAAAATTGGCACCGGCCGTCTGCGCGACCTCAGCCCTTGCGTCATTATCGTCTCGCTGCTGTTTGTGCTGAAGATTGTCTTTATCGATGCACATTAATCCGCACGTATGATGAAAAAGCCCGGCATCGCTGCCGGGCTTTTTTTATGCTTTAACCCGCTGAATATAGTCGCCAAAGGCAGTCAGCTGGCCGCGCAGATGGTCGAGGGTGCTCTGATCGACCACTTCACCCGACTGCGGATCCACTTTGTTCTGGATCACGCCACCCATAAATTCCGGTTTATTCATCACCATCGCATCGAGGAACACCAGAATCTGCCGCAGATGATACTGGCAGCGCGCGCCGCCGATGGCACCCATAGAGCTGGTTTGAATCAGCACCGGCTTGCCGGACAGCGGCTGCTCGGGCAGGCGTGAAAGCCAGTCGATGGCGTTTTTCAGGCCGCCAGGCACGGAATAGTTATACTCGGGGGTGACAATCACCACGCCATCCGCCTCGCGGATCTGCTGCGCAATCTCCTGCACGCTCTGCGGGAATCCCTCTTCCTCCTGAATATCAGCATCGTACAGCGGAATATCGCCGATCGACGGCAGCGCGGAGATGTGCATACCCGCCGGCGCGATGCCGGGCAGGGTACGCGCGACCATTCCATTAAACGACCCTTTACGCAGGCTGCCGAGTAGCGTAACCACTTTCAAGGTATCTGACATGATTGCTCCTTTGGATCATGATGCCGGCAAGACCGGTCAATTGAGGGATAAGGTTTTTTCCGTGGGCAGACTGGTAAAGCGCATCAGGCGGGCTGAGGGTTCGCGTGCGCGGCGCTGAGCGTCCGCCAGGCTGTGCCAGTCGCCTCCCTTAGCATCATACTCCCAGACCTTCAGCGGGCCGATATTCGGGGTAGCGGCAATCGACCACACCAGCAGCGATTCGGCGTCACAGACGGCTTCGATCGGCAGGCTGCCGGCGGTACGCAGGCGGCCGGAGCCAGGCAGCAGCTGCAGCTGCGTTGATGTCTCACCGGTCAGCTTCAGCACGCTGCGGCGCAGCGCCACCAGCTGGCTGCGCGCTTCGTCCGGGTCATGCTGAATGTTAATCCACAGATTCTCATTGTTACTGAAATTTTGCCGGTCGGCGTCGTGGCTGCGAACGGCGCGCTGCAGCTCCATGTCGAGGCCGCAATCCCCCTCGGTGGTCAGCGCCACGCCAACGATATTGCCAGTATAAGAGATAGAGAAGCGGGGAAGGTGACGATCGCTAAAAACCGGTCTGCCATTGGCTTCGTTAACGATTTCAGGCAGCTCGCTGATGCCGTAAAGCATAAACAGCAGTTCGGCGAGCAGCGACCGCGAAGCGCGAAAGCGGGCTTGCCGGTATTCAGGGAGCCGACGTGCGGATTGATGACAGGCCGCTGACAAACGTGTCGATAGCGGCTCCCCGGTACTGAGTATCCCTCGTGCAAAATGCGTTGCCATACGTCGCTCCGTGAGTAATGGTCTGAATAAAACGGCGGGCGCTATTATCGCCTGGTATTAACAGGTTTTAATGCCGAAATCCCCCCTTGAAAAGGGAATTTGTTTGAATTTTACAAATTCTTGCGCAAATAAGGTGCTATGGGCACGAAACAAGACTTACAGCGTACCGGAAAAGAGCGCTTTCAGCGTATCTCTAAGCCAGACAAGCTTCGGGTTGTAGCTGTTGCGTTTATGCCATAGCAAGGTGAAGGGGACGCGAAGCTTTTCCAGATGCTGCGGCTCCAGCGGCAGCGGTCGGGAGACCAGCGGTAGCTGGTGCTGCTGATTATAGTGCTGGCAGTAGCGCGGCGCGGTGGCCAGCATGGTGTGCTGCGGCTGGGCCGCCATAAAGAGGGATTGCTCAAACCCCGGCACGGTCAGCGCCACGTTACGTTTATGCCCCAGCTCCTGCAGCACGTCGTCCAGCGCCCAGGTATCGCGTTGTTCCCAGCAGATGGTGATATGCGGATAGCGTAAGAATGCCGCCAGATCCCACTCCTCCCTGAGCGCCGGATGATCGGCGCGCAGCCAGACCTGCGGCAGGTCGGTGAACAGCACATCAAAATCGATATACCACGGCAGCAGGCTTAGCAGCTCTCGCGACTGCGGATGGCTTTCGCGCCCGCAGAAGCCGATATCCACCTCGCCGCGAATGATGGCGTCCAGGGAGTCGTAGTCCCAGTTGCGCAAACGAATCAATGCCTGCGGATAGCGCTGATAGATGCGCTGGGAGAGGGTGTTAAACAGGATCATCAGCAGCGGCGTTTCCGCCGCCAGCTCGAACTTGAGGCCGCTCGGCATGGTGTGGTGCGGTTTATCGAGGATCTGGTTGCCCATCTGCATCCAGTCCGCCAGATCCTGCTCCATGCTGCTGACCAGCGGCGTGGGCGCCAGGCCCAGCGGCGTTTTGACAAACAGCGGATCGTCAAACCAGGCGCGCAGTTTGGCCAGCGACTTGCTCACCGCCGAGGGCGAAACGTTCATCCGCTTCGCCGTACGGGTAACGCTGAGCTCCTGGGTCAGGAGCTGCAGGCAGAGGAGTAAATTAAGATCGAGACTCGAAAGCGGCTTCTTCATCGTGTTGCGCAACCCGCGGCGGGGTAGCGACCAGTAGCAGAACAAGACTCACTATGCTACAGGCAATGAGTATCCCGATCAGCATATTCATTGCGCTGAGTCCGATGATAGCGGCGAGCCATATCCACAGCGACGAACCGCACACCTGCGCGATGCCGAGGGCCGAGCTGGCGACACCGGCGCGCAGCGTGAATGGCCCCAGGGCCTGGCTCATCGCGACGCCGAAGCCGACGGAGAAGCCGGCGCAAATCATGCCCAGCCCGACCAGGGTGACGGCCTGGTGGGTGGCGAGGCTCAGCGCCACGCCTGCCGCCAGGAACAGCAGCTGCGAGGTTATCATCAGGGTGCGCGGTTTAAACAGCGACAGGGCGAACGGCGTCGAGAAGGAGACCGCCATGCTAACCATCGCCATCAGCGCCATCGTCATGGAATAGGTGCCGCGATCGAACCCCATCTCCTCCATCATCAGTACCGGCGAGACGTTCACGTAGGTGAGGATCGCCGTTACGCTGAGGGTGGTGATGAGAATGCGGCTGAGGAAAAAGCGATTCAACAGCGATTCATCCGCGCCATGCTGCGGCATAGCCGTCTGCGGAGGCTCCGTCGGACGCGTCTCGCGCAGGATAAATACCGCCAGTAAACCCACCGTTACCCCCATGCCGATCATGGTGTAGAACAGACTCTGCCACGGGAATTTCAGCATGATCAGGTGGCCGAGCACCGGCGCCAGAACGGGGATGATGCAGGTAATGCCGTTGAGCAACGACAGCACTTTGGCCCGCCGACGGTCGTCCAGCGTATCGCGCAGAATAGCGAAAGCCACCACGTAGCAGCAGCCGGCGCCGATCCCCTGGATAAAGCGTCCGGTAAGGAAGTGGCTGCTGGTGTGCGCCTGCGCGCAGAGCAGGGAGGCGATAACAAAGATCGCCGCGCCCACAATGGCGACAGGCTTGCGCCCCGAGCGGTCGGCGATACGGCCAGCAAACAGCATCGCGGAGGCCATTCCGGCCAGATAGACCGAGAAGGCGATATGTAATTGCGCCTCGCTGGCTCCCAGATCCTGAGCAATACGCGGCAGGCCGACGAGATACATATCGATGCCGGAGGGATAGAGCAGAACCAGGGCAAAGCTGCAGAGAAGAAAGCGTGTCATGAGATCCTCGCGATGTGAATGGCGTTCAGCATAGTGAGATACGCTCCGCAAGACGAGTTGCCATTTGGACAACGCTATTTTCCTGGCAGGAAACGCGAACTAGCGGCCCCGGCGTCGCCAGACGCGGGCCATCCCTTCGCTTTCCGGCCGAACGCTTTCGAAGCCAAACTTCGCGTACAGCTCCGGAACATCCGCCACCAGCGTAACGTAGGCGCCGTCAAAGGCGTTCGCATCCAGCCAGGCGACCAGTTTCTCCATCACCAGCCGGCCAAGGCCCTTCCCCTGGTGAGCCGGATCGACGGCGACGTCGACAATGTCGAAATTAATCGCGCCGTCGCCGACGATGCGCCCCATGGCGATCGGCGTCTCCTGCCAGAGGATATGTACGCCATAACAGCTTTGCGGCAGCCCGGCTCTGGCGCCTTCTACGGGGCGCGGCGACATGCCCGCTACCACCCGCAGGTGGCAAAACGCTTCGGCGGAGGGCACCTTCTCGATCACGGTATATTCAACGGTCATGCTTTAGTCTCGTGGTTAGGGGGAGATAAAAGTAGAGAACGTTGCGCCGCAAAGGGCAAGAAAAAACCCGCATTAACGCGGCGCTAATGCGGGTGAGTGAACGTTTACGGACTAAACGTTATTTGCCGATACAGAAGCTGGAGAAGATGCGGCCCAGCAGGTCGTCGGAGGTGAACTCCCCGGTGATCTCGCTCAGCGCCTGCTGCGCGAGACGCAGCTCTTCCGCCAGCAGCTCGCCGGCCCAGGCGCCCAGCAGCTGGGCTTTGCCCTGCTGCAGATGGTTCGCCGCCTCTTCCAGCGCCTGCAGATGGCGACGGCGGGCGAGGAAGCCGCCTTCCATATTGGTATCGAAGCCCATGCTCTGCTTGAGGTGATTACGCAGCACCTCGACGCCTTCGCCGGTGCGTGCCGACAGGCGGATCAGTGAGTGGCCATTTACTTCGCTGATACCCAGCGCTTCGCCGGTAACATCGGCTTTATTGCGCACCACGGTAATCGGCAGTTTAGCGGGCAGGCGCTCGATAAAATCTGGCCAGATCTCCGCCGGGTCAACGGCGCTGGTGGTGGTGCCATCGACCATAAACAGCACCCGGTCAGCCTGCGCAATCTCCTGCCAGGCGCGCTCGATGCCGATACGCTCCACTTCGTCATTGGCGTCGCGCAGGCCCGCGGTATCAATGATATGCAGGGGCATGCCGTCGATATGGATATGCTCGCGCAGCACATCGCGGGTGGTGCCCGCAATGTCGGTGACGATCGCCGCTTCGCGGCCCGCCAGGGCGTTCAGCAGGCTTGATTTACCGGCATTTGGCCGCCCGGCGATCACCACTTTCATCCCTTCGCGCAGCAGACTGCCCTGACGGGCTTCGGCGCGGACGGCGTCGAGGTCGACCATCACCTCGTTCAGCTGGGCTTCAATTTTGCCGTCGGAGAGGAAATCAATTTCTTCATCCGGAAAATCAATCGCCGCTTCCACGTAGATGCGCAGGTGAGTGAGCGCTTCCACAAGGTGGTTCACCCGCGCGGAGAACGCCCCCTGCAGCGAGTTCAGCGCCGAGCGCGCCGCCTGTTCTGAGCTGGCGTCGATAAGATCGGCGATGGCCTCTGCCTGCGCCAGGTCGAGCTTGTCGTTAAGGAACGCGCGCTCGGAGAATTCGCCCGGTCTGGCGATGCGCAGGCCCGGCAGGGTCAGAATACGTTTGAGCAGCAGGTCAAGAATGACCGGGCCGCCGTGGCCCTGCAGCTCAAGCACATCTTCCCCGGTAAAGGAGTTCGGCCCGGGGAACCACAGCGCAATCCCCTGATCCAGCGGCGTACCGTCAACGTCGTTGAACGGCAGGTAGTCGGCATAGCGCGGCTTCGGCAGCTTGCCGAGTACCGCCTGCGCGACGTCGCGCGCTTTGAGGCCGGAGATACGCAGGATGCCCACACCCCCGCGTCCCGGTGGGGTTGCCTGGGCGACGATAGTGTCGTTATGGCTCATGGTGACTCTCTATGTAGATGTAAAAAAGGCGGTCCATTGACCGCCTTCTCTGGCATTAACGTTACCGTAACTACTCTAAATTATCCAGGTCGCAGATGCGTTGGCTTGAAGAATGAAGAGTATCAGGATTTCTTCTTCTCGCGGCTATGCAGGCCACGCTTCTCCAGACCACGGTAAATCAGCTGCTGCTGGATAATGGTCACCAGGTTGCTGACGATGTAGTACACCACCAGGCCAGACGGGAACCACAGGAAGAACACCGTGAAGATGACCGGCATAAAGGTCATGATCTTCTGCTGCATCGGGTCGGTCACGGTGGTCGGCGACATCTTCTGGATGAAGAACATCGTCGCGCCCATGATGATCGGCAGGATGTAGTACGGGTCTTGCGCAGACAGATCGTGGATCCACAGGATAAACGGCGCATGACGCAGTTCTACCGAGGCGCTCAGCATGTAGTACAGCGCAAGGAAGATCGGCATCTGGATAATCAGCGGGAAGCAGCCGCCCAGCGGGTTCACTTTTTCCGCTTTATACAGCGCCATCATCTCCTGGCTTTGACGTTGTTTATCGTCGCCCAGACGCTCGCGCATGGCCTGAATTTTCGGCTGCAGCATACGCATCTTCGCCATGGAGGTGTACTGCGCTTTGGTCAGCGGGTACATGATGCCACGAACGATAAAGGTGATGACGATAATCGAGAAGCCCCAGTTGCCGAGGAAGCCGTGAATGAATTTCAGCAGCTTGAACAGCGGTTGGGAGATGAACCACAGCCAGCCGTAGTCGACGGTCAGATCCAGGTGCGGCGCGACGGCAGCCATTTTGTCCTGAATCGCCGGGCCGACCCACAGCGTGCTCTGCAGTTTGTCGGTTTGACCAGGCTGCACCAGTACCGGCTGAGATTTATAGCCGATAGCGACAATGCCGTTGCCGAGGTTGGCGGTGTAGAAGTTATTCGTCCCGTTATTCTGCGGCACCCACGCGGTGGTGAAGTACTGCTGCAGCATGGCAACCCAACCGTTTTTGGTGCTGACGTTCAGGTTTTCATTGTCCAGGATGGTATCGAATTTGTATTTTTCGTATTTCGAATCCGCGGTGGAGAACGCTGCGCCACGGAAAGTATGCATCGTGGACAGGCCACCGGTCTGCGTATCGCGACTGGACGGCAGCGCGGCGGTCTGCTTCAGCTGACCGAAGGTCGAGACTTCCAGCGGTTTCTCGCTGGCGTTCTGCACGCTATAACCCACGTTCACCGCATAATCACCGCGTTTCAGGGTGAAGGTCTTGGTGAAGACGTTGCCGGCTTTGTCGGTATAGGTCAGCGGAATAACGATTTCGTTCTGGCCATCAGCCAGTACATACGCATCTTTATCAGCGTTATACAGCGGACGCGGGCCGTTAGCCGGGTTATCCGGGCCGTCACGACCGGTTAAGCCGCTCTGCGCCTGGTAGATAAACTGTGGCGTAGTTTCCAGTAACTGGAACGGTTCAGTCGATTTCAGCGCTTTCGGGTAAGCCGGAAGCAGCGCTTGCTCAACATCACCACCGCGGGTGTTGATGGTCAGATCAAGCACATCAGTTTTAACCGTAATCAGTTTCCCCTGGCCACTGGCCGGTACGCCCTGGTCGGCGGCGCTACCCGCTGCTGTGGTCGTAGTCTGCGTGGTCTGCTGCTGGGGTTGCGGATTTTTGTCCTGCTCCCAGGCTTGCCAGATCATGAAAGACACGAACAACAAAGCGATGATAAGAAGATTGCGTTGCGAATCCATCGTTAGTGTTCTCTGGTATCAAATGGTCCAGGCGGGACGGGATCGTCACCACCAGGGTGTAAAGGGTGGCATTTTAATACGCGTTTCATCGTCAACCAACTGCCTTTTATCACTCCAAACCTGCGTAAGGCCTCAATTCCGTATTGAGAACAGGTTGGGGTGAAACGGCAATGCGGCCCGAGTAGCGGACTAATCAGGCGCTGATAAACTCGAATCAGGCCGATCAGGACCCGCGAGCCAGGCGACAATGGCGGCGCCATAATTTTTCCAACGCTTCCGAGAGAGCACGGTTATCGAGGTCGGCAACCCCTCTTTTCGCCACCACCACGAAATCCATTGGCGGGAGTTCATGTTGACGCAAACGAAAACTTTCACGCGTCAGACGTTTAATCCGATTGCGTTCATGTGCGCGTTTCACGTTTTTCTTGGCGACGGTGAGACCGATGCGGGGATGCCCCAGCGAATTCAGGCGGCCGAGGATGGTGATTTGCGGCGTGCCAGCCCGTTGTGGCTGCTGGAAGACGAAAGTGAAATGACTGGGAGTTAACAAGCGTAACTCCCTGGGAAATGCGAGCTTAACCACGCAGGGTTAGCTTTATTACTTGGAAACGGTCAGACGAGCGCGGCCTTTAGCACGACGACGTGCCAGAACCTGACGACCATTTTTAGTAGCCATACGAGCACGGAAGCCGTGAGAACGGTTGCGCTTCAGTACAGACGGTTGAAAAGTGCGTTTCATGGCGATTTCTACCTAAACTTGAATAAATTCACTGACTTTTGCGTAGACCCGAACGAACTTCGAACGACTTACGCCTCAGCGTGGGTGATTAAAGAGGCCGGATTGTAATAATTGTACACTCCGGAGTCAATTCTCTTTCCTTATTTCTCGCACCTCGTCGCACAAAAAATAAGCTGAGACGCGTGACGAAAACGGGCATTACGCGCCGGGTGGGGGATTATACGGCCTGGCCAGTAAAGCGCAAGGATCCTGAAGGATCTTTGTTAGATCGTTTCCGCCCAAAAGCGGCATAGCTCATTAATTTTTCCAATATGCGGCGGAAATCGTGCTTCACTCTTCCCAGGATCGATTACACTTACCCGGTTTCGATCCTTCCTGTGGATAAATCGGGAAGAATCTGTTGAGAAACACAAGATCTCTTTCTCAGTTTAGGCTATGATCCCCGGTCCCGATCGCGATCCCCGGATCCGCAGCGGGAAATAACCGCAGATAGCGGTTCGCACGTCACCCCTTTTGTGCAGGGGCTTTTCGGCTAATGCAGGGTCTTGTCGACGTGTGCCAACAATCACGATTGTTTCAGTTTTTCTTTGATATCGATTTTATGTTCGAGTGGAGTCCGCCGTGTCACTTTCGCTTTGGCAGCAGTGTCTTGCCCGATTGCAGGATGAGTTACCAGCCACAGAATTCAGCATGTGGATCCGCCCATTGCAGGCGGAACTGAGCGATAACACGCTGGCACTGTATGCGCCAAACCGTTTTGTGCTCGACTGGGTAAGGGACAAATACCTCAATAATATCAATGGACTCCTCAATGATTTTTGCGGTGCGGACGCCCCGCAGCTGCGTTTTGAGGTGGGAGCTAAGCCCGCCAGCTCGCTGCAGAAAGGGGCGGTAAGCCCGGCCGCAGCGACTATCCCGGCGGCGCAGGTGCAGACCGCGCGCGTGGCGCCGACGATCGTGCGCCCTGGCTGGGATAATGTCCCGGCGCCGGCGGAGCCGACCTACCGTTCTAACGTTAACGTGAAACACACGTTTGATAACTTCGTCGAAGGTAAATCTAACCAGCTGGCCCGCGCGGCGGCGCGTCAGGTGGCGGATAACCCGGGCGGCGCCTATAACCCCCTGTTCCTCTACGGCGGAACGGGTCTGGGTAAAACCCACCTGCTGCACGCGGTGGGGAACGGTATCGTGGCGCGTAAACCGAACGCCAAAGTGGTCTATATGCACTCGGAGCGTTTCGTTCAGGACATGGTTAAAGCGCTGCAGAACAACGCCATCGAAGAGTTTAAGCGCTACTACCGATCCGTTGACGCCCTGCTGATCGATGACATTCAGTTCTTCGCTAATAAAGAGCGATCCCAGGAAGAGTTTTTCCACACCTTCAATGCCTTGCTGGAAGGTAATCAGCAGATCATTTTGACTTCGGATCGTTATCCCAAAGAGATCAACGGCGTTGAAGATCGTCTGAAATCCCGCTTCGGCTGGGGGCTGACGGTGGCGATCGAGCCGCCGGAGCTGGAAACCCGCGTCGCGATCCTGATGAAAAAAGCCGATGAGAACGACATCCGCCTGCCGGGCGAAGTGGCGTTCTTTATTGCCAAGCGCCTGCGCTCAAACGTGCGTGAACTGGAGGGGGCGCTGAACCGCGTTATCGCCAACGCCAACTTCACCGGCCGGGCGATCACTATCGATTTCGTGCGCGAAGCGCTGCGCGATCTGCTGGCGCTGCAGGAAAAACTGGTCACCATCGACAATATTCAAAAGACGGTGGCGGAGTACTACAAGATTAAGGTAGCGGACCTGCTGTCCAAACGCCGCTCCCGTTCGGTGGCGCGTCCTCGCCAGATGGCGATGGCGCTGGCCAAAGAGCTGACCAACCACAGCCTGCCGGAAATCGGCGATGCGTTTGGCGGCCGCGACCATACCACCGTGCTGCACGCCTGCCGCAAGATTGAGCAGCTGCGTGAAGAAAGCCACGACATTAAAGAAGATTTTTCCAATTTAATCAGAACATTATCCTCGTGACGCTATGAAATTTACCGTAGAACGTGAACATTTATTAAAACCGCTGCAACAGGTGAGCGGTCCGTTAGGTGGTCGTCCGACGCTGCCCATTCTCGGTAACCTGCTGCTTCAGGTCGCGGACGGCGCGCTGTCGCTGACCGGTACCGATCTTGAAATGGAGATGGTGGCGCGCGTGGCGCTGGTTCAGCCGCACGAAGCGGGCGCCACCACCGTTCCGGCGCGTAAATTCTTTGATATCTGCCGCGGCCTGCCGGAAGGCGCGGAGATCGCGGTGCAGCTGGAAGGCGATCGCATGCTGGTGCGTTCCGGCCGCAGCCGCTTCTCGCTGTCGACCCTGCCCGCTGCCGACTTCCCGAATCTTGACGACTGGCAGAGCGAGGTGGAATTTACCCTGCCGCAGGCGACCATGAAGCGTCTGATCGAAGCGACCCAGTTCTCGATGGCGCACCAGGATGTTCGTTACTACTTAAACGGTATGCTGTTCGAAACCGAAGGCAGCGAACTGCGCACCGTCGCTACCGACGGCCACCGTCTGGCGGTCTGTTCGATGCCGCTGGAAGCGTCGCTGCCGAACCATTCGGTGATCGTGCCGCGTAAAGGGGTGATTGAGCTGATGCGGATGCTCGACGGCGGTGATACGCCGCTGCGCGTGCAGATCGGCAGCAATAATATCCGCGCCCATGTCGGCGATTTTATCTTCACTTCGAAGCTGGTTGATGGCCGTTTCCCGGATTATCGCCGCGTACTGCCGAAAAATCCGGATAAACACCTCGAAGCGGGCTGCGATATTCTGAAGCAGGCTTTTGCCCGCGCGGCGATTCTCTCCAATGAGAAATTCCGCGGCGTGCGGCTGTACGTTAGCGAAAATCAGCTGAAAATCACCGCCAATAACCCGGAGCAGGAAGAAGCGGAAGAGATTCTGGACGTGACCTACGCCGGCACGGAAATGGAGATTGGCTTCAACGTTAGCTACGTGCTGGATGTGCTGAACGCGCTGAAGTGCGAGAATGTGCGCATTCTGCTGACGGATTCGGTGTCGAGCGTGCAGATTGAGGATGCGGCTTCACAAAGCGCAGCCTATGTTGTCATGCCTATGCGCTTATAGAAAATATCGGGCTATCTTACTTGCCATTTTCAACCTGGGCTGTGCTCGTCCCTGTCACGTACTTCGTGTACGCTCCAGGGTCTGCGCGCAGTCCGCGTTGAAACTGGCTGCGCCGATTACGCCCTGGCCCGAAGAAACCCAGATATGTCACTGACGCGCTTACTTATCAAAGATTTCCGCAATATTGAACATGCGGATCTCGCTTTATCTCCCGGCTTTAACTTCCTGGTTGGCGCGAACGGCAGCGGCAAAACCAGCGTGCTGGAAGCCATCTACACGCTTGGCCATGGCCGGGCGTTTCGCAGTTTGCAAATTGGCCGGGTGATCCGCCACGAGCAGGAGGCCTTTGTTCTGCATGGCCGTCTGCAGGGCGAAGAGCGGGAAACCGCCATCGGCCTGACCAAAGACAAACAGGGCGACAGCAAGGTGCGTATCGACGGCACCGACGGCCACAAAGTGGCGGAGCTGGCGCACCTGATGCCGATGCAGCTGATTACGCCGGAGGGGTTTACTTTACTCAACGGCGGCCCCAAATACAGAAGAGCATTTCTTGACTGGGGATGCTTTCATAACGAAGCCGGATTCTTCACCGCCTGGAGCAACCTGAAGCGCCTGGTCAAGCAGCGCAACGCCGCGCTGCGTCAGGTCAGCCGTTATGCCCAGCTGCGGCCATGGGATCTGGAATTAATCCCGCTGGCGGAGCAGATCAGCCGCTGGCGTGCCGAATACAGCGCCGCTATCGTCGAAGACATGGCGGATACCTGTCAGCAATTTTTACCGGAATTCTCGCTCTCTTTCTCCTTCCAGCGCGGCTGGGAAAAAGAGACCGACTACGCTGAAGTGCTGGAGCGGAATTTCGAGCGTGACAGAATGTTAACCTATACCGCCCACGGCCCGCATAAAGCGGATTTCCGTATTCGCGCCGACGGGGCGCCGGTGGAAGATACCTTGTCGCGCGGGCAGCTTAAGCTGCTGATGTGCGCCCTGCGTCTGGCGCAGGGCGAGTTCCTCACCCGCGTCAGCGGGCGGCGCTGCCTGTACCTGATAGATGATTTTGCCTCGGAACTCGATGATGCCCGCCGCGGTCTGTTATCCAGTCGCCTGAAAGCGACGCAGTCGCAGGTTTTCGTCAGCGCCATCAGCGCTGAGCACGTTATGGACATGTCGGACAAAAATTCGAAGATGTTCCGCGTGGAAAAAGGTAAAATAACGGATTAACCCAAGATTAAATGAGCGAGAAACGTTGATGTCGAATTCTTATGACTCCTCCAGTATCAAAGTCCTGAAAGGGCTGGATGCGGTGCGTAAGCGCCCGGGTATGTATATCGGCGACACGGATGACGGCACCGGTCTGCACCACATGGTATTCGAGGTTGTGGATAACGCTATCGACGAAGCGCTCGCGGGTTACTGCAAAGATATCGTGGTGACCATCCACAGCGATAACTCCGTCTCCGTCCAGGATGACGGCCGCGGCATCCCGACCGGCATTCACCCGGAAGAGGGCGTCTCCGCAGCGGAAGTTATCATGACCGTCCTGCACGCTGGCGGTAAATTCGATGATAACTCCTATAAAGTCTCCGGCGGTCTGCACGGCGTAGGCGTCTCGGTGGTTAACGCCTTGTCGCAGAAGCTGGAGCTGGTTATCCAGCGCGATAACAAAGTGCACAAGCAGATGTATGAGCACGGTGTGCCGCAGGCGCCGCTGGCCGTGACCGGCGAGACCGACAAAACCGGCACCATGGTGCGTTTCTGGCCGAGCCTGGAAACCTTCACCAACGTCACCGAGTTTGAATACGATATCCTGGCGAAACGCCTGCGCGAACTGTCGTTCCTGAACTCCGGAGTCTCTATCCGCCTGCGCGATAAGCGCGACGGCAAAGAAGATCATTTCCACTACGAAGGCGGCATCAAGGCGTTCGTTGAGTATCTCAACAAGAACAAAACGCCGATCCACCCGAATATCTTCTATTTCTCTACTGAAAAAGACGGTATCGGCGTGGAAGTGGCCCTGCAGTGGAACGACGGCTTCCAGGAAAATATTTACTGCTTTACCAACAACATTCCGCAGCGTGACGGGGGGACTCACCTTGCCGGCTTCCGCGCGGCGATGACCCGTACCCTCAACGCCTACATGGACAAAGAGGGCTACAGCAAAAAAGCGAAAGTCAGCGCCACCGGCGACGACGCCCGTGAAGGCCTGATTGCCGTGGTATCGGTGAAAGTGCCGGATCCGAAGTTCTCCTCGCAGACCAAAGACAAGCTGGTCTCCTCCGAGGTGAAATCGGCGGTTGAGCAGCAGATGAACGAACTGCTGAGCGAATACCTGCTGGAAAATCCGTCCGATGCGAAAATCGTGGTCGGCAAAATTATTGACGCCGCGCGCGCGCGCGAAGCCGCGCGTCGTGCCCGTGAGATGACCCGCCGTAAAGGCGCGCTGGATCTGGCTGGCCTGCCGGGCAAACTGGCGGACTGCCAGGAACGCGACCCGGCGCTCTCCGAACTGTACCTGGTGGAAGGGGACTCCGCGGGCGGCTCTGCGAAGCAGGGGCGTAACCGCAAGAATCAGGCGATCCTGCCGCTGAAGGGCAAAATCCTCAACGTTGAGAAAGCCCGCTTCGACAAGATGCTCTCTTCCCAGGAAGTGGCCACGCTGATCACCGCTCTGGGCTGCGGCATCGGCCGCGATGAGTACAACCCGGACAAACTGCGCTATCACAGCATTATCATCATGACCGATGCGGACGTCGACGGCTCGCACATTCGTACCCTGCTGTTGACCTTCTTCTATCGTCAGATGCCGGAGATCGTCGAGCGCGGCCATGTCTATATTGCTCAGCCGCCGCTGTACAAAGTGAAGAAAGGCAAGCAGGAACAGTATATTAAAGACGACGAAGCGATGGATCAGTATCAGATTGCCATCGCCCTCGACGGCGCCACCCTGCATACCAACGCCAATGCGCCAGCGCTGGCGGGCGAACCGCTGGAAAAACTGGTTGCTGAGTTTAACGCCACCCAGAAAATGATTGGCCGCATGGAGCGCCGCTTCCCGAAAGCGCTGCTGAAAGAGCTTATCTATCAGCCGACCCTGACCGAGGCCGATCTGGCGGACGAACAGAAGGTGACCCGCTGGGTGAACACACTGGTCTCCGAGCTGAATGAGAAAGAGCAGCACGGCAGCCAGTGGAAATTTGATCTCCATGAGAACAAAGAGCTGCAGCATTTTGAACCGGTTATTCGCGTTCGTACCCACGGCGTGGATACCGACTATCCGCTGGATAATGAGTTCATTATGGGGCCGGAATATCGCCGTATCTGTACCCTGGGCGAGAAACTGCGCGGCCTGATGGAAGAAGATGCTTACATCGAGCGCGGCGAACGCCGTCAGCCGGTAGCCAGCTTTGAGCAGGCTCTGGACTGGCTGGTGAAAGAGTCCCGTCGCGGCCTCTCTATCCAGCGCTATAAAGGTCTGGGCGAGATGAACCCGGATCAGCTGTGGGAAACCACCATGGATCCGGACAGCCGCCGTATGCTGCGCGTGACCGTCAAGGACGCGATTGCCGCCGACCAGCTGTTCACTACCCTGATGGGTGATGCCGTTGAACCGCGTCGCGCGTTTATCGAAGAGAACGCCCTGAAAGCGGCGAATATCGATATCTAAGCCGTGTGTTCCCCCGGCGCGAGTTTGACCGGGGTAACGGAATGTCTGAGCCCGGTCGCATAGCGCGACCGGGCTTTTCTTTGCCAGTAAAAGGGGAATCCTCTGCTGCGGTTCCATCCCCCTTTCTGGCCGACACTTTTACTGTTTTTTGAGCGGAATCGCGTTAGCATGAGGGAAGACTCATCTTACCCGGGGATCCTATGGCTATTAAACTGATTGCAATTGATATGGATGGCACGCTGCTGCTGCCCGATCACACTATCTCTCCCGCCGTTAAAAACGCCATTGCCGCCGCCCGTGAAAAAGGGGTGAACGTGGTGCTGACCACAGGCCGCCCTTACGCGGGTGTCCACAGCTATCTGAAAGAGCTGCATATGGAGCAGCCGGGTGATTACTGCATCACCTACAATGGCGCGCTGGTGCAGAAAGCCGGGGACGGCAGCACCGTCGCACAAACCGCGCTGAGCTATGACGACTATCGCTTCCTCGAACAGCTCTCCCGCGAAGTCGGCTCCCACTTCCACGCGCTCGATCGCAATACGCTGTATACCGCGAATCGCGATATCAGCTACTACACCGTGCATGAATCCTATGTGGCGACCATCCCGCTGGTGTTCTGCGAAGCGGAAAAGATGGACCCTGAGATCCAGCTGCTGAAGGTAATGATGATCGATGAGCCAGCGATCCTCGACAAGGCTATCGCCCGTATCCCGGCGGAAGTGAAAGAAAAGTACACCGTGCTGAAAAGCGCGCCTTACTTCCTCGAAATACTGGATAAACGCGTCAATAAAGGCACCGGCGTGAAGTCGCTGGCCGATGCGCTGGGTATCAAACCGGAAGAGATTATGGCGATAGGGGATCAGGAAAATGATATCGCGATGATTGAATTTGCCGGCGTCGGCGTGGCGATGGATAACGCCATTCCGGCGGTCAAAGAAGCGGCGAACTTCATTACCAAATCGAACCTCGATGATGGCGTCGCCTTCGCTATTGAAAAATACGTTTTAGCGTAAGCTTCCTTCAGGTCCGGCGTTCGTCGGGCCTGTCTTCTCTTTTTTCATGAACAGATGTTAATCCGCATTTAAATCCCTTATTCCGCACAGGGGATTCTATAAGCTACCCGCCCTCTTTTTTTGCAATTCAGAACTAACATCAGATTTTTCATGAATAAACGCCATTATTTGATGTTGGTTACGCTGCCATTCGCCTCTGTTCAGATCTGCGCGGCCGCGGAACCAACGACGCCGCTCGAACCAGCGTATGCCTATCACGGCGCCGAGCCCGCGGATCTGCCGGCGCCAGAAAGTCGCCAGCCTGCGGCGACAGCATCGTCTTCGCTACTCCCTTTGCTAGGCGACGAGGCCAGAAAGCGTGGCTACGTCCTGCCGCTGCCGTTTGGCGTCAGCATTAACTATATGGATATGCGGCAGAATATTAATGTCGACAGCATTAGCTTCACCGGCCTGTCGCTGGACGGACGCAATATCGATTGCGGTAAGGATCCTGTTTGCAAACGCGCCGTGAAGCACATTTTCGGAAATGGGCCGGTCTCGCTGGACAACGCCTTCCAGATTGGCGTCGGTAATACGCGGGAAAGCAGCAAAACCGAGACGCTCAAGCTGGATGCCTGGCTGCTGCCGTTTATGAATGTTTATGGTCTCGTCGGACACACCGAGGGGCACTCCATTTCGCAGATTGCCGTCGGGCTGAAGGGGCCGAACGGCAAAGTGGTGCCGATGCCGGGGATGCAGGACCTCGACTTTCGCCTCGATTTTAAAGGCACCACCTATGGGATGGGCACCACGCTGGTGGGCGGCATCGGCAACTGGTTTACCGTACTGGACGCTAACTACACCCAGACGCGCTTTGATATCCTCGACGGCAGCATCGATGCGTTTACCTTTTCGCCGCGCGTAGGCTATCGTTTCAATACGCCATCGGTCGATGCGCTACATCTCCCGGCCGGAAAGCTGAATCTATGGGTCGGCAGCATGTATCAGGACGTGCAGCAAGAGTTTAAGGGTAGCCTTAACGATCTCTCGATGCCGTCGCCGATGCTGCAAAACATGGTCAACCTGGCCAACCAGGACAATCATGGCCGCTTTGATGTGAAACAGCATCTGCAGTCGCCGTGGAACGTGCTGGTGGGAGCGCAGTATGAGCTGACGCAGAATTTTAATATCACCACGGAGTTTGGTTTTGCCGAGCGTAACAGCTTCTTTATCTCCGGCGAGTATCGCTTTTGAGCCGACCGCTTAACCCTGTTCTGTTGCTTCTGACATGGGCGCTATGCGCGCCGGTCCAGGCGCAGACCATCAGCCGCGAGCAAATCGACGGCTGGCTGCAGCATCTCGGCGCCAGCGATGAATTCGACGCCAGCAAAGGCATTGACTGGGGCGTGATGCCCGGTCCGTTCTATACGCCGGAGCTGGGGCTGGGCATCGGCACTGCCGTCGTCGGTCTCTACCGTCCCGATCCGCAGGATACCACCAGCCAGAATTCCACGCTGACGCTCAGCGGCTACGCCAGCTCCACCGGCGCCTTCGGCCTTAGCGTGAAAAACTACGCTTTTTTTGACCACGACCGATGGCGAATTTTTGTTGATGGATCGATGGCCAACACCCCGACGTATTTCTGGGGACAAGGCTTTCATGCCGGCGATAAAGACAACGAAAAAGAGAAATATACCGCCCAGGTGCTGACCCTGCGCCCGACGGTCTACCGGCAGCTTATCGACAATGTTTATCTCGGCGCCGGATGGTCGCTGGCGGCGCAGAATGCCGATGAGATGGACCATAACGATCTGCCGAAAATTGAAAATACCCCGCAGGGGCCGTCGGTATTCAGCTCGGGCGCCAGCGTCGCGCTCAACTGGGACGATCGCGACTTCGTCCCCAATCCGCGCCGGGGTCAGTATGCCAACTTCCGTTACACCCACTATGCGCCCGGCTTAGGCAGCGATACCCGCTTTGACGAATTTCAGCTGCACTATAGCCATTATCATGCCCTCAGCGAGAAAAGCGTCCTCGCCTGGGAGGCCGATGGCGCTTTCACCCAGGGCGATGTGCCGTGGAGCATGATGCCCCTGCTGGGCAGCGATGAGCGGATGCGCGGCTACTATCAGGGGCGTTATCGCGATAAAAACGTCGTTAGCAGCCAACTGGAATACCGCCGGCAGCTCACCTGGCGACACGGGATTGTGGCCTGGGCCGGGGCGGGAACCATGGGGCCATCCATGGATTCCCTGAATGACGGACGCTGGCTGCCTTCGGCGGGCGTCGGCTACCGCTTTGAATTCAAACCTCGCGTTAACGTTCGCCTCGACTACGGTATCGGCAAAGGCAGCAGCGGCTTTTACTTCCAGGTCGGCGAAGCGTTTTAACGCGTCCTCCCCTTCTTTTTCTCTCTTATCGCCTCTTGCCAGGGCTGCTGCGTTTTAATTTTCATGGATTGTTCTTTTTGTGATCCAAATTGTAGTACAACACAATAATATTGTACTACAGTACGCTCATGTTGATAACGTACAGCATCACGTTAGTAGTACAAACATGAGGCGAAATTCAGCAGCGACGGTAAAGTAGAGCAGTACACATAGAGCACAAGGACTCTCCATGACTCTCAATAAGACCGATCGCATTGTGATCTCGCTGGGCAGACAAATCGTCAGCGGTAAATACGTTCCCGGTTCGGCGCTTCCGGCCGAAGCGGAACTCTGTGAGGAGTTTGAAACCTCGCGCAACATCATCCGCGAAGTGTTTCGTTCCCTGATGGCGAAGCGGCTGATTGAAATGAAGCGCTATCGCGGCGCGTTTGTCGCCTCCAGAAACCAGTGGAACTACCTCGATACCGAGGTGCTGCAGTGGGTACTGGAAAATGACTATGACCCGCGTCTTATCAGCGCCATGAGTGAAGTGCGCAACCTGGTTGAACCCGCCATCGCACGTTGGGCGGCTGAACGCGCCACCTCAAGCGATCTGGCGGAAATCGAGTCGGCGCTGAATGACATGATTGCTAATAACCAAAACCGGGATGCCTTTAACGAAGCGGATATTCGCTACCACGAGGCGGTGCTGCAGTCAGTACATAATCCGGTTTTGCAGCAGCTTAGCGTGGCGATCAGTTCGCTGCAGCGGGCGGTATTTGAACGGACCTGGATGGGCGATGAAGGCAACATGCCGAAAACGCTCCAGGAACATAAAGCGCTATTTGACGCCATTCGGCATCAGGATAGCGACGCGGCAGAGCAGGCGGCGTTGACGATGATCGCCAGCTCGACACGAAGGCTCAAGGAAATCACATGACGGCTCGCTACATCGCAATAGATTGGGGATCGACGAATTTACGCGCCTGGCTGTACCAGGGCGAAGAATGCCTGGAAAGCAGGCAATCTGAAGCAGGCGTAACGCGCCTGAATGGTCGATCTCCCGCTGCGGTGTTAGCGGAAATCACACAATACTGGCGCGATGGCGCCACACCGGTGGTGATGGCAGGTATGGTCGGTAGCAACGTGGGCTGGAAAATTGCCCCTTATTTGCCGCTTCCTGCCGCTTTCTCGGATATTGGCCAGCAGTTAACTGCCGTTGGCGACAATATCTGGATAATTCCCGGCCTTTGCGTTTCCCGTGACGATAACCATAACGTCATGCGCGGGGAAGAAACGCAACTGCTGGGCGCACGCGCCTTAGCCCCTTCGTCTGTCTATGTGATGCCAGGAACCCACTGCAAATGGGTACTGGCCGATCGCCTGCAAATTCACGATTTTCGTACCGTTTTGACCGGTGAGTTGCATCATCTGTTGCTTCAGCACTCGCTGGTGGGCGCCGGCTTGCCGCCGCAGGAAACGTCCGCCGACGCATTCGCGGCCGGTCTGCAGCGCGGTATCAACAACCCCGCCGTCCTGCCGCAGCTGTTTGAAGTGCGCGCTTCGCACGTGCTGGGCGCGTTGCCTCGCGAGCAGGTTAGCGAATTTCTTTCCGGCCTGCTGATTGGCGCTGAAGTTGCCACCCTCAGCGCCACGTTCGCCGGAGAGCAGGCGATTACCCTCGTCGCCGGGTCATCGTTAACGTCCCGCTATCAGCAGGCATTCCGCGCCATTGGCCGCGAAGTCACTGCGGTTGCGGGCGATACGGCATTTCAGACAGGAATAAGGAGCATCGCTTATGCAGTGGCAAACTAACCTTCCGCTTATCGCTATTCTGCGCGGTATTACGCCAGACGAGGCGCTGGCTCACGTTGGCGCCGTTATCGACGCCGGTTTCGACGCGGTCGAAATCCCGCTGAACTCGCCGCAGTGGGAGAAAAGTATTCCGCATGTCGTCGACGCTTACGGCGAGCAGGCGCTTATCGGCGCGGGCACCGTGCTGCAACCGGAGCAGGTCGATCGGCTGGCGGCCATGGGCTGTCGGCTGATTGTGACGCCAAACATTCAACCGGAAGTGATCCGGCGAGCGGTGGGTTACGGCATGACCGTATGTCCAGGCTGCGCCACCGCCAGCGAAGCTTTCAGCGCGCTCGATGCCGGCGCGCAGGCGCTGAAAATTTTCCCGTCATCGGCTTTTGGCCCGGATTACATCAAAGCGTTGAAAGCCGTGCTGCCGCCGGAAATTCCGGTCTTTGCCGTCGGCGGCGTGACGCCGGAAAACCTGGCGCAGTGGATTAAAGCCGGCTGTGTGGGGGCTGGGCTGGGGAGCGATCTCTATCGTGCCGGCCAGTCGGTTGAACGTACCGCGCAGCAGGCAGCCGCATTCGTAAAAGCGTATCGAGAGGCAGTGAAATGAAAATAACCAATATCACCACGTACCGTTTACCTCCGCGTTGGATGTTCCTGAAGATTGAAACCGATGAAGGCATCGTCGGCTGGGGCGAACCGGTGATTGAAGGGCGCGCCCGAACGGTGGAAGCCGCCGTTCATGAATTTGGCGATTATCTGATTGGTCAGGATCCGGCGCGGATTAATGACCTGTGGCAGGTGATGTACCGCGGCGGCTTTTATCGCGGCGGTCCGATTATGATGAGCGCCATCGCCGGTATTGACCAGGCGTTATGGGATATTAAAGGTAAGGTCCTGAATGCCCCGGTCTGGCAACTGATGGGCGGGCTGGTGCGCGACAAAATTAAAGCCTACAGTTGGGTGGGCGGCGACCGCCCCGCCGAAGTGATTGACGGGATTAAGAAGCTGCGCGGCATTGGTTTCGATACCTTTAAATTAAACGGCTGCGAAGAGATGGGCATCATTGATAATTCCCGCGCGGTTGATGCCGCGGTGAATACCGTGGCGCAAATCCGCGAAGCGTTTGGCAATGAAATTGAGTTTGGCCTCGATTTTCATGGTCGGGTAAGCGCGCCGATGGCCAAAGTATTAATTAAAGAGCTGGAACCGTATCGCCCATTATTTATTGAGGAGCCGGTATTAGCCGAGCAGGCGGAATATTATCCGCGGCTGGCGGCGCAAACCCATATCCCTATTGCCGCCGGCGAACGTATGTTTTCGCGTTTTGAATTTAAACGGGTCCTTGAAGCGGGCGGGGTGGCTATTTTACAACCCGATCTGTCGCACGCAGGCGGTATTACCGAATGCTATAAAATTGCCGGCATGGCGGAAGCCTATGACGTTGGGTTGGCGCCGCACTGTCCGCTGGGGCCGATCGCACTGGCAGCCTGTCTGCACGTTGATTTCGTTTCGCATAACGCGGTCTTCCAGGAGCAGAGCATGGGGATCCACTACAACAAAGGCGCCGAACTGCTTGATTTTGTGAAAAACAAAGAAGATTTCAATATGGAAGGCGGCTTCTTTAAACCATTGACGAAGCCGGGGCTGGGCGTGGAAATTGATGAGGCCCGCGTGATTGAGTTAAGTAAAAACGCGCCGGACTGGCGAAACCCGTTGTGGCGGTATGAGGATGGCTCTGTCGCCGAATGGTAAATGCGCGTCATACTTCGCGCTGGTGATGCGTTGGCTGCATTTTCTTACCCTGGTCACATACTATTTTATGATCCCAGGGTTGCGAAAATTTGACGCCTTTCCCTAGCACAAATTATTTAACGCATCGCAACATAGTTATTAATACAAAACAAAAACACCCTCTGTAAATTACCGGGCATGGTGAGCGGCTTCGCTATGCCCAAAATCTGGAGACAGATTGCGATGGATATTTCAGTTACCGCTGTAAAAACCGGGCGTCGCCGTTATCTGACGCTCATCATGATCTTTATTACCGTGGTTATTTGTTATGTTGACCGCGCCAACCTCGCCGTCGCCTCGGCGCATATTCAGGAGGAGTTTGGTATTAGCAAAGCGGAAATGGGCTACGTATTTTCCGCCTTTGCCTGGCTGTATACCCTCTGCCAGATCCCGGGCGGTTGGTTCCTTGACCGCGTGGGGTCCCGGCTTACCTACTTTATCGCCATCTTTGGCTGGTCTGTAGCCACGTTGCTACAAGGCTTCGCCACCGGCTTAATGTCGCTCATAGGCCTGCGCGCTATCACCGGGATCTTCGAAGCACCAGCCTTTCCAACCAATAACCGCATGGTGACCAGCTGGTTCCCGGAACATGAACGCGCCTCCGCCGTCGGGTTTTATACCTCGGGGCAATTTGTTGGCCTGGCTTTCTTAACGCCGCTGCTGATTTGGATCCAGGAGCTATTGAGCTGGCACTGGGTGTTTATTGTTACCGGCGGTATCGGCATTATCTGGTCGCTGATCTGGTTCAAGGTTTATCAACCGCCGCGGCTGACCAAAAGCATCAGCAAAGCCGAACTCGACTATATTCGCGACGGCGGCGGCCTGGTGGATGGCGATGCGCCGGTGAAGAAAGAGGCGCGTCAACCGTTATCGAAAGCGGACTGGAAGCTGGTCTTTCATCGCAAGCTGGTCGGTGTTTACCTTGGGCAGTTTGCGGTAACCTCGACGCTGTGGTTCTTCCTGACCTGGTTCCCGAACTACTTAACCCAGGAAAAAGGCATTACCGCGCTGAAGGCCGGTTTTATGACCACGGTGCCCTTCCTCGCTGCGTTTTTTGGCGTCCTGCTCTCTGGTTGGCTGGCGGACAAACTGGTGAAAAAAGGCTATTCGCTGGGCGTGGCGCGTAAAACGCCGATCATCTGCGGACTGCTGATCTCCACCTGCATCATGGGGGCGAACTACACCAACGACCCGGTATGGATTATGGCGCTGATGGCGCTGGCATTCTTCGGTAACGGTTTTGCCTCCATTACCTGGTCGCTGGTCTCATCCCTGGCGCCGATGCGCCTGATCGGTCTAACCGGAGGCGTGTTTAACTTTGTTGGCGGCCTGGGGGGCATCACCGTACCGCTCGTGATTGGCTATCTGGCGCAGGATTACGGCTTTGGCCCGGCGTTGGTCTATATCTCCGTGGTGGCGCTGATAGGCGCGCTGTCTTATATCCTGCTGGTCGGCGATGTGAAACGTGTAGGCTAAATTTTTGCGATACGCTACCCTGATGCGTAAGTCTCGCATCAGGGTATCGTTATGAAACAAGTCACTTTTGCTCCCCGTCATCATCAGCTTACCAATGTTAATACCTGGACCCCCGACAGCCAGTGGCTGGTGTTCGACGTCCGCCCGTCCGGTGCGTCCTTCACCGGCGAGACCATTGAGCGAGTGAACGTAAACAGCGGCGCGGTGGAGACCATTTATCGTGCCACGCAAGGCGCGCACGTGGGCGTGGTGACCGTGCATCCAACCCAGGAGCGCTACGTGTTCATTCACGGCCCCGAGCGGCCGGATGCGCAATGGCAGTATGATTTTCATCACCGCCGCGGGGTGGTGGCCTTTCAGGATACCGTCGAGAATCTGGACGCCATGGACATCACAGCCCCTTACACCCCCGGGGCGCTGCGCGGCGGCAGCCACGTCCATGTCTATAGCCCCAACGGCCAGCTGGTCAGTTTTACCTACAACGATCATGTGCTGCACGAGCGCGACCCGGCTCTGGATCTGCGCAACGTCGGCGTGGCCGCGCCGTATGGACCCGTGACGCCGCCGGGCCACCATCTGCGCGAATATGGCGGCAGCCACTGGTGCGTGCTGGTGAGCCGCACGACGCCGACTCCCGCGCCGGGCAGCGATGAGATTAATCGCGCCTATGAAGAGGGCTGGGTCGGGAACCATGCGCTGGCGTTTATTGGCGATACGCTGGCGGAAAACGGCGACAAAGTCCCGGAGCTGTTTATTGTCGATCTGCCGCAGGATGAAGCCAGCTGGAAGCAGCCCGGCGGGGAGCCGCTGGCCGGTACCGCAACCACGATGCCCGCGCCGCCGGCGGGCGTCAGTCAGCGTCGTTTGACCTTCACCCACCATCGCCGTTATCCGGGGCTGGTGAATATTCCACGTCACTGGGTGCGCGCCAATCCACAGGCTACGAGCATCGCCTTCCTGATGCGCGACGACGCCGGTGAGGTGCAGCTGTGGCTGATTTCCCCACAGGGGGGCGAGCCGTGGCAGTTGACGCATCACACGTCGGGTATCCAGTCAGCGTTTAACTGGCATCCGTCGGGAGAGTGGCTGGGCTTTGTACTGGAGGGGCGGATTGCCTGCTGTCATGCCGGCACAGGCGATATCACCTTTTTAACCGAGGCGCATGCTCATGCGCCCTCGGCGGACGCGATCGTCTTTTCGCCAGACGGTAAACAGATTGCCTGGATGGAGGAGGTGGACGGTTATCGCCAGCTGTGGGTCACGCAGACCGGGCGATAACTTACTGGGCAGGCATCGGCGCTGGCGGGATCACCGAGTTGGTCGCCAGCGTGGCCTTCTCGCTCTTTTCGACCCGAGATTTGATTGAGCTGTCGGTGCGGAACATATCCCACGGCAGCAGCAGAGTATCCATGACGGCGGTGAACGGCATGTCCAGCGCCACCAGCGATTTCACACCCCAGTTGGTATTGTTGTCCCCCAGCGTTTGCGCACTGGATCGCGTGCCCGGATAGGTTCCCTCTTTGCCACCGGTATGTGACATTACGCTGGAGCAACCGCTCAGGCTTATTATCCCGCTGAACAGGACCAGCTTTAACAGTCGTCTGCTTTTCATTGTTCTTCCATCGTCGTTTCGGGCGTTGAGATAACCTTTTAGCGGTTATATCGGGCCATCCCGTGAATGCATAGCGTTATTGCGCCGCACTGTGGCGGGCATCGCACTTTGCTTTTTGTGCTCCTCCCCCCAGTCTAAGCAATCATCGGCAAACTGCAAAAAAAAACGCCCTCAATCCCTTGAAAAGCACGGGGAGAAACCCATTTTATAGGTGTAACCCACTGAGAATACGCCTGAGGGGTATTCCGGATTACCGCGGCCTGTCCACGATGGAAGGTCATTTGATTCTCGCTGATTTTCAGGAGCTATTTATTATGCGTAACTTCGATCTCTCCCCGCTTTATCGTTCAGCCATTGGTTTCGACCGCCTGTTTAACCTGCTGGAAAACAATCAAAGCCAGAGCAATGGCGGCTACCCTCCGTATAACGTCGAGCTGGTAGACGAAAACCACTATCGCATCGCTATCGCAGTTGCTGGCTTTGCTGAAAGCGAGCTGGAGATCACCGCCCAGGACAATCTGCTGATCGTCAAAGGCGCCCACGCTGCCGAGCAGAAAGAGCGGACCTACCTGTATCAGGGGATCGCCGAGCGTAACTTCGAGCGCAAATTCCAGCTGGCGGAAAACATTCATGTCCGCGGCGCCAACCTGGTAAACGGACTGCTGTATATCGATCTGGAACGGGTGATCCCGGAAGCGAACAAACCGCGCCGTATCGAAATCAACTAATTGTCCCTCTCAGGCCGCGTGGCGGCCTGATGTAACAACCTGCTCGCCGTCAGGGAGCATATGCGAATTCGCGCAATTCGCAGATATTCACTCGCTTCACAGAAGGAGAAAACAGTATGCGTAACTACGATTTATCCCCCCTGCTGCGTCAATGGATCGGTTTTGACAAACTGGCCAGCGCCCTGCAAACCGCCGGTGAAAGCCAGAGCTTCCCGCCCTATAACATCGAAAAAAGCGACGATAACCACTACCGCATCACCCTTGCGCTGGCCGGTTTCCGTCAGGAAGATCTGGATATTCAGCTGGAAGGCACCCGCCTGGTGGTAAAAGGCACGCCGCAGCAGCCGGAAAAAGAGACCACCTGGCTGCACCAGGGGCTGGTGAGCCAGGCCTTCAGCCTGAGCTTCACCCTCGCCGACAACATGGAGGTCTCTGGCGCGACCTTCACCAACGGTCTGCTGCATATCGATCTGACCCGCCATGAGCCTGAGCAGATCGCCCCGCAGCGCATCGCCATCAGCGAACGACCGGCGTTAAGTAGCTAATAAAGCAACCTTTTGATAAAGCCCCGATTTTCGGGGCTTTTTTGTGCCGGTCTGTTTGCTGGTATTGTGCGCCAGGCTGCATACAACCCGTCTGGCAGCGGTCATAATCCCTGTTAATAATAATGTTATTCACAGGGACGATACCATGAGTGAGATAGCATTGACGGTCAGCGTACTGGCGCTGGTGGCGGTGATTGGGCTGTGGATCGGCAATGTCAAAATCCGCGGCGTCGGCTTTGGTATTGGCGGCGTGTTGTTTGGCGGCATTATCGTCGGCCACTTTGTCGATCAGGCGGGAGTCGCCCTCAGCAGCCCGATGCTGCATTTTATTCAGGAATTCGGCTTGATCCTGTTTGTCTATACCATCGGTATCCAGGTGGGGCCGGGCTTTTTCGCCTCGCTGCGGGTCTCAGGCCTGCGGCTCAATCTTTTCGCTATCCTGATCGTGATTCTTGGCGGCCTGGTCACGGCGGTGCTGCATAAACTGTTCAATATTCCTCTCCCGGTGGTGCTTGGCATCTTCTCCGGCGCGGTGACCAACACGCCGGCGCTGGGGGCCGGGCAGCAAATCCTGCGCGATCTCGGGGTGCCGTTCGAGGTGGTCGATCAGATGGGGATGAGCTATGCGATGGCGTATCCGTTCGGCATCTGCGGCATTCTGCTGACCATGTGGCTGGTGCGCCTGTTCTTTCGCATCAATGTTGAGAAAGAGGCTCAGCAATTTGAGGAGAGCAGCGGCAACGGCCATGCCCATTTGCACACCATCAACGTGCGGGTGGAGAACCCCAACCTCAATCAGATGGCGATTCAGGATGTGCCGATGCTCAACAGCGACAATATTGTCTGTTCGCGACTGAAGCGCGGTGAGCTGCTAATGGTGCCTGCGCCGGGCACCCTTATCCAGGCCGGCGATCTGCTGCACCTGGTGGGGCGGCCGGAGGATCTGCACAATGCGCAACTGGTGATCGGCCAGGAGGTGGCCACCTCGCTGTCGACGCGCGGCACCGACCTGAAGGTAGAGCGGGTGGTGGTGACTAACGAGAAAGTGCTGGGGAAGAAAATACGCGATCTGCACGTCAAACAGCGCTATGACGTAGTGATCTCCCGGCTTAATCGCGCTGGCGTCGAGCTGGTGGCCAGCAGCAGCGCCAGCCTGCAGTTTGGCGATATTCTTAACCTGGTCGGCCGTCCGGAGGCGATTGACGCCGTGGCCGCCGAGCTGGGTAACGCCCAGCAGAAGCTGCAGCAGGTTCAGATGCTGCCGGTATTTATCGGCATCGGCCTCGGGGTAATGCTGGGATCTATCCCGTTGTTTATTCCCGGCTTCCCCGCCGCCCTGAAGCTCGGGCTGGCCGGGGGGCCGCTGATTATGGCGCTGATTCTCGGGCGCATCGGGAGCATCGGCAAGCTGTACTGGTTTATGCCGCCGAGCGCCAACCTGGCGCTGCGCGAGCTGGGGATCGTGCTGTTTCTGGCAGTGGTTGGGCTGAAATCGGGGGGCGACTTTGTGGCGACCCTGACCCAGGGCGATGGTCTGAGCTGGATCGCTTACGGCATTTTCATCACCGCCATCCCGCTGCTGACGGTAGGCATTCTCGCGCGCATGCTGGCGAAAATGAACTATCTGACGCTGTGCGGCATGCTGGCCGGCTCGATGACCGACCCGCCGGCGCTGGCCTTCGCCAACAATCTGCACGCCACCAGCGGCGCGGCGGCGCTCTCTTACGCTACCGTCTATCCGCTGGTGATGTTCCTGCGGATTATCACTCCGCAGCTACTCGCCGTGCTGTTCTGGGGGCTGAGCTAGCGGGCTGTGCGCCTGGACGCGGCGCAGATGGTAGTCCACCTGATACTCGCTGGCGTTGCGGAACATAACCGAATAGTTAAGAAACTCGCCGCTGTCGCTGTAGGAAAGGGAGGTAATCCGCAGCAGCGGCGTCTGCTCCGGAACGTTCATTGAGCGCGCCAGTTGCCTGTCCGCCAGCACCGGCGTCAGGGTCTCATAGTTCCCGCTGATGATGATCCCGCACTCCTTCTCAATATAATCAAATTTCGATCCCTCCAGATGGCTCAGCGACAGGTTACGGAACAGCTTCACCGGCATATAGCTATCCTCCAGCATCAGCGGCTTGCCGTCGACGAAGCGCACCCGCCGCGAGAAGTAGATCCGTTCATCAATTTTAATTCGCAGCAGGCTGGCGATGGCCGGCGGGGCAGGCATCACTTCGAAGGCCAGCACCTGGCTTACCACCTCTTTACCCTGCTTGCGCAGCACTTCCGCCAGGCCGGTGAGATTGCTGGTTTCATGATGGACGTCTTTACGCGCCACGTAGGTCCCCGAGCCGTGGCGACGGACCACCAACCCCCAGTCCACCAGCAGGTCGATGGCTTTGCGGATGGTCATGCGCGCCACCCCGAACTCCTCGGCCAGTTTTTTCTCTCCCGGCAGCGGGCTGCCGATGGAGAAGTCGGCAGAATTCAGCCGCAGCCGCAGGCGGTCAGCAATGGATTTGTAGATCACCAGTAGTCCTCTTGTACAGGAAAGAGCGAGGTTATTTTCTTCACCTGTTATTAAAAAATGAGTTTTAAGACAGCAGGTTATTATCCATTCATTAGATCGATTTCATCCTTTGGCTTATCGATGTCTAACTTTTGTTAACGAAGTAGACAACTTTGGCCAAATTAAAACCATGAAAGCGATCACGAATCGCAACGGCGCGGCATGTTGTTGGACGGGCAAATTCCTATTCTCGAGTGAGGCCGGTAATCAAGAAAAAGAAGGCCATTCACCCTACGAGTTGTTACATGAGGATTTCCCAATGCTCAGTCAAATACAACGCTTTGGCGGCGCCATGTTTACCCCGGTTTTATTGTTTCCTTTCGCCGGGATCGTGGTCGGTATCGCCATTATGTTGCGCAACCCGATGTTCGTCGGCGAAGCGCTGACCGCACCCGACAGCCTGTTTGCACAGATCGTTCACATCATCGAAGAGGGCGGCTGGACCGTCTTTCGTAATATGCCGCTGATTTTCGCCGTCGGCTTGCCGATTGGCCTGGCGAAGCAGGCCCAGGGCCGGGCCTGCCTGGCGGTACTGGTGAGCTTTCTCACCTGGAACTACTTTATTAACGCCATGGGGATGACCTGGGGCCACTTCTTCGGCGTCGACTTTTCCGTTGAACCCACGGCCGGCAGCGGCCTGACGATGATTGCCGGGATTAAAACCCTCGACACCAGCATTATCGGGGCGATCGTCATCTCCGGCCTGGTGACGGCCCTGCATAATCGCTATTTCGATAAACCCCTGCCGGTGTTCCTCGGCATCTTCCAGGGCTCATCGTTTGTGGTCATTGTCGCCTTCCTCGCGATGATCCCCTGCGCCTGGCTGACGCTGCTCGGCTGGCCAAAAGTCCAGCTGGGTATTGAATCGCTACAGGCCTTCCTGCGCTCTGCCGGCGCGCTCGGGGTGTGGGTCTACATCTTCCTTGAGCGCATTCTGATCCCCACCGGTCTGCATCACTTCGTCTATGGCCCGTTCATCTTTGGCCCGGCGGTAGTGGAGGGCGGACTGCAGGTCTACTGGGCAGAGCATCTGCAGGCGTTCAGCCAGAGTACGGAACCGCTGAAGACGCTGTTCCCGGAGGGCGGCTTTGCCCTGCACGGTAACTCGAAAGTGTTTGGTTCGGTGGGCATTGCGCTGGCGCTCTACTTCACCGCCGCGCCGGAAAATCGCGTCAAGGTCGCCGGCCTGCTGATCCCCGCCACGTTGACCGCGATGCTGGTCGGGATCACCGAGCCGCTGGAGTTCACCTTCCTGTTCATCTCGCCGCTGCTGTTCGCCGTCCACGCGGTGCTGGCGGCGTCCATGGCGACGGTGATGTACATCTGCGGGGTGGTGGGCAATTTCGGCGGCGGCCTGCTCGACCAGTTCTTGCCGCAAAACTGGATCCCGATGTTCCATCACCACGCCTCGATGATGTTCATTCAGATAGGTATTGGTCTCTGTTTCACCGCCCTCTACTTCGTGGTCTTCCGCACCCTGATCCTGCGTCTGAACCTGAAGACGCCGGGCCGGGAAGAGAGCGAAATCAAGCTCTACAGCAAGGCTGATTATCAGGCGGCGCGGGGTAAAACCACGGCGGCAGCCGCGCCAGAGACCCGGCTGGGCCAGGCCGCTGGCTTCCTGCAGGCCCTCGGCGGCGCCAGCAACATTGAAAGTATCAATAACTGCGCCACCCGACTGCGCATCGCGCTGGTCGATATGGCGAAAACGCAAAGTGACGACGTCTTTAAAGCGCTGGGCGCCCACGGGGTAGTACGCCGCGGCAACGGGATTCAGGTCATCGTCGGCCTGCACGTTCCCCAGGTGCGCGACCAGCTGGAAAACCTGATGAAAGATTCTCTTTCGACCGAACATACCACCATGACGGAGGCAGTATCATGAAAAAATTCTCAGTTGTTATCGCAGGCGGCGGCAGCACCTTCACCCCGGGCATTGTCCTGATGCTGCTGGCAAACCAGGATCGTTTTCCGCTGCGGTCGCTGAAATTTTACGACAACGACGGGGCGCGGCAGGAGACCATCGCCGAGGCGTGCAAAGTGATCCTCAAAGAGCAGGCGCCGGAGATTGAATTCAGCTATACCACCGATCCGCAGGCAGCGTTTACCGATGTTGATTTCGTCATGGCGCATATCCGCGTCGGAAAATATCCGATGCGTGAACAGGATGAGAAAATCCCGCTGCGCCACGGCGTGCTGGGCCAGGAGACCTGCGGACCAGGCGGGATCGCCTACGGTATGCGCTCTATCGGCGGCGTGCTGGAGCTGGTGGATTATATGGAAAAATATTCGCCGAACGCCTGGATGCTTAACTACTCCAACCCGGCGGCGATTGTGGCGGAAGCCACCCGTCGTCTGCGGCCGAACGCCAAAATTCTCAACATCTGCGATATGCCGATCGGCATTGAAGGGCGGATGGCGCAGATTGTCGGCCTCAAAGACCGTAAACAGATGCGCGTGCGCTACTACGGCCTCAACCACTTCGGCTGGTGGACCTCGATTGAGGATCTCGACGGCAACGATTTGATGCCGAAACTGCGCGAATATGTGGCGAAATACGGCTATGTGCCGCCTTCTAACGACCCGCACACCGAGGCAAGCTGGAACGACACCTTTGCCAAAGCGAAAGATGTGCAGGCGCTGGATCCGCAGACCATGCCGAATACCTACCTGAAATATTACCTGTTCCCGGACTACGTGGTGGCCCACTCCAACCCGGAACGCACCCGCGCCAATGAGGTGATGGATCATCGTGAGAAAAACGTCTTCAGCGCCTGCCGGGCGATTATTGCCGCCGGGAAATCCTCCGCAGGCGATCTGGAGATTGACGAGCACGCGTCGTATATCGTCGATCTGGCGACGGCCATCGCCTTTAACACGCAGGAAAGGATGCTGCTGATTGTGCCGAACAATGGCGCGATCCATAACTTTGACGCCGACGCGATGGTGGAAATTCCTTGCCTGGTGGGCCACAACGGGCCGGAGCCGCTGACGGTCGGCGACATCCCGCACTTCCAGAAAGGGATGATGAGCCAGCAGGTGGCGGTGGAAAAACTGGTGGTCGATGCCTGGGAACAACGCTCTTACCACAAGCTGTGGCAGGCGATTACCCTGTCGAAAACCGTGCCGAGCGCCTCGGTGGCGAAAGCGATCCTCGACGACCTGATTGCCGCCAATAAGGATTACTGGCCGGAGCTGCATTAATCCCCGCCGTTGACCGGCGCCCTGCGGGGCGCCGATGCTTCTCCCCGGTTCCTGATTTACGCTATGCTGAAGCCTGCTGCGCGATGAACAAGGAACCGTCATGAAAATCTCCCGCCTCGGCGAAGCGCCTGATTACCGCTTTTCGCTGGCTAACGAACGCACCTTTCTGGCGTGGATCCGCACGGCGCTCGGTTTTCTTGCCGCTGGCGTCGGTCTTGACCAGCTGGCGCCAGACTTTGCCACGCCGCTGATCCGTGAAATTCTCGCCCTGCTGCTGTGCCTGTTTGCCGGCGGCATGGCCATCTATGGCTATCTGCGCTGGCTGAACAACGAGAAGGCGATGCGCCTGAAGCAGGATCTCCCCTATACCCGGACGCTGCTGGTGATTAGCATCCTGCTGCTGGCGGTGGTGGTCGCGGTGATGTTGCTGGTGCTGTATGGCGGATAAACGCCGGGCGCGGCGGGAAAGCGACCCGGGGCTACAGCCAGAGCGCACCTCCCTGGCCTGGTTTCGCACCCTGCTGGGCTATGGCGCGCTGATGGCGCTGGCGATTAAGCACAGCTGGCACCGCGCCGGACTGCCGTTCTGGCTGTCGATCGGCGTGCTGGCGATAGTGGCGGGGATCCTTTGGGGCTATACCCGCCGTCGCCATCTGATGGACGTCGACGACAGCGATTTTTTACAGCCGCGGGCGGTTCGTGACAAATTTTTGATCGCACTCGCAGTACTTTCTCTGGCATTCCTGTTTGCTGTTACTCACCTTCAACAGATCGTTTCATTCATTAGGGATATGTCATGACAGGATGTCCGGCGAATTTGCCTCTCACTCATGCCCCCGGCCAGCAACATGACACTCCCTTTCAGGCGGTAGTGGTCGAGGCGGAGCATTGCCGCCAGCCGCAGGCGTTCTATGCGCAGCTGCGTCAACAGGGGCTTACGGCTATCCATTTTATTCCGCAGCTGGCGGCTGGCGACGCCGCGCTGTGGGGAGAGTTTCTCTGCGCGGTCTTTCACCGCTGGGTGCGGGAAGATATTGGCCGTATCAATATTTTGCTGTTTAGCGAGACGCTGAGCGCCTGGTGCGGCGAGTTGATAACGCAGGCGGGCGCGCCGGCGGCCAACAGCGCCTGCTACGGCTGTCCGTGGCTACGCCTGTGCCGCTGCGGCGAACAGGAAGACCCGCTGTGCGCGGGTTATCGGCAGTTCTACGATCTCAGCGGGCCCTATATGCGAGTGATGCGGGACCTGCGCCGACAGCAGCGGCCGCCAGAGGCGTTGATGCCGCTGCTGCGCTGAAGATTAGCGCCCCTTCGCCAGATACTGCGCCATCTCCTCTTCCGGCACCATTCCGCCGCCGGTGGCCCACACCAGGTGGGTCGCCTGCTGCAGCTGTTGCTCACTCAGCCCCTGCAGCTGATGGTACGCTTTGCTGGCGCAGACGCGCTGCGGCCCGGCCATCCCGGCCAGCGCGGAGGGCTCAAGGCGGATATTTTCCGCTGTCGCCAGCCAGCCCAACATGTCATACATCGTCTGGTCGTCAAGGGTATAGAACCCGTCGAGCAGGCGCTCCATTGCCCGGCCAACGAAGCCGGACGCCCGGCCGACCGCCAGACCGTCGGCGGCGGTCAGGTTATCAATGCCTAAATCCTGCACCGCTATCTGGTCATGAAGCCCGGTGTAGACGCCGAGCAGCATGCAGGGAGAGTGGGTCGGTTCGGCGAACAGGCAGTGAACGTGGTCGCCAAAGGCCAGCTTGAGGCCAAACGCCACGCCGCCGGGGCCGCCGCCGACGCCGCACGGCAGGTAGACGAACAGCGGATGGTCGGCATCGACCACCCGTCCGGCTTTGGCGAACTGCGCCTTCAGGCGCTCGCCGGCCACGGCATAGCCGAGGAACAGCGTGCGCGAATTTTCATCGTCGATGAAAAAGCAGTTCGGGTCGGATTCCGCCGCCTTGCGTCCCTGTTCGACCGCCACGCCGTAGTCCTCTTCATACTCCACCACCGTCACGCCGTGGCTGCGCAGTTTGGCCTTTTTCCACGCCCGGGCGTCCGCGGACATATGCACGGTAACCTTAAAGCCGATGCGGGCGCTCATGATGCCGATCGACATCCCGAGGTTGCCGGTTGAGCCGACGGCGATGCTGTACTGGCGGAAGAACTGTTTAAGCTCCGGCGTCAGCAATTTGCGATAATCATCTGCGCTAGTCAGCAGCCCGGCCTCGAGCGCCAGCTTTTCCGCATGGGTCAGCACTTCATAAATGCCGCCGCGCGCTTTGATCGAGCCGGAGATCGGCAGATGGCTGTCTTTTTTCAGCAGCAGTTCGCCGCCAATCGGCTGGCCGAATTTTTGCTCGAGGCGGTGCTTCATTGCCGGAATGGCGACCACTTCCGATTCGATGATCCCGCCGCTGACGGCCGTTTCCGGGAAGGCTTCCGCCAGATAGGGCGCGAAGCGCTGAAGGCGGGCATGGGCGTCCTGCACGTCGTCGGCGGTCAGGCCGACGTAAGGCAATCCCTCCGCCAGAGGGGTGGTGGCGGGGTTAAACCAGGTAGTTTCTTTCAGGGCGATCAGATCCTGCACAAGCGGGAAGGTCGCGGTCAAGGTAGTCAATTCAGCGTGTTTCATCATACGTCTCTTTGCGCTCAGATAATGAAAGAAAGCAGGAAGGTGGCGGCCAGTGCAAGTAGCGACGCGATAAAAGTCGCCGTCGTGTAGTACTTGAACGTTTCACTGAGGCTTGCGCCGCAGTACTGTTTGACCAGCCAGAAGAGGGAATCGGTGACGATCGTGCAGCCAATGGCGCCGGAACCGATAGCAATAGCGATGATCTCCGGGCTGACGCCGGGATAGAGCGGCAGCATCGGCGCGACGATGGCGGTGGCGCCCATCATCGCCACGGTGGCAGAGCCGACGGCGGCGTGCAGGATAAGCGCCACCAGCCAGGCCAGCAGAATCGGGTGCATATCGAGGTTCGACAGGATCACCGCCAGGCTATCGGCCAGGCCGCTGGATTTTAAGATCGCGTTGAACGCGCCGCCTGCGCCGATAATCAGCAGGATGTTGGCGATCGACCCAAAGCCATTTTCAGTATGGGTTAGCAGGACGCCCATCCCCATTTGCCGACGAATGCCGAGCATGTAATACGCGACAAAGACGGCGATAAACATTGCGGTGATGGGGTTGCCGATAAATTCCAGCACCGTATACAGCGTGCCGCCTTTCGCCATGTTCAGTTCGGCGACGGTTTTCACCAGCATCAGGCCAATCGGCAGCAGTACGGTAAACAGCGTGGCGCCGAGCGACTGCAGCGTCGACGCCTCGCGGACCTCAAGATTGGCAAATTCGGCCGGGACCGGTTTGTACGGCAGGCGGTTGCCTAACGCTCGGAGAAACAGCGGGCCGCCAACCAGCGAGGCGATCAGACCGACCAGCAGGCCATAGACAATCACTGTGCCAATATCGGCGCCCAGTTTGTTAGCGACAAACAGGGCCGCCGGATGCGGAGGGACCACGCAGTGCACCGCCATCAGTGCGGTACACAGCGGAATAGCCAGCTTCAGCAGCGAGGTGTTGGTTTTTTTGGCGATGGAGAAGGCCAGCGGGATCAGCAGGACCACGCCGACTTCGACAAACAGCGTGATGCCGCAGATCAGGCCGACCAGCACCATAATCACGTCCGCCGACAGCCAGCGGCAGCGCTGCAGCGTCAGGCCGATGCGCTCCGCCGCGCCGGAGACCTCCATCATCTTGCCGAGAATGGTGCCGAGGCCGATCACCGCCGCCAGGAAGCCCAGCGTGCCGCCGATCCCGCTCTCAATGGCGTTGACCATCTCCAGCGGGCCCATTCCCATCATCGCGCCGACGAAAAAGCTCGCCAGCAGCAGCGCCAGAAAAGGATGAAACTTCAGTTTGACGATCGTTAAGACGATTAACACGATGCTGATCAGCAGCGTGCTCACAACCCAGACTTGCGAACCCATATTCCACCTCGCCTGTGAATAATCTGGCCTTATTGAAGCGAGAAACCTCATGGGCTGACAAACGATATAAATGGGCTTTAAGGTGAGGAGAATTGAATCAAGTCGGTGATTTGGCTCAAAAACAGACCATTAAACATGCTGTGGGTCAAATTAACTCACCCTTTAGCGGCAAAACCGGCGTGATTTTTTTATCATCAACAGCCACTGTATTAGCCAGGAGCGCGTGATGGATGTGCTAAAAAAAATAGGTACCCGGCTGCTGAACGGCTGGCAGCTCTCCAGGCTGTCGACCTTTGAAGTAGCGGCGCGGCACGAGTCGTTTGCCCTGGCCGCCGACGAGCTGGCGCTCACACCTGGCGCCGTCAGCCACCGGATTAATCAGCTGGAAGCGGAGCTGGGGATCCTGCTCTTTGTCCGCTCGCATCGCAAAGTTGAGCTGACGCGTGAAGGTAAGCGGGTCTACTGGGCGCTGAAGTCGTCGCTGGATGGCCTCAATCAGGAGATCCTCGACATCAAAAACCAGGAGCTCTCCGGCAGTCTGACGGTCTACTCGCGGCCCTCTATCGCCCAGTGCTGGCTGGTGCCGGCTCTGGGAGACTTTACCCGTCGTTACCCGGCCATCTCCCTCACCGTGCTGACCGGCAACGAGAACGTTAACCTGCAGCGGACGGGCATCGATCTGGCGATCTATTTTGATGATGCACCGTCGTCGCAGCTGAGCCACCATTTTCTGATGGATGAGGCGATCGTGCCGGTATGTACGCCGAATTACGCGCACCAGCGGCAGTTAATGTCGAATCCGGGCAATCTGCGCCACTGTACCTTGCTCCACGACCGCCAGGCATGGAGCAACGATTCCGGCACCGATGAGTGGTATAGCTGGGCGCAGCAGTTTGCGGTGGACCTGCCGCCATCGTCGGGCATTGGCTTCGATCGTTCCGATTTAGCGACGATCGCGGCGATGAACCACCTCGGGGTGGCAATGGGGCGTAAGCGGCTGGTGCAGAAGCGGCTGGAGAGCGGGGAGTTGATCGCCCCGTTTGGCGATATGACGCTGAAATGCCACCAGCACTACTATGTGACCACCCTGCCGGGTCGCCAGTGGCCGAAAATCGACGCTTTTATCGAGTGGCTGCATAGTCTGACCTGAAAATGAGCCGGGCTAGCCCGCTGTGATGTTGGACAGGCCGGGTAAGGCGTGAGCCGCCACCCGGCAACATTACGGTACGGCGCCTGATAACCGCCCGGCGGCGCTGCGCTTGCGCGGGCCTACAGACGACAGAACGGTAGGCCGGGTAAGGCGTCAGACGCTATCCGGGGAATGGCCGCCGCGCTTATACCGGCTGCTGATGATGGGTAAAGCGCGAGGCCAGCGGCAGCCAGCACAGCAGAATCAACAGGCCCATCAGCATCATCAGCAGTCCGAGACTGCTCTGACCGGTTTGCGGCATCATTGCTGACAGCCAGGCCAGCACGCCGGAACCGATATTCTGCAAGCCGCCAACCAGCGCCCCGGCGGTACCGGCGAGGAACGGGAATGGCTCCATCGCGCCGCTGGTGGCCAGCGGGAACAGCATGCCGGCGCCAAAGAAGAACAGCGCCGCCGGCACCAGCAGGGTCCAGACGGTCATGACGCCCAGCAGCCCCGGGATCCACATCATCAGACCCGCCAGCAGGCAGCAGATAACCGATTGCCACATCAGGGTCGGGAAACGCTTGTTCGGCCGGCCGGCAAACCAGGCGCCGAAGAAGGCGGCCGGGATCGGCAGAATAAACAGAATACTCACCGCCATGCTGCTCAGGCCGAGCACCGCGCCCATCAGTACGCCGGAACAGGCTTCGAATACCGCAATCCCCGCCAGGCCGCCGATCAGCATGAGCAGGTAACAGTTAAAGGCGCCGGTGCCGAACAGCGTTTTGTAGCTGGCCAGAAGTTTGGTGCGCGGCGCGCCCTCCGGTCGCGTTTCCGGCATCCATTTCGCCATGCTAAAGGTCACCCCTGCGCACAGCACCAGCAGGAAGGCGTAACAGGCGCGCCAGTTCCACAGGGTGTCGAGGATGCCGCCGAGCAGCGGGGCAATCAGCGGGCTGACCAGAATGCCCATATTTAACAGGCTATTGGCATGACGCAGCTGGGCGCCTTCGTACAGATCGCGGGGCAGGGTGCGCGCCATCACGCCGCCGACGCCGGTGCCCATCCCCTGCATGGCGCTGGCGGCGATCAGCACCGGCAGGCTATGGGTGGTAATGGCTACCAGCGTCGCCAGAATAAAAATCGACATCCCGACGAGGATCACCGGGCGGCGACCCACGCGGTCGGAGAGCGGGCCGTAAAACAGCTGTGAAATACCGTAGGTCAGCAGGTAGGCCGCCATTACGCTTTGTACCGCCCCTTCGCGGACGTTCAGCGCGACCGCCATGTCGGCGATGGCCGGAATATAGATGGTCTGCGCCATCTGGCCGACGGCCACCAGCAGTACCAGCATCAACAACAAATTGAAGTTTTTATGCCGTTTCATGTCGATGAATACTTTGTGAGTAAATAAAAATGAAGAATATGTGACTGGCACACCCCGTAAACGATGGAGGAATCTACCATATAAAAATGACATAACAACTGCAAAGTGCCGATTGTTGAGGGAATTCCAGGCAGATTATGTAAACAGGAACGGCAACTAATGTTGCCATTTCAGGCTACGCGAGGCGCAGGAGGATCGCCCCGGCGGCAATCCCGCAGGCGGCGACGATGCGCAGCGGCATCAGTTGCTCTTTCAGGACGATAAACGCGATCAGCGCGCCGAACAAAATGGAGGTTTCACGCAGCGCGGCGACCACCGCCAGCGGCGCCTGGGTCATCGCCCACAGCGCCAGGCCGTAGGAGCCCATGGTGCCGATCCCGCCGAGGATACCTTTTCGCCAGTGCAGGCGCAGATAGCGGCTGGCTTCAGCGCGGCGGGTTATCATTGCCCAACTTAGCAGGCAGAAGCCGTTCATAAAAAAGGTCCACAGGGTGTAGCCCAGCGCCGAGCCCGCCAGCCGGACGCCGGTGCCATCCACCAGCGTATAGCCGGCGATAAAGCAGGCGTTGATCAGCGCCAGCACGATGCCTTTGCGGGAGCTGGCGCGGCCGTTAAAGGCCATCGCCAGAATGGCCAGACAGATGACGCCGATGCCCAGCCAGGCCAGCGGCGACAAACGATCGCCGAGAAACAGCACGCTTATCGCCGCCACCAGCAACGGGGCAGTCCCCCGCATCAGTGGATAGGTCTGGCTCATATCCGACACCTGATAGGTCTTCGCCACCAGCACCGTATACACCACCTGTAACGCGCACGACGCCAGCAGATAGGGGGCGCTGGTCAGCGTGGGCTGCGGGGCAAAGGGCAGCATCACCAGGGCGAGCAGCGCGGCCGAGCCGCTGACGCCGATCGCCGCGTACATTTTATCGCCGCTGGCTTTGACAATAGCGTTCCAGCTGGCGTGCAGCAGGGCGGCGAACAGCAAAATGCAGAATACGGTGAGGGTCATCGCAGACAGGTTCAACAGTGAAGGTCACCGGACTGTAACACGCGCCCGCGCTGCCAGCCAGCGGGGCTACAGCGAACAAAACAGGCGATGCGTCACCCGCGGTTCATCGTACACCGGGCGAAAGCCAAGTCTTTCATAAAAGGGCCAGGCCTGCGCCGGAGCGTGGGTGTTGAGAAAATCGAACCAGGCGCTGGAGTGGGTGATAACCGAGACCAGCAGCTGCTGGCCGATCCCCCGGCGGCGGTAGCGCTCGCTGATGTAGAGGTGGCGAATACGCCCGGCCCGCGGCTGGGGGCTGAAGGGATCGCTATTGATGCCGCATACCCCAACCAGCTGGTGATTCACGAAGGCGCCCAGCAGCGTTTCGCCCGGCGCGGTAAAGCGGTTTTTGCCGCTCTGCCAGTTTTCCGCCAGGCGGCGCAGCATATTGAAATGCTGTTCAAGGCTTTCGGTGCGCAGCGCCGCGAACCCCGGGGCATCCGGCGTCGTGGCGGCAATTAACAGGGGTGGCATAGCTTCCTCCATCAAGTCATCCCGGGACGCCCGGCGGGCGCCTGCAGGGGGGCGGTTTCCCGCCCCCCTCAGGTGCGACTTGAACCTGAATCAGCGGAACTGTTTCAGGACTGCATCAAGTAGTTGCAACACAGCAACCATGAGTTTCAGGATTAAAATAATAATATCCATTCCGCCCATACGCGCGTCTCCTGTGGTTAAGGAGCACAATAAGCTGACGTACCTTTCCGCTGCCCGTTGTCAGCTTATCCCTGCCTGTCGCCGGCGGCGTCGCCCTGGCCTGTGGTGGCTCCTTCCGTGGACGGCTTCCCGGCCCGCCGCCTGCAACGACAGGGGTGCGCAGCGCTGAACCACGCGTTGCCGCGCGGGCCAGTGACTGCACGTTGTTGACGTAACACAGTGTGCTCTCTCGGGGTTAAGGCACTGACGGCACCACCCGTTTCAGCCAGGACTTCGTTGCGCCGGTCAAACTTGCGGCCCCCGAATGGCACACCGTGAACACACCCAGTATAGATAAATACTGTATGGATGAACAGTATTTTTTGGACAAATCCGCCGCGCTATCCCATACTCTATGACAGAGAAAAACCGACCTTAAATTGCGCGAACTGCAGCGATCGCGTATACTTTTGGCGTTGACGTAATACAGTGTGCTTGCGGCTACCACCTGTAACCATGCTGATAAAAACCTCGCTCCGGCGGGGTTTTTTGTTTTCTGCCCTTTTGCGTCGAACTGTGATCTTTCGCGCAAATTTTCGTGGATGAAAATAAATCCATTGTGAAAACGTAAAACCTGTGTTTGTATAAATTCAGCTTATTTTTCGACACAACAGGTCCCTAATGAACGCAACCCTGATCGCTTCGACCCTACTAAAAACCGCGCCAGCCGCGGTGGTCGTCGTGTCTGTGGTGGTCGTCGTCGGCAATGCGCCGTAGGGTCCGGAACAACACGAATTCCAAACCCCGCCGGCGCAAACCGAGCGGGGTTTTTTGTTGGCGAGCCCCCCGGTAAAGTCGGCCCAGAAGAAAAGGACTGGAGCATGGCAAGTTCGGGCACCACATCAAACACAATGCGCTTTACCGGCGCGCAGCTGGTTGTTCATTTACTGGAACGCCAGGGTATCACTATGGTTAGCGGCATTCCGGGCGGCTCCATCCTGCCTATCTACGATGCCTTAAGCCAGAGCACGCAGATCCGCCACATCCTGGCGCGCCACGAGCAGGGCGCGGGCTTTATCGCCCAGGGGATGGCGCGTACCGAAGGCAAACCGGCGGTCTGTATGGCCTGCAGCGGCCCGGGGGCGACGAACCTGGTGACGGCGATCGCCGATGCCCGCCTGGATTCGATTCCGCTGGTCTGCATCACCGGCCAGGTGCCGGCATCGATGATCGGCACCGACGCCTTCCAGGAAGTGGACACCTACGGCATCTCTATCCCCATCACCAAACATAACTATCTGGTGCGCGACATCGCCGAGCTGCCGCAGGTGATCAGCGACGCCTTCCGTATTGCTCAGTCCGGGCGTCCCGGGCCGGTGTGGATAGACATTCCTAAGGACGTACAGTCGGCGACCATTGAGCTGGAAACGCTGCCGGAGCCGGGCGAGCGCGCCGCAGCGCCGGCATTCGCCCCCGAAAGCGTGCGCGAAGCGGCGGCGATGATCAACGCGGCGAAGCGTCCGGTGCTCTATCTGGGCGGCGGGGTAATTAACGCGCCGCAGGAGATCCGTGAGCTGGCGGAAAAAGCCAACCTGCCGACCACCATGACCCTGATGGCGCTGGGCATGCTGCCGAAGGCGCACCCGCTGTCGCTGGGGATGCTGGGCATGCATGGCGCGCGCAGCACCAACTTCATTCTGCAGGAAGCGGATTTACTGATTGTTTTAGGCGCGCGTTTTGATGACCGGGCGATTGGCAAGACCGAGCAGTTCTGCCCGAACGCGAAGATTATCCACGTCGATATCGACCGCGCCGAGCTGGGCAAAATTAAGCAACCGCACGTGGCGATTCAGGGCGATGTGGCGGAAGTCTTAGCCCAGCTGAACCCGCAGGTTGAGGCGCAGCCGCGCGAGGAGTGGCGCCAGCTGGTGGCCGACTTGCAGCGCGAATTCCCCTGCGCCATCCCGCAGGAAAGCGACCCGCTCTCTCATTATGGCCTGATTAACGCCGTGGCCGCCTGCGTGGATGATGAAGCGATCATCACCACCGACGTAGGCCAGCACCAGATGTGGACGGCGCAGGCCTACCCGCTCAACCGTCCGCGCCAGTGGCTGACCTCCGGCGGTCTTGGCACCATGGGCTTCGGCCTGCCGGCGGCGATCGGCGCGGCGCTGGCGAATCCGCAGCGCAAGGTTATCTGCTTCTCCGGCGACGGCAGCCTGATGATGAATATTCAGGAGATGGCCACCGCCGCTGAAAATCAGCTGGATGTAAAAATTATCCTGCTGAACAACGAAGCGCTGGGGCTGGTGCATCAGCAGCAGAGCCTGTTTTATCAGCAGGGGGTTTTTGCCGCCACCTATCCGGGGATGATTAACTTTATGCAGATTGCCGCCGGTTTTGGCCTGCAAACCTGTGATTTAAATAACGAAGCCGATCCGCAGGCAGCGCTGCAGGCGATCATCGACCGTCCGGGGCCGGCGCTGATCCACGTGCGCATCGACGCGCAGCAGAAAGTGTATCCGATGGTACCGCCGGGTGCGGCTAATACTGAAATGGTGGGGGAATAAGCCATGCAAAAACACTGTGATAACGTCATCCTGGAACTCACCGTCCGCAACCACCCCGGCGTCATGACCCACGTCTGCGGGCTTTTTGCCCGCCGCGCGTTTAACGTCGAAGGTATTCTCTGTCTACCGATTCAGGGCAGCGAACACAGCCGCATCTGGCTGCTGGTGAACGACGATCAGCGTCTCGGGCAGATGATTAGTCAGATTGAAAAGCTGGAAGATGTCACCAAAGTGGCGCGTAACCAGTCCGATCCCACCATGTTTAACAAAATTGCGGTGTTCTTCGAGTAAATCGCGCAAGGCTTGAACGGTAAGGTGCTTATGGTTAAGGTAAGCGCCTTTACCGGATGGCGCTGCGCTAATCCGGCCTACGGACACAGCGCTTTGTCGCCTCAGGCACCAGGACCCTATCATGACCACCATCGCCCTTATTGACGATCATTTGATTGTCCGCTCCGGCTTTGCTCAGCTGCTGGGGCTGGAAACAGATTTTCAGGTTGTCGCCGAATTTGGCAGCAGCCGCGAGGCGCTGGCGGGGTTGCCGGGGCGCGGCGTTCAGGTCTGTATCTGCGATATCTCGATGCCGGATATTTCCGGGCTGGAGCTGCTCAGCCAGCTGCCGAAGGGGATGGCGACCATCATGCTGTCGGTGCACGACAGCCCGGCGCTGGTCGAGCAGGCGCTCAACGCCGGCGCGCGCGGCTTTCTGTCGAAACGCTGCAGCCCGGACGAACTTATCGCCGCGGTGCGCACGGTGGCGGCGGGCGGCTGCTATCTCACGCCGGATATCGCCATGAAGCTGGCCGCCGGGCGCCAGGATCCGCTCACCAAACGCGAACGTCAGGTGGCGGAAAAGCTGGCGCAGGGCATGGCGGTAAAAGAGATCGCCGCTGAGCTCGGGCTGTCGCCGAAAACCGTCCACGTTCACCGCGCCAACCTGCTGGAAAAGCTGGGCGTCAGCAATGACGTCGAGCTGGCGCGCCGCATGTTTGACAGCTGGCAATGAAGACCTTACTCCCGCGCCTGCTGTCGGTGATCGGCTGCGCCTTTATCTTCGCCGCCGCCTGGTTTTGTCTGTGGAGCATCAGCCTGCATCTGGTGGAGCGCGCCGATCTGGCGGTGCTGCTGTTCCCCTTCGGCCTGCGGCTGGGGCTGATGCTCCAGTGCCCGCGCGGCTACTGGCCGGTGCTGCTGGGAAGCGAGTGGCTGCTGATCTTCTGGCTGACGCAGGAAGTGGCGCTGGCGCATCCGATAATATTGATGACCGGAAGCCTGCTGACCCTCCTGCCGGTGGCGCTGATCTCGCGATATCGCCAGCAGCGCGACTGGCTGACGCTTCTGCGTCAGGGCGGGGCGTTAATGGCCGCCGCGCTGCTGCAATCGCTGCCCTGGCTGGCGGAGGGGGACGAGGGGCTTAACGCCCTGCTGTTGACGCTCACCGGCGGCCTGACCCTGGCGCCGACCTGTCTGGTGTTCTGGCACTACCTCACCAGCACCGTCTGGCGGCCGCTGGGGCCGTCGCTGGTGGCGCAGCCGGTAAACTGGCGCGGGCGGCATCTGATCTGGTATCTGCTGTTATTCACCATAAGCCTGTGGCTGCAGCTTGGGCTGCCCGCCGAGCTCTCCCGCTTTACCCCGTTTTGCCTCGCGCTGCCGATTATCGCTCTGGCCTGGCACTACGGCTGGCAGGGAGCGCTGATCGCTACGCTGATGAACGCGATCGCCCTGATTGCCAGCCAGACCTGGCACGATCACCCCGTCGATCTCCTGCTTTCGCTGCTGGCGCAGAGCCTCACCGGGCTGCTGCTGGGGGCGGGGATCCAGCGATTGCGCGAGCTGAACCAGTCGCTACAGAGCGAGCTGGCGCGCAATCGGCGGCTGGCGGATCGTCTGCTGGAGACTGAAGAGAGCGTGCGCCGCGACGTTGCCCGCGAGCTCCACGATGATATCGGGCAGACCATCACGGCAATACGCACCCAGGCGGGGATCGTCCAGCGGCTGGCGCCGGACAACGCCAGCGTTCGCCAGAGCGGCCAATTGATTGAACACCTGTCGCTAGGGGTGTATGACTCGGTGCGTCGCCTGCTGGGCCGTCTTCGTCCGCGCCAGCTTGACGACCTGCCGCTGGAGCAGGCGGTACGTTCTCTGATGCGCGAAATGGAGCTGGAGGACCGCGGCATCGTCAGCCATCTCGACTGGCGGATTAACGAGGCGGGGCTGAGTGAAAACCAGCGCGTGACCCTGTTCCGCGTCTGCCAGGAGGGACTGAACAATATCGTCAAGCATGCCAGCGCCAGCGCCGTGACCCTGCAGGGCTGGCAGCAGGAGGAGCGACTGATGCTGGTGCTGGAGGATGACGGCTGCGGCCTGCCGCCGGGCTCCAGCGCGCAGGGGTTCGGTCTGACCGGCATGCGCGAGCGCGTGACCGCCCTGGGGGGCACGCTGACGATCTCCTGCACCCACGGTACCCGGGTGTGCGTCAATCTACCGCTGCGTTACGCCTGAGAGGATCGCCGATGTTCGCCTTTTTAAAAGCCCCGCCGGACGCCGCGCCGATTAGCGATAAACGCGAGCTTGATGCGCGTTATCGCTACTGGCGTCGCCATATCCTGTTGACCATCTGGCTGGGCTACGCGCTGTTCTATTTCACCCGCAAAAGCTTTAACGCCGCGGTTCCTGATATTCTCGCCAGCAACGTGCTGACCCGCAGCGATATCGGGCTGCTGGCCACGCTGTTCTACATCACCTACGGACTGTCGAAATTTTTCTCCGGTATCGTCAGCGACCGCTCCGACGCCCGCTATTTTATGGGGCTGGGGCTTATCGCCACCGGGGTGGTGAATATTCTGTTCGGTTTTTCTTCCTCACTGTGGGCCTTCGCCCTGCTGTGGGCGCTGAACGCCTTCTTCCAGGGGTGGGGCTCGCCGGTCTGCGCCCGGCTGCTGACGGCCTGGTATTCACGCACCGAACGCGGCGGCTGGTGGGCGCTGTGGAATACGGCGCATAACGTTGGCGGCGCGCTGATCCCGATGGTAGTGGGGGCGGCGGCGCTACATTACGGCTGGCGCGCGGGGATGATCATCGCCGGGGGCCTGGCGATCCTCGCCGGATTATACCTGTGCTGGCGGCTGCGGGATCGTCCGCAGGCGGTGGGGCTACCCGCCGTCGGCGACTGGCGTCACGATGCGCTGGAGATTGCCCAGCAGCAGGAGGGCGCCGGACTGACGCGTAAAGAAATCCTCACCCGCTACGTGCTGGCCAACCCCTATATCTGGCTGCTGTCGCTGTGCTATGTGCTGGTGTACGTGGTGCGGGCGGCGATTAACGACTGGGGCAATCTGTATATGTCGGAGACGCTTGGCGTCGATCTGGTGACCGCTAACTCGGCGGTGACCATGTTCGAGCTGGGCGGATTTATCGGCGCGCTGGTGGCGGGGTGGGGCTCGGATAAGCTGTTTAACGGCAATCGCGGGCCGATGAACCTGATCTTCGCCGCCGGAATTTTGCTGTCGGTTGGCGGCCTGTGGCTGATGCCGTTCGCCAGCTACGTGATGCAGGCGGCCTGCTTCTTCACCACCGGTTTCTTCGTCTTCGGCCCGCAGATGCTGATCGGCATGGCGGCGGCGGAGTGTTCGCATAAAGAGGCCGCCGGGGCGGCCACCGGGTTTGTCGGCTTGTTCGCGTATCTTGGCGCGTCGCTTTCCGGCTGGCCGCTGGCGCAGGTAATGGATATCTGGCACTGGACCGGATTCTTCGTGGCGATCGCGATTGCCGCCGGCATTTCCGCGCTGCTGCTGCTGCCTTTCTTAAACGCCCAGGCGCCGCGCGCCGCCAGTGAAGCGTGATGCATCTCACTCTTTCGCCGCGAATGGGGCAAAACTAGGAAATTTTCCCGGTTTCACCTGGACGCCGTCTCAGGCCAGACGGCGCGCTGATTTTTACAATGCCTGGCTATGACGCAGGCATAAAAAATCAGCTCAGGAGATACCCATGCTGGCCTTTCTGAATCAGGTTCGTAAGCCGACCCTGGATCTGCCGCTCGACGTGCGGCGCAAAATGTGGTTCAAACCTTTCATGCAGTCCTATCTGGTGGTCTTCATCGGCTACCTGACCATGTATCTGATCCGCAAGAACTTTAATATTGCGCAGAACGACATGATCTCCACTTACGGGTTGAGCATGACGCAGCTGGGGATGATTGGCCTGGGCTTCTCCATTACCTACGGCGTAGGGAAAACCCTGGTTTCCTACTATGCCGATGGCAAAAACACCAAGCAGTTCCTGCCGTTTATGCTGATCCTCTCCGCCATCTGCATGCTGGGCTTTAGCGCCAGCATGGGCGCGGGTTCCACCAGCCTGTTCCTGATGATCGCCTTCTATGCGCTGAGCGGTTTTTTCCAGAGCACCGGCGGCTCGTGCAGTTATTCCACCATCACCAAGTGGACGCCTCGCCGTAAGCGCGGCACCTTCCTCGGCTTCTGGAATATCTCTCACAACCTCGGCGGCGCCGGCGCGGCGGGCGTGGCGCTGTTTGGCGCCAACTATCTGTTCGACGGCCACGTGATCGGCATGTTTATCTTCCCGTCGATTATTGCGTTAATCGTCGGCTTTATTGGCCTGCGCTATGGTAGCGACTCCCCGGAATCCTATGGCCTCGGCACGGCGGAAGAGCTGTTTGGCGAAGCGATCAGCGAAGAGGATAAAGAGACCGAAGAAAACGCGATGACCAAGTGGCAGATCTTTGTTGAGTACGTGCTGAAAAACAAAGTGATCTGGCTGCTGTGCTTCTCCAACATCTTCCTCTACGTGGTGCGTATTGGTATCGATCAGTGGTCCACCGTGTATGCCTTCCAGGAGCTGAAGCTGTCTAAAGAGGTGGCGATTCAGGGCTTTACCCTGTTTGAAGTCGGCGCCCTGGTTGGCACGCTGCTGTGGGGCTGGCTGTCGGACCTGGCCAACGGCCGCCGCGCGCTGGTGGCCTGCATCGCGCTGGCGCTGATTATCGCCACCCTCGGCGTTTATCAACATGCCAGCAACCAGTACGTCTATCTGGCCTCGCTGTTTGCGCTGGGCTTCCTGGTGTTTGGTCCGCAGCTGCTGATCGGCGTCGCCGCCGTCGGTTTCGTACCGAAAAAAGCGATCGGCGCCGCCGATGGGATCAAGGGCACTTTCGCCTATCTGATCGGCGATAGCTTCGCCAAGCTGGGCCTGGGGATGATCGCCGACGGCACGCCGGTCTTCGGTCTCACCGGCTGGGCCGGCACCTTTGCGGCGCTGGACGCCGCCGCCATCGGCTGTATCTGCCTGATGGCCATCGTGGCTATCTTCGAAGAGCGTAAAATTCGCCGCGAGAAAAAGAATCGCATTTTGCAGACCGCCTGATTCACCAGGTATTGGGTAACCTTGCCCGGCCTTCGCGCCGGGCTTTTTTATTTCTTGCGCATTATGCCAGGTCCGGCAGTCGACAGCAGGCAAATTCCCATTATGATAGTCAGGCTGCGATTGGATGAGAGGATGCATGATCTGGATAGGACTGGCCACCCTGGTAGTGGTGTTTGTTGTGGGATTTCGGGTGCTTACCTCTGATTCACGCCGCGCGATCCGCCGCCTGAGTGAACGCCTTGGCATTACGCCCGTCCCGCTGGAATCGATGATCGATCAACTGGGTAAAACCGCCGGCAATGAGTATTTGCGTTACCTGGAACGGCCGAATGAAGCGCATCTGCAGAATGCCGCGCAGGTGCTGCTGATCTGGCAGGTTGCGATTGTCGACGCCAGCGAAAAAAACCTGCATTACTGGTATCGCCTGATGCAAAAAGCGCGTTTAGCGGCGCCGATCACCGACGCGCAAATCCGCCTTGCGCAAGGGTTTCTGCGCGAGCTGGATCCGGATGTGAGCGATTTGCATAACCTTCAGCAGCGCTATAACGACCTGTTTCTCCCGGAAGACGGCGTGCACTGGTTGCACTGATATCATTGTTATCCGGCCTGTGGTTCAAAACCATATCTCCCTTACGTTCCTTGTAGGCCGGATAAGCGTAAGCGCCATCCGGCAGAATAACTACAGTAGGATTTTCAGGCCGTGTTTTTGTACGACGCTAAGCAATTTTAATGACATTCCGCTCGGTCGTTTAGCGCCAGTCTCCCATTTTTGCACGGTAGACACACTGGTATTCAGATAACGAGCGAACACGGGTTGGCTAACATTGAGTTGTTCACGTAGCGCTTTAATTTCAATGGGTTGAAGTGCGGCTACGCTACCGAGACATGATTCATCAAAATGGCGCATTGTTTCCTGTGGGATTGCGCCAACGCTGAATAGCCCCGACGCAGCGCTATGGATCGCTTCGAAAGCCGGGCTTTTGTATTTATTTTTTGCTGTCATCGCAAATCTCCACCAATTCTTTACTTTTAACTAAGGCCGTCGTTTTCTCTTCAGAGAGATTGGCATAGTGTTTTGCTAACTCACGAAACCCCATTAATTCGCGATGGTTGATATTGGCCATATCCTGTTTGGCATATAGAAAGGTATAAAACCAATACCCTGCGCTTTTGGTAAGGATGATTGCGCGATCGCGATTCTTGTTGAGTCGCTTTTTATAAACCCCTCCTCCTAAATCAACCACTTTGCCCTGAAGCGCAGATTGAATTGCCTGATAGAGCTCGTCGTCGGAAATGCCATGAGAGCTAGCCTCTCTGGCGAACCATTTGGTTTTAAAGATACGCATTGCTGACATCCTGTCGTTAAAAGTATAGCACATAGTGCTACATTAAATTCTCCTGAGATTTGTTAAAGCGATAGCAAGCATCGTTTTTTTAAACATGCGAGCAGCTACGCATCCTCTTATGAAAAGCGAGAAGAGTTGCGAAAACGTTAAATGCGTCACAAACAAAATGTTACACTGCGCAGCTTTCCGCCACTTTCTTCGCAGGTCACTCATGAGTCATTCAAATGAAGCCAAAACCCACGCACGCGAGCTCGCGCGACCAAACTGGTCGGCAGTTTTCGCGGTTGCTTTCTGCGTCGCCTGCCTGATTACCGTCGAATTTCTACCGGTCAGTCTGCTGACGCCGATGGCGCTGGATTTAGGCATCTCCGAAGGGATGGCCGGGCAGTCGGTGACGACGACGGCGTTCGTCGCGATGTTTTCCAGCCTGTTTATCACCTCCGTCATTGGCAAAACCGATCGCCGCTACGTGGTGATCCTCTTTTCGCTGCTGCTGACCCTTTCCTGCCTGTTGGTGTCCTTTGCCGATAGCTTCACCCTGCTGCTGCTGGGACGCGCCTGTCTGGGGCTAGCGCTCGGCGGTTTCTGGGCGATGTCAGCCTCGCTGACCATGCGTCTGGTGCCGATGCGCGTGGTGCCGAAAGCGCTGTCGATTATCTTCGGCGCGGTATCCATCGCGCTGGTGATCGCCGCCCCGTTGGGCAGTTTCCTTGGCGGGCTTATCGGCTGGCGCAACGTGTTTAACGGCGCGGCGGTGATGGGCGTGCTGTGTACGATCTGGGTGTTGAAAGCGCTGCCGTCGCTGCCGGGTGAATCGGCAGCTCAGCAGCAAAAAATGTTTGGCCTGCTGAAGCGGCCGGGGGTGATGGCCGGCATGTGCGCCATTTTCATGGCTTTTGCCGGACAGTTCGCCTTCTTTACCTATATTCGCCCGGTGTACATGACCCTCGCCGGGTTTGATGTCGATGGCCTGACGCTGGTGCTGCTGAGCTTTGGTATCGCCAGCTTCATCGGCACGTCGCTCTCCTCGGTGCTGCTCAAACGCTCAGTGAAAGCGGCGCTGGCGATTGCGCCGCTGGTGCTGACCGCCTGCGCGGCGGCGCTGGTGCTGTGGGGGGAAAGCAAAATCGTCGCCTCGACGGTGGCGATCATCTGGGGCTTCGCGTTCGCCTTGATCCCGGTGGGGTGGTCAACGTGGATCACCCGTTCCCTCTCCGATCAGGCGGAAAAAGCCGGGTCGATTCAGGTGGCGGTGATCCAGCTGGCCAACACCTGCGGCGCCGCTGTCGGCGGCATTGCGCTTGACCATTTAGGCCTGCTGTCGCCGCTGGTGTTGTCAGGGGTATTGATGCTGTTTACCGGCCTGCTGGTGGCGGCCAAAGTGAAGGTGAATTCACCCGCTTAAGGACGCTCGCCTTTTGCCAGCCGGGCGTTGATGTCGACAATCACCCCCGGCAGGTCCGCCAGGGTATCAACCACATAATGCGCCCCGGCGGCATACAGCTTGCCTGCCGCCCGCTCGCGACGGGTGGCGATTTCCTCTTTCGACATCGCCTGATACGCCTCCCAGGTGGCGCCAAATTCATTTCCCGACACCGCCAGGCCGACGCTCCACATCCCGGCATGTAACCCTTCGCTGATGCCCGGCGCGGCATCGTCGACCTTCACGCAGTGGGCCACATCGTCTATGCCCAGGGCAATCACGTTCTGCAGCGCCATCCACGGCCCGGGACGCCCGCCGGCGGCAAGGTCATCGGTGGCGACCCAGTGGTCCGGGGCATAGCCCTGGGCGGCAGCGGCTGGAACCAGTTTTTCCATCACCGGGCGCGGATAGCCCGAGCAGGAGCCGATCTTCAGTCCGTCGGCGCGCAGCGCGGCGAGGGTGTCGACCACGCCGGCGATCGGAGCGGAAAAATCGACAACCTTAGCGATTTGCAGCGGCATAAACGCGGCGTAGATCGCATCGATATCAGCGGCCGTCATCGCCCGGCCAAATTTCGCCTGCCAGCGGCTGTCGACCGACGGCAGTTTGCCCAGCGCCTCAATGTGCTGCCATTTGCCAAGCCCCATCGGTACGCGGGCCTCTTCAAGGGTGATCTCAATATCGAAGGCCTGGCGGAAGGCCTCGACGAAAATTTGCGTCGGCGCGAAGGAGCCGAAGTCCACGGTGGTGCCGGCCCAGTCGAGAATGAGTGCGGTGATACGGTTCATGGCGGTTCCTTATTGTTTCCAGTACATGGCGTTGTCGATGGCCGCCAGCAGGGCGGTGATGTCGGCGTCGTAGACTTCGCCGATGTTGCCGATGCGGAAGCAATCGCTTTGCGACACTTTGCCGGGATAGATAACGAAGCCCTGATCTTTCAGCTTCTGGTAGAAGGTGTGAAAGCGATACTGCGGCGCATCCGGTGAATAAAAGGCGGTAATGATCGGCGAGTGCAGGCTGTCGTCGAGCAGCGGCCGGAAGCCGAGCGCGCGCATTCCGGCTACCAGTCGGCGCTGATTGCGGGTATAGCGCTGATGGCGGGCGCTGACGCCGCCCTCCTGGGCCAGCTCTTTCAGCGCCTGGGCGAAGGCCAGCACGGTATGGGTCGGCGAGGTGAAGCGCCACTTGCCGTGGTTATCCTCCATACAGCGCCACTGGGCGTAAAGATCCAGCGACAGCGAGCGCGAGCGGCCTTTGCAGGCGGCCAGCTCCGATTCGCGGGCGATGACGAAGGCGAAGCCCGGCACGCCCTGAATGCACTTGTTGGCAGAGCTTATCAGGTAGTCAATATTCAGCGCGGCGATATCCAGCGGAATGCCGCCGAAGCTGCTCATCGCATCGACGATATAGCGTTTGCCATACTCTTTCGCCAGCGCGGCCACCTCTTCAATCGGGTTGAGCATCCCGGTGGTGGTTTCGCTATGCACCATCGCGATATGGGTGATCGCCGGGTCATCCCGCAGGATCCGCGCGATCGCCGCGGCGTCCGGGCGGGCGACTTCGCCGCAGTCGTAAGGGTGGAAGGCGATACCCATCCGCTGCGCCATCTCAATCATGCGCGCGCCATAGGCGCCATTGCTGACGATCAGCACTTTGCCCTGTTCGCCGATGACGCTGCCGAGCACCGCTTCGACCGCGTAGCTGCCGCTGCCCTGCAGCAGCACCGCCGTATACCCGGCGGCCGGGGTGGCCAGCTGCACCAGCTGCTGACGAATGGTCTGTACCACGCCGAGATTGTAATCATCATCCCAGGTGCAGCTATCGAATAACATCGCCTCTTTCACTGTGCGGGAGGTGGTTAGCGGGCCGGGGGTCAGCAGCAGGTAGTTTCGTGAAGTCATTTGTCTCACCATTGGTATATACCAGATTGGTATTTATCATGGAGACAAAGCCGGGGCAGGGTCAAAGGAAATGTGGCGCTGCAACAAAAAATTCATCTGGCTATGTATAATGAGCGCACCAAAAGTGGCAGCGAGTAAACATGAAATCACCCTCTGGCGAGATGCCGCAATACCTGATGATTAAGGCGCAGCTGCAGGCGCGTATTCAAAACGGCGCCCTCAAAAGCGGCGATAAATTGCCTTCCGAGCGCGAGCTGTGCGCGTTGTTCAACACGACCCGTATCACCGTGCGCGAGAGCCTGGCGCAGCTGGAGGCCAGCGGCGTGATCTACCGCGCCGACCGCCGCGGCTGGTTTGTGACGCCGGAGCGGCTGTGGCTGGATCCGACGCAGAACACCAACTTCCACAAGCTGTGTCTCGAGCAGGGACGTGAGCCGAAAACGGTGCTGCTTGATGGCCGGTTATCCGCCGTGCCGCTGGATGTGATGGCGCCGCTGGCGCTGCAGCCCTTCGATCAGGTCTACCTGCTGACCCGTCTGCGCTATGCCGACGGGCGTCCGGTGTGCTATTGCGAAAACCACTGCCTGCCGGCCCGGGTGCCGGAGCTGCTGCGCCACGATCTCAACGGCAGTCTGACCGAGATTTATCAGAGCCAGTACGACCTGATCTATACCAGTATGCATTTGTCGTTTTATCCCACCTCCATGCCGCCGCAGGCCGCAGCGGCGTTGGGGGTGATGGAGGGGCGCCCGGCGCTGCTGCTGCGCAGGCTGAATTACGATCAGCACGGGCGTATTCTTGACTACGATATCGAATACTGGCGGCATGACAGCCTACGGATCGAAGTCGATACCCATTGATTTTATTGCATTAATCCTTCCCGTGTCCCCGGTGGCGTCAGCGTTAACCGGGGCTATGCCTCCCCTCGTTTTAACTCTTTCGACACACTTCTTTCATCGTTTTGTCATAAACCCCCGGTAGCGTGAAGGCAAATCTGGTCTACACCAGAATAACTAACTGCGATGAGGCTAACACGATGAAACTCTCCCGACTTGCCCTGCTGTCCCTGTTCGCGCTGACCAGCTCCCCGGTTTGGGCGGACGGCGTCGTCACGGTTTACTCCGCCGACGGCCTGCATGACGGCGATAACAGCTGGTATCAGAGCCAGTTCGACGCCTTCACCAAAGCGACGGGCATCAAAGTGCAGTATGTGGAAGGCGGCTCCGGCGCGATTGTCGAGCGTCTGGCGAAGGAGCGCACCAATCCGCAGGCCGACGTACTGGTCACGGTGCCGCCGTTTATCCAGCGCGCCGCGAAAGAGCAGCTGCTGGCCACCTTTACTCCACAGGGCAGCGCGCAGATCCCTGGCGCCAACGACCGCTATTCGCCGCTGGTGAACAACTATCTGACCTTCATCTATAACGGTCAGTTGCTGAAAACCGCGCCGGCCAGCTGGCAGGATCTGCTGGATAGCCGCTTTAAGAATAAGCTGCAGTATTCCACGCCGGGCCAGGCGGGGGACGGCACCGCGGTGATGCTGCAGGCCTTCCACAGCCTTGGCGGTAAAGACGCTGGCTTTGCCTATCTTGGCAAGCTCCAGGCCAATAACGTCGGCCCATCGGCCTCCACCGGCAAGCTGACGGCGCTGGTCAACAAAGGCGAGCTGTACGTCGCCAACGGCGATCTGCAGATGAACCTGTCGCAGATGGCGCGTAACCCGAACGTTAAAATTTTCTGGCCGGCGGATGATAACGGCGAGCGCAGCGCGCTGGCGCTGCCCTACACCATCGGGCTGGTGCAGAACGGGCCGAACAGCGAAAACGGCAAAAAGCTGATTAATTTCCTGCTGGATAAACCGGCGCAATCCAGCGTCAGCGCGCGCTCCTGGGGCTTACCGGTACGCAACGACGTGGCGCCGGATGACGCTAACTTTAAGGCGGCGCAGGCGGCGCTCGACGGCGTGAAGCGCTGGGAACCCAACTGGGACGACGTTGCGCTTTCTCTCTCGGCGGATATCGCCCGCTGGCATAAAGTGACCGATAGCGAGTAAGCCTGATGTTAATGAAAACGACCGTCACGCCTTCCCCGTCGCTGGCGGGGACTTCCGGGATCACCCTGGACTCGCTGCGTGTTTCCTACCACGGCAACGTGGTCTTAAAACCGCTGTCATTGACCATTGAACCCGGTGAGGTGCTGGCGCTGATTGGCCCTTCCGGTTCCGGGAAAACCACCGTGCTGCGGGCGATTGCCGGATTTGTGCAACCGGCTGGCGGGCGGATCCTGATCGGCGACACGGACGTCACCCACCTGCCGCCTTACCAGCGCGGGCTGGCGATGGTGGTGCAGAACTACGCGCTGTTCCCCCATATGAAGGTGGAAGACAACGTCGCCTTCGGCCTGCGGGCGCAAAAGCAGCCCAGGGCGCTGATCGCCGGGCGGGTGACTGAAGCCTTAAAAATCGTTGGTATGGCGGACTACGCCACCCGCTATCCGCATCAGCTTTCCGGCGGCCAGCAGCAGCGCGTCGCGATAGCCCGCGCCATTGCCGTGCGTCCTCGGGTGTTGTTGCTTGATGAACCGCTGTCGGCGCTGGATGCGCAAATTCGTCATAACATGGTGGAAGAGATTGCCCGTCTGCACCGCGAACTGCCGGAGCTGACCATCCTCTACGTCACCCACGATCAGACCGAAGCGCTCACTCTGGCGGATAAAATCGGCATTATGAAAGACGGGTCGCTGATCGCCCATGGCGAAACGCACGAGCTGTACCACTATCCGCCGAACCGCTTTAGCGCCGAATTCCTCGGCCGCGCCAATATCCTGCAGGCGACGGCGCTGACCGATAGTCTTCAGCCGGGTCTGGTTAACGTGAGCTGCGGCGGCGGCCTGGTTAACGCCTTCAGCCGGGGCGGGCTGCATGGCAACAACAAGCTGTTATGCATTCGCCCGCAGCATATGAGCCTGGCGCCGCGATCGGCAACCAGTAATCGCCTCAACGCCACCCTGACTTCGGTACACTGGCAGGGCGATCTGACGCATCTGCTGTGCGACGTCGCGGGCGAAGCGGTGCGGATCGTCATGACTCACGTCAACCCCCTGCCGCGCGCGGGCGACAAGCTGGCGCTCTACTTCGAACCTGGCGATGCGGTTCTGATCGAGGAGCAATGATGGCGCAAACCTTAATCCTTACGCGCCCGGCGCGAAACCTGCGCCCTTACCTGTGGCTGGCGTTGCCGCTATTGGTGCTGGCGACGCTGTTTTTCTATCCGCTGTTGCTGATCGCCGAACAGGCGCTGCGCGACGCCAGCGGCGATCTGAGCCTCGAAACCTTCTGGCAGGTGATTGACTCAAAACGCTTTATTGGCGCGCTGCTCAATACCTTACAGATTGCGGTGTTCGCTACCCTTGGCTGCCTGGTGCTCGGCAGCGTTTTGGCGCTGATTCTGGTTTTTATTCCGTTCCCCGGCAGCCAGCTGATTTGCCGGGTGATCGATACTTTTATTGCGCTGCCGACCTTCCTTATCACTCTTGCGTTCACCTTTATTTACGGCTCGGCGGGGCTGCTCAACGGCGCCCTGATGGCGCTGTTCGCCTTTGAACTGCCGCCGGTGGACTTCCTCTATTCGATTAACGGCGTGATCCTGGCGGAGATCACCGTCTTTACGCCGCTGGTGATGCGCCCGTTGATGGCCGGACTGCGGCAGATCGATAAGAGTCAGCTGGAAGCGGCGAGTATTCTTGGCGCTCACCCGCTGCGGGTGATGACCCAGGTTATCTTCCCGGCGGCGCTGCCGGCGCTGATGGCGGGGGGCAGCCTGTGCCTGCTGTTGACCACTAACGAGTTCGGTATCGTGCTGTTTATCGGCGCCAAAGGGGTCAATACCCTGCCGATGATGGTCTACAGCAAGGCGATTCTGGAGTCGGATTACAGCGTGGCCTGCATGATCGCGCTGATGAATATTCTGCTGTCGCTGGGGCTGTTTATGCTCTATCGGCTGGCGGCGGCGCGCACTGGCGTAAGGAGTTAACGATGTTGATTTGGTCGCGTAAAGGCCGCGCGGCGGCGGGCGCGCTGGCGGTGACGCTCTTTGCCGGCATCTTCCTGCTGCCGCTGGCGGTGATTTTGCTCTCCAGCCTGAGCCAGCAGTGGAACGGCCTGCTGCCCACCGGCTTTACCTTTGCCCACTTTGTTAACGCTTTTCGCGGCGCGGCGTGGGATTCGCTGTTTTCCAGCCTGATGGTGGGCTTCTGCGCCAGCCTGCTGGCGCTGCTGTGCGGGATGTGGGCGGCGCTGGCGCTACGCCAGACGGGCGCGAAGCTGCAGAAATATCTTGGGTTGATGTTTTATCTGCCCAGCGCCATCCCCTCGGTTTCAGTGGGACTGGGCATTCTGGTGGCCTTCAGCCAGGGGCCGCTGCAGATGAATGGCACCTTCTTTATCGTCCTTGCAGCGCATTTCGTGCTGATCTCGGCCTTTACCTTCAGCAACGTGACCACCGGGCTGGCGCGAATTTCCGCTGATATTGAAAACGTCGCCTCCAGCCTGGGCGCTTCCCCGTGGTACCGCCTGCGCCATGTGACGCTGCCGCTGATGACGCCATGGATGATCTCGGCGCTGGCGCTGAGCTTATCGCTGTCGATGGGGGAGTTGGGAGCGACGGTGATGATCTATCCGCCGGGCTGGACCACCCTGCCGGTGACCATTTTCAGCCTGACCGATCGCGGTAATATCGCCGATGGCTCGGCGCTGACCATCGTGCTGGTGGGCGTCACGCTGCTGTTGATGATGAAGCTGGAGCGCATCGCCCGTCGTTTGTGTCAGAGATAAAGAGTGGATGTCGTCATGCGGAGCTGGCGCCTGACCGCCCGGCGGCGCTGCGCTTGCGCGGGCCTACGGGGGGATCCCGCAGGCCTCCTCAGGAACGTAGGCCGGATAAGGCATTGATGCGGCCATCCGGCACAACCACAGGTATGGAGCTTGAAGTGTCCTGCCCGGCGGCGCTGCGCTTGCGCGGGCCTACAGGGGGAGCCCGCAGGAAGGAACGTAGGCCGGATAAGGCATGTATGCCGCCATCCGGCATAAATGGAGCGCACCAGTCGTAGCCCGGCTAAGCGTAGCGCCAGCCGGGAACGCTCCTTCGACAACGCT
>NZ_JBKIUU010000014.1:0-109771 GCF_046603115.1 Klebsiella sp. 1SOBk5mer | reverse complement strand
GGGGAATTTCCCGGGTCGCGGCGTTCCGCCTTACCCGGGCTACCGGACCAGGCCCACCATTGCACTGGATCCGTAGGCCCGCGCAAGCGTAGCGCCGCCGGGCATGGCCACTGCCAGGGAGCCGCCTGTATGCCGCGTGGCGGCTACGCCTTACCCGGCCTACAAAATAAGCACAGCGCAAGCCGGGGAATTTCCCGGGTCGCGGCGTTCCGCCTTACCCGGGCTACCGGACAGTGTAAACAGTAGCCCGGCTAAGCGCAGCGCAAGCCGGGGAGTTTCCCGGATAGCGCAAACCGCGAATAGCGCTTAGTCCGGCAGCGAACCGGCGAGGTTGCGCGCCGAAACGCTCTCGCTGACCGGCGCGGGCGGCTCCGGCGCCTTAGCCGGGGCGGCCGCTGGCGCGGCTGTCGGGGCGGAAGAGGCCGGCTGGATCTCAAGGAACGAGGCCAGCATCTTGCGCAGCGTTTCCGGTTTAGTGTCTTCCGCCAGCAGCGCCGCCAGCATCGACGGCAAGCGGCTATCGACTTCCCCTAACGCCAGCCCCGCCAGCAGCGCCGTGCGCGACATATCGCCGCGGTCGCCGCGATGGTGGGCCTCAATTTTTGCGTCCGCGAAGCGCTCGCTGGCGCTGATATCCGGGCGCAGGTAAATCAGCACTTTTCTGCGTTCCAGAGTCATAGACGCTCCTTAGCCAATAATTTTCAGACCACGCACCAGGGCGAACTGCGGCTCTTCAGCCACCACGAAACGGTCCTCACGCAGGCCCATACGTTCACGAATGGCATCGGCAACCAGCGGCGCGCCGCCGCCAATCACGATGGCATGCGAGTAGCCTTTAAAGCTATCGATAGCCGTCAGGACGCGGGTGGTCAGACGTTCGATGCTGTTAGTGATCACCTTTTTCACCTCAGAAACCGCATCCGGATCGTTGATGTTATCGGTCAGGTACGCTTCGTCATGGCGATTGATAATGATCTGGTCGACGTTATAGCTTGAGGTATCGGTATTCGCCCGCGCCAGCGCCAGCTTAACGGCGTCGGTCACCAGCGATACGCCCAGCTTCGGGTCGCCGTAAATGCGCGAAACCGAGGTCATCTGCCCGGCGACCATCGAGATATCGAGCGTGGTGCCGCCGAGGTCGATAATCAACACCGAATGGGAGGGCTTGAGTTCATCGCACAGGCTAATGCCCGCCGGAATCGATTCCGGGCGCACGGTGACTTTGGTGATGTTGAACACCACGCCTTTATTCAGCTTAACTTCGCGCAGCAGGCTCTTTTTCTTACGCTCAATGTTGTCGAGGCGATATTGCGCATCCTCGTCATAAAATTCAGTCAGCGGCAGCGTCACAACTATTTCGACGTCCTGTGGCTCAAGACCGCTGGTCAGCAGCGCGTGATGGACAGCGATGGAGTTCAACGGGCTGTACTGCCAGTCAATATTATTGGTCGGGAGCGCATCGGGAGTGATCAGGTCGAATGAGTACTTTTCATCATCCACGGTGTAGTTAAAGGGCTTCCCGGAACCGAAGGTGGCAGACCAGCCGCGTTTAAAACTATTGGGGCTGATATGGGTGAAAGTTTCGCCATCTTGCTCCCACAGCATTTTGATATTGGTTGAACCATCATCGATAAAAATGCGCATCGCATTGCTCCATCACTGAGACAAATAAGAGAAAAATGTAACACCCAAAAGAGTAGCAAGAGTTAAAAAGCAGCGCAAGAGCACGAAAAAGAGACAATTCTGAGTTTTAATTGAGAACAATTGGAGCAAATAACAACTTCACGAACCTAAAGAGAGAATATTTTGAGACAAATTAGAGAAATGCGATTTCTCTTTTCGTCCGCTTTCAACGCTCATTTTTGTCCAAAAAAGAGAGTATCCCTCCCCTCTTTCGTCAGCTGTTTTCAAACGCTTTTTACACCTGGTTGGGTACCACAATGGGCCGTTCCGGCTCAGCCACATTTTCCGGTACCCGGCGATATTTATCCAGCAGGTGAATCTGAATGCGACGCAGCATATCGCCGTTGAGCTTGTAATAGCGGAAATAGAGAAACAGCGTCAGGGCAAAAAAGAGCGTCGGCAACGCAATCATAATCGCCTGCATCCCCAGCAGCGTCTGGGACGACTGGGCCACATTCGGCACATAACCGATGATACCGAGCACGATGGCGATAAACCAGGCCGCGAACGCCGAGCCCGCTTTCACCACCAGCGTCTGCACCGAATAGGCGATACTTTCGCAGCGGATGTTCATCGTATATTCGCCGTAGTCGACGGTATCGGCCACCATAATAACCTGCAGCACCCAGAACAGCGCGGTGCCGATATTCAACAGCACGCCGGCCAGCGAAATCAGCGCGACGTTGTAGACCCCGCTCAGCGCCATCAGCAACAGCACGCCGCAGCCCAGCACCGGCATGATCGAAGCGCCCGCCCACAGAATGCGCCGCGACAGCCCTTTCACCAGCCGCGGAAACAGCACCAACGTCAGCAGGTTCGCCGCGCCGGCGTAGGACATGTAATACGGGAACATCTCCGCGCTGCCAATCACGTAGGTAAAGTAGTAAATCGCAAAGCCAGCGATAATATTCGCCGCCGTGTTATAGGCCAGCGCCATGCCCAACAGGCAGGCCAGCTGATCGTTTTTATAGATCAGCGCCACCATCTGGCGCAGTGAAAGATGGCTGGCATCCTCGCTCACGCCGCTATCCGAGGAGTAAACCTCGTGGACGTTGCGCAGCGTGACGAGGGTGGAAACCACGAAGAAGGCGATCAACACCAGGGTGAACATCTGGAAACCGAAACCGCGGTCGGCGCCGCCCACGGCGCTGACAAACGGCAGCGTGACGCCGGCAGTGACGAATCCCGCCAGGCTGGCGAAAAAGCGTGGATACGGCACCAGCTGTTCACGTTCGCGTTTATCAAGGGTAATGGTCGGCACCAGCGACCAGAACGGCACATCCATGATGGTGTAGGTGAACCCCCACAGCAGGTAGGTCAGCCACACCCATGCCAGCAGCGCCCCGCCGGAGAAGTGATGGGCGCTGAACAGCATATACAGCACCACCGAGTTGGTTATCGTGCCAATCAGGATCCACGGTTTGAATTTCCCCCATCGCGATCGCGTACAGTTGACGATCCACCCCATGATCGGATCGGCTATCGCATCGAGGATCCGCGCCACCAGAAACAAGGTGCCGACCACCCCAACCGACAGTCCAACAATATCGGTGTAGTAATACATCAGGTACATGTAGACGATACCGATAGCGAAATCTTTACCAAAGGCACCAAATCCGTAGCTGAGCTTTGTTGTCATTGAAATACTCATAGGGTACAGGTCGCTGTCGCCAGCGCCTCCTTCAGTGTTTGATAGAGCATGCAGGACGCCGCCGGGGTCGTTGCACCCGGCGGCATGAGAAGATTAACGATGCAGCCAGGACGGCAGCCAGTCGCCGTGGCTGGCGATCAGATCGTCCACCAGCGCGTAGATCTCTTCGATCCCCAGCACCGCGGCGGTGTGCGGATCCATCATCGTGGCGTAATAGACGTAATCGCGATTTTCGGTGAGGATCGCCTCCGTGAGCAGCGTCTGCACGTTGATGTTGGTCTGCATCAGCGCCGCCAGATGCGCCGGCAGCGCGCCCACTTTGGTCGGCTGAATGCCGTTGGCGTCCACCAGGCAAGCCACTTCCACGCAGCAGCCCTGCGGCAGGTTGTCGATAAGGCCGTCATTGCGTACGTTGCCATACACCACGCTTGGCTCGCCGGTCCAGATGGCGTTCATGATGGTGCTGGCATATTCGCGGGATGGCTTCACCTCGATGCGCTCGCCGCGCTGATAGCTCTCCAGCTCCTGATGCCAGTTGGCCAGTTGCTCGACGCAGCGTTTCGGGTATTCATCCAGCGGCACTTTATAGCGGGCGATAAGGTCCTCGCGGCCCGGCTTGATAAACCATGGCGTGTATTCGGCAAAATGCTCCGATGACTCGGTCACAAAGTAGCCGAGCTTTTTGAACATCTCATAGCGGACGATGTTTTCGCAGCGCGGGTTGCCGTGCAGGTTAGGCTTCGGCGCGCGCCCGTCGGCGTAGGCCTGCAGCAGGTCGGGATAGAGGCTGACATAGCTGCCGTCGGCGAGCTTTTTCTCCAGCGAGAGATAGAACGCCATATGGTTAATCCCGGCGCAGCGGTAGCGTAAATCCGCCGGGTTGAGGTCAAGATCGCGCGCCAGTTCTTCCGCCGTTCCCTGCACCGAGTGGCACAGGCCAACCTGTTTAATATGCGGGTAGCGGGCGTACATGGCCCAGGTGTTCATCGCCATTGGGTTGACGTAGTTAAGCAGGGTGGCGTCCGGGCAGACCTCGGTCATGTCGTCGCAGATAGCCCACAGGTGAGGTATGGTGCGCAGGGCGCGCATAATGCCCCCCGGACCCAGCGTATCGGCGATGGTCTGCTCCAGGCCATGGCGTTTACAGACCTCAAAATCGGTGACGGTACAGGGCTCATAGCCGCCAATCTGGAAGGCGACCACAACGAAATCAGCGCCCTGCAGGGCGGTTTTGCGATCGCGATGGCAGCTGATTTCGCCCTTCGCGCCGACGGAATCCATCAGCTTGCGCACCACGGTATGCGACTCTTCCAGCCGGGTGTCATCGATATCCATCAGCGCGACATGCGCCGATTTCAGCGCCGGGCGCTGGAAAACATCACCGAGAATATTTTTAACGAACACCGTCGAACCGGCGCCGATAAAGGTAATTTTTGGTGCGGTCATTACGCTCTCTCCATCTGGTCATTGAACCCTTGCAGAGTGGCACGCCGTTCAGCGTTGCGCTGCCCTGTTCCCACCGGAGCATTCCCGAAAGCTCAGATCGGCCATTAAGCGCCACAAAATCTGAGTTTTCGGGAACAGATTGCGCAAAAAGGAGAGAAAATGGGCCGATTCTTCCGCTAAGCTGTCGTCAGTTCTGGCGAAAAATGCAGCCACTCTGACAATTCAGGAATACGCTAACGATGGAATACCGCTTCACCTCCCTGCCCCCCGATCCCTTTATGTGCAGCAGCGATGAAAAGCAGAGCCGCAGCCCGCTGGCGCTCTACTCTGAGTATCAGCGTATGGATATCGAGCTGCGCCCGCCGCACGCCATGCCTACCAGCCACTGGCATGGCCAGGTGGAGGTCAACGTACCGTTCGATGGCGACGTGGAATATTTGATTAATAACGAAGTGGTGCGCATAGAGAAAGGCTATATCACCCTGTTCTGGGCCTGTACGCCGCATCAGTTGACCCGCCCGGGGGATTGCCAGCAGATGGCGATCTTTAACCTGCCGATGCATCTGTTTCTCTCATGGCCGCTGGACCGGGAGCTGATCAACCACGTCACTCACGGGATGGTGATTAAATCCCTCGCCGCCCAGCAGCTGAGCGCCTTCGAGGTGCGCCGCTGGCAGCAGGAGCTGAACCACGACAATGAACAGATTCGCCAGCTGGCGATCGATGAAATCGCCCTGATGCTGAAGCGGCTGAGCCTCGCCGGCTGGCAGCCGATTCTGGTCAACAAAACCTCGCGCACCCATAAGAACAGCGTCTCGCGCCATGCGCAGTTTTATGTCAGCCAGATGCTGGAGTTTATCGCCGCCCACTACGACCAGGCGCTGACCGTCAATGCCGTCGCCGAGCACGTTAAGCTCAACCCGAACTATGCGATGGGGGTATTCCAGAGAGTGATGCAGCAAACCATGAAGCAGTACATTACCGCCATGCGTATCAATCACGTGCGGGCGCTGCTGAGCGATACCGACAAGACCATCCTGGATATCGCCCTCACCGCCGGTTTCCGCTCCAGCAGCCGCTTCTACAGCACCTTTACCCGCTACGTGGGGATGCCGCCGCAGCAGTACCGTAAACTCAGCCAACAGCGTCGTCACGGTCTGGCCTTGCCGGAGGCATAAAAAATGCCGCCGGGGTTTCCCCAGGCGGCATGATTAGCAGTGAAAACCGTTAGTCGTTGATACGCGGATGCTGCTGCACCAGACGCGACCGTTTTGCCTGCAGATCGGCGATCTCCTGATCGATATCTTCGATTTTTTGTTCGATGTTATCGTAGTGCTCGCCAAGGATTTCTTTCGCTTCCTGAATATCCGACGCCGCCGGGGTCGCCCCTTTCAGCGGGCGGTTAGCGGTCTCTTTCATCGACAGGCCCGTCGCCATACCCACCATGGCGACCACCATCAGGTAGTACGCCGGCATCATCAGGTTCTGAGTGGTTTCCACCAGCCACGCCGCCAGGGTTGGCGTCAGACCGGCAATCAGCACCGAGATGTTAAAGGCGCTGGCCAGGGCGCTGAAGCGGATGTGCGTCGGGAACATCGCTGGCAGCGAGGAGGCCATCACCCCGATAAAGCAGTTCAGCACCACCGCCAGCAGCAGCAGACCGGCGAAGATCAGGCTCGTCACGTTGCTGTTGATCATAATGAAGGCCGGGATCGACAGGGCAAACAGCGCCACGCTACCAATCAGGATAAACGGGCGACGGCCGAAACGGTCGCTAAGCATACCGATAACCGGCTGTACAAACAGCATCCCGACCATGATAGCGATGATGATCAGCACCCCATGGTCTTCCGAGTAGTGCAGGTTATGCGACAGGTAGCTCGGCATGTAGGTCAGCAGCATGTAGTAGGTCACGTTGGTGGAAATCACCAGACCGATACAGGTCAGCAGGCTGCGCCAGTGCTTAGTGGCAATCTCTTTAAAAGAGACCTTCGGCCCGTCCTGCAGACCTTCACGGTCGCCCTGCTCCATGGTGTCCACATGCTGCTGGAACGCCGGGGTCTCTTCCAGCGCATGGCGCAGATAGAGGCCGATGATGCCTAGCGGCAGCGCCAGGAAGAACGGGATACGCCAACCCCACTCAAGGAAGTTCTGTTCCCCCACTACGCTGGAGATCAGGACCACCACGCCGGCCCCCATCACAAACCCGGCGATGGAGCCAAAGTCCAGCCAGCTGCCCATAAACCCGCGTTTACGGTCAGGGGAGTATTCCGCGACGAAGATCGACGCCCCGGTATATTCACCACCGACCGAGAAGCCTTGCGCCATTTTACACAGCAGCAGCAGGATCGGCGCCCAGATACCTATCGTGGCATACGAAGGAATAAGGCCGATACAGAAAGTACTTATCGACATGATCACGATAGTTATCGCGAGAATTTTCTGCCGACCGTATTTATCGCCCAGCATCCCGAAGAACAGGCCGCCCAGCGGACGAATTAAAAATGGAACGGAGAAGGTACCGAGTGCGGCAATCATCTGCACGCTTGGGTTGGCATCGGGGAAGAAGACTTTACCTAAGGCGTAGGCCACAAAGCCGTAGACGCCGAAATCGAACCACTCCATCGCGTTGCCCAGAGAGGCCGCGGTGATCGCCTTTTTCAGTTTACCATCGTCGATGATGGTCACATCCTTAAGGGTGATGGGCTTTATTTTTTTCCTTTTAAGCATATTTTTCCTCTGCTACTCCGCCTTGAATGCACGTCTCTTCGCCGAATGGCAAAGCCATTCGCAACGTGCGTCAGGAGCGGTGAATTGCTGTGCTCCTCATTTCAAGCGTAGCAGGTTTGCCTGCACTGTCTGCTGACAGAATGTACAACCGAACCTGTTGACGCCTGCTGTGGCTACTGGTGAATAAATGGAGCGGCTCATCGTCATCATTGATGAAATTGACCTGCTCCCCTTTTTTACCCTAACAGTGTTTATATCTGCGATCAACTTCACATAAATTTACCGCCTAATTACAGAGTCCCATAAAATAAATAAGTTCATTTCCTGCCGATCGCCCGGAAATTATTTCGTCGATGTTGTTCCATCGCCGGCGGTTAATTTCAGCAATTATTCGGTTCTTCCCGGAATAGCGCCCCGGCTATTTTTTAGCAAAAAAACACCCGACAAAAGTGGGTGATTGCGCTATAATCATAGCCACTTTCGGCTCTCAGCCGCTGTTTAAAGGACCAACGTCCTGTTTTTCGACGACATCACGAGGAACGTCATGCAACTGCCACACTGCCCAAAATGCGATTCGACTTACACTTATGAAGACAACGGCATGTACATCTGCCCGGAATGCGCCCATGAGTGGAACCCTGCCGAAGCCACGGAAGAAAACGACGTTCTGATCGTTAAAGATGCCAATGGCAATTTACTGGCCGATGGCGACAGCGTCACGGTAGTGAAAGATCTGAAGGTTAAAGGCAGCTCTTCGATGCTGAAAATCGGCACCAAAGTGAAGAATATCCGCCTGGTCGAAGGCGATCACAATATTGACTGCAAAATTGACGGTTTTGGCCCGATGAAGCTGAAATCTGAATTCGTCAAAAAGAACTGATTTATTTCCGGGCAGGCGACGCGATTATTTTCCCCTATCGCCGTCGCCGCTCCCGATATCCTCACTGCCCTTCGCCTCCCTGCGCATCCGGTTATTTATCCCGCCAGCCGCCGCTATTTACGCTGCCGCCTGCAGCACTATTCCCGCCCCATTTTCGCGCTGCCGTCTGGCTCAATCCCGCTGTGGGCGACTACGCTTTACGGGTTACGGTCACTGAGGTATTCACCATGTCCTTAAGTCCCTACCTTGCCTTTGCGGGCAACTGCGCCGAGGCGATCGCCTTCTATCAGCAGACGCTGGGCGCCGAGCTGATGTTTAAAATGACCTTTGGCGAAATGCCGCCTTCGGCGCAGGAAGCCTCTGACGGCTGCCCGTCTGGCCAGAAGATGGCGGATGACGCCATCGCCCACGCCAGCCTGCGCATCGGCAACGGCGAGCTGATGCTAAGCGACAGCGCCTTCGGGCCCGATGTGCATTACGCCGGCTTCACCCTCGTCCTCGATCCCAACGATGTCGCTGAAGGCCAGCGCTGGTTCGACGCGCTGGCGGTCGGCGGGCGCATTGAGATGGCCTGGCAGGAAACCTTCTGGGCCCACGGCTTCGGCAAAGTCGTCGATCGCTTTGGCGTCCCATGGATGATCAACGTGGTCAAACAAGGCTGACCCCGCCAGGGCGGCCTGGCCGCCCTGTCATCCGTCTGGCATTAACTCTTCATCCTTTAGTCATCATCACTTAACAGAACTGCAACATAAACCGGTCAGGATCGGCTCACAACGCGAGGAGGCTCCTCGCCTATGCTGTGTGAGGCTTGATGACCATGCACCTGTCCAGACATCCGACCAGTTATCCCACGCGCTATCAGGAAATCGCCGCCCGGCTTGAGCAGGAGCTGCGCCACCACTATCGCTGCGGCGACTATCTGCCCGCCGAGCAGCAGCTGGCGACGCGCTTCGACGTAAACCGCCATACCCTGCGTCGGGCTATCGACCAGCTGGTTGAGCGCGGCTGGGTACAACGCCGTCAGGGCGTCGGCGTGCTGGTGCTGATGCGGCCGATCGATTACCCGCTCAATGCCCAGGCGCGGTTCAGCCAGAACCTGCTGGAACAAGGCAGCGATCCCACCAGCGAAAAACTGCTGTCGGTACTGCGCCCCGCCAGCGCGCACGTTGCCGAGGCCTTTGGCATTACCGAGGGCGAGAATGTCATCCACCTGCGCACCCTGCGCCGGGTCAATGGCGTCGCCCTGTGCCTGATTGACCACTACTTCGCCGACCTGCGCTTCTGGCCGGTGTTGCAGACCTTCAGCCACGGCTCGCTGCACAACCTGCTCCGCGATCGGCTTGACGTCGAACTGACCCGGGTGCGCACCAAAATCAGCGCCCGTCGCGCGCAAGCGAAAGAGAGCAAGCTGCTGGAGATCCCCAATATGGCGCCGCTGCTCTGCGTGCGCACCCTCAACAGCCGCCAGGGCGAGCAGGCCGTCACCGAATACTCCGTCAGCCTGACCCGCGCCGACATGATTGAATTCACCATGGAGCACTGAATGCACTTCGATACCGCCACCCGCCAGCGCTGGATGTCCGTGCTGGCCCACAGTGAACCGCAAGATCTTCTGGCACGCATGCACGCCCTGCAGCTGGCGCCGGAGTATGAGCTGATCCGCTCTCCCGAGACAGGCCTGGTGCAGCTTCAGGCCCGGATGGGCGGTATCGGCGACCGTTTCTTCGCCGGCGACGCCACGCTCACCCGGGCGGCGGTACGTCTGGCCGATGGTACGCTCGGCTACAGCTGGATCTTAGGCCGCGACCGCCCGCACGCCGAACGCTGCGCGGCCATCGACGCCCTGCTGCAGTCGCCCCGCCATTTTCACAATTTAATGGAAACCCTGATAACCCCGCTGGAAGCGCTACGCAGCGCGCGCATTGAAGCCCGACGCGCCGAAGTCAACGCCAGCCGGGTCGACTTCTTTACCCTGGTTCGCGGAGATAACGCATGACCTTACAACCCGCTTTTACCCTGGCTGTGCAGGATGCCCAACACAGTTTTCGTCGCCTGCTGAAAGCGATGAGCGAGCCGGGGGTGATTGTCTCCCTGCAGCAATTGCAGCACGGCTGGCAGCCGCTGAACGTCGCCTCCACCAGCCTGCTGTTGACCCTTGCCGATCACGAAACGCCGGTCTGGCTCGCCAGCGCCCTGCATAACGATCTGGTGGGACAGAATCTGCGCTTCCATACCGGCGCGCCGCTGGTGGACCAGCCGCAGCAGGCGGTCTTTGCGGTCGCCAATGACGGCATCAGCGCCGAGCAGCTCAACGTCCTCTCCGCGGGCACCGTCACCGCCCCGGAGACCGGCGTCACGCTGATCGTCCAGCTCGCCAGCCTGAGCGGCGGGCGCATGCTGCGCCTGACCGGGGCAGGCATTGCCGAAGAGCGAATGATCGCCCCTCAGCTGCCGGACTGCATCATTGACGAACTGACGGAGCGCCCGCACCCGTTCCCGCTGGGCATTGACCTGATCCTCACCTGCGGCGAGCGCCTGCTGGCGATCCCGCGCACCACCCACGTGGAGGTTTGCTAAATGTACGTTGCCGTCAAGGGCGGCGAGAAGGCGATCCGCGCCGCTCACGCCTTACAGGAACAGAAACGACGGGGCGATGGACGGCTTCCCGAACTGAGCGTTGACCAGATAAGCGACCAGCTCAATCTGGCGGTGGACCGGGTGATGACCGAGGGCGGCATCGCCGATCGCGAACTGGCGGCGCTGGCGCTCAAGCAGGCCAGCGGCGATAACGTCGAAGCGATCTTCCTGCTGCGCGCCTACCGCACCACCCTGCCGCGGCTGGCGGTTAGCGAACCGATCGACACCGCCGGAATGCGTCTCGAACGCCGCATCTCGGCAGTGTACAAAGATATCCCCGGCGGTCAGCTGCTGGGCCCTACCTACGACTACACCCACCGCCTGCTCGATTTTACCCTGCTGGCGAACGGCGACGCGCCGTCTGTGCCGAAAGCCGATAGCGAAGCGCCGACCTCGCCGCATGTTTTCAGCCTGCTCACGCAGCAGGGGCTGGCGAAGGCCGAGGAAGATCGCGGCACACCGCCCGACGATATCACCCGCACCCCGCCGGTCTACCCCTGCTCGCGTTCTTCGCGCCTGCAGCAGCTGATGCGCGGCGATGAAGGCTACCTGCTGGCGCTGGCCTATTCGACTCAGCGCGGCTATGGCCGCAACCATCCGTTTGCCGGCGAGATCCGCAGCGGCTACGTGCAGGTGGAGATTGTCCCGGAAGAGCTAGGCTTTAGCGTCAATATTGGCGAGCTGCTGCTGACCGAATGCGAAATGGTCAACGGCTTCGTCGCCCCGCAGGATGAACCGCCGCACTTCACCCGCGGCTACGGTCTGACCTTCGGCATGAGCGAGCGCAAAGCGATGGCCATGGCCCTCGTCGACCGCGCCCTGCAGGCGGCGGACTATGACGAAGAGATTGCCGGTCCCGCCCAGGATGAAGAGTTTGTGCTGGCCCACGCCGATAACGTTGAAGCCGCCGGCTTCGTCTCGCATCTAAAGCTACCGCACTATGTCGATTTCCAGGCCGAACTGGCGCTGCTGAAACGCCTGCAACGGGAGAACGAACGTGGCTAACCCACTGACTGGCTATAACTTTGCTTATCTCGACGAGCAAACCAAGCGCATGATCCGCCGGGCTATTCTCAAAGCGGTAGCCATTCCCGGCTATCAGGTGCCGTTCGGCGGTCGCGAAATGCCGATGCCCTACGGCTGGGGCACTGGCGGCATCCAGCTGACCGCCAGCGTCATCGGCGAGAACGACGTGCTGAAGGTGATTGACCAGGGCGCCGATGACACCACCAACGCGGTGTCGATCCGCCAGTTCTTTAAGCGCGTGACCGGCGTCGCCACCACTGAGCGCACTGAAGACGCCACCCTGATCCAGACCCGCCACCGCATCCCGGAGACGCCGCTGGTGGAGGATCAGATCCTGATCTATCAGGTGCCGATCCCGGAGCCGCTGCGCTTTATCGAGCCGCGCGAAACCGAAACCCGCACTATGCACGCCCTGGAAGAGTACGGCGTGATGCAGGTGAAACTGTATGAAGATATCGCCCGCTTCGGCCATATCGCCACCACCTACGCCTACCCGGTGAAGGTCAATGGCCGCTACGTGATGGACCCCTCGCCGATCCCGAAATTCGATAACCCGAAAATGCACATGATGCCGGCGCTGCAGCTGTTCGGCGCCGGGCGCGAAAAGCGGATCTACGCCGTGCCGCCCTATACCCCGGTGGAAAGTCTCGATTTCGACGACCATCCGTTTACCGTCCAGGAGTGGGATGAGCCTTGCGCCATCTGCGGCTCACGCCACAGCTACCTCGACGAAGTGGTGCTGGATGACAGCGGCCAGCGAATGTTTGTCTGCTCCGATACCGACTATTGCCGCCAGCAGAGCGAGGGGCAGAAAAAATGAGCCAGCCGTTACTTGCCGTCAATCACCTGACCCATCTCTATGCCCCGGATAAAGGCTTCCGCGACGTCTCCTTCGAACTGTGGCCGGGGGAAGTGCTCGGCATCGTTGGGGAGTCCGGATCCGGTAAAACCACCCTGCTGAAGGCGATTTCCGCCCGCCTGACGCCGCAGCGGGGCGAGGTGCTGTACCAGCAGCGCTCGCTGTACGCCATGAGCGAAGCCGAACGCCGCCGCCTGCTGCGCACCGAATGGGGGGTGGTGCATCAGCACCCAATGGACGGCCTGCGTCGCCAGGTCTCCGCCGGGGGCAACATCGGCGAACGGCTGATGGCCACCGGCGCGCGCCACTACGGCAACATTCGCGCCACCGCCGAAAAGTGGCTGCAGGAGGTGGAGATCCCGCCCTCGCGCATCGACGACCTGCCCACCACCTTTTCCGGCGGCATGCAGCAGCGCCTGCAGATCGCCCGCAATCTCGTCACCCAGCCGAAGCTGGTGTTTATGGATGAACCCACCGGCGGGCTGGATGTGTCCGTGCAGGCGCGGCTGCTTGACCTGCTGCGCGGCCTGGCGGTGGAGCTGAATCTGGCGGTGGTGATTGTCACCCACGATCTCGGCGTCGCCCGCCTGCTGGCGAACCGACTGCTGGTGATGAAGCAGGGCCAGGTGGTGGAGAGTGGCTTAACCGACCGGGTGCTCGACGATCCGCATCACCCTTACACCCAGCTGTTGGTGTCGTCGGTATTGCAGAACTGACGCTGTTTTGCCGGGCGGCGGCTGCGCCTGACCCGGCCTGCAGATGCGTTATTCGTAGGCCGGGTCAGCGAAGCGCCACCCGGCAACTCAACCCCGTGAGGGCTAACATGATCCGCGTTGAAAACATTCATAAAACCTTTGTTCTGCACCAGCAGCACGGCGTGCGTCTGCCGGTGCTGGCCGACGCCTCGCTGACCGTTAACGCCGGGGAGTGCGTGGTGCTCCATGGCCACTCCGGCAGCGGCAAATCGACCCTGCTGCGCTCGCTGTACGCCAACTATCTGCCGGACAGCGGCCATATTCATATCCGCCACGGCGACGAATGGGTCGATCTGGTCACCGCCACGCCGCGCAAGGTGCTGGAAGTGCGTCAAACCACCATCGGCTGGGTCAGCCAGTTTCTGCGGGTGATCCCGCGCATTTCGGCGCTGGAGGTGGTGATGCAGCCGCTGCTCGACCTCGGGACGCCGCGTGAAGCGAGCGCCGCCAAAGCCGCCCAGCTGCTGACCCGCCTCAACGTTCCCGAACGTCTGTGGCATCTTGCGCCGTCGACCTTTTCCGGCGGCGAACAGCAGCGGGTCAATATCGCCCGCGGTTTTGCGGTCGACTATCCGATCCTGCTCCTCGATGAACCCACCGCCTCACTGGATGCCAAAAACAGTGCTGCCGTGGTCGACCTGATCCACGATGCCAAAGCGCGCGGCGCGGCCATCGTCGGGATTTTCCATGACGAAGGGGTACGCCGCCAGGTCGCCGACCGGCTGCACCCCATGGGAATGACAGCATGATTATCAATAACGTAAAACTGGTTCTCGACGACGACGTGGTACACGGTTCGCTGGAAGTCCAGGGCGGTCGCATTCTCGCCTTCGCGGAAAGCCAGAGCCGGCTGCCGCAGGCGCTGGATGGCGAAGGCGGCTGGCTGCTGCCGGGCCTTATCGAACTGCATACCGATAACCTCGACAAATTCTTTACCCCGCGACCGAAGGTGGACTGGCCGGCCCACTCGGCGATGAGCAGCCACGATGCAATGATGGTCGCCAGCGGCATCACCACCGTGCTCGACGCCGTGGCGATTGGCGACGTGCGCGATGGCGGCGATCGTCTTGAGAATCTGGAGAAGATGGTCAATGCGGTGGAAGAGACGCAAAAGCGTGGTCTTAACCGCGCCGAGCACCGTCTGCACCTGCGCTGCGAGCTGCCGCATCACACCACGCTGCCGCTGTTTGAAAAGCTGATCGAGCGCGAATCGGTGAGCATGGTCTCGCTGATGGATCACTCCCCGGGCCAGCGCCAGTATGCCGATCGCAGCAAGTACCGCGATTACTATCAGGGAAAGTACCATCTGACGCATGACGAGATGGATCGTTTTGAAGCCGAGCAGATGGCCCTGGCCGCTACCTGGTCGCAGCCCAATCGCCAGACCATTGCCGCCATGTGCCGCGCCCGCCGTATCGCCCTCGCCAGCCACGACGACGCCACCGAGGCGCATGTGGCTGAATCCCACCAGTTGGGTAGCGTGATCGCCGAGTTTCCTACCACCCTGGTCGCGGCGCAGGCTTCACGTCAGCACGGGATGCACGTCCTGATGGGGGCGCCGAATATCGTGCGCGGCGGTTCCCACTCCGGCAACGTCGCCGCCCACCAGCTGGCGAATCACGGTTTGCTCGACATTCTCTCTTCCGACTACTACCCCGCCAGCCTGCTGGATGCCGCATTCCGCATCGCCGACGCCGAGGATAACGCCTTCACCCTGGCGCAGGCGATCCGTCTGGTCAGCAAACATCCGGCGCAGGCGCTGGGCCTTGACGATCGCGGCGTCATCGCCGAGGGGAAACGCGCCGACCTGGTGCTGGCGCACCGTCGCGGCGAGCATGTCCACATCGACCATGTCTGGCGCCAGGGAAGGAGGGTCTTTTAATGCCGGGGAAACTGATTTGGCTGGTGGGGCCCTCCGGCTCCGGTAAAGACAGCCTGCTGGCGGCGCTGCGCCAGCGCGAGCACCCGCAGCTGCTGGTGGCGCATCGTTACATTACCCGGCCCTTTAACGCCGGTAACGAAAACCATATCGCCCTCAGCGAACATGAATTTTTTACCCGCGCCGAGCAGCATCTCTTTGCCCTCAGCTGGCACGCCAACCATACTTACTATGGCATTGGCGTGGAGATCGACCTCTGGCTGCACGCCGGCTTCGACGTGGTGGCCAATGGATCCCGCGCCCATCTGGCGCTGGCGCGGGAACGCTACGGCGAGGTGCTGGTGCCGATCTGTCTCGCCGTCTCGCCGCCGGTGCTGCGCCAGCGGCTGGAGCAGCGCGGCCGGGAAAATGCGGTGGACATCGCCCAGCGTCTGGACCGCGCCGCGCGCTATAAGCCGGACGATTGCCTGACGCTGAATAACGACGGCAGTCTCCGACAATCGGTCGATGAATTTTTCCGCCTGCTGCGCAGCCACGCGGTGCGCGAAGCGGATCCGCTGGTATAAACACAAGGTGACACGATGAGCCTGACCCTCCGCTTAACCGGCACCGGCGGCGCTCAGCTGGTGCCGGTCTTCGGCTGCGATTGCGCGGCCTGCCGCCGCGCCCGCCGTGAGGAAAGCCATCGCCGCCGCCCCTGCAGCGGGGTGGTGACGTTCAACAGCGCAGTGACGCTGCTGGACGCCGGCAGGCCGGATCTGATGGAACATCATCCCGCCGGCAGCTTTCAGCAAGTGCTGCTAACCCACTATCACCTGGATCATGTGCAGGGGCTGTTTCCGCTGCGCTGGGGCGTGGGCGGGCCGATCCCGGTCTATGGCCCGCCGGACGACGCCGGCTGCGACGATCTGCTCAAGCACCCCGGTCTGCTCGACTTCAGCCATACCGTCACGCCGTTTGTGGTGTTTGAGCTGCAGGGCCTGCGGGTGACGCCCCTGCCGCTCAACCATTCGAAGCTCACCTTCGGTTATCTGCTGGAGTCGGCCCACAGTCGGGTGGCCTGGCTCTCGGATACCGCCGGGCTGCCGGACAAGACGCTGAAGTTTTTACTCAACAATCGCCCGCAGGCGATGATCATCGACTGCAGCCATGAGCCGCGCGCGCAGACCCCGCGTAACCACAACGATTTCACTACCGTTCGCGCCCTTAACCAGGCGATAGGCTGTCCGCGAGTGATCCTCACCCATATCAGCCATCAGTTTGACGTCTGGATGATGGATAACCCGCTACCGGAAGGTTTCGAAGCGGGCTATGACGGGATGGAAATAGTACTGGATTAAGCGTCGGTCTGCAGCGGGGCGATCAATAGTCATCGTCCAGACGACGCTGATCGCTTTCTAACTGGCGGCGATCGCGATCGAGCTGGCGCTGGCGTTCATCCAGCTGACGGCGGCGATCGTCCAGCTGGCGTTGCCGATCGTCATACTGACGCTGGCTGTCACGACTCTGCTGGCGGCTCCCTTGATAGCGCCCGTCATCATAACGGCCATCGTCGTTGTCTCTGTCGTCGTCGTCACTGGAACGGCTACTGCCCGGGTTATAGGCGTCGTTAATGGCTTGCTGAATATTGCCGATCGCGTCATCGATAATATCGGCGCGAGCGGCCAGGCTGGTCAGCGACAGAGTGCAAAAGAGCAGTGCGGTTGCGTAACGTTTCATCGGGGCCAATCTCATCAGAGTCCTGCCGCTACCTTAATCAACGGCATGCCGCCCGGGTAGCGGAGGAATCTCAAATCCTCGCGTACGCCGCGCTTAGCGCCTGCGCCAGCTGGGCGCGGGTAAAGGGCTTACGCAGCCACTCCACCTCCGGCAGGGCCGGGTTCTGCGCCGGGCGCAAATCCTGACCGCTGATCAGCAGTACCGGCAGCGCCGGAAAGCGGCGTCGGGCGGTATGAATCACATCGGCGCCGCTCAGCGCGCCGGGCAGCATCAAATCGCTGATCAACAGGGCGATATCCGGCGAGGCCTCCAGCAGCTGCAGCGCCTCTTCCCCGCTGGTGGTTTCCAGCGTCAGCCAGCCCAGCTGATGCAGCTGTTCGCACAGCGTCTGGCGAACATCCTCTTCATCCTCCAGCACCAGCGCCAGCCGCTCTCCCGCTGGGATGGGTTCGTCTTCCACCGGCGCCACCGCCTTCCCGACCTCGGTCATCGCCCGGGGCAGCTGCAGCCGCACCGTCGTCCCCTGCCCCGGCGCGCTTTCCAGCGCCACCCGGCCGCCCGACTGGCGCACAAAGCCATACACCATCGACAGCCCCAGGCCGCTGCCGCTGCCGGTGGCTTTGGTGGTGAAGAAGGGTTCAAACACCCGGGCTTTCACCGCCTGCGACATGCCGCTGCCGTGATCGATCACCTCCAGGGCCACCATATCCTGCCGCTGGCCGCTGCTGCGAGTGACCCGCTGATTCCAGGTGCGAATTTTAATGACGCCCGTGCGCCCGGCCATGGCGTCGCGGGCGTTCATCACCAGATTGATCAGGGCGTTTTCCAGCTGGCCGACGTCTATCCATGCCGGCCATGCCGGCGACTGCGCCTCAATCTCCAGGCTCAAGGTCGCCGGCAGGGAGTGGCGCATCAGCTCGCTGAGGTTCTCCAGCAGCGGCGCCATCGCCACCGCCTGGGGATGCAGCGCCTGCTTGCGCGAAAAGGCCAGCAGCCGCTGGGTCAGCAGCGCCCCGCGTTCCGCCGCCTTCAGCGCCCTGGTGAGGCGCGGCGCATCCTGCGCATTCGGCTCCACCAGCTCAAGGCTGCCGATGATCACCGCCAGCAGGTTGTTAAAATCATGCGCCAGGCCTCCGGTCAGCTGGCCGACGGCCTTCATCTTCTGGCTGTGCAGCAGCGCCTCCTCCAGCTCCTGGCGCTTAATCCGATCGATCTCCATCTGGGTGGTCTTCTCTTTCAGCAGCCGGGTGGTGTGCTCCAGCGACGCCGTATTGCGGGCGAAAACGTTAAAGGCGCGCGCCAGTTCGCCCAGCTCGTCGCGCCGCTGCAGGGCCGGCACCGAGACGTTCGGCTCTCCCTGAGCCAGCCGCGACATCGCCCGCGAGATAGCGGTCAGGTTAGAGCCCAGGTTACGGTAGATGTACCACCCGGCGCAGCCGGTGATCGCCAGCGCCAGCAGCGCGGAAAGCAGAATAAACATGCTGATGGAGCGCAGCTCCCGATGGCTCTGCGCCGCCCGCTGTTCGGAGGCTTCCGCCACCCGGGTCACGTACTGATTGATGTCGTCGTTAAGCAGCGCGACCAGCGCTTTGATGTGGTACATGTACCAGCTGATCGTCAGGTCGCTCTCCTCCAGCTGGGCCGACAGCGGGGCAAGTTTCGCCAGCTCCCGGGTGACGTCGGGGAGAACAAACGCCAGCGCGGGATCGGCGCTATGGGCCGGCAGGTCGCCGCGCAGCTGGTCGAGCTGCAGGACGATCGACCGCGGCGTGACGGTATGGATCGCGGCGACAATCAGCCGGTCCATCTCGGCCAGCCGGCGAGGATCGATCGCCCGCTCCCCGCCGCGATCGTTAAGATCGGCGAGATGGCGCAGGTTGCTCTGATTCTGGTAAAGCGAACTCAGCAGCGCATTGCGCTGCAGATGGCGGCGCTGGCCGCGCTCCAGCATCTCCGCCACGCTCTGCTGCAGCGCGTTGCTACGGCGAATAATACTGGCCACCAGCGCCTGCTCCTGCTGCGCCAGCGGGGCCGCCGCCAGCTGGGCCAGCGAGTGCTTCAGCGCCTGCTGCGTCGCCAGCAGCCGTTCCGCTTCGCTTTTGTACTCCAGCGCGCCCACCACCTGCGACAGGCGCACCGCCGCCGTGGCGACATTCGCCGTGTCCCGCGCCAGATCCATACTGCCGCGCATATCGTTGAGGGTCTGGCGCTGCACCTGCTCCTGCAGCTGGCTGGCGTGGTGAAAGCCGAACACCGCCACGCCGCTCACCAGCAGGGTGACGACCACCATCAGCAGATTAAAGGAGAGCAGGCGGCCACGGGCGCTGGTGAAAAACGGGTGTCGGCGAGCGGTCATAGCAACTCCGGTGAAGGAACGGTCGGCAGATAAGCGTGACGGTGCAGAAAATGACGCCGCGTAACTGTGATCGCGGTTAACTATTTATCACTATGACAAATATGAATGGATTCTGACATCCTGCATTTATTTTCTGGTGGTGGACTGCAGCTATTGTTCTCGCAGACAGGAGCGCCGTGATGACCGCCACCCCGGTACTGGAAATGCGCCATATCGCCAAAGCTTTTGGCAAATTCTACGCGCTGAAGGGCGTCGACCTGACGGTCTGGCCCGGCGAGATCCATGCCCTGATGGGGGAAAACGGCGCCGGAAAAAGCACGCTGATGAAGATCCTCGCCGGCGCCTATACCGCCACCAGCGGCGAGATCCTGATCGACGGAAAACCGCAAACGATCCGCGGCCCCAAGGACGCGCTGGCCGCCGGGATCACGTTGATCTACCAGGAGATGCAGCTGGCGCCGAACCTGACCGTCGCGGAAAACATCTTTCTCGGCAGCGAGCTGGCGCGCGGTGGCCTGGTGCAGCGCAAAGCGATGCTCAGCCAGGCGCAGGCGGTGATCGACCGTCTCGGCGCCCAGTTCAAGGCCAGCGACCGGGTGATGACCCTGACCATCGCCGAACAGCAGCAGGTGGAGATCGCCCGCGCTCTGCACCGTCAAAGCCGCATTCTGGTGATGGATGAACCCACCGCCGCCCTCTCCTCGCGGGAAACCCAGCGCCTGTTCGACCTCATCCTGCGCCTGCGTGACGAGGGCATGGCGATCATCTATATCAGCCACCGCATGGCGGAAGTGTATGAGCTCTCCGACCGGGTCAGCGTCCTGCGCGATGGGCAGTATGTCGGCAGCCTGGTGCGCGACAAGCTCAATGCGCCGGAGCTGGTGCGCATGATGGTCGGCCGTCCGCTCAGCGATCTGTTCAATAAAGCGCGCGATATTCCCCGCGGCCAGCCGCGCCTGCGGGTCGAGGATCTGACCGATGGCGGCAAAGTTAAGCCCAGCAGCCTGGTGGTGCATGCTGGCGAAATCGTCGGCCTCGCCGGGCTGGTCGGCGCCGGACGCTCCGAGCTGGCGCAGCTGATCTTTGGCGTGCGCAAAGCCACCGGCGGGGTGATCGAGATCGACGGCGAGCCGGTGGTGATCCACTCGCCGCGCGAAGCCATCGACCATGGAATCGGCTTTCTGACCGAAAATCGCAAAGAGCAGGGCCTGTTTCTCGAACTGGCGGCCCAGGAAAACATCACCATGGCGACGCTGGAACGCGACGCGACCTGGGGGATGCTCAACCGCCGTAAGGCGCAAACTATTTCCGATGACGCCATCCAGCTGCTGAACATCCGCGTGCCTCACGCCCAGGTGCGCGCCGGCGGACTGTCCGGCGGCAACCAGCAGAAGCTGTTAATTTCGCGCTGGGTGGCGATTGGCCCACGCATTCTGATCCTCGATGAACCCACCCGCGGCGTCGACGTCGGCGCGAAAAGCGAGATTTACCGCATCATGAACGACATGGCGCGCCAGGGCGTCGCTATTCTGATGATCTCCAGCGAACTGCCTGAAGTGGTGGGCATGAGCGACCGGGTCTATGTGATGCGCGAAGGGACTATCGCCGGCGAGCTGCAGTCCGGCGATATCAGCCAGGAACAGATCATGACGCTGGCCACCGGCGTGAACGATTCTCACCTTAAGGCAGGGCAACTATGAGCATACCGAAAGAGACCTCCGCGCCGGTCGCGACATCCGCTTCGGCGAAAAAAATGCTGATGGGCGACCTGATGCAGACCGTCGGCATTCTGCCGATCCTCATCCTGATCGTCGCCGTTTTCGGCTTTATCGCCCCCAACTTCTTCACGGAAAGCAATCTGCTGAATATCACCCGCCAGGCCTCGATCAACATTGTGCTGGCGGCGGGAATGACCTTTATCATCCTCACCGGCGGCATTGACCTCTCCGTCGGCTCCATTCTCGGCACCACCGCGGTGGCGGCAATGGTGGTCTCGCTGATCCCGGAGTTGGCGTTGCTGTCGATTCCGGCGGCGCTGATGCTCGGCCTGCTGCTTGGGCTGTTCAACGGCGCGCTGGTGGCCTTCGCCGGGCTACCGCCGTTTATCGTCACCCTCGGTACCTACACGGCGCTGCGCGGCGCCGCCTATCTGCTGGCCGACGGCACCACGGTAATCAACTCCGATATCAGCTTCGAGTGGATCGGCAATGACTACCTCGGCCCGGTGCCGTGGCTGGTGGTCATCGCCCTGGCGGTTATCGCGGTGTGCTGGTTTATCCTGCGCCGAACCACCCTTGGGGTGCATATCTACGCGGTGGGCGGCAACATGCAGGCGGCGCGGCTGACCGGCATCAAAGTCTGGCTGGTGCTGCTGTTTGTCTATGGCATGAGCGGCCTGCTCTCCGGCCTTGGCGGGGTGATGAGCGCCTCCCGGCTGTACAGCGCCAACGGCAACCTCGGGGTCGGCTACGAGCTGGACGCCATCGCCGCGGTCATTCTCGGCGGCACCAGCTTCGTCGGCGGCATCGGCACCATCACCGGTACGCTGGTGGGGGCGCTGATTATCGCCACCCTCAATAACGGTATGACCCTGATGGGGGTCTCCTACTTCTGGCAACTGGTGATCAAAGGGGCGGTGATCATCATTGCGGTGCTGATCGACAAATACCGTACCCGACACCATCAAAGTGCATAACAACACCATCTTACCTGCGAGGAAAAGCGAATGCGTTTAAAACCGATAGTCACCGCGCTGTGTGCTGGCGCGCTGCTGGCCGCCTCCCCCTTTGCGTCGGCCAAAGAGCTGAAAGCGATAGGCGTGACGGTGGGCGACCTTGCCAACCCGTTTTTTGTGCAGATCACCAAGGGCGCGGAGCTGGAAGCCCGCAAGCTGGCGGGGGATAACGTCAAAGTGACGCTGGTCTCCAGCGGCTACGACCTGGGCCAGCAGGTGGCGCAGATCGACAACTTTATCGCCGCCAGGGTCGATATGATTATCCTCAACGCCGCCGATTCGAAAGGCATTGGCCCGGCGGTGAAGCGGGCCAAAGAGGCCGGGATCGTGGTGGTGGCGGTTGACGTTGCCGCCGAAGGGGCCGACGCCACCATCACCTCCGATAACACCCAGGCGGGCGAGCTGGCCTGTAAATACATTAGCGACCGTCTGAACAACAAAGGCAACGTGGTGATCATCAACGGGCCGCCGGTCTCCGCGGTACAAAACCGCGTCGAAGGCTGCGAAACGGAGTTCAAAAAACACCCGGATATTAAAATTTTGTCCTCCAACCAGAACGCGAAAGGCAGCCGGGAAGGCGGACTGGAGGTGATGACCTCCCTGCTGGCGGCCAATCCGAAGATTGACGGCGTGTTCGCGATCAACGATCCGACGGCGATTGGCGCCGATCTGGCGGCGAAACAGGCGCAGCGCAGCGAGTTCTTCATCGTCGGCGTCGACGGCAGCCCGGACGGCGAAGAGGCGCTGAAGCGTAAGAACTCGCTGTTCGTCGCGACGCCGGCGCAGGATCCGCAGGTGATGGCGGCGAAGGCGGTGGAAATTGGCTACAACATCCTGCAGGGCAAACCGGCCCCAACCGCGCCGGTGCTGATCCCGGTGACCATGATCGACAAAAACAACGTCAGCTCTTACAAAGGCTGGACCGTGAAATAAGCGCAACCGGGCGCACAATCGTTCCGTCGATTGTGCGCTACGCTTAACAGGTATGACGGCGCGGAGTAGCGATCATGGAACGCAAAGGCATCATTGCCGCAGGCAACATGCTGGTCGATCATGTTCACCAGATCAGACAGTGGCCGGAGCGCGGCTGGCTGGTGGAAATTATTCACAGCGAACGCGCCACCGGCGGCGCGCCGCTGAATGTCCTGCTGACCCTGGCCAAAATGCACGCCGGACTGCCGCTGCTGGCGGTCGGCCTGATTGGCGAGGATAACGATGGCGACTACATTACCGCCATGCTCGATCAGTATCATATCAATCGCCAGCTTGTGCAGCGCACCAGCTCCGCTCCCACCTCGATGACTCAGGTGATGACCGACGCCGAAGGCCAGCGCACCTTCTTTCACTCTCCCGGCGCCAACCGCCTGCTTGACCTTCCGGCCTTTGAGCCGCTGGATGCGCCGCTGAAAATTTTCCATCTCGGCTATCTGCTGCTGCTTGAGAGTCTCGATCGCCCCGACGAAGAGTACGGCACCCGCAGCGCGCGGTTGCTGGCGCAGATGCGCGAGCGAGGCTATGAGGTTTCCCTCGATCTGGTGTCGCGCAAGGGCGACCCGCGCTACCGCCCGCTGGTCCTGCCGGCGCTGGCACATCTTGACTACCTGACCATCAATGAGCTGGAAGCCAGCGAGTTTAGCGGGCTGGAGATTCGTCTACCCAACGGCGAGCCGCACGTCGCCCATATCGCCCGCGCCGCCAGCGCATTGCTTGACGCAGGCGTGCGCCAGCGGGTGGTGATCCACTGTCCGGAGGGGGCATGGGGCGTCTCCCGTACCGAAGCCGGGCGCTGGGTACCGTCATGGCGGCTGCCGCCGGAGGAGATTGTCGGCAGCGTCGGCGCCGGAGATGCCTTCTGCGCCGGCCTGCTGTACGGCAGCCACGAACGCTGGCCGTTAACCGACAGTCTGCAGCTGGCTCATGCCTGCGCCCGCGCCAGCCTGCAGGCCGCCAATGCGATCGACGGCGCCAAAACGCTCTCTGAGCTGCAGGCGTTTATTCAGTTGCAGAATAGTGAGAGGGGTTAACACCGCCAGCAATGGGCAGGCCGGTTAGACAGCCCCCGCCCTACGCCGCCTTCTCGCTGTGGGTCACGTCGGCGGAAAAGACATAGCCCAGGCCGCGCAGCGTTTTAATCAGCGTCGGCTGATGCGGGTTCAATTCGATTTTGCGCCGCAGGCGCATGATCAGCACATCGATGGTGCGATCGAACACCTCGGTGCTTTCGGTATGGGTTAGCGCCAGCAGCTGTTCACGGTTCAGCACCCGGCGGGCGTTCTGCGCCAGCGCCAGCAGCAAACCGTATTCTCCCTGGGTCAGCGGGATCGCCTGCTGCTGTGGGTTATACAGCTCACAGCGGGTGGTATCCAGCCGCCAGCCGTTGAACGTCAGGCCGGCGACGCCGCCCGGCGCCTCGCTGGCCAGCGCCCCGCTGCGCCGCAGCACCGCCTTCACCCGGGCGACCACCACCCGCGAACTGAACGGTTTGGCGATGTAATCATCGGCGCCCATCTCCAGGCCCACCACCACATCGGACTCGCTGCCCAGGCCGGAGAGCATCACCACCGGCAGCTCAGGCCGTGTGCGCTGCAGCTGCTGGAGCACCTGCAGACCATGGGTATCCGGCAGGATCATATCCAGCAAAACCAGCGCGATGTCCGCCCGCTGCGCCACCGTCGCCAGCGCGTCGCCGCCGGTCTGGCAGACCAGCACCTCAAACGCGTGCGCGCCGAGCACATCGCTGAGCAGCTCGCCCATCGCTATGTCGTCATCAACCACTAAAATGACCGGTTTCATCTTTGCCTCTGCCCGCGGGGAGTTAGTGTCAGTCTGATCGATTCTGCAAGGCTGCGCCGACAAATTCCTCTCCCGGTGACATTTTTTCAAGCGCCGTCACATCTCCAGGGTATCGACACGTCAAATCTGTCGACAGGCTGTTTTTCGTCAGCATTTCGCCCAAAAAAGCCACGTATCATCAAGGAATACCCACAATGAAAATATGGCATAGAAGATGCATAGTGACGGCGCGATAGCGCAAACGCGCCCATTGAATAACTGGAGCAAGACCGATGAAAAAAGTCGTCACGGTTTGCCCGTATTGCGCATCAGGTTGCAAAATCAACCTGGTGGTCGATAACGGCAAAATCGTTCGGGCTGAAGCGGCGCAGGGGAAAACCAACCAGGGAACCCTGTGCCTGAAGGGCTATTATGGCTGGGACTTTATTAACGATACCCAGATCCTGACGCCGCGCCTGAAAACCCCCATGATCCGTCGTCAACGCGGCGGCAAGCTGGAAGCTGTCTCCTGGGATGAGGCGCTGGATTACGTCGCCACTCGCCTCAGCGCCATTAAAGCCAAATATGGCCCGGATGCGATCCAAACCACCGGCTCCTCCCGCGGTACCGGTAATGAAACCAACTATGTGATGCAAAAATTCGCGCGCGCCGTTATTGGTACCAATAACGTCGACTGCTGCGCCCGCGTCTGACACGGCCCTTCGGTTGCAGGTCTGCACCAGTCGGTCGGTAATGGCGCCATGAGTAATGCCATCACGGAGATTGATAACACCGATCTGGTGTTTATCTTCGGTTACAACCCGGCGGATTCCCACCCTATCGTGGCGAATCACGTCATTAACGCTAAACGCAACGGGGCGAAAATTATCGTCTGCGACCCGCGCAAAATTGAAACCGCGCGCATCGCCGATATGCACATTGCGCTGAAGAACGGCTCGAATATCGCGCTGCTCAACGCCATTGGCCACGTGATTATTGAAGAGGATCTGTACGATAAATCCTTCGTCGCCAGCCGTTCCGAAGGCTTCGAGGAGTATCGCAAAATCGTTGAAGGCTATACGCCGGAGTCGGTGGAGGAGATCACCGGGGTCAGCGCCCAGGAGATCCGCGCCTGCGCCCGGATGTACGCCAGCGCCAAATCCGCCGCCATTCTGTGGGGCATGGGCGTGACCCAGTTCTACCAGGGCGTGGAGACCGTGCGTTCCCTGACCAGCCTGGCGATCCTCACCGGCAACCTCGGCAAACCGAGCGTCGGCGTCAACCCGGTGCGCGGCCAGAACAACGTCCAGGGCGCCTGCGATATGGGGGCGCTGCCGGATACTTATCCGGGCTATCAGTACGTTAAGTTCCCGGAAAACCGCGAGAAGTTCGCCAAAGCCTGGGGCGTCGACAGCCTGCCGGCACATACCGGCTATCGCATCAGCGAGCTGCCGCACCGCGCGGCGCACGGCGAAGTGCGGGCGGCGTACATTATGGGTGAAGATCCGCTGCAGACCGATGCCGAACTGTCGGCGGTGCGCAAAGCGTTCGACGATCTGGAGCTGGTTATCGTCCAGGACATTTTCATGACCAAAACCGCCTCCGCGGCCGACGTCATCCTGCCGTCCACCTCGTGGGGCGAGCACGAAGGCGTGTACACCGCAGCGGACCGCGGCTTCCAGCGCTTCTTTAAAGCGGTAGAGCCGAAGTGGGATCTGAAAACCGACTGGCAGATCATCAGCGAAATCGCCACCCGGATGGGTTATCCGATGCACTATAACAACACCCAGGAGATCTGGGACGAGTTGCGGCATCTGTGCCCGGACTTCTACGGCGCCACCTACGAGAAAATGGGTGAGCTTGGCTACGTCATGTGGCCGTGCCGCGATGAGTCCGACGCCGATCAGGGGACGTCGTATCTGTTTAAAGAGAAGTTCGATACCCCGAACGGGCTGGCGCAGTTCTTCACCTGCGACTGGGTCGCGCCGATCGATAAGCTCACCGACGAGTACCCGATGGTGCTGTCGACGGTGCGCGAAGTCGGCCACTACTCGTGCCGTTCAATGACCGGTAACTGCGCGGCGCTGGCGGCGCTGGCGGATGAGCCTGGCTATGCGCAGATCAACACCGCCGACGCCGAACGGTTAGGCATTGAGGATGAAGCGCTGGTGTGGGTGAATTCGCGCAAGGGTCGGATCATCACCCGCGCGCAGGTCAGCGACCGGCCGAACAAAGGCGCGGTGTATATGACCTACCAGTGGTGGATTGGCGCCTGTAACGAGCTGGTGTCGGAGAACCTGAGCCCGATAACCAAAACGCCGGAGTACAAGTACTGCGCGGTCAACGTTGAGCGGATTGCCGATCAGCGCGCGGCGGAACAGTACGTGATCGACGAGTACAACAAGCTGAAATCCCGCCTGCGCGAAAGCGCGATGGGTTAAGGTGCGGCGGCCTGATCCGGCTCGCGCGATGCGTAGGCCGGATCTGGCGCAGCCGCCACCCGGCATACAAGCGGCGCCGTGCCCGTAGACTGTCGCCCGGCGGCGCTGCGCTTGCGCGGGCCTACGGTTGGCAGGCGCGTCTCCCTCCCCAGGCCGGGTCAGGCGCAGCCGCCACCCGGCATACAAGCGGCGCCGTGCCCGCGTACCTGCGGTAGGTAGAGCGAATCCGCTCTACCTACCGATCCCTGTCATTTTCTTCTTTTTCGCCTCCCTTTATACTGCGCGCTATGTTCCTTGCTGATAATAAATACAAATGAAATACCTCTTTTTATTTTTACTGGTCATTACCAGCGGCGCAGCGGTGGCCACCGAACCGGGTAGCCGGTATCAACAGCAGGCGGAAGCCGGCGATCGACGCGCGCAATATTACCTTGCGGATACCTGGGTGAGCTCCGGCGATTATCAGAAAGCCGAATTCTGGGCACAGAAAGCAGCGGCGCAGGGCGATGGCGACGCGCTGGCCCTGCTGGCGCAGCTAAAAATTCGCAATCCGCAGCAGGCGGACTATCCGCAGGCCCGCCAGCTGGCGGAAAAAGCCGTCGAGGCCGGCAGTAAATCCGGGGAGATCGTCCTCGCGCGAGTGCTGGTGAACCGTCAGGCTGGCCCCACCGACGTGGCGCACGCCATCACGCTTCTGCAGGATGCCGCCCGGGACAGCGAAAGCGATGCGGCGGTAGACGCCCAGATGCTGCTGGGGCTGATCTACGCCAGCGGCGTGCACGGTCCGGAAGATGATGTGAAAGCGAGCGCCTACTTTAAAGGCAGCTCGGCGCTCTCGCGGACCGGCTATGCCGAATACTGGGCCGGGATGATGTTCCAGCAGGGAGAGAAAGGCTTTATCGAACCGAATAAGCAGAAGGCGCTGCACTGGCTTAACGTCAGTTGCCTGGAGGGGTTTGATACCGGCTGCGAAGAGTTTGACAGGATCAGTAAAGGATAAGAAAAAGCCCGGCGCTCGCGCCGGGCTTTGTGTTTTATTGCGCGGTTTTATCAAACTTGCCCAGCACTTCGCGTTCATACGCCAGCGCTTTTTTGCGGTCGAACTTATGCTCCCACTTGGCGATAACCAGCACCGCCAGCGCATTGCCCACCACGTTCAGCGCGGTACGCGCCATGTCGAGGATACGGTCGACGCCGGCGATAAAGGCAAGGCCCTCCAGCGGGATCCCGACGCTGCCCAGGGTGGCCAGCAGCACCACAAAAGAGACGCCCGGCACGCCGGCGATCCCTTTCGAGGTCACCATCAGGGTCAGTACCAGGGTGATCTCCTGCCAGATGGAGAGGTCGATGCCGTACAGCTGGGCGATAAAGATCGCCGCGATGCTCTGATACAGCGTTGAGCCATCGAGGTTAAAGGAGTAGCCGGTCGGCACCACGAAGCTGGTGATCGACGCCGGCGCGCCATAGGCTTCCATTTTCTCGATAATACGCGGCAGCACGCTCTCGGAGCTGGCGGTGGAGTAAGCCAGAATCAGCTCATCTTTCAGGATGCGGATCAGGATCCAGATGCTCAGGCCGCACAGGCGGGCGACAATCCCCAGCACCACCAGCGCGAAAAACAGGATCGCGAAGTAAACCAGCAGCACCAGCTTGGCCAGCGGCCACAGCGAGGCGAAACCAAAGGTGGCGACGGTCACTGAAATCAGGGCGAACACCCCGATCGGCGCATAGCGCATCACCATATGGGTGACTTTGAACATGGTTTCGGAGATGGAGCGGAAGACCGTCACCAGCGGCTCACGGTGCGTCGCCGGCAGCGAGGAGAGCCCCAGACCAAACAGCACCGAGAAGAAAATAATCGGCAGCATATCGCCTTTCGCCATCGACGCCACGATGTTGGTCGGCACCAGCGACAGGATGGTGCCCATCAGGCCATGCGCATGGCTCTGCACCTCAGCGGTGGTGTTCTGGTATTTCGAAATATCAACCGCCGCCAGCTGCGACATATCAATGCCCGTTCCCGGCTGGAAGACGTTGGCCAGGGTGATACCCAGCACGATCGCCACCGTGGTGATCACTTCGAAATAGATAATGGTTTTGGCGCCGATCCGGCCTAACTGTTTGGCATCGCCCACGCCGGCAATCCCGACCACCAGGGTCGAAATAACAATCGGGACTACGATCATTTTAATCAGATGGATAAAGATATCGCCCGCCGGCGTCAGCAAATTGCTAATCAACCAATCGCGACTTTCGGCGTGGTAATGCAGATAACTGCCCAAAAGGATACCCAGCACCAGGGCTAGCAAAATTTGCCAGGCCAGACTGACTTTTTTTGTTTTCTTCACTACAGACTTCCTCAATGAAAGGCACCATTCCTTTTCGTCATGGTACCCACTGCAGGGGGTATGAATTGTGTTGCGTTGCTTTGTGGGGTTATTTAACGCGCAATATCAGTATCATTTGCACGGCATGCTGCGCAAGCCTTTAAGAATAGGGCTTTCTTCTGGTTTTCTGCATAAAGTCACGAATTTTCCCCAGTTACAATGCATAAGTATTTGTAATAAAAAATATTTCACATCTTCCGTTCCTATAAATTCATTTACGCAATTATTTCACTTCAAAGTTTCATTTGACGAAATTTCACTCAGTTGAATCATTGCGTGATCTGCCCCCCAATTAACAAACAAAGCTGCCAAAACCCCTACTATTAACGTTTGTTTGACATATATTTAACAAGTTCAAAGGAGAAAAAAAGCCATGAGCCAAATACACAAACACCCTATTCCCGCTAACATTGCGGAACGTTGCCTGATTAACCCGGATCAGTACAAGGCGCAGTATCAACAATCCATAACCGACCCTGATACATTCTGGGGCGAGCAGGGCAAAATCCTTGACTGGATGCGCCCCTACACCCGCGTGAAGAATACCTCCTTTGCGCCGGGTAACATTTCCATCAAATGGTATGAAGACGGCACCCTTAACCTCGCCGCCAACTGCCTCGACCGCCATCTCGCCGAGCGCGGCGATCAAACCGCCATCATCTGGGAAGGCGACGACGCCAGCCAGAGCAAGCACATCACCTACCGTGAACTGCATGCGGACGTCTGCCGCTTCGCCAATGTGCTGCTCGGCCTCGGGATTAAAAAAGGCGACGTGGTCGCCATCTATATGCCGATGGTGCCGGAAGCCGCGGTGGCGATGCTGGCCTGCGCCCGCATCGGCGCCATCCACTCGGTGATTTTCGGTGGCTTCTCGCCGGAGGCGGTGGCCGGACGCATTATCGACTCCAGCTCGCGCCTGGTGATCACCGCGGATGAAGGGCTGCGCGCCGGTCGCGCCATCCCGCTGAAGAAAAACGTCGATGACGCGCTGAAAAACCCGAACGTCAACAGCATTGAACACGTCGTGGTCCTGAAACGTACCGGCGGTAAAATCGACTGGCAGGAAGGCCGCGATCTGTGGTGGAGCGATCTGATGGCGAACGCCAGCGCCGAACACCGCCCCGTCGAGATGAACGCCGAAGATCCGCTGTTCATCCTCTATACCTCTGGCTCCACCGGTAAACCGAAAGGGGTGTTGCACACCACCGGCGGCTATCTGGTCTACGCGGCCACCACCTTTAAATACGTTTTCGATTACCACCCGGGCGATATTTACTGGTGCACCGCCGATGTCGGCTGGGTCACCGGCCACAGCTATCTGCTGTACGGCCCGCTGGCCTGCGGCGCCACCACTCTGATGTTCGAAGGGGTGCCGAACTGGCCAACCCCGGCGCGTATGTGCCAGGTCGTCGATAAGCATAAGGTCAGCATTCTGTATACCGCTCCGACGGCGATTCGTGCCCTGATGGCGGAAGGCGACAAGGCTATCGAAGGCACGGACCGCTCCTCACTGCGCATTCTCGGCTCGGTCGGCGAACCCATTAACCCGGAAGCCTGGGAGTGGTACTGGAAGAAGATCGGTAACGAGAAGTGCCCGGTGATGGACACCTGGTGGCAGACCGAAACCGGCGGCTTTATGATCACCCCGCTGCCGGGGGCGATTGAGCTGAAGGCTGGCTCCGCTACCCGCCCGTTCTTCGGCGTTCAGCCGGTGCTGGTGGATAACGAAGGCCTGCCGCTGGATGGCGCCACCGAGGGCAATCTTGCTATCGCCGACTCCTGGCCCGGCCAGGCGCGAACCCTGTTCGGGGATCATGAGCGCTTTGAGCAAACCTACTTCTCCACCTTCAAAAATATGTACTTTAGCGGCGACGGCGCGCGCCGAGATGAAGATGGCTATTACTGGATCACCGGCCGCGTGGATGACGTTCTGAACGTCTCCGGCCACCGTCTGGGTACTGCCGAGATCGAATCGGCGCTGGTGTCGCACCCGAAAATCGCCGAAGCGGCAGTGGTCGGTATTCCGCACAACATCAAGGGCCAGGCTATCTACGCCTACGTGACGCTCAATCACGGTGAAGAACCGACGCCGGAGCTGTATGCGGAAGTGCGTAACTGGGTGCGTAAAGAGATTGGCCCGCTGGCGACGCCGGATGTTCTGCACTGGACCGATTCGTTGCCAAAAACCCGCTCGGGCAAAATCATGCGCCGCATTCTGCGCAAGATCGCCGCGGGCGACACCAGCAACCTCGGCGATACCTCGACTCTCGCCGATCCTGGCGTAGTGGAAAAACTGCTCGAAGAGAAGCAGGCCATTACCATGCCTTCTTAAGTAAGGACCGATTCCCTACACCCTCTCCCCCACCGGGGAGAGGATAAAAATAAGTCCCTCCCCCAGGATTTCACTCGCAGGAACGCCGTCAGCGAACCGTATCCCGGCCTTTAACGCCGGAGGGGTTGCTGTCGCCAGCGTCCGCTGCGTGGATGACGAAAGGGAGACCTCTGGAGACGCTAAGATGAATGAACAACTTTGTCAGCGGATAGAAAATAGTGCGCATTTCAGGGAGCTGGTGGCATCACGGCAACGGTTTGCCGCCATTCTGTCAGTGATTATGTTAGTGATCTATGTGGGCTTTATTCTGCTTATCGCCTTCGCGCCAGGCTGGCTCGGCACGCCGCTGCACGCCGGGACCAGCGTCACCCGCGGGATCCCGCTGGGCATCGGTGTGATCGTCATTTCGTTTGTTCTCACCGGTATTTATGTCTGGCGGGCCAACGGTGAATTCGACCGTTTGACCAAGAGCGTTCTCAACGAGGTAAAAGCATGATCAAGAGAGTCCTGACGGCGCTCGCCGCCACGCTGCTGCCCCTCGGCGTTCAGGCCGCAGACGCCATTACCGGCGCGGTACAGCGCCAGCCGACCAACTGGCAGGCGATTGTCATGTTCCTGATTTTCGTCGCCCTGACCCTGTACATCACTTACTGGGCGTCAAAACGGGTGCGTTCGCGCAGCGATTACTACACCGCCGGCGGCAATATCACCGGTTTCCAGAACGGGCTGGCGATTGCCGGCGACTTTATGTCGGCAGCGTCGTTCCTTGGTATCTCTGCGCTGGTGTATACCTCCGGTTACGACGGTCTGATCTACTCGCTGGGCTTCCTTGTCGGCTGGCCGATTATCCTGTTTCTGATTGCCGAACGTCTGCGCAACCTTGGCCGCTACACCTTTGCCGACGTGGCGTCCTATCGTCTCAAACAGGGACCGATCCGCACCCTCTCCGCCTGCGGCTCGCTGGTGGTGGTGGCCCTCTATCTGATCGCCCAAATGGTCGGCGCCGGCAAGCTGATCCAGCTGCTGTTCGGCCTTAACTATCACGTTGCGGTGGTGCTGGTGGGCGTCCTGATGGTGCTCTATGTCCTGTTCGGCGGCATGCTGGCGACCACCTGGGTGCAGATTATCAAAGCGGTTCTGCTGCTGTTCGGCGCCAGCTTTATGGCCTTTATGGTGATGAAGCACGTCGGCTTCAGCTTCAATAATCTGTTTACCGAAGCGATGGCCGTCCACCCGAAAGGCGCGGCGATTATGAGCCCCGGTGGGCTGGTGAAAGATCCGATATCCGCGCTCTCCCTTGGCCTCGGTCTGATGTTTGGTACCGCCGGCCTGCCGCATATCCTGATGCGTTTCTTCACCGTGAGCGACGCCAAAGAAGCGCGTAAAAGCGTGTTCTACGCCACCGGCTTTATGGGCTACTTCTATATTCTGACCTTTATCATCGGCTTCGGCGCCATCATGCTGGTCGGCGCGAACCCAGTGTTCAAAGACGCAGCCGGACAGCTTATCGGCGGCAATAATATGGCGGCGGTGCATCTGGCGGATGCGGTGGGCGGCAACCTGTTCCTCGGCTTTATCTCCGCGGTCGCCTTCGCCACCATTCTGGCGGTGGTCGCTGGCTTGACGCTGGCGGGCGCCTCGGCGGTGTCGCACGACCTGTACGCCAACGTCTTCCGTAAAGGGGCGACCGAGCGTCAGGAGCTGAAGGTCTCCAAAATTACGGTGCTGATCCTCGGCGTGGTGGCCATTCTGCTGGGCATCCTGTTCGAAAATCAGAATATCGCTTTCATGGTCGGCCTGGCGTTCTCTATTGCCGCCAGCTGTAACTTCCCGATTATCCTGCTGTCGATGTACTGGTCGAAGCTGACCACCCGCGGGGCGATGATCGGCGGCTGGCTGGGTCTGCTGACGGCGGTGATTCTGATGATCCTCGGCCCGACCATTTGGGTGCAGATCCTCGGTCATGAGAAAGCGCTGTTCCCGTATGAATACCCGGCGCTGTTCTCCATCGCTATCGCGTTCATCGGTATCTGGCTCTTCTCCGCGACCGATAACTCACCGGAAGGAATGCGCGAGCGCGAGCAGTTCCGCGCCCAGTTCATTCGTTCACAAACCGGGATCGGTATCGAACGCGGCCAGGCGCATTAACCGCCGCCTTCCCTTCTCCGGCACCTGCCGGGGAAGGGGCTTATTCTGCCCCCGTCAGTTGTAGGTGAAGGTGATCACCCCTGCTGCATTTGCTGAACCTGCTGTCACTATACTTCCCGTCTTATAATAGTTTGTGGAAAAAGCGAGCGACTGCTGAGCGGCTGCCCCGCCAGGGCTGTCGGGATGGGTGAAATAGCTATAGCTGGCATCTGCGCCGTCGTTCGTTACCGTCGTACGGCTCGAGGTATAGAGGCTGATGTCGGTATTCAATGGCAGCGCTTCGCCATCCAGATTCAACTGAACCCCCACCCCGGTGGCAACATTCTCTTCTGCCGTTAAGGCCATTACGGTGTTATCAGGATTATCCCCACTCGCTTCCGCCGCCACCACCCGCATCGAAACATTGGTTCCCGGCTCGCAATAGAGGTTCATGGACTGCCGCGCTGATCCTACCTTCGTCGCGCTATTAAACTCGCCGGTATTGATGCTGCCCATGGCAAAACTGAGATTGATGCTACTGACAACGCACCCCATCGGGATCATCTGGATGCTGGTGGTTCCGCTGATATGCAGTTGGGAAATCGCTACCGTGCTATTACTGTCCTTTGCCGATACCGTCGCCACCGGATCGTTAAATGATAATGTACTATTGCTGGCAATCGGGCCGCCAGTCGCCACCAGCTGCAGTTGATACGCCGGGGTGTAATGGGTGGAAGCGTAGTAATCTAAAAAGCCCCGAGGCTCACCGAGTGCAAAGTTGGCATCCCCGATATAATGCACCTGCGAGTCGGGGGCGAAATCATTTGTATCGTTATCATATTCACCACTGATATTAAGCCACATTTTAACGCGTATCCCGACCCCCTGCACCGAGGTGGTATAGATGTTATCGCCGACCAATGCCCCGGCATTGCCCGAAGACCAGGCAAACACCGCGTAAATTTTCCCCTCGCAATTGAGCATATACGTTTGCGCGTGATTCAATTTCCCGGAATCATACAGCACCGTACCCGCGGTATAATTTCCGGCATTGATCAGTATTTTTTCAGGCAGCTTAGTCATCGAAATATCGCCGTAATTTTTCCCCCCGCATACCGCCCAGCTGTAGGAGGGGACCAGCACGACAATGAAAAATAAAATTAGCTTTTTCATAACACTCCCTGTCGAAATCATTATTTATAGGTCACTTCAAACGTGGCGGTAAAACCGACAATACCGGGACTCACCTGGCCATAGGGTGAGTACATCCGTGCCACCATGTTGAACGTGTGGATGTCCGTTTCGCTATCAAAGGTGTAGAGATACTGGTCTCCGGGGCCCAGAGGCTGCTGGTCGGCCATGCTGAGCAGTTGCAAACCAATGCCGCTGGCCCCGTTATTGCCTGTCCTATAGCTTTTATAGATCGAAGCGTGGGCTTCATCGAAACGGGCCCCATCGAATGCGATCGTCACCGCCGACGCATAGGCCGAACAGTGGGAAAAGAGCAGCTTAACCGGCACGCTGGCGCTGCTCGATCCCGCTTTTCCGGAGAACGTCTGATAGGGAACGGTGCCTAAATCAATACGATTCGACGGATCCACGGCCACCTCACAGGAGGGCGCTTCGATCGTGCCCGTAACCTTAAAATTGACCGTGCTGCTGCTCTCGTAAGCCAACCCGGAAGCGGAGAGCAGCAAAAGGCTAGCCAGTACGCAGCCCCCTGTTCCGCAGTCTTTAATCCTCATATCAGCCCTTCTTTTCCTGTTGCGCACGTGCGGCCATTATCGGCAAATGGCCTGATAAAACAGAATATTGTCGCTCAGCGTGGTGCTGGAAAAATCATAATGAGCGGTGCACTGCTCATTGCTTTTTTCCCCCCAGCGCGCTAACAGCTGACCTTTTTTCTGCAACCCCGTCAGGTAAACCTGCCCCTCATCGCCGACGATATTGCTGCGCGAGACGCTGGTATTAGGCCGCGCGTTATCGAGGGTCACCAGCGCGCCGAAGGGCACCACCCCGCTGCGGGTGCGCAGCGTGAGCATCGCCTTATAGCCAATTCGCGTGTCATACTGCACTTTGACGATCGCGTTGCGCGTCGGAACTACCGTTCTGGCAACGTTATCCACTTCAGCGCCGGGAATTTCCTGTTCATCCAGCGCCAGGCTATTACGATGGTACGGACGGACGTAGGGCACCACGGCATATCCGGCGGCATCCGTCGTCACGTTTGTCTGGCCGCGCACCGTCACATCGCTGAGGCCGGGGGTCTCGACCAGCGCCGAACTCTCCCCCAGAAAGCGTGACAGCGTGAGTCCGCCGGAATGGGCAACCATGCCGCCGCGCAGCGAATAGCTGTAGTGATTGCTGTAGCGGTCGTAGCCATAGCCGCCCGCCGCGTCGCCTTTTGCTCCCTGGTAGTTGACGCTGAGGTTGCCGGAAGTGCTCTTATCCTGGGTGTTGTACCCTTCAAGCACGCTCCAGTTCAGGGAGCGATCCTCGAACGCCGAGCCGTTGAGTCCCACGCTGTGCGTGGTGTCGTTATGGCGGGCATGGTTCAAGGTGTAATTCGCGGAGAGTGAGTCCCCCAGCGGAATGCTTAACGTCAGGGAGACGACCGTATCACTGGTCGGCCGGTTATCACCGCTGTCATCGGTGTTCTGCACGTTGCGGTTATAGGAATAGTTAATAAAGTAGGAGGCTTTGCCGATTGCTCCGCTATAGCCCACCCCGACCGACGCCATGCGCGAGTTGTCCCAGTAGGTTTCATTGATCAGCGACAGCGAAAGTGAGCCATAGCCAAACAGCGTCTGTGACACCGAAGCGTCAAAACGGCCTTTCGTTCTGCCCTTGCTGGTACAGCAGTCATACTGAGTGGAAGCGTTATCGACAAAATCCTGAAACGAATAGTATCCCGCGGTGGAATAGCGATAACCGGCCACGGAAAAGTTGGTGCCGGTCTGGAGAAAACTTTTGCTAAAGCGGACGCGATAAGATTGCCCCTGTTCTTGACTGGTCGATGTGGCCGCGGCGTTGGCGTTAACATCAGCCCATGACTGAGAACCATCAAATGAGAGGGCGCCGATAGTCCCAAGATTAAAACCAGCGCCTAACAGCAAATTGGTGTACTTATCTTCCGCCTGCTGAAAACCGCTATAAAGAGTAACGTTGCTGGTCACGCCATAAACCAGAGAGGACTGAATAAAGTTATATTCTTTATCGTCGGAGCTACCTGAGCGCGTTCTGCCGCTGCTCAGCGCATAGTCCAGTTGGCCCTCGCGCTGCAGGATCGCCAACGAGGCGAATGGCACCACAAAGTTTTGCTCGCTGCCGTCGGACTCTTTAATGCTGACGTACAGATCGCCGGCGCTGCCGGTGGCGTAAAGATCTTTTATTTCAAAAGCGCCGGGGGCAACGGTGGTTTTATAAATGCTATAGCCATTCTGATAGATCGAGACCTCAGCGGTGGTACGCGCAATACCCTTGATCGTCGGCGCAAACCCGTGAAGGCTATCCGGCAACATCTCTTTATCTGAGCTGAGCTGTAGGCCGGTAAAGCTCATGCTGTCGAAGATGCCGGACGACGTATAGGTGTTGCCCACCACCAGTTGACTGCGCAGGGTTTGGATATCGCGGGTGATATAGGAGTATACCGACTCCCAGCGACTGGTGTTGTCGCTGTGGCTATAGGTGCTGTAATTGCGCAGGCGCCACGGCCCCAGATTCACGCCAGGCTGCAGGCTGATAAACTGACTGTCGATAGTTGCGCCGTTATGCCGCGGGGTATTGCGCTGCCCGGAAATGCTGTAGTTGAGAATACCGGCGTTAATCCCCTGCTGCCACTGGCTCTCCGGCACATAGTCTCTGGGGCGATTCAGCATCGCGGCCTGCGGGACGGTAAAATCTATCCGCTGTTGGGCAAGCGAAACCGTAAACGTTACGCCCGGGATCGCCGACAGTTGAGCACAGGTTTCTCCTGCCTCGAACAGCTTCGGATAGGCGGCGGTATTGATGAGCCACGAATGAAGAAACTCCGAAGAAAGACAGGGAGTCGCCGTTGCGTTTGCACCAGCGTCAGGGTTATTTACCTGGAACAGGAGTGATTCAGAACCGACATACTTATCATTGACGTAAACATCCAGGTGATAGGTGCCCGGCGGTACGCCGTCTTGCGAAAAATAGGACAGATCAACCGAAGTCGCACTATTATCCGTAACTTCGAGTAGATTCGGGTTGAAATATTCATCGGCCTCGGCGCAAGTAGGTAGGGTACTCAGGCACAGAACAATAGCGACGCAGAGACTTTTAGTTGAACATAGCGGCTCAATGCTACTGAATAAGAGCGGTATATTTCTTCCCTGACATACCATAATCATTAATCACGCTCCATGTGATTTCTTTTTTTCCTGCCGCGGACAGGTTATTCCTGACGGGTATTTTTAAAGTAGAAAACGGGGCTGCAAACCATGCACCAGAAATATTTTTACCGTTAAGACTGATCTGTGAGAAATTCATATACAATGGCGAACTATTTTTTACCGTTACCGCCGCCCCTTCTTTACCCCATTGTAATTTGTCGGCATAGCTTTCTGGTGTATTACCTTTTAATGCGGCAGGCCGGTAAATTAATTTTATTTTCGAGTTGATAGCAAACTGCACGACATTTTTATCAGGAGTATATTCTGTTGCCGGGATCCCTTTAATATTAAGCCAAAATATGGACTCGCGGTCGTCTGGTAGCGTCTTTCCTGAACGCACAACGCGCACAAATCCTTTCTCTCCGGCTTTAAGACGAAATAGCGGCGGTGTAATAATAAATGCATCTTTTGCTGGTGAGCGAGCATCAGCCACAGAGAGCCAGGACTGTACGATATTGCTGCTCGGATCTTTATTCTCAACGTTAATGACGGCGTTATTCTTCGTCCCATCAAAGACAAGGCGCGTACCGCCAACTACCACGCTGGCTTGCGCGATAGAGGACGACAGCACTAAACCAACCACAAAAAAAGGATATCTCATACGCTTAAATAAGGGGAATAACAGACGATCCCCCTTTCTCCTTTCAATAAAATGCAGAATTAATGATAGGTCACGTTATAAGTTACCGTTGTCTGAACGGCACCCTTTGTCGGTTCACCAGCGCCCGATTTCACCATCTTAACGGTGAACGGAATCGTTGCGGCACCCGAAGAGATATCGACATCTGAACCTTCTTCGTTATTTTTCATCAGGCTACCGGCTTCGTCATACAGCGCCACAGCGACGCCCGTTGCTGCGTCTTCCGTTGCCTGGTTTTTAAAGTAATCGCTATTCGCGGTATCGGAAACCCCGCCGAAAGTCACGCGGGCGGAGTTATTTCCCCCCTCTTCCAGCGTCGGGCAATCCGCTAAGCTAAAGGAGAAGTTCTTAGCTGCACCGTAGGTATACGCTTTCAGGTCCGCCACCGAGGTGGTGCCCATATCAATGGCAGTCACACCGCCATCGATGGTCGCCGTACAGGTGGTATCTGAAACAACGCCATTAAAGGTAATGGTGTTATCAGCCTGGGCAACGGTAGACAGCGCGCTGCAGGCAGAGAAAATCAGGGCACCCGCCAGAAATTTTTTACTCATCTTCATATTTATTCCCATATCCATTATAAACGACAATCAGTCCGTCAATTGCTGTATGCAGCGATATTAGAGAATGAAATTCAATCAGCGCGGCGTCATGCAGGCATTTACATGCTATCGGCTTGATGACAGTCACTATTATGCAGAAATAAACGACCCGTTTTGAATCCATTCAATAATACAAGCTCGCGTAAAGAGAATAACGAACAAAAGGTAAAGTTTCAATTATCAATGGATATACCACTTTTTAAATAAAGTGTATTAAAACATTAGCAGCGCAACATAAGAACACTTAAAAATCAATTAGATAACCAGTAATATAATTCGTGAAAATAATAAAACCTCTGAATATTATTTAGATTACAATTAAATAATCGACATCAGCGAAATATTTAGTTACAAATTCAGGAAAAACATAAGAATCGACTTAATCTTTTATGATGAGTAATAACGGGTATAAACAAAAACAGGGGAAAATAGTCCATAACTATTCTCCCCCTCAATATTTCATAATATCCGGTTACGGGACCATGTTAAAACAGCAGCCAGCGCACGACCGGCGCAGCCAGCACGACGACCACACCTGAGAGCATCATCACCAGGCTGGCCACTACGCCCTCCTGCTGGCCCAGCTCATAGGAGCGCGCGGTTCCGGCACCGTGGGAGGCCGCCCCGAACCCGGCCCCTTTCGCCATCCCTTCCCGGATAGCAAGCCGTAAAAACAGCATGTCCCCCACCGCCATACCAAAGACGCCGGTGATCACCACAAACAGCGCAACCAGATCGGGTTGACCGCCAAGCGGTTTCGCCGCCGCCAGGGCAAAAGGCGTGGTCACCGAACGCACCGCCAGGCTACGCTGTATTTCGTCAGACAACATCAATCCGCGCGCCAGCCACACGGAACTGGTCACCGCTACCACCACCGCCGTTACCACCCCTGCGCTGAGAGACATCCAGTGGCGTTTGATCACCGCGATATTTTCATAGACCGGGACGGCAAAGGCGATGGTCGCCGGGCCCAGCAGCCAGAGCAGCCAGTGGGTCTCTCCCATATAGCTCTGATAAGAGATATGGCCTGCCACCAGGATCAGCACCAGCAGGATCGGCGTAAATACCAGCGGCATCAACGGCAGTTTATGAAAACGGCGATACAGTTTTTTGTTAGCGTAATAGAGGCCCAGCGTCGCCACCAGACACAGGATACTTAGCGTGGCATCGCTCATTTTTTTATCCTGTTCACTTCGTAACGATAAACCTTGTCAACGACCCAGGCCGTAGCGCCGAGCACCATCAGCGTGCTTAACGCAATGACCAGGAAAATACGCCATCCGTCGACCATCAACAGCTGGGCATAATTGACCACCGCCACCACCGCCGGGACGAAAAACAGCAGCATCTCCGCCAACAGCCAGCGGGCGCCGGCGCGAACCCAGTTGAGGGGGATCACCCGGCAAACGATCATCAACAGGAGCATCACCATGCCCACTAAGTTGGCCGGCAAGGGTACCTGCCACCTGTTCACTAGATATTGTGCGAAGATGAATAACCCGACGTAGAGCAGCACCTGTATCGGGATCTGAAGTCGCTGCGCCACAGCAGGGGCAACGCGAGCTGGCGCGAAGGCCATGAGCGATAGTCCTGAAAAAAAGAAGTCAGGCATGCAGTATAGAGAGCCGCCGACGCGGACAGAAATGAATTAAAATCATCGCAGGTATAGTCTCAGGGAATAATTATGGATATCCGAACGCTGCGCTATTTCGTTGAAGTGGTTCGTCAGCAGAGTTTTACTCGCGCGGCGGAAAAGCTGTTTGTCACACAGCCCACCATCAGCAAGATGCTCAAAAATCTCGAAGATGAACTGAACTGCACGCTGTTGATCCGCGACGGCCGCAAACTGCTGCTTACCGATACCGGGCGCGTGGTTTTTGAACGCGGCCAGGCGATCCTCGGCGAGTTCAGCCAGCTGGAGTCAGAGCTGAGCGATATCAATCACCTGCATAAGGGGGTGCTGCGTCTTGGCATTCCGCCGATGGTCGGGATGCTGATGGCGGAGCCGATCAGCCGTTTCCGCCAGCGCTACCCGGGCGTCGAGCTGAAAATCGCCGAGTTTGGCGGCCTGACGGTCCAGCAGGCGGTCAGCAATGGCGAACTTGATATGGCGATGACCGCCCTGCCGATCGAAGAGGGCAGCAGCCTCACCACCCTGCCGTTGTTCAACCACCCACTGTGCGTCCTGACGCCCAGGACCGCGGCGTGGGAAGGCAAAACGTCGCTCTCGCCGGCGGAGCTGGCGGCGCATCCGCTGGTTATCTACAACGAGGAATTTGCCCTCAGCCAGCAGCTGATGCGCCTGTTTAGCGAGCACGACGTGAAGCCGCGGATCGCTGTGCGCAGCGGCCAGTGGGATTTTCTCGCCGCCATGGTGCAGGCCGGCATTGGCGTGGCGATCCTGCCGGAGCCGATTTGCCAGCGTCTCGACCCGCAGAATTTTTGCTGGATCCCATTGCAAAGCGAGCTGCGCTGGGAGCTGGGGATGATTTGGCGGGAAGGCGTATATATGTCGCGTAGCGCTGAGGCCTGGCTGGCGTGCAGTAAAGCGTTCTGGCTGGAATAACGCCTGGCGGCGCCAGGCTGGGGCGCATCGGGTGGATACCGCGGAGGTTGTCAGCCCGGTAAGGCGTCAGCTGCCCGCGGGCACACTTGCGTTACGAGAGATCACCCGGCGGCGCTACGCCACCGGGTCTGACGATCACTGATCTTCGATCAACAGCGCTTCCAGCAGGTCGAGGTCGTGCAGCAGCTTCTGCAGCGTCTCGTTACTGATCTGCCGGGTGGCGCGCAGATGGTACAGCTCACCGCGCTCAGAGCGCAGCGCCGCCAGGCGGAAGCGCCGCTCCAGGCTCTCTTCGAGCATCGAGGTTTCCACATCGTTACGACCATCGGCGCGGCGGCGCAGGTTACCGATCACCCGCGAACTGACTTCGGTCAGCAGCTGGTTATCGATATTCTCTTTGGTATCCGCCGCCAGCCGCTCTTCCATCTTCTGGATCGCCACAATCGCCACGTCCGCCGTCGCCGCGCGCGCCAGACGCTCCTCTTTCCGCTGCTGCACATTATCGCTCGATTCAATGTGGCGCAGCAGGATCGGCAGCGCAATCACCCCAACGAACAACGAGAACAGGATCACCCCGGCGGCGAGGAAAATCAGCTCATAGCGCGCCGGAAAGACATTCCCGTCCGGCAGCAGCAGCGGAATAGAGAGCACACCGGCGAGGGTAATCGCCCCGCGCACTCCGGCAACGGAGGAGATCAGCAGCTCGCGCGTGGTCCAGGAGCCAAACTCCATCGGCTTCTTCTTCAGGAAGCGCTGGCTAAGCTTACGCATCGACCACAGCCAGCCAAAACGCACCAGCATCAGCGCGGCATAGATCAGGATGATGTCGGTAAACAGCATCCAGGTCTCGACATTGGGGTCGGCTTCCGCCGCCACCAGCGAGCTGGAGAGGATATCCGGCAGCTGCAGGCCCAACAGCAGAAACACCATGCCGTTAAAGACAAACTCCAGCATCGACCAGGTGCTGTTGGCGCGCAGGCGCATCGCCAGCGGCGCGGTACGCATCACGCCGGAACGGGTGATGGTCATCCCTGCCGCCACCGCCGCCAGAATGCCGGAGACGCCGATATGTTCGGCAATCAGATAGGAGGCAAACGGCAGCAGGAACAGCAGGACGATCTGCGTGGCGGGCTCGTCACCGCCCCAGCGGCTGAGGAAGCGCATCGAGCGGCCATACGACCAGCTCACCACAAACCCGGCCAGCACGCCGCCAATCGCCACTTTCAGAAACTCGACGGTGGCGCCGCCGACGGTAAAGACCATGGTGCCCATCGCCACCGCGACGGCAAACTTGAGCGAGACCAGGCCGGAGGCGTCGTTCATCAGCGCCTCACCCTGCAAAATGCCCATGATTTTTTTCGGTATCCGCCCTTCCCCGACGATACCCGAGAGCGCCACGGCATCGGTCGGCGACAGCACGGCCGCCAGCGCGAACGCCGGGATCAGCGGAATGCCCGGCACAATCCAGTAGATCAGAAAGCCGATGCCGACCACCGTCACGACCACCAGCGCCAGCGCCAGGCCGAGGATCTCGCGCCCGTGCTCAATGAATTCGCGAGTTGGCGTTTTCCAGCCGTCGGCGAACAGCAGCGGCGGGATAAACAGGACCAGAAACAGCTCTGGATCAAATTCAACATGCAAACCAAAGGTCGGCCACGCCAGAAGCGCGCCAATGGCGATTTGCATCAGTGGGAGTGGAACCTGAAAGGGCAGTACGCGCGTCACTACCCCGGAGAGTGAGACCACAAGGGTCATGATGAGGATGGTAAAGAATATTTCCATGTGTTCCCTGTTTGCTGCGTTTTCTTTTATACCTGTGAGGCGTCTTGCCTTTGAATCATACGCTACCCAGATTAACGCAAATGGAAACAGGATGTGGCTTAAAAATAAAACGGGCGGCCTGAGCCGCCCGTGAGGAGCACAAAGGGTTTAAATCGCCCACCCGCCGGCGTAGAACACCACCAGCGCCACAGCGATAATCACCGTGCCGAGGTTCAGCTTACGCCACTCGCCGGAGACCAGGCGGCCGATCACCAGGGTCGCGAAACCGATCATGATGCCGGTCACGATGTTGCAGGTCAGCACGATAAACACCGCGGTGATCAGGCCAGCCATGGCGTCAACGAAGTCATTGAAATCGATCTTCGCCACGTTGCTCAGCATCAGCAGGCCGACGTACATCAGCGCCGGCGCGGTCGCGTAGGCCGGCACCAGATAAGAGAGCGGAGAGAGGAACAGGATCAGCAGGAACAGGACCCCTACCGTCACCGCGGTCAGGCCGGTTTTACCGCCGGCTGCCGTACCCGCCGCCGATTCGATATACACCGCCGCCGGCGCCGCCCCGACTAAGCCAGAGAAGACGCTGCTCAGGGAGTCGGTGGTCAGCGCTTTACCGCCGTTGATGATCTGTCCGTCTTTGTCCAGCAGGTTCGCCTGACCGGCCACCGCGCGGATGGTGCCGGTTGCGTCAAAGACCGCCGTCATCACCAGGGCCAGTACGCTGGGCAGCACGACCGGATTTAGCGCGCCGACAATATCCAGACTGCCAATCAGCGAGTTGCCCTGGTCATCGCTCAGGGATGGCATGGCGAAAATCCCGGAGAAATGGACGTTAGGATCGAAAATCAGGCCGACAATCGACACGCCGATAATGGTCAGCAGAATACCGCCCGGTACCTTCATTTTTTCCAGACCGATGATCACCGCGAGGCCAATCAGCGACATTACCACCGGGAAGCTGTCAAAGTTCCCCAACGCCACCGGCAGACCGTCCAGCGGGTTTTTGATCACCAGGCCAACGCCATTGGCGGCAATCAGCAGCAGGAACAGACCGATCCCGATCCCGGTACCGTGGGCCACGCCCTGCGGCAGGTTGCGCAAGATCCAGCTGCGGATGCCGGTTGCCGAGATCACCGTAAACAGGACGCCCATCAGGAATACCGCGCCGAGCGCCACCGGAATACTGATGTGCTGCCCCAGCACCAGGCTGAAGGCGGTGAAAGCGGTCAACGAGATAGCGCAGCCGATGGCCATCGGCAGGTTTGCCCATAATCCCATCGCCAGCGAGCCAACGCCCGCCACCAGACAGGTAGAAACAAACACCGCGGCCGGCGGGAAGCCCGCTTTTCCGAGCATGCCCGGCACCACGATGACGGAGTACACCATTGCCAGAAAGGTAGTAAGACCTGCAACAATCTCCTGACGCACGGTGCTACCGCGCGCCGAAATTTTAAACCAGGCGTCTAATGAACCGCCGGTACGCGCTGAAGGCGTAGACATAGAAAACTTCCCCTGAAAATTTTTATTGTTCGTTGATATGCGTGGTGGACCTTCCACTGCCAGTTAAACGCGATCTCCTTGTACCGAATCGCAGCGCCAGGGGGGCCGCAAAAAAGCAAACGTTTAACTCCGCGCATACACTACGGTGTGTCAACCTTATCAACTCCCCCCGGCTAGCAGAAAAAAGAGGGAGCAAAACAGAAAGGCAAACGATTATCCGGCCTTTAGATAACCCTTTTCAACCGATGTTTATCGTATTTCGCTAAATTTCGCTTATGACGAACAGAAAATAACCAGCCGATGCGCAAACGTTATCGTCCATGCGCAATCCGCTAACAATTTTTTAGTGAGTTGCTTTCATTTAGCCGCGTCATCGGATCCGCTGATACTTCAGGCGCCGGGTAAGGTGAAGGGGCCGCCGCGCTCGATGGCCCGCTGCCAGGCCGGGCGCTGCTCCACCCGCTGTCGCCAGGCCTCAATATGGCGAAGATCATGCATGCCGCCGCGGGCCAGCAGCGCCATCACCGGGAAGCTCATCTGGATATCGGCCATGCTCAGCCGATCGCCGGCAAACCATGGCCGCGTGGCAAGATGGTCGTCAATGAACCGCGCATGGGTGGCCAACTGAGGATCGAGCCACGCTTTCTGTATACCTTTGCCCAGCAGCGAGCCCAGCGAGCGGACGCCAAAGGGCACCGGGGGTTTGCCGAGGCTGGCGAACACCAGCTTCATTAACAGCAGCGGCATCAGCGAGCCTTCGGCATAGTGCAGCCAGAAGCGGTACTGCAGTTTGTCATCCGCGCCCTGTGGCTTCAGCAGCCCATCGCTGTCCCAGCTCTCCTGCAAATACTCAAGGATCGCTCCGGACTCCGCCAGCACATAGCCGTTGTCTTCCAGCACTGGCGATTTACCCAGCGGGTGGATTTTCTTCAATGCCGCTGGCGCCAGCATCGACTTTTCCCGCTGATAGCGGACTATCTGATAAGGCAGCTGTAGCTCCTCCAGCGCCCACAGTACGCGTTGCGATCGTGACTGATTAAGATGATGTACCGTCAGCATGGGCCTCTCCCGTGGTTTGTTCAAATTAACTATAGGAACAGGCGCGGATTGCCGGGAAAATTTCGGCAAAATAGTGAGGAAAAAACGGCGGCGGATGCCATAGTTAAAGTGTCGACGCAAACCGGAACCTCCATCAACAGATTGCGCAATACTGAGGGACGTCGACGTCGGGGGAAACCCTCTCGTGAACCAACGAGATAATGCGAAAGACCAAGACCGGAAAACAACTAAAGCGCCCAGTTGTGGCGCTTTAGTTTTATCACTCCTCCTCCAGCAGCCGGGCGCCGGTCCCCTCTTCCCCCAGTTTATCGCCCGGGTTGCGTAGCGGGCAGTCGCGCCGCGATAAACAGCCGCAGCCGATGCAGCCGTCGAGCTGGTCGCGCAGCGCCGTCAGGGTGTGGATACGCCGGTCCAGCTCCTCGCGCCACTGGGATGACAACATTTTCCACTCTTTTGCGCTGAGATTGTGCCCTTCCGGCAGCACGCCAAACGCGTCGCCGATGGTGGCCAGCGGGATGCCGATACGTTGCGCAATTTTGATAATCGCCACCGCGCGCAGGACATCGCGCCGGTAGCGCCGCTGATTGCCGGCATTCCGCTGGCTGTGGATCAGCCCTTTACTCTCATAAAAATGGAGGGCCGAGACCGCCACGCCGGTTCGTTTTGCCACTTCCCCGGGCGTCAGCAGCATTTTGATGCGGGGTGATTTCTTTTCCATAAAGCGCTTTACCTCAAGTTAACTTGAGGAATTATACTCGCCCGCAGACAAAACGACGAATCGAGAATTGAGAGAGGCCGCTTTATGTCCCATCAGGATATTATTCAAACACTGATTGAATGGATTGATGAACATATCGATCAACCACTTAACATTGATGTAGTCGCCAGAAAGTCAGGATACTCGAAGTGGTACCTGCAGCGGATGTTCCGCACCGTGATGCATCAGACGCTGGGGGATTATATTCGTCAGCGCCGTCTGCTGCTGGCGGCGGAGGCGTTGCGAACCACCCAGCGGCCGATCTTTGATATCGCCATGGATCTGGGCTACGTCTCGCAGCAAACCTTCTCGCGGGTCTTCCGCCGGGAGTTCGACCGCACCCCCAGCGACTACCGCCATCAGATCTCCGCGTGACGCGACGGCTGAGGCACGTTCACGGGCGCGGGCGCATTGGCTAACCACTGCATAAACTCCCGCGCCGGCATCGCTTTCGCAAACAGCCAGCCCTGGCAATACTGCACGCCGCGCTTGTAGAGCCAGCTTACCTGCTCAGGCGTCTCCACGCCTTCCGCGATAGTCTTTAGACGTAACCCGCGCGCCATCTCGATGATGTGTTCGGCAATCAGGTGGCTGGTGTTGTTGGTGGTCAGCGTATCAACGAAGGTTTTATCGATTTTAAGGATATCGACGTTCAGGGCGTGCAGATTATGCAGATTCGAATAGCCGGTACCGAAATCATCGATGGCAATTTCATAGCCCGCTTCGCGGAACGCCTGAATCACCGGCGTGGTCTTCGGTACGTCGATAAACCCCCGCTCGGTTACTTCGATTTTGATCTGCCCGATACAGACCGCATAGCTGCGCGCTTTCTCACTGATCTGTGAAATCAGCCGCGCCGAGTGGAAGTCCGACGCAGAGAGATTGATCGCCACGTACAGCTGCGGATGGCTGGCAAGAAACTCTCCCATTTCGTAAAACAGCTCATCCACCACGTAGTCCGTCACCTGGGCAATCATGCCTTCATTTTCCGCCAGCGGAATAAACTCCGCCGGGTTCATCACCGGACCGTCAAACCCTGGCCAGCGCAGCAGCGCTTCCGCCCCGACGCAGCGGTTATTTTTAATATCGATAATCGGCTGGTAGTGCAGGCGCAGCTGGCGGCAGCTCAGAGCCCGCTGCAGCATATTGCGCGGCGAGTGATACTGCCGGCGGGTGCGCGACCACACCAGCACCAGTAAAATACTGCAGATGATCCCCAGCGGCAGCGTCAGGCTGGCCTGGTCACAAAAGTTGTGATAATAGCTGGCCCGCGAGGTGGACATAATGACGGCGATCGGCCGGATAGCGGAGCGGGCTATCGTATACACCCGGCCATTCTGATTAAAAAAGGTATCGCCTTCACGAATTAACGCATGGAGCTCCGCGGGCTCGACATTGTTACTAACCGAGAAAAAGAGGTTGGTTTTGGTATCGAACACGCCATAGGCTAAATCGCGATCGCTGGCGATCACTGAGCTGAACGAGAAGGGATTGACCACCACCACATAGGGCCCCTTCTGCATATAGTTCATGGCAAAGCCGGGATAAAACGGCGTGTCCCGGTAATAGTAAATCGCGACATCCGGCTTTTTGGTATAACTGGCCGCCGGCATCCGCCAGCCGGTTTGCTGATGAACGGACGTTGAACAGATAAAGCGCTGACCGTTAGCGTAGATCAGATCTTCCACATACAGCAGGCCGCGAACGATATGCAATAAATAACGCTGATGGTCCGCTGAGCACAGCTCCCCGCGATACTGGCTGGCTTTCGCCCGGGCCTGATCCGCTTCGCGGATGACCATTTCCGTTTTTTGCAGCGCCAGCTGCGAAAATGAGTGTAATTGATCAATGGTTTCGGCTTTTGCCCGCAGTTGGGCAAACCACAATGCCAGTACCACTGGCAATAAAATAACCAACCCCGTTCCGATGAGCCTTAGCGCCTTATGCGGCGTACTGTCACCCATTTACGCTTACATCCATGCGATATGCCTTAATTAAGGTAGCCCAAACACGTTAGCAATCGCGACTGCGATAGACATCAGCCGATTTCCGCCAGCCCTCACGGGCGTCAGCTTTACCACTGACAGGGAAGAATAATACTTATTTATCAGGTATTCGGAAGATATTCCGCCAAGATTAAGAATAGACGCGCTTCTGACTCGGTTTCTCCGTGTATTAAACAAGAACAAGTAATAAAACCCGCAGAATAATAATCATTAGCAAGAGAATGAAAATAAGATCATCAGGGGTTACTTACCAATATCCACATAAATAGAAGTGTTATTAAGCGCAGCGAAAGCTCATTTTTTGACTGGTGAATAAAGCGCCAAGTGTGATATAGTTCACACAAGTTGATGAAACAGAAATGGCGTTTCATCACTCTCTAGTACGCCAGTTGAGACCAGAGCGCTATGCCATCGTCAGTCGCGCCAGGTCGTCCATGGCTCCCCGACTTTCTTTGAGGACAGGTTAATGGCTTCCATTACTACCAGTGTTGTGTTGTTGCGCTGGCCCCTGGTGAGCGCGGTACTGATGTTTCTTGCCAGTTCACTGAATATCCAACTTCGCAAAAGCGATTATGCCGGTCTGGCGGTGATCTGCAGCTGCCTCGGCCTTGCCGCCGCCTGCTGGTTCGCCACCGGTTTGCTCGGCATCACCCTGCTCGATATTGCCAAAATCTGGGGCAATATCAAAGATGTGATGATTGAAGTCATGAGTCAGACACCGCCAGAATGGCCAATGATGATGACCTGAGGTTAAAAAGCTTCCCACCGGGAAGCTTTTTCGTTTTCTGCAGCCCTTATTTCCCCAGTTTCGCCATCATCTCCGGACGCATAAATTTATGGATCACCACCATAAAGAGCAGCGATGGCGCCAGCAAAATCAGCGCGGTAATCGACGAGACCTGATAGTTACCCGACATGCTGGCGTTATAGAGCAGCAGCGGCAGCGTAGTGACATCCGGCGCCCCGACGAAGTAGGTGCCGGTAAACTCATCCAACGACTCCAGAAAAACAAAGATGCTGGCGGCAACGATCCCCCGGGGTGGATTATGTCTGCTCTGATAACGCCGCCGGCGCCGAACTGGCCGCTAACCAGCTGTTGCGCAGCGGCTGGCTCAATACTCTCCCTTCCACCTGGCCATCACCACCCTGCTCGACGCCGACCTGGAATATCGCCGCTTCGGCGCGGGCGCCCTGATGTTGGCGCATGTCGCCGCCGGCCAGCTCCATGCCTATTATGAAGCACATATGAACAGCTGGGACGCGCTGGCAGGCATGCTGTTGATTGAGGAGGCGGGCGGAACGTGCAATGCGTTTCTCGCCAATGAGGGGCTGCGGCGAGGTAACCGCGTGCTGGCCGGCTGCGCAGGCGTCCAGCCACGACTGGCCGCCCTGCTGGAGAAATGACGCCCCACCGCCGGCGGCTGGCCCCGGCGTGGCCTGACTAACGCCAGGTTTCGCTGCGGGGAATATTATTCGGGCAGCGCTTAATCGCGCAAAAGGACTGGTAAAAACAGGAGTCAGACCGCTCGCCGCCGGCATGGTACGGGCACGATGGCCGCTCGCGTAATATTTCCCACTGCGCCTCGTCGTACACCGCAATATTGTAGATTTTTAATGAATGATACTGGTCATTAATTAAAACTCTTGAGGAATAGAGCTTCATTGTCTCGCCGGGCAGCAGGATCACATCGGCCTCGTACCACATAATAAATTTTAAGAAACGCAGGCTGGATATCGCCGAAAAGGCGATGCCGGATTGCGGGCAGATCAGAGTATTAAGAATAGTCCATTTCATATTCCTTCCTTATATAAATGCTACAAATTGTTACCATATATAGTGATAGCATTCATTAATATAAACTGCAAGCATCCCTGACAATTATGTGACTTAAGACGATTCCTAACAACATACTCCATTATTAGTAACGTTTACTTTTCGTCGAGAGATTAATGATTAGACCCTATAAAAACAGAAACAAATCAACCTAAGAAAAGAAAATACAATAAAAAATAAGATTAAATAAAAATAATTGACAATATGTATTAGTCCCTTTAGATGAGCCTTCATCCATTCGTATCAGACAATGTGGCGCTGAGCGTCGCCAAAGCTTCCGCCGGCAGGGTCAGCAGCGCAATCAACGCCCGTGCGGCGGCTGACTGACTTTTATGCGGCGGGTAAACGACCGAGAAAGGCCGTGAGCGTCCGGCGAATGCCGGAAGCACAGGGACCAGCTCCCCACGCGCGACCGCCTCCTGCACAATAAACGCATAGCTCTGGCAGATCCCCGCCCCTGCGAGGGCCAACGAGACTACCCCGAGCACATCATCAGAAACATGCAGGGAGGAAGGCGGTAGCCAGTTAATATCCTGGTCATTTTCACGAAATACCCATTCCGCAACTTTTCCCGTCGCCGGCAAAATAAATGTCAGGCATGAGTGATGGCGCAAATCGGCTATTTTATTGAGCGGTTGCGTCGTAGAGCGTAAATAAGCCGGCGAGGCCACCAGACATAGCCCGGCATCTTCCAGTTTTTTTGCCACCAGACCACTGTCGGGTAAATGTCCCTGGCGCACCACCAGGTCGAAACCTTCGGCGATAATATCGACATTACGGTTGGTCATATTCAGCTCAATCTGGACGTCGGGATGTAATTGACGGAACAGCGCCAGGCGCGGCGGCAGACGGTAGTGTCCCCAGGTGGTGGGTACGCTCAGCTTTACGCGTCCGGACAGCGACCCTTTTTGCCCCTGCGCCTCCCGTTCGGCATTATCCAGCACCTCAAATGCCTGGCGGACCTGAATCAGGTAAGCATTTCCGGCCTCAGTCAGGCTGATCCGCCGGGTGGAACGGCGCAGCAGCTGACATCCCAGGCGCGTCTCAAGACGGGTGACGGCCCGGCTGAGCACCGACGGCGTTGACGATAGCGCCACCGCGCCGGCGGTAAATGACCCGCGCTCGGCCACAGCCAGAAACACTTCCACATCCGAAAGATAATCAAACCGCCGGGCCATTTGGTTCTCCAGAGAACAAATGATTGTCATTCCCGGCATCTTATCTTCGCCAGGGGAATTAATAAAATCCTTTACCAGAGCTAACCAACCCTCTCTCGTTTTTCTGCTTCCTGGAGACCATAATGCATCGTTTTTCACTTGTTATTCTCGGCCTGCTGTCCCTGGGACAGAACGCGCTGGCGGCAGGAGCCGACGACCCCGCCCATTTAGCGCTCTGGCGCAGTTATGCCGGGGTAACCTGGGAGCAGCGCGTCGATGCGCGCTCCGTCGATGCCCCCATCGCGGGCTTGCATTTTGACGCCGCTGGCCGGGCGTTTGTCAGTACCCCACGCCTGATCTCGCCCCAGGCGCCCGCTACGCTCAGCCTGCTCGATACCGCGTCGCTGAGCGGCCCCGCACGCCTTACCGCCTTTCCATCCACCGAGGCGAACAGCATCAGCGCCGATCCCCGCACGCACCTGCGCAATGTGCTGGGCTTTTATGTCGACCACCGCAACGGCTGGCTGTGGGCATTAGATCAGGGCTTTGTCGCCGGCGAAAAGACGGCGCCGCCGGAGGCGCAAAAGATCATGATTTATGCGCTCAGCGACGGCAAACTGGTGCAGCGTATTCCGCTCGACAGCGTTGCCGATCGTGAAGGGAGCTTTCTTAACGATATTGTGGTCGATGAAGCGCGCCGGGTGGCCTATATCGCCGACAGCGGCCTGCGCAGCGCGCCGGATAACCAGGCCGGACTGATCGTTGTGGATGCTCAGCGTGGGACGGTTCGCCGGGTACTGAATAAGCACCCGGCGCTGATGCCGGTTGCCGGCCTGCAGGTGACGTCCCATGGGGAAACCGTCTGGCCGGGCAATCCCATTATTCTGGGCATCAACGGTATCGCGCTGTCACCGGACCAGGAAACCCTCTACTGGACGGTCACCACCGGCACCACGGCGCGGACCATCGCCACCGCCGCGCTGCGCGATCCCGCCATGAGCGAACGACAACTCGCCGCCGCCATCCGTACAGCGGGTGAGGTCGGCGGGAATAGCGATGGCATCGTGGTCGATAAGCATGGCGCGCTCTATATCACCGATGTGACCCATAACGGTATTGTCCGGTATCGCCCGCAGAGCGGACAGTTCACCCTGCTGGCCGCTGACGAGCGCGTATACTGGCCCGATACGCCGACTATCGGCCCGGACGGCGCGGTAATGTTCACCGCCAGCCATTTAAACCAGCACTTTGCTCAGGCGGTAAAACCGGGCGAAGAGAAATATACCATCTGGAAAGTGGTGCAGCCCTGATCCACACAGCAGGCAGGCCCAACGGGCCTGCCTGGGGTTTATTCAACCGCAATAATATCTGCCGATAATTAACGCAAACGGAAGCCTTATGACTGGCCCTGAAATATCATCAGATCTTCCTTCTTCGCTATTCTCTTTTCCCTTCCTGCATAGCCAAATAATAATAATCTGCCGAACGATACTCGGCGGCATGTTCAGGTTTATCAGCGTTATTTTCCTGTTATTGAATCCGGCTAACGGCGGCCGTTCTGCTAAAATAAGCCTATTCCCCTGCGGAGTGTTCCTCCATGAACGCCAACTTGCTATCACGCCTGTTTATCGCCTGGCTCACCTGCCTCGCGACGCTGTTATTCGCCCCTATCCTGCTTGCGGCGGAGGCGGAAAAAGCGCCGCCGGTGGCAACCGAAGACAACACGCTGTCGATCCATATCGACGACATGCTGCAGCCGTGGAAAGGCGATCTGCCTGGCATGCTTGATCGGCGCACCATCCGGGTATTAACCACCTACAGCAAGACCTTCTTTTTTATTGATAAGGGAACCCAACGCGGAGCGACGCACGACATTTTCATGGCGCTGGAAAACGATCTGAATAAACAGCTGGCCAGGGATAAAAAGCTAAAACAGCGCCACCTGAAGCTACATATCGTTTTCGTGCCGGTCAGCCGGGATAATCTCTTCACCGCGCTCAATGAAGGTAAAGGGGATATCGTCGCCGCCAACCTGACCATCACTCCGTCGCGGGAAGCCCAGGCCGCTTTCGCTCAGCCGCTCTACAGCGGCGTCAAAGAGTTGCTGATCTCCGGCCCGGCGTCGCCAAAGGTCGACAGCCTGGAGCAGCTTTCCGGTCAAACGGTCTTTGTTCGCCGCTCCTCCAGCTATTACGACAGTCTACAAGCACTGAACGCCCGATTTGCCAGTGAGTCAAGACCGCCGGTTATCCTGGAAGCGGCGCCGGAAGCGCTGGAGGATGAAGATCTGCTGGAAATGCTCAACGCCGGGCTGGTGCCGTTGATAGTCGTCGATCAGCATAAAGCTGTTTTCTGGAAACAGGTGTTTCCGAAAATCCAGGTCCATGACAACGTGGTGCTGCGCGACGGCGGCAACATTGCGTGGGCGGTACGCCAGAACAGTCCGCAGCTGCTGGCGCTGCTGAACAACTTTGTGAAAAAGAATCGTCAGGGCACCACGCTGGGCAATACTCTCCTGCTGCGTTACCTGAAAAACGCTAAATATGTCAAAAATGCCGCAGCGAGTCAGGAACGGCGCAAGTTCCTCGCCATGGTGGACGTCTTCCGTAAATATGGCGATCGCTACGATGTCGACTGGCTGCTGATGGCGGCCCAGGGATACCAGGAGTCGCGGCTGAACCAGTCGGTTCGAAGCCACGTCGGCGCCGTCGGGGTAATGCAGGTGATGCCCAGCACCGGAAGAGAGCTGAAGGTGGGCGATATTAAACAGCTGGATCCCAACATTCATGCTGGCGTGAAATATATGCGCTGGATGATAGATCGATACTATGCTGATGAGCCCATGACCCGGCTGGATAAAGCGCTATTTGCCTTTGCTTCCTACAACGCCGGTCCAGCGCGTATCGCTCGCCTGCGCACCATGACCAAACAGCGCGGGTTTGATCCAAACGTCTGGTTCGGTAATGTCGAAAATCTGGCGGCAGAAAAAATCGGCGCGGAAACGGTGACCTACGTCAGCAATATCTATAAGTATTACATCGCCTATCGGCTGATCGTCGATGACATGGCCCGCAAACAGAAAGCGACGGCCGCGCCGCGGCAGAGGCCAGCGACACAGCCCGCCGCACCGCAGCCAGGCGTGGCGACGCCCGCAACCGCTCAGGTGCCCGCGGCCTGAAGCGCTCGCGATCCGCGATCAGTGGTCAAAACGACTCCTGAGGCGGTGGTGGAATAATCATAAAAAAAGCCCCGGCGAAACCGGGGCTTTCTGTTTTAACTACGCGAATATTGCGTCTAAGGCAAGCCTTAGAACGGGATATCGTCGTCGAAGTCCATCGGCGGTTCGTTGGAAGGCGCTGCCGGAGCCTGCTGCTGCGGACGGGACTGCGCGCCGCCGCTGAACTGGTTGCCGCCCTGCGGCTGCTGAGGCTGACCCCAACCGCCCTGCTGCTGGCCGCCGCCTGCCGGTGCGCCGCCGCCCTGACGGCCGCCCAGCATCTGCATGGTGCCGCCAACGTTCACCACCACTTCAGTGGTGTATTTGTCCTGACCGGATTGATCGGTCCACTTGCGGGTACGCAGCTGGCCTTCAATGTACACCTGAGAGCCTTTACGCAGGTACTCACCAGCGACTTCCGCCAGTTTGCCGAACAGCACAACGCGGTGCCATTCAGTCTGCTCTTTCATTTCGCCGGTCTGCTTGTCACGCCAGGATTCGGAAGTTGCCAGCGTGAAGTTGGCGACTGCGCCGCCACTTGGCATGTAGCGTACTTCCGGGTCCTGCCCCAGATTACCGACGAGAATCACCTTGTTTACGCCTCTGCTGGCCATGATCGAATCTCCTGAATAATACGTTTTGTATAAGTGTAAACCGGGAATTCTAACACCACAAAGGGACAATTTGATAGCTGCTAAGCCAATTCCAGAAAACATGCCGCCGCTATGCAAATTTTCACACGCTTCCCGCAGCGCCATTCCAATACTGTATATCCAGACAGGTTAAATTGTGTCATAATTAGCCGTTTCTGCCGTTTGTCCTTCAAGCAAACCAGGCAATCCGTGTATCTACCTACCGGGAAAGGTGAATGGATAAGATCGAAGTTCGGGGCGCCCGCACCCATAATCTCAAAAACATCAACCTCGTTATCCCGCGCGACAAACTCATTGTCGTCACCGGGCTTTCCGGGTCTGGCAAATCTTCACTCGCTTTCGACACCCTGTATGCCGAAGGCCAGCGTCGCTACGTCGAATCGCTCTCCGCCTATGCGCGACAGTTCCTGTCGCTGATGGAGAAGCCGGACGTCGACCATATCGAAGGGCTGTCGCCGGCGATTTCCATCGAACAGAAATCAACCTCTCACAACCCCCGCTCGACGGTGGGTACTATTACCGAAATTCACGACTACCTGCGTCTGCTGTACGCCCGCGTCGGCGAGCCGCGCTGTCCGGACCACGACGTGCCGCTGGCGGCGCAGACCGTCAGCCAGATGGTCGATAACGTCCTCGCCCAGCCGGAAGGCCTGCGTCTGATGCTGCTGGCGCCCATTATTAAAGAGCGTAAAGGCGAGCACACCAAAACCCTGGAAAACCTCGCCAGCCAAGGCTATATCCGCGCACGGATCGACGGCGAAGTCTGCGATCTCTCGGATCCGCCGAAGCTGGAGCTGCAGAAGAAACACACCATCGAGGTGGTAATTGACCGCTTCAAGGTCCGCGACGATCTGGCGCAACGTCTGGCCGAGTCGTTCGAAACCGCGCTGGAGCTCTCCGGCGGTACCGCCATCGTGGCCAATATGGATGATGAGAAAGCGGAAGAACTGCTGTTTTCCGCCAACTTCGCCTGCCCGATCTGCGGCTACAGCATGCGCGAGCTGGAGCCGCGCCTGTTCTCCTTCAACAACCCGGCGGGCGCCTGCCCGACCTGCGACGGCCTCGGCGTGCAGCAATATTTCGACCCCGATCGCGTGGTGCAAAATCCGGAGCTGTCGCTGGCGGGCGGCGCCATCCGCGGCTGGGATCGGCGTAACTTCTACTACTTCCAGATGCTGAAGTCGCTGGCGGAGCACTACAAGTTCGACGTCGAAGCGCCGTGGGGCACTCTCAGCGCCAGCGTGCAGAAAGTGGTCCTGTACGGTTCCGGTAAAGAGAATATTGAATTCAAATACATGAACGACCGCGGCGACACCTCGGTACGCCGCCATCCGTTCGAAGGCGTGCTGCATAACATGGAGCGCCGCTACAAAGAGACGGAATCCAGCGCGGTGCGCGAAGAGCTGGCGAAGTTCATCAGCAATCGCCCGTGCGCCAGCTGCGACGGTACGCGTCTGCGCCGCGAGGCGCGCCACGTGTTTGTGGAAAACACCCCGCTGCCGACCATTTCCGATATGAGCATCGGTCACGCGATGGACTTCTTCAACAATCTGAAACTCTCCGGCCAGCGGGCGAAAATCGCCGAAAAAGTGCTGAAAGAGATTGGCGATCGCCTGAAGTTCCTCGTCAACGTCGGCCTCAACTACCTGACGCTCTCCCGTTCGGCGGAAACGCTCTCCGGCGGCGAGGCCCAGCGTATCCGTCTGGCGAGCCAGATTGGCGCCGGACTGGTTGGCGTGATGTACGTCCTGGATGAGCCCTCCATCGGCCTGCACCAGCGAGATAACGAGCGCCTGCTCGGGACCCTGATTCACCTGCGTAATTTAGGCAACACGGTGATCGTCGTTGAGCATGACGAAGACGCCATTCGCGCCGCCGACCATGTGATCGATATCGGCCCTGGGGCCGGGGTCCACGGCGGCCAGGTGGTGGCGGAAGGGCCGCTGGAGGCCATTATGGCCGTCCCGGAATCCCTGACCGGCCAGTTCATGAGCGGCAAGCGCAAAATTGAAGTGCCGAAGCAGCGCGTGCCCGCCGATCCGGAGAAAGTCCTCAAACTGACCGGCGCGCGCGGCAACAACCTGAAAGACGTGACGCTGACTCTGCCGGTGGGCCTGTTTACCTGCATCACCGGCGTCTCCGGCTCGGGTAAATCAACGCTGATCAACGATACCCTGTTCCCGATTGCCCAGCGTCAGCTTAACGGGGCGACCATCGCCGAACCGGCGCCGTATCGCGATATTCAGGGGCTGGAGCACTTCGATAAAGTCATCGATATCGACCAGAGCCCGATCGGCCGTACGCCGCGCTCCAACCCCGCGACCTATACCGGGGTGTTTACGCCGGTGCGCGAGCTTTTCGCCGGGGTGCCGGAATCACGTTCCCGCGGCTATACGCCGGGTCGTTTCAGTTTTAACGTCCGCGGCGGTCGCTGCGAAGCCTGCCAGGGCGATGGGGTGATCAAGGTCGAAATGCACTTCCTGCCGGATATCTACGTACCGTGCGACCAGTGCAAAGGTAAGCGCTATAACCGCGAAACGCTGGAGATTAAGTACAAGGGCAAAACCATCCACGAAGTGCTGGATATGACCATTGAAGAAGCGCGCGAGTTCTTTGATGCCGTACCGGCGCTGGCGCGTAAGCTGCAAACCCTGATGGATGTCGGCCTGACCTATATCCGTCTCGGCCAGTCGGCGACGACGCTGTCCGGCGGCGAGGCGCAGCGCGTGAAGCTGGCGCGCGAGCTGTCCAAGCGCGGTACCGGCCAGACGCTGTATATCCTCGATGAGCCGACCACCGGTCTGCACTTCGCCGATATCCAGCAGCTGCTGGAAGTGCTGCACCAGCTGCGCGATCAGGGCAATACCATCGTGGTGATTGAGCACAACCTCGACGTGATAAAAACTGCCGACTGGATTGTCGATCTCGGCCCGGAAGGCGGCAGCGGCGGCGGCGAAATTCTGGTTTCCGGTACGCCGGAAACCGTCGCTGAGTGCGAAGCCTCGCACACCGCGCGCTTCCTGAAGCCGATGCTGAAATAATTAGCGGGAAAGCTGCTGCCGGACCGGCTCCGGCAGCATTTTCACCGCCTGCTGGTAAGACGCATCGACCAGGTAGTAGATTTGCGAATCCGGCAGCGAGCCATCCAGAAAGACGGTGCTCCAGTGCGCTTTATTGAGATGCTTGCTGGGCCGGACGTCGCGATGCTGCTGCCGCAGGAGCTCCGCCAGCTCCGGACTCGCCTTCAACGCAACCGCCGGCCGCTGGTCTTCGACCTCCTTCACCATGGCAAACAGCACGTCCGAGACCTTAATTTGCGTGGCTTTCCAGTCGCTGTGGACGCTCTGCTCTGCTCCCGGCTTCGCCATGCAGTACTGCAATAACTCCGAAATTGTCATCTTTTATTCCCCCATGAGCGTCGCAACGATGTGCCGCGAACCGCCGTGTATCCGATGCTCCCCCAGCCAGATGCCCTGCCAGGTCCCCAGCCTGACGCGTCCGTCCTCGACCGGCAGCATCAGCGACACGCCAAGCATCGATGATTTGATGTGCGACGGCATATCGTCAGGGCCTTCATAATCATGTTCGTACGGCGCATTGTCCGGCACGGCGTTGAGAAAATACTGCTCCATGTCATACCGGACGGTGGGATCGCAGTTTTCGTTGAGCGTCAGGGAAGCGGAAGTATGCTGGAGCAGGAGGTGTAGCAGGCCGACCTTCATCCCGGACAGCCCGCGGATCTGGCCGAGGATTTCGTCGGTGACCAGATGAAAACCACGGGATTTGGGCCCAAGCGTCAGGGTTTGCTGATACCACATCATCGACTCCTTTTTGCGAATGAATTCCTCTAAGTGTGCAGCAATACGTGAAAAGGTAAAACCTTCCACCCCGGATTTTGCATAAAAAAACGGCAGCGTCACCGCTGCCGTTTATCCCGTTCAGGCGCCCATCAGTATTCGGAATTGACGATCACTTCTTCGCCCAGCGCGCCGGCCATCGGCAGCGGCTTGTAGGAGGAGTTGGCGGCGCGCAGCACGCGGATCCCGCGGGCGCCCGCCTCGCGGGCAGCGGTAATGTCGTTATCCGAGTCGCCATAGAAAACCTTTATCTGCTTCGCCTGCAGCCACTGGGTCTTGGTGTTCTGACCCGGCTTATCGCCAGCGAAAATCACCGGGTTCATATTGGCGGCCGGGATGAGGAAATCATCCTGCAGGGTTTTAGAAACGGTTTCTGTTTTGGTCTGGCTGCGGCCGGTGACGAACCAGATGCTGTCGCCACGCTTCACATGCATGGCAATCAGCTGGCGCGCCACCTCTTTTGGCATACTGAATTCGTCCCAGCCGTTGTTCATTTTTTCCCAGAACTGCGAGTTTTTCAGGTAATCCTCACTGCCGGGGGAGAAGGTTTTTTGCCCGCGCCAGAAACCGGGACTGGAGAAGAGGACGGTGTCATCGATATCAAAACCGACGGCCATCGGCGGGCGCCCCAGCAGGCTGTTCTCAATTTGCGCCACCGAAACCCAGTGGATCGGCGCCTGCTCGGCCAGCTGGGCCACGTTGGTACCGACCCACAGCGGCTGCGGCGTGGAGGCGCGCGCCACGACGGCGCTGTTCAGCGTGAACAGGAGAGAGGCCGCCGCAAGGGCGAGAGTAAGTTTGCGCATATTTATCCCTAAATCTATCAATCATTATTGTTTTCAATAATGTGCATGCTTAGTAACGTCCCGACCTTACCCGCAGGCGACAGGGATGAAAAGCCTTTTTCGCGCAGATGTCATAGAAAAAGAGGATGATCACAATCAGAGGGGGTTGCCCCTGCCCGTTGACCGGCAGAGACAACCTGCTGGAGAGCGGCTTACATTACCGCGGCAAAGGCTTTCGCTACCTGCTGAACATTACGTGAGTTTAACCCCGCCACACACATACGTCCGCTGGCAATCAGGTAGACGCCAAACTCGTCGCGCAGGCGATCCACCTGCGCCGCGCTGAAGCCGGTGTAGCTGAACATCCCGCGCTGCTTGAGCAGATAATCCACTTTGCTGCCCGGAGCAACCTGCTGCAGCGCGTCGACCAGCGCCTGACGCATGGTCAGGATATGCGCGCGCATGGCGTCCACTTCCGCCTGCCAGGTGGCTTTCAGCCCGGCATCGTTCAGCACCGTCGCCACCACCTGGGCGCCAAAGCTCGGCGGGCTGGAGTAGTTGCGGCGCACGGTGGCCTTCAGCTGGCCCAGCACGCGGCCTGCGGTTTCACTGTCTTCACAAACCACCGACAGGCCGCCGACGCGCTCCCCGTACAGGGAGAAAATTTTGGAGAAGGAGTTGCTGACCAGCATCGGCATCCCGGCGCTGGCGATGGCGCGAATGGCGTAGGCATCCTCTTCCAGCCCTGCGCCAAAGCCCTGGTAGGCAATGTCGAGGAACGGGATCAGCTGACGCGCTTTCAGGATCTCCACCACACGATCCCACTGTTCCGGCGTCAGGTCGGCGCCGGTCGGGTTGTGGCAGCAGGGGTGCAGCAGCACAATGTCGCGCGCCGGCAGCGTTTGCAGCGTCGCCAGCAGCGCTTCAAAGCGCACGCCGTTGGTGGCTTTATCAAACCAGGGGTAAGTACTTACTTCGAAGCCAGCCCCTTCAAATATGGCGATGTGGTTTTCCCAGGTCGGGTCACTGACCCAGACATGAGACTCAGGAAAGTAGCGTTTGAGGAAGTCGGCCCCGACCTTCAGCGCGCCCGAACCGCCGACCGTCTGAATGGAGGCGATGCGGTTTTGCTTAAGCGCGGTATGCTCTGCGCCAAACAGCAGCGGGGCAATCGCCTGGCGGTAGCCGCTCAGCCCTTCCATCGGCAGATACAGCGAGGCGCCGTGCGGCTCGGCGTTCAGGCGCGCTTCCGCTTCCGCCACCGCCTGCAGCTGCGGGATAATGCCGTCATCGTTGTAATATAGCCCGATACTCAGGTTGACTTTGTCGCTTCGCGGGTCTTCTTTGAAGCGTTCCATCAGAGAAAGAATTGGGTCGCCGGCGTAGGCGTCAACTTTTTGAAACACGCGATGTATCTCCAGGTTTACATAGGGCAGGTTCTTACACAATAAACCGGATATGACGGCAGGTCGAGAGGATGTTGAGGGGAAAGTGACTGCGCAGCGGTATAGACCGCTTTTTTGTCCGCGGCTATACCGATTGCGTACCGGACCAGCGTCTGAGCTATCCGGTACGAACGAGGCTCAGTCGAGGTATTTCATGGCTACGCGGGAGGTCAGTCGCGTAATAAGTTCGTAAGCGCTCACTTTCGTTATCTCGGCAATGCGCTCTACCGGGAGTCCCTCTCCCCACAGCACCACCGCGTCGCCGGCTTTATCCTCGGCCTGCGGGCCGAGGTCAACACAGATCATATCCATCGCCACCCGGCCGACAATCGGCACTTCGCGGCCATTGACCAGCACTGGGGTGCCCGACGGCGCGGCGCGCGGATAACCGTCGCCATAGCCCATCGCGACCACGCCGAGCCGAGTGTCGCGTTCACTGACCCAGGTGCCGCCGTAGCCGACGGGCTCCCCTGCTTTATGCTCGCGCACGGCAATCAGGCTGGACGTCAGGGTCATCACCGGCTGACAGCCAAAATCTTTCCCGGTGGAGCGATCGTCCAGCGGCGACACGCCATACAGGATAATGCCCGGACGCACCCAGTCATAATGCGACTGCGGCCACAGCAGGATGCCGCCCGAGGCGGCAATAGAGCGCCATCCCGGCTTGCCTTCGGTAAAGGTGGTGAAGATATCCAGCTGCCGTTCGGTGGCGCCGCAGGTCGGCTCATCGGCGCGGGCGAAGTGGCTCACCACGTTGACCGGCTGGCGGACGTTTTTGCACTGGCTCAGACGCTGATAAAACGCCTCAGCTTCCTCCGGGCGCACCCCTAAGCGATGCATACCGGTATCCAGTTTCATCCACACGGTCACCGGCTCGGGGAGGTCGGCTTGCTCCAGCGCCGCCAGCTGTTCGGGGCTATGCACCGCCGTATGCAGACGCTGAGCGGCGATCACCGCCAGGTCTTCCGCCGCAAAAAAGCCTTCCAGCAGGAGGATCGGCTGGGCGATCCCCCCCGCTCGCAGGCGCAGCGCCTCTTCCAGGCGGGCGACGCCAAAAGCGTCGGCGTCGGTCAGCGTTCGCGCGGTCTCAAGAAGACCGTGTCCGTAGGCGTTCGCTTTCACCACCGCAACCAGTTTGCTGGCAGGCGCCAGTTCACGCAGACGTTGCAGGTTGTGTCGCAGAGCGCGGCGGTTGATAACTACAGTTGCCGCTTGCATTTGAATTCCTTAATAAAAGAAGGAGGAAGGATTACTCATCATCATACTGAGGGCCAGCATAATTATCGAAACGCGACCACTGGCCGTTGAAGGTCAGTCGCACGGTGCCGATCGGGCCGTTACGTTGTTTACCAATGATAATTTCCGCGATGCCTTTCAGATCGCTGTTCTCGTGATAGACCTCATCACGGTAAATGAACATGATTAAGTCGGCATCCTGTTCGATAGAGCCGGACTCACGCAGGTCGGAGTTGACCGGGCGTTTATCGGCACGTTGCTCCAGCGAGCGGTTCAGCTGCGACAGCGCCACCACCGGCACCTGCAGCTCTTTGGCCAGCGCCTTCAGCGAGCGGGAGATTTCGGCGATCTCAAGGGTACGGTTGTCGGAGAGCGACGGCACGCGCATCAGCTGCAGGTAGTCGATCATAATCAGCCCGATACCGCCGTGCTCGCGAGCGATACGCCGCGCGCGGGAACGCACTTCCGTCGGCGTCAGGCCGGAGGAGTCATCGATATAGATGTTACGTTTTTCCAGCAGAATGCCCATGGTGCCGGAGATCCGCGCCCAGTCCTCATCGTCCAGCTGACCGGTACGAATGCGGGTCTGATCGACACGCGACAGCGAGGCCAGAGAACGCATCATGATCTGCTCGGAGGGCATCTCGAGACTGAAGATGAGTACCGGCTTGTCCTGCAGCATCGCGGCGTTTTCCACGAGGTTCATGGCGAAGGTCGTTTTACCCATCGACGGACGGGCGGCGACGATAATCAGATCCGACGGCTGCAGGCCGGCGGTCTTTTTGTTGAGGTCGTCGTAGCCGGTGTTGACCCCGGTAACGCCGTCGTGGGGCTGCTGGAACAGCTGTTCGATACGGGCGACGGTGGCGTCGAGGACATCGGCGATGTTTTTCGGCCCTTCGTCTTTATTGGCCCGGCTTTCAGCGATTTTAAAGACGCGGGACTCGGCGAGGTCGAGCAGATCTTCGCTGGTTCGCCCCTGCGGGTCGAAGCCGGCCTCGGCGATCTCATTGGCCACCGAGATCATCTCGCGCACGACCGCGCGTTCGCGCACGATGTCGGCATAGGCGCTGATGTTTGCCGCGCTGGGGGTATTTTTGGACAGTTCAGCCAGATAGGCGAAGCCGCCCACGCTGTCCAGCTGTCCCTGACGCTCCAGCGACTCCGCAAGGGTGATGAGGTCAATCGGGCTGCCCGACTCCTGCAGGCGCGCCATCTCGGTAAAGATATGACGATGCGGACGGGTATAAAAGTCGTCGGCAACGACGCGTTCGGCGACGTCGTCCCAGCGCTCGTTATCCAGCATTAAACCGCCCAACACCGACTGCTCCGCTTCAATCGAGTGCGGCGGGACTTTCAGCCCGGCGAGCTGCGGATCGCGTTCGCGGGTTTCTGTCTGTGGTTTGTTGAAGGGTTTATTTCCTGCCATAGCCTAACGTTTCACCGATACGGAAAAGAGCGTGACAGTATAGCGAGAAAGCCATTGCCGCTAAAGAACCCATTCAGCGTGACTGGCCTGAGGCGGGTAAGAAAATCCGTCGCCGCCGCCGCAGGCTGTTAAGCTTACTGGATAATCTCAGAACAACACAGGAGCGAACATGGCAACACGCATCGAATTTTCAAAACACGGGGGGCCGGAGGTGCTTCAGGCGGTTGAATTCACGCCCCGCGATCCCGCTGAGCATGAAATTCAGGTCGAAAACAAAGCCATCGGTATCAATTATATCGACACCTATGTTCGTGGCGGCCTCTATCCGCCGCCCTCGCTGCCGAGCGGCCTCGGCACCGAAGCGGCCGGCGTCGTCAGTAAAGTTGGCCACGGGGTATCGCACATTAAGGTAGGCGATCGGGTGGTGTACGCCCAGTCGGCGCTCGGCGCCTACAGCACGGTGCACAATGTGCTGGCCGACAAAGCGGCAGTCCTCCCGGACGCCATCTCTTTCGAACAGGCCGCCGCGTCGTTCCTCAAGGGATTAACGGTCTGGTATCTGCTGCGTAAAACCTATGAAATTAAGCCTGATGAGATGTTCCTGTTTCACGCGGCCGCCGGCGGCGTGGGGCTGATAGCCTGTCAGTGGGCGAAAGCGCTGGGGGCGAAACTTATCGGCACCGTCGGCAGCGCGCAGAAGGCGCAGCGCGCCAAAGCGGCGGGCGCCTGGCAGGTGATTAACTATCGCGAAGAACCTATCGCGGAGCGGCTCAAAGCGATCACCGACGGTAAGAAAGTCGCCGTGGTCTATGACTCGGTAGGGAAAGATACCTGGGAAGCCTCTCTGGACTGTCTGCAACGCCGCGGCCTGATGGTCAGCTTTGGCAACTCCTCCGGCCCGGTAACCGGCGTTAATCTGGGGATCCTGAACCAGAAAGGTTCTCTGTACGTCACCCGCCCATCGCTGCAGGGCTATATCACCAACCGGGAAGAGCTGGCGGAAGCCTGCAGTGAGCTGTTTTCGCTGATCGCCAGCGGCGTGATTAAAGTGGACGTGCCCGAGAGTCAGACCTATCCGCTCACCGAAGCGCGACGGGCGCATGAAGTTCTGGAGAGCCGGGTGACACAGGGGTCGAGTCTGCTGCTGCCGTAAGCGGACAAAGGGACAAAAGTTTAGGGCTTCCACCTGGGAAGCCCTTACTTTTTTTTAGTTCGGCTGTATGTAGGGTACAGCGCGATGAATTCGTTAACGCGCTAATAGTGACAGATTTGCGCAGTAATGCCTACGCGGTTCTGTGCAAAATTGTTCAGGTTGTGACATACCCCTCAATACCTTAGTAACGCCAACGGTTATTGTCGCGAAAAGCGTTTCCGTCCGGGGTTTTCAGTGCCCGAATAACCCACACCACCACCACCGCCAACAGCAGCCACGGCAGCAATTTAATCATTAAAGCAAACAAACCGCCGACGAACATCAGCGCCGTAGCCACCACGATGGCGGCGATAATCCCCAACAACGATACGCCGGTGACCAGCAGCATGACAAAAAATCCGATGACAAATAACAGTTCCAGCATGGCTCTCTCCCCACAGTCATTAATACGTCGCTCTGCAGGTATTACAAAAAACATGCCAACCATAACCAACTGAATTTAAAAGAAAACGCCCCGCAATGGTGTGCGGGGCGTGGTCAATTTCACCAGGTTTTGGTGAGAAACTAACGCTTATCGGCCACCAGCTTCAGGGCCTGCTCCAGCACCGCAATGTCGGCGCCGGCTTTATGCGCATTCTCGCTCAGGTAGCGACGCCACTGCCGGGCGCCCGGGATACCCTGAAACAGTCCCAGCATATGACGGGTGATATGGCCCAGATAAGTACCCTTGCTGAGCTCGCGCTCAATATACGGGTACATGGCCCGCACGACGGCCACGGGATCGGCATCCGCGCCGGCGACGCCGAAAATCTCCCGGTCGACCGAAGCCAGAATGCCCGGATTCTGATAGGCCTCACGCCCGACCATCACCCCATCCATATGCTCAAGCTGTGCTCTGACTTCATCCAGCGATTTGATGCCGCCGTTAATCGCCATCGTCAGATGAGGGAAGTCGCGCTTCAGCTGCCAGACGCGGGGGTAATCCAGCGGCGGGATCTCGCGGTTCTCTTTCGGGCTCAGACCGGAGAGCCAGGCTTTGCGGGCGTGAATAATAAACATCTCACATTCGCCCTTGCCGGAGACCGTCTCAATGAAATCGCAAAGGAATTCATAGCTATCCTGGTCGTCGATGCCGATACGGGTCTTCACCGTGACCGGGATCGACACCACATCGCGCATTGCTTTGATACAGTCGGCCACCAGCTGGGCGTTCCCCATCAGACAGGCGCCAAACATCCCGTTCTGCACCCGATCGGAGGGGCAGCCGACGTTGAGATTGATCTCATCATAGCCGCGCGCCTCGGCCAGCTTCGCGCACTGCGCCAGGGCCTGCGGATCGCTGCCGCCGAGCTGCAGAGCAACCGGGTGTTCTTCTTCGCTATAGGCCAGATAGTCCCCTTTGCCGTGAATAATCGCCCCGGTGGTCACCATTTCGGTATACAGCAGCGTATGCCGCGACAGCAGCCGCAGGAAGTAGCGGCAATGCCGGTCAGTCCAGTCGAGCATCGGCGCGATGGAGAAGCGGTGAGCAGGAAAAACAGGTGACGTTGATTCAGGCATCATGGCGAATAAATAAGCATCCGGGTAAAAAGGGGCGCTACTATAGCATAAAGATAAACCACAGGCGCGTAGTGCGCCGCGCTTCGCCCCTTCCCGGTGTCGATTACTTTATCCGCGGTTTGCCGTCATGTGGGCCAAAGAACTGCGGCGGATGATCAACCCAGCGATCCTGGCGCGTCGCGGCATAGCCGGGATTGAGCGGGTAGTAAATTCGGTTGTACTTTTTGTTGGCCTCACCCACCACCAACAGACGAACCTCCTGCCCGGTGTTATTGAGAAAGGTGTGGCAAACACCGGTGCCGGCGGGGAAACCCACGCTATCGCCCGGCTCCAGCTTCCAGAGATAGCCGTTTATCCACACTTCCGGATAGCCCTCCAGCACATAGATGAACTCTTCCTCATCGCTCTCCGCGTGCGGGTAAGAGGTGCGCCGCCCGGGCGGCAGTCTCTCGTGGTGGATCCCCAGCCGGTTGAGGCGCAAACCGCGCCCCAGCGGCGCGCCAATGGAAAAACGCTCCGGGCTGTCGGGATAAGTGGCATCGTCGGGCCCTTCCAGTTCGCGCCAGTGGCGAATGCAATCAGGTCGTTTCATCGTTTTCTCCCGAAAATGAGACACTTCAGATATAGCATACCCTGGGTCAGGCGTGTTGCGATTAAATCGGGCATGACGGTTTTAGCGACCGGCTAAGGCGCAGCCTCCACGAGCGTCAGCGGCCAGCGCCAGGGAGTGGACTGGCGCCGACAATCTGAAGTATGACCCGCATCACCCGTCGGGTCTCGGCGTTTTCCGCGGAACGTGATAAAGTAACAGATTCAATTTCACGCAACCTGAGGATGCTCATGGATAAGACCCCTTCGCAAGAGATGTTAGCGCATGCTGAAAAGCTGTGTGCGCAACGCGGCGTACGCCTGACCCCACAGCGTCTGGAAGTGTTGCGCCTGATGAGCCTGCAGCAAGGGGCAATCAGCGCCTACGACCTGCTGGATCTGCTGCGTGAGAAAGAGCCGCAGGCGAAGCCGCCGACGGTCTACCGCGCGCTGGAGTTTTTACTCGAGCAGGGTTTTGTCCACAAGGTGGAATCGACCAACAGCTATGTGCTGTGTCATCTCTTTGACCAGCCAACCCACAGCTCGGCCATGTTTATCTGCGACCGCTGCGGCGTGGTGAAGGAAGAGGCGGCTGAAGGGGTGGAAGATATCATGCATACGCTGGCGGCCAGAATGGGCTTCGCCCTGCGTCACAACGTGATTGAAGCTCATGGCCTTTGCGCGAGCTGCGTGGAAGTGGAAGCCTGCAGCACGCCGGGACACTGCCAGCACGATCATACGATTCAGCTCAAAAAGAAAGCCCGCTGAGCGGCAGCCGCAGCGGGAAAAAGGGTTAACGGCGCGTCCCTGCGCCATTTAGACAGGCACTAACACAAATGCTTCATTCTTCGGATCAAGGAACGCTACCAGCGATAGTCGTTCTTATGCTCCCAGTCTGAGACTTCTTTCTCAGCCTGATCTTTCTCATAGCCGTAACGCTCCTGAATTTTGCCGACCAGCTGGTCGCGCTTCCCTTCGATTACGGTCATATCGTCATCGGTAAGTTTGCCCCACTGTTCCTTGGCTTTACCTTTCAACTGTTTCCAGTTACCGCCGATTTCGTCTTTATTCATGATAACGTCCTCATCATTCGGTGGGTTTACAGCCCGTTTTGTGCCGGACATGGTATTAACTATAGATGAGAATGCTGGCGCCGATTCGTTATTCGGAATTTTTAACCATAGCCCTCATTGGAAACGCTGAAGGTGGTTTTCCCGGCACGCGCTACGCTCGGCCGGGCTACTGAGTCGCTCCGGCAAGCCTGACGCTACCGGAGGACGTTCCCCGATAATGGCGAGGTAGAGAAAGGGCTAACTAAACCAGGTGCCGCGTCGCCAGTGGCGGCGCCAGATCAGCGCCAGCGACAGGCCTCGCAGCGCGAGAAACACCGCCAGCGCCAGCCACAGGCCGTGATTGCCGAGCGCCGGGACCGTAAGCAGCGTCACTGCGAAGCCGGCCGAGGCGACCGCCATACTGTTCCGCATCTCCGCGCCGCGCGTCGCGCCGATAAACATGCCGTCCAGCAGATAGCACCAGACCCCGACCACCGGCAGGATGGTCTGCCAGATCAGATAGCGATCGGCCAGCTGCTGCAGGGAAGGCAGTGAGGTTAACAGCGCGATGATGTACTCCCCCGCCAGGCTGTAAACCAGGGCAAACGCCAGCGCCACCATACCGGACTGCCGGCAGGCCGCCCGCCACACCTCCAGCAGCTGGCTGCCGTCGCGCGCGCCGTAGGCCTGGCCGGAGTGGGCCTCCACGGCATAGGCAAAGCCATCCAGCGCGTAGGCGGTAAAGGTCAGCATGGTCATTAGTACGGCGTTGACCGCCACGATATCGCTGCCCAGACGGGCGCCGTAGACGGTCAGCGCGCCAAAGCACAGCTGCAGCAGCAGGGAGCGCAGCATGATGTCGCGATTCAACGCCAGCAGACGGCGCATGTCGCCGCGCCAGGCGTTTTTCAGCATCGCCAGCGACACGCCGCGCAGCGTCAGCACCCGCTTCGCCATCATCAGGCCGATAATGAGAGTGGCGTACTCCGCGGTGACCGTGGCCAGCGCCGCCCCCTGGACGTTCATCCGCAGGCCCATCACCAGCCACAGGTCGAGCACAATATTCAACAGATTACCGACCACCAGCAAAATCACCGGCGCCCGGGCGTACTGGACCCCCAGCAGCCAGCCGAGCAGCACAAGGTTGGCCAGCGACGCGGGAGCGCTGAGCCAGCGGATATCGAGAAACCGTCTCGCCTGCTCGAGAACCGCCTCGCTGCCGCCGACGATATGCAGGGCGAGGTTAATCAGCGGCAGGCGAAACAGGATAATCAACACGCCGGCGCCCAGCGCCAGAGCCAGCGGCTGCACCAGCGCCCGCGCCAGTCGCAGCGGATCTTTGGCCCCCCAGGCCTGAGCGGTCAGCCCGGTGGTGCTCATGCGAAGAAACAGCAGCAGCATAAACAGGAAACTGGTGGCCGTCGCTCCGACCGCGACGCCGCCGAGGTATACCGGGCTGTCAAGGTGGCCGATCACCGCGGTATCCACCAGCCCCAGCAGCGGGACGGTGATATTGGAGAAAATCATGGGGAGTGCAAGGCGCCACAGCGCTTTATCGGCAGCGTTGAGCAGCATGTTCGGAGACCTGATTGAGGACAAACGTCGCAGCGTCATGCATCAGATGACGCTGCGCGGGGGCAGGCGTTACAGCCATTCTCCATTACGGATCACGCCAACGGCCAGACCCTCAATGGTAAAACTCTGCTGACGCAGATCGACAACGATAGGGGTAAATTCGCTGTTTTCCGGCAACAGTTCGACGACGTTGCCCTGCTTTTTCAGGCGCTTCACCGTCACTTCATCGTCAATGCGCGCTACCACCACCTGGCCGTTTCGCACATCCTGGGTTTTGTGGACCGCCAGCAGATCGCCATCCAGAATACCGATGTCTTTCATCGACATCCCGCTGACGCGCAGCAGAAAATCGGCGTTGGGCTTGAACATCGACGGGTCGACCTGATAGTGGCCTTCAATATGCTGCTGCGCCAGCAGCGGCTCACCGGCGGCGACGCGGCCGATCAGCGGCAGGCCGTGCTCTTCTTCCGTCAGCAGGCGGATACCGCGCGAGGCGCCGGAGACGATCTCGATTGCGCCTTTACGCGCCAGCGCTTTCAGGTGTTCTTCCGCCGCGTTTGGGGAACGGAACCCCAAGCGCTGAGCAATCTCCGCACGCGTCGGCGGCATGCCCGTCTGGCTGATATGATCCCGAATGAGATCAAACACCTCTTGCTGCCTGGTCGTTAACGCTTTCATTCCGCCCCCTGGGTGTATATACAGTTATGCTGTGAGTATATACAGCTAACGGTGATTTTGGAACCACATGGCACACAAAAATCGGCAGATTGTTTATATTTTGCGAGGGTTAGCGAAGAACGTTAGTGATAATGGCTCCACAGCAGCGTTCCCCAGGTGATCAGCGCGATGATAATCGCCAGCAGGACCGCCGCCGACCCCATGTCTTTGGCGCGCCCTGAAAGCTCGTGATAATCCGAGCCAATACGGTCCACGACCGCCTCAATCGCGCTGTTGAGAATTTCGACTATCATCACTAGCAGGACCGAGCCAATCAGCAATACGCGGGTGATGGCGTCGACGTCCAGCCAGCAGGCTATCGCGACGGCCACGATGGCGGCGACACCTTCCTGACGAAACGCGGCCTCGTTGATCCACGCCGCGCGAAATCCTTTCCAGGAGTAACCTGCCGCCTTAATGATTCGGGTTAACCCGGTGGTATTATTGGCCATCACAAAACCTTTTTATGTAAATGACGTCGATGAGTGTACGCGTTTGCCGCGCGGTAACGGAAATTTTGCCCGCTTTCTGTTATTCTTGCCGCGCATTTGCATGATTAACCAGAGGCTTCACATCGTTTATGTCCGGCTGGCAACGAATTTACTATAAATTACTGAATTTACCATTACGGGTGCTGGTAAAAAGCAAGTCTATTCCGGCAGAGCCTGCTCAGGAATTAGGACTCGATACCTCGCGTCCGGTCATGTACGTCCTGCCCTATAACTCCAAGGCGGACCTGCTGACGCTGCGCGCCCAATGTCTGGCGCATGATTTACCTGACCCGCTTGAACCGCTGGAAATCGACGGCGCCCTGCTGCCGCGCTACGTATTCATCCACGGCGGGCCGCGCGTATTCACCTACTACACGCCAAAAGAAGAGTCCATCAAGCTGTTCCACGACTACCTCGATCTGCACCGCAACCATCCGGATCTCGATGTGCAAATGGTGCCGGTGTCGGTGATGTTCGGCCGCTCGCCGGGTCGTGAGAAAGGGGAAGTTAATCCGCCGCTGCGGATGCTTAACGGCATTCAGAAATTTTTCGCCGTCTCCTGGCTCGGCCGCGACAGCTTCGTGCGCTTCTCGCCTTCCGTATCGCTGCGCCGCATGGCGGATGAGCACGGTACCGATAAGATCATCGCCCAGAAACTGGCTCGCGTCGCGCGGATGCATTTTGCCCGCCAGCGCCTGGCCGCCGTCGGCCCGCGTCTGCCGGCCCGCCAGGATCTGTTTAACAAGCTGCTGGCGTCGAAGGCCATTGCCCGGGCGGTGGAAGACGAAGCGCGCAGCAAGAAAATTTCCCACGAGAAGGCCCAGCAGAACGCGATTGCGCTGATGGAAGAGATTGCCGCGAACTTCTCTTACGAGATGATCCGCCTGACCGACCGCATTCTCGGCTTCACCTGGAACCGCCTGTACCAGGGCATCAACGTGCATAACGCCGAGCGCGTACGCCAGCTGGCGCACGATGGCCATGAGATTGTCTATGTCCCCTGCCACCGCAGCCACATGGACTATCTGCTGCTCTCTTACGTCCTGTACCACCAGGGGCTGGTGCCTCCGCATATCGCGGCGGGTATCAACCTTAACTTCTGGCCAGCCGGGCCAATCTTCCGCCGCCTCGGCGCATTCTTTATTCGCCGCACCTTTAAGGGCAATAAGCTCTACTCCACGGTGTTCCGCGAGTACCTTGGCGAACTGTTCAGCCGCGGCTATTCCGTAGAGTATTTCGTCGAAGGCGGCCGCTCCCGTACCGGCCGTCTGCTCGATCCGAAGACCGGTACGCTGTCGATGACTATCCAGGCGATGCTGCGCGGCGGCACCCGGCCGATCACCCTGGTGCCGATTTACATCGGCTACGAGCACGTGATGGAGGTAGGGACCTATGCCAAAGAGCTGCGCGGCGCCACCAAAGAGAAAGAGAGTCTGCCGCAGATGGTGCGCGGCTTAAGCAAGCTGCGCAATCTTGGCCAGGGCTACGTTAACTTCGGCGAACCGCTGCCGCTGATGACCTATCTGAACCACCATGTGCCGGAGTGGCGGGAAGCGATTGACCCGATCGAAGCGGTCCGCCCTTCCTGGCTGACGCCGACGGTGAATAACATCGCCGCTGACCTGATGGTACGCATCAACAACGCCGGCGCGGCCAACGCCATGAACCTCTGCTGTACGGCGCTGCTGGCCTCCCGCCAGCGTTCGCTGACCCGTGAGCAGCTCACCCAGCAGCTGGAGTGTTACCTCGCGCTGCTGCGCAATGTGCCCTATTCGCCGGATGCCACCGCGCCGTCCGCTTCGGCCAGCGAACTTATCGACCACGCGCTGCAGATGAACAAGTTCGAAGTCGAGAAAGACACCATTGGCGACATCATCATTCTGCCGCGCGAGCAGGCGGTGCTGATGACCTACTATCGCAACAACATCGCCCATATGCTGGTGATGCCGTCGCTGTTAGCCGCCCTGGTGACTCAGCATCGTCATCTCAGCCGCGCCGAAGTGCTGCGCCATGTGGAAACGCTCTATCCGTTCCTCAAAGCCGAGCTGTTCCTGCGCTGGGAGAAAGCGGAGCTGGCCGGAGTGATGGATGCGCTGATTGCCGAGATGCTGCGTCAGGAGCTGATCGTCATCGATGGCGATGTGATGAGCCTCAACCCGTCGCACTCTCGCTCTCTGCAGCTGTTGGCCGCAGGCGCCCGCGAGACGCTGCAGCGCTACGCCATTACCTTCTGGCTGCTGAGCGCTAACCCGTCGATCAACCGCAGCTCGCTGGAGAAAGAGAGCCGTACCGTGGCTCAGCGCCTGTCGGTGCTGCATGGCATCAACGCGCCGGAGTTCTTCGATAAAGCGGTGTTCAGTACCCTGGTGTTGACCCTGCGCGATGAAGGCTATATCAGCGATACGGGCGATGCCGAGCCGGAAGAGACCCTGAAGGTCTATCGGATGCTGGCGGATTTGATTACGTCGGATGTACGTCTGACGATCGAAAGCGTCACGCAGGACGACGCGTAACGCGGCGTTTGCTGTCCTCCTCGCCCCCCGGCAAACCGGGGGGATGGGGACAGGGATTTTACAGGTAGCTCATCGCCAGGCCGAGGAACAGCACCAGTCCGACGTAGTTATTGTTCATAAACGCTTTAAAGCAGTTATCGCGGTCGCGATTGAAGATAAGCTTCTGCTGCCAGCCAAACAGACCCGCCGCCACGAACAGCGACCAGTAGTATTCCCAGCCCAGCCCGTTCAGCCAGCCTACCGCGCCCATCAGCGCCAGCACGGCCACCTGCAGGATACCGATAATCAGACGATCGTTTTCGCCGAACAGGATCGCCGTCGATTTAATGCCGATCTTGACGTCGTCATCGCGATCCACCATCGCATACTGGGTATCGTAGGCCACCGCCCATAGAATGTTGGCGAGGAACATCAGCCAGCAGCTCAGCGGCAGCGATTCGCTGACGGCCGAGAAGGCCATCGGGATCGACCAGCCAAAGGCCGCCCCCAGCACCACCTGCGGCAGATGGGTGTAGCGCTTCATAAACGGATAGACCCACGCCAGCGCCAGCGCTGCCACCGACAGCAAAATCGTCATGGTGTTGAGGGTGAGCACCAGCAGGAAGGAGAGCAGCACCAGAACGATAAACAGCGTTCGCGCCTCTTTCTCGGTGACGTCGCCGCTCGGCAGCGGACGGCGGGCGGTACGCTTTACGTGACCATCAAATTTTCGATCGGCATAGTCATTCACCACGCAGCCGGCGGCACGCATCAGCCAGACGCCGGCGACGAACACCGCCAGGATCCACAGCGGCGGGACGCCCGGCGAGGCCACCCACAGCGCCCACAGCGTCGGCCACAGCAGCAGCAAGGCGCCGATCGGTTTGTCAGTGCGCATCAGGCGATGAAACGCCAACAGCTTATTCTGCGACAGACTCCACTCCATTTTTTCTTCCTCTTAGTACAACGGCGACGCAGGCAAAAACAGCTCGGTCAGCAGCAGGGGTTTGCCGCTCAGCCGCAGACGGGAACGACGCCCCCACAGCGCTGCATCGCGACCAATTTCAATAAAATCGCGGGTTAACGTCGACGACGTGAACAGGTATCGGCCCAGCGGGGTCTGCCCGAGCTGCTGTAGCGCCAGCTCCGGCCCACACAGCGTCGACTCCGGCACCACCGTGCGTCCGGCCAGCCAGGGCTCGCCATCGGCATTGAGTATAATCTCCCGCAGCCAGTAGCGCGGCTCGTCGGGCAACAGCGCCGCTTCGTCAGCCAGCGCCTCACGCCCGATATACCCTTCGTTAACCAGGGTGACGGTGACCTGCTTTCCTTGTTGCTCAAAACGCTGGGTCATTGAGTCCTCCAGCAGCAGCCAGTCACTCAGGGGCGGCGCCAGGGGCGGCATAACGGCAAAATAGCGCAGCGCACGCAGTCGCGTAAGCGCAGGATGGGACATGCCTGATTCTCCGGTACATAACGTGAGAGCATTGTATCGCAGAATAGGCGGTTGGTGGCGGGCAAACGTCAATATACGATCATTCACGCAACAGCCATGCAACAGACCGCCGCGCGTGCAAAAAAAGGTGCATCCCGGAGGATGCACCTAAAGGCTGTGCCTAAACATCAGCATTGTGGGGAGACGATTACCCCTTGCCTTTTACACTGCTGATAAAGGTGGAACGAGCGGATTTCGAGCCGAGGCGCTCAGCTTCGTTCATCAATTTCAGGGCTTTGTCGATGTCACCTTGTTTCACCGCCTGCTTAATACCGTTGTTGAAGTAGGTCTCGGTATCGCTGAGCATCGGTTCGCTTTTGGCGGCCGGCGCCGCAGCGGCTGCGGCGGCTGGCGCGGCTACCGGCGCCGCGGTGTTACCGACGGTGACCGGGCCCGGGCCGGAGGAGCCGAACAGCGGCCCCACCAGCACGCTGGAGGTGCTGTTGGTTTTCACTTTCAGCTTCAGCACGCCATCGGTGGTATGTTTGGCGATCGGATCCGGGATGTCCGGCGCCGCATTGCCTGCGCCTTTGGCATAGGCCTTCGCCGGATCCAGCAGGGTGGTGGTCTGCTGGAGATCTTTCTCAGTGGTAAACACCAGCACATAGAGCTTCTGCTGGCCCAGCGCCGGGGTCAGGCGCATCACACCGCCCAGGCGATCGGCAGTCATCACGCCCGGCTGCTGATAGGTAAAGTAGTTGCTGGGAAAGAACGCCGCTGGCGTCATGTTCTGGTCGAGAATCAGCACGTTCGGCGCAAAAATCTGTTTATGTTTGTTCAGTTCGCTGTCGAGGGTCAGGGTCAGCTCACCGATATTGGCCGGCACGCTCCAGGCGGCGACCGGTCCGACGATCCCTGGAACATCCAGGCGTTGACCGCCGGTGGTTAAATCTACGCTCTGCGTCTTCGATTGATCGGCAGGCGTCCAGATCAGCTGCTGCAGCGCGCTGGCTGGAATAGACGGCGCGGCGCTGGTGTTCTGCGGTACAAAGTTAACATCGGCAAGGCTCATCCCCGGCACGCATGCCAACATCCCTGCGGATAAACACAGAGCGACGAGAGTTTTCTTCATTTTCATTCTTCTCACCTTGGATAGCATCGGTTTAGCGGTAGCCAGGCAATAGCGCGCTAACCCTGAATAATCAGGAGGGGCTGACGCCCCTCCCAGGTTACATCCGTCCTGCGGACGGTATTACCACCACACTTCCATCTGGGCGCCGAAGGTAACTTCGCTGTCGTCACCGCGGCTGGAGGTGTACATGCCGCTTCCGCTGCTGTCTTTCGTCTGCAGACCCGTGTTGTTGCTGTAGCCCCAGTTTTCATCCCACTTCGCGTAGGTTGCGAAGATACGGATAGCCGGACGAGACCAGACGCTGTTGCCTGCCTGCCACTGTTGAGCCAGAGTAATTTTGTACTGGTTGTTGTTTTCGCTGGTACGCTGGGATTTCACGTTGTCGTAACCGATTTCCAGCTGGGTGCTCATGATCGGCGTCCATTTGTACATCGGACGGACACCCACGGTGTACCAGGTGGAGCCGTTTTTGCTGTCCAGATCCACGTCCTGGTACATTGCAACGTACATCAGGCCCCAGTCATCGTTGAAGTCCATCGCGCCGTGATCCAGAACGCGGATCATGCTGCCGTTGTTATCGATGCTGGTTCCCTGAGAGTGGCCGCTGTTCCAGGAGGTCATTGCGTCAGTGGCGTACTGAACGACAAACTTGTTGAAGCCGCCCCAGATGGACTGAGTATGTTCACCGGTCCACATCCAGCCGTCTTTCGACGCGCCGTCTTCCAGGCGATAGTCATCCTGCGGGTTAGCACGGCCGTAATCGACGCCTAACTCCAGCACGCCGCCCGGGTTGGTTTCCAGGCCCGCCAGACGGATGTCAAAGACGTCGTTGGCAGTTTTCGCAGCATATTTCTTGGTGTCATCGCTGGAGAAAGTATAAGAACCGCCGCTTTCTGAGTTACGGGTAGCGGCCAGAGAGAGCTTACCGAAGCCAAGGTCAACGTTTTCCAGACCTGCACCCGGGCCGGAGATATCCCAGTAGTAGAAGTCGATCATGTGAACGTCATGACGCTGATAGAAGCGTTTACCCGCCCACAGCGTGGAGCCCGGCAGCCAGTCGATCAGGTTTTTACCCTGGATGTTGGCTTCACGGAACGCCGGAGAGGTGCTTTCCCAGTCATCTTCCTGATTCACGGAATAGGCAACGTTAGTATCGAAATAAAAACTCTTATCTCCTTCCTTCCACAGCTCCTGGCCCAGCTTCAGTTCCGCATAGGTTTCACATTCGTTACCAAGACGGTATTTACTTTGAGCGCCGGTCGCTTTGAAGCACTGTTGCTCGCCGCCGCTGCCGGTCCAGCCAATGCCGGAACGCGCGTAGCCATGGAAATCGACAGCCAGCGCCTGAGCAGACATAACGCCTGCCGCGACGGCGACCGCCAGTGGAAGTTTGCGCAGAGTAATCATCATTCTATCTCCTGAGATCATTGCTTTTCTTTGCACGCTTCGCCGGTGTACCGCCAGCCGGGTTCGCGCCTTTTTTTAATGGGAAGCCTTACACGCCCGGCTCTTTATGCAGCCGACGACAAGCGGTGCCATCCTCACGGAATAAATGGCAACGTTCTGGCGGCAAACCGATAGCGAATGTGGCTCCCTCTTCTACCAACACCACGTCGTTCTGGCGGTAGACCAGGTTTTGACGGATGGCGGGGATCTGGATATGAATTTGCGTTTCGTGACCTAACTGCTCGACAACCTGAACCTCGCCTTCGAGGGTCACATCGGCGATATCGCTGGGCAGTAAATGCTCCGGGCGGATACCTAAGGACATGTTGGCGCCCGCCTGAACGTTGGCGCTGTCCACCGGTAGCCAGATTTGCTGACGGTTTGGCAGTTCAACCTGCACCTGATCGATAGCCGTCGCGGTGACTTTGACCGGCAGGAAGTTCATCTTCGGTGAACCGATAAAGCCGGCGACGAAGCGGTCAGCCGGATAGTGATAGAGTTCCAGCGGTTTCCCGACCTGCGCCACACGGCCGGCGTCGAGGACCACGATCTTGTCCGCGAGGGTCATCGCTTCCACCTGATCGTGGGTCACATAGATCATGGTGCGGCCCAGTCGCTTATGCAGACGGGAGATTTCGATACGCATCTGAACGCGCAGGGCGGCATCGAGGTTGGAGAGCGGCTCATCCAGCAGGAAGACGCTCGGCTCAGCCACCAGCGTACGGCCAATCGCCACACGCTGGCGCTGACCGCCGGAGAGGGCTTTCGGTTTACGCTCCAGCAGATGGGCCAGCTGCAGCACTTCCGCCACCTGGGTCACCCGCTGGTTAATCAGATCTTTTTTCGCGCCGGCCAGCTTCAGGCCAAACGACATATTTTCCGCAACGGAAAGGTGGGGATAGAGCGCATAAGACTGGAATACCATCCCAACGCCGCGTTCTGCCGGTGGGATCTCGTTCATGCGGGTGTCACCGATAAACAGGTCCCCGCTGGTAATAGTTTCTAACCCGGCAATCATACGCAGCAGGGTAGATTTGCCGCAGCCCGATGGCCCGACAAACACGACGAATTCCCCTTCGTGGATATCGAGATTGATATCTTTCGATACCACCACGTCACCCCAGGCTTTCGTTACATTTCGCAGCTGTACGCTCGCCATGCCCTTCTCCCTTCGTTACAACCTGTCACTAACAGTCACATTCAAGATGGGTCGACTATGCGGCATTCATTAGCCGGGCAAATCCTCCACCCCCCGGCTTTTTTATGGGGGAGGAGATGGGAGGATGAGAGATTGGCTCTCGCCGCGGGGGATGGCGGGCAGCGGGTGATTTCGTGATGGAGGCGACAAAATTGGGCGCTTTTTTCTGTGCTCCAGGACGCAATACGGCCGTTTTTGCAATGGAGATCACACAACCAGCGGGTGGGGCGTAGACCTGGGGAGGATGGAAAGGGGTTGTTAAAAAAGGAAACTCATCATCGTTAAGCCACCGAAGTGTATCCACGAGTACAACACCAAAAAGGACGGGTATATGAAAATCAAAACTGGCGCTCGCATCCTCGCGCTGTCGGCACTGACCACGATGATGTTTTCCGCCTCTGCCCTCGCGAAAATTGAAGAAGGTAAGCTGGTTATCTGGATTAACGGCGACAAAGGCTACAACGGCCTCGCTGAAGTGGGTAAAAAGTTTGAAAAAGACACCGGCATTAAAGTTTCTGTAGAACACCCGGACAAGCTGGAAGAGAAATTCCCGCAGGTTGCGGCGACCGGCGACGGCCCGGACATCATCTTCTGGGCGCATGACCGTTTCGGCGGCTACGCGCAGTCCGGCCTGCTGGCGGAAATCACCCCGGACAAAGCGTTCCAGGACAAACTCTATCCATTCACCTGGGATGCCGTTCGCTATAACGGCAAACTGATCGCCTACCCGATCGCGGTGGAAGCGCTGTCCCTGATTTACAACAAAGACCTGGTGCCGAACCCGCCGAAGACCTGGGAAGAGATCCCGGCGCTGGATAAAGAACTGAAAGCGAAAGGTAAGAGCGCGCTGATGTTCAACCTGCAGGAACCGTACTTCACCTGGCCGCTGATCGCTGCCGACGGCGGATACGCGTTCAAGTTTGAAAACGGCAAGTACGATGTGAAAGACGTCGGCGTGGACAGCGCAGGCGCGAAAGCGGGCCTGACCTTCCTGGTTGACCTGATCAAGAACAAGCACATGAATGCCGATACCGATTACTCCATCGCGGAAGCGGCCTTCAACAAAGGTGAAACCGCGATGACCATCAACGGTCCGTGGGCGTGGTCTAACATCGATAAGAGCAAGGTTAACTACGGCGTAACCCTGCTGCCGACCTTTAAAGGCAAACCATCGAAACCGTTCGTTGGCGTGCTGAGCGCGGGGATCAACGCCGCCAGCCCGAACAAAGAGCTGGCGAAAGAGTTCCTCGAAAACTACCTGATGACCGATCAGGGTCTGGAATCCGTTAATAACGACAAACCGCTGGGTGCGGTGGCGCTGAAATCCTTCCAGGAAAAACTGGAAAAAGATCCGCGCATCGCTGCCACCATGGCGAACGCCCAGAAAGGCGAAATTATGCCTAACATCCCGCAGATGTCTGCCTTCTGGTATGCCGTTCGTACCGCGGTTATCAACGCCGCCAGCGGTCGTCAGACTGTCGATGCTGCGCTGAAGGATGCCCAGAGCCGTATCACTAAGTAATGCTGTAGCGCACGTGCCGGATGGCGGCATGAATGCCTTATCCGGCCTACACAATCCGTAGGCCGGATAAGCGCAGCGCCATCAGGCACTGACGCCGACAGATGTTTAACGCTGTAGAGGATGATCCCCATGGATGCCGTTAAAAAGAGACACTGGTGGCAAAGTCCGCAACTCACATGGTCTGTGATTGGCTTACTGTGCCTGCTGGTGGGTTACCTTGTTGTTTTGATGTACGCCCAGGGGGAGTACCTGTTCGCCATCATGACGCTGATTTTAAGCTCAGTTGGCCTGTATATTTTCGCTAATCGCAAGGCCTATGCCTGGCGCTATGTCTATCCCGGCCTCGCCGGCATGGGCCTGTTTGTCCTGTTTCCGCTGATCTGTACTATCGCTATCGCGTTCACCAACTACAGCAGCACCAACCAGCTGACCTTTGAGCGCGCGCAGCAGGTGCTGATGGATCGCTCCTTCCAGGCCGGCAAAGCCTATAACTTCACGCTGATCCCGGCAGGCGACGAGTGGAAGCTGGCCCTGGCCGATGGCGAGAGCGGTAAAAACTACCTTTCCGACGCCTTTAAATTCGGCGGCGAGCAGAAGCTGGCGTTAAAAGAAACTGACGCCCTGCCGGAAGGCGAGCGCGCCAACCTGCGCGTCATTACCCAGAACCGCACCGCGCTGAACCAGCTGACCGCCGTACTGCCTGATGACAGCAAAGTGATCATGAGCTCGCTGCGCCAGTTCTCCGGCACCCAACCGCTGTATACGCTTGGCGAAAACGGCGAGCTGACCAACAATCAAACCCACGTCAAATACCGCCCGAACAACGACGTTGGTTTCTACCAGGCAATCAACGCCGACGGTAGCTGGGGCACAGAAAAGCTGAGCCCGGGCTACACCGTGACTATCGGCTGGGATAACTTTACCCGCGTCTTCCACGATGAAGGCATCCAGAAACCGTTCTTCGCCATCTTCGTCTGGACGGTGGTGTTCTCGGTTCTGACCGTGGTGCTGACCGTCGCGGTGGGGATGATCCTCGCCTGCCTGGTGCAGTGGGAAGCGCTGAAAGGCAAAGCGATTTACCGTGTCCTGCTGATTCTGCCGTATGCCGTACCGTCATTTATTTCGATTCTGATTTTCAAAGGCCTGTTCAACCAGAGCTTTGGTGAAATCAACATGATGCTCAGCGCGCTGTTCGGCATTAAACCGGCGTGGTTTAGCGACCCGACCACCGCGCGCACCATGATCATCATCGTCAACACCTGGCTGGGCTACCCGTACATGATGATCCTGTGCATGGGGCTGCTGAAGGCGATTCCGGACGATCTGTACGAAGCGTCGGCAATGGATGGCGCCGGCCCGTTCCAGAACTTCTTTAAAATTACCTTCCCGCTGCTGATTAAGCCGCTGACGCCGCTGATGATCGCCAGCTTCGCCTTTAACTTTAACAACTTCGTCCTGATTCAACTGTTGACCAACGGCGGTCCGGACCGTCTCGGCACCACCACCCCGGCCGGTTATACCGACCTGCTGGTGAGCTACACCTACCGTATCGCCTTTGAAGGCGGCGGCGGTCAGGACTTCGGCCTGGCGGCGGCTATCGCAACGCTTATCTTCCTGCTGGTTGGCGCGTTAGCGATTGTGAATCTGAAAGCCACACGCATGAAGTTTGATTAAGGGAGATAACGATAATGGCTATGGTCCAACCCAAATCGCAGAAGCTACGTTTATTTACCACGCATCTCCTGCTACTGATTTTTATCGCCGCGATTATGTTTCCGCTGCTGATGGTTATCGCTATCTCGCTGCGCGAAGGCAACTTCGCCACCGGCAGCCTGATCCCGGATACCATCTCCTGGGAGCACTGGCGTCTGGCGTTAGGCTTCAGCGTCGAACACGCGGATGGCCGCGTCACGCCGCCACCGTTCCCGGTCCTGCTGTGGCTGTGGAACTCGATTAAGGTCGCCGGGATTACCGCGATCGGTATCGTCGCCCTCTCCACCACCTGCGCCTACGCTTTTGCCCGTATGCGCTTCCCGGGGAAAGCGACCCTGCTGAAAGGGATGCTGATTTTCCAGATGTTCCCGGCGGTGCTGTCGCTGGTTGCCCTGTACGCGTTGTTTGACCGCCTGGGCCAGTACATCCCGTTCGTCGGCCTCAACACCCACGGCGGCGTGATCTTTGCCTACATGGGCGGTATCGCCCTGCACGTCTGGACGATTAAAGGCTACTTCGAAACCATCGATGGCTCGCTGGAAGAAGCGGCGGCGCTGGATGGCGCGACCCCATGGCAGGCGTTCCGCCTCGTGCTGCTGCCGCTGTCGGTGCCGATTCTGGCGGTGGTCTTTATTCTGTCGTTCATCGCCGCCATCACCGAAGTGCCGGTCGCCTCGCTGCTGCTGCGCGATGTGAACAGCTATACCCTGGCGGTAGGCATGCAACAGTATCTCAACCCGCAGAACTATCTGTGGGGCGATTTTGCCGCCGCGGCGGTACTCTCCGCCATCCCAATCACGGTAGTGTTCCTGCTGGCGCAGCGCTGGCTGGTGAACGGCCTGACGGCGGGTGGGGTGAAAGGTTAAGTTTTTTTTGTAACACCGGCCCCAAATTTCAGATGGGGGCCGACGGTCTAGCCGCAATACACGACCCCAACCGGGTATTGTCGCCGTCGCCCTCAGCTGAAAAAGTAAGGCCAATGCCACTGCTATCCTCAACTGGACCCTACATAAATTCTATTTGTGACTGTTGGTCAGCGGCCCTGGAGGCCGCTTTTTTTTATTCGCGTTTCAGGCGATTGGAGTTACACAGCCAGAGCGTAATCACCAGGATCAGGATCGCGGCGGAGTATATGAGCACCGCCATCGGCGATTCATGATCGATGATGATCAAACGCACAATCGCGGTAATGCCGATATAGACGAAATAGCGCAGCGGGAAGTGGAACCCCGACTGAAAATACTTGACGATCAGCGCGATAAATTCGAAGTAGAGAAAGTAGACCACCAGTCCTTCCACCAGCCGGTACTTACTGGTCGGCTCCGGGGTAAAGAGGACATCGGCCAGATGCAGCGTCTCTTTACCGAGGAAGACGATCAGGATAATCCCCAGGCACAGCAGCCCCAGATTCAAAACCGTTTGCATCGCAGTGGCGATAAAATTCACCAGTGGGCGATAAACCGACGACATATTCACACCTCATAATCAGTCCTTGTTGCGTCCGGTATAGCGCAAAAGTGTGATCCAGATCTACAGTTACCCCTCACCGCGTGGGCTTTCCACGTTTGCGCCCTCAGGACAGGATTTCGGCAAAAGAGAAAAATGCTCTCCTTAACGGCGTGTGATCGACATAACTGAATCCCCTTTTTTGTATAAAACTATCCCTGCACAATCATTGTTAATCAATAACTTAATTTACATACAGGCCTGCATGTTTTGATAAGGCTAAAAATAAAACTTTTCTCCATACCTCAATAAATAAAGGGTTATTTGAGAAAGTTTTTTTCTGCCGATTCCCTTAGCATATTTCCTCATCATCTTACGTCCAGGAATCATAATAATGTCTGACCAAACATCCTCACTTTTTATTCGCTGGCTACAGCGAGAAGTCGCACCAGCATTAGGTTGTACGGAACCTGTTGCTATTTCATTTACCACCGCTTACGCCGCGAAACATTTAGCGACACCCTGCGAAAAAATTAGCGGTTTTATTTCTGCCAACCTGTATAAAAACGCCACGGGCGTCACGATTCCCGGCACGACAGTTAATGGCGTCGCGCTGGCCGCCGCCATCGGCGCCTTTGGTGGCGATGCCGATAAGGGATTACAGACCCTGGCAGGCATTACTTCACAGCATGTGGTACAGGCACAAGCGCTGGTGGATGCCGGCCACGTTACTATTGACGTCCAGGATACGCCTGACTTTATTCATCTCGATCTCACCCTCAGCGCCGGTGACCAGACCTGTCGCGTCGTGGTAAAAGGCACGCATACCAATGTGGTCGAGTTATATATTAATGGCGAACAGCAGCCATTACACGCCGGGGAAAATAGCGCCACAGCGCAGACTGAACTGCCAACTTTCTCTCTCCAGGAAGCGTATGACTTTATTATCTCCACCCCGGTTGAGAATATTACGTTTATTCTGGAAGCCGCCCGCCTCAATAGCGCACTGGCTGCAGAAGGCAAATCGAAAAAGTATGGGTTGAATATTAACGGAACATTCTCTGAAGCCGTTAAAAATGGTTTGTTAAGTAATGACTTAATGAGCGAGGTCATTATCAACACCGTCGCAGCTTCCGATGCGCGTATGGGCGGAGCCCCGGTGGTCGCCATGTCGAACTTCGGCTCTGGCAACCAGGGGATCGCAGCGACCATGCCGGTAGTTACCGTCGCCGAGCATCTGAATGCCGATGAAGAGACGCTCGCTCGCGCGCTGGCGCTCTCGCATCTGACGGCCATTTCCATCCATTCGCGCTATACCCGCCTGTCCGCACTGTGCGCGGCCTCCACCGCCGCCATGGGCGCCGCCGCCGGTATGGCATGGCTGTTTACCCGCAATATCGAAACCATCAACACCGCCATCATCAATATGATTAGCGATGTTACCGGCATGATTTGCGATGGCGCTTCCAACAGCTGCGCGATGAAGGTCTCCTCGGTGGTTTCCAGCGCCTTTAAATCTGTGTTGATGGCGATGCAAAACCGCTGCGCCAGCGCCAACGACGGCATTGTCTGCGCCGACGTCGAACAGTCGATTAATAACCTGTGCCGCCTTGTGATTAAGCCTATGGCGCAAACCGATAAAGAGATCATTCGCATTATGGTCAGCAAATAAGACCAGCCCTTTTGTACCCTACGCAATAATGATTTATTGCCTGCACCAACAGGTATTTTACGATGAATAAAAAAGTCATATTACGCGGCGCCAGCGCCATTATGCCCCTGTGCATCGGGGACTTTCCTTTCTCGTTCATTGTTGGCGCATTAAGCGTCAGCGCCGGCATGAGCGTCTGGCAAAGTACCGCGTGGTCGGCGATTGTGATTGCCGGTTCGGCGCAAATGCTGGCACTGAATATGTTAAAAACCGGCGCCACGCTCGGCGTGATTATTTTCACCACATTAATTATTAATCTTCGCCATGTGCTGTATAGCGCCTCTATTTCCGGCACCGTGCGCGAAGCCTCATTCTTTAAAAAATGCTTTATGTCCTATGCGCTCACCGACGAAGTGTATGCCACCACCGTCAAAGAGATGGAAGGAAATAAAAAGGAAAAATATCTGTTTTATGGTTCGGCGATGGTCACCTTCTGGGCGATTTGGGTGCTGGCCGATTTTCTTGGCGCGCTGGTCGGCGCCTCGTTTCCCCACATTGAGAAATACGGTCTCGATTTCGCCATGGTCGCCGCCTTTATCGCCATCGTGGTGCCGCAAATTAAAAGCCAGGCCTGCACCGTCGCCGCGGTAGTGGCCGCCGTTTCCGGCGTGCTGTTAGTGGTCCTGCCCTACTCGCTGGGTATCGTCGTCGCCTCCGTGCTCGGCGTCCTTGCCGGCCTGTGCGTCGACCTGGCGGAAGAGCGCAAGCAGATGGCAACAACCGAATCCGATATGCCGTTAGTGGAGGCGCTGGAAAATGAGTAATAGCTATTTTATCGCCCTGACGCTGGGCATGGCCGCGGTCACTTTTCTTATTCGTTTCTCGTTTATCGGTCTGGCCGGCAAGATCCAGATGTCTGAGCGGGTGACCAAAACATTGCGCTTCGTGCCGGTCACCGTCCTGCCGGCCATCATCACCATTCAGATCCTGAGCGTGAATTCCAGCATGGAGTTCGACTTAAAAAATCCGAAGGTGATCGCCGCCATTATCTGTACGCTCGCCAGCTTCCGTTTAGGTCTGGTGTGGGTGGTGGTGAGCGGCGTCGGCTCGCTGGTGCTGTTGAATTATTTTCTGTAACTGTTTGAAGGGGTAACCACATGATTATTACTACCGCTGACGCGCCCGCCGCGATTGGTCCGTACGTTCAGGGCGTCAATCTCGGCGCGATGACCCTCACCTCCGGCCAGCTGCCCATTAATCCGCAGGACGGCACCATGCCCGACGACATAGCCGAACAGACGCGCCAGTCGCTGGAGAACGTGAAAGCCATCGTCGAAGCCGCCGGCCTCACCGTTGGTCAGATCGTCAAAACCACGGTGTTTGTGAAAGACCTGGCGGATTTTGCCGCCATTAATGCCGCCTACGAGGCCTTCTTTACCGAACATCAGGCGGCCTTTCCGGCGCGATCCTGCGTGGAAGTGGCCAGGTTACCGAAAGACGCTGGCGTCGAAATCGAAGCGATCGCTTTCGCCCGTTAACCCCCCCGGCTGGAGGAAGAACCTCCAGCCCCTTCCCCACCGATTTTTGTCGTTCCACGTTGTTCATATTACAGGCACTATAGCCACTGAACGACCCGAGGAACGCAGCATGTTAACTATCCGAAAGGCATTGCCCGAGGACGCGCCACAACTGAGCGCGATGGGTTATGCCAGTTACCAGCACCACTTCGCCAATCTCTGGCGCAATGCCGATGAACTGGCGTTATTTCTTAAGCAAGAATATGCCGAAGATGCGCTACGTCGGAGTCTTACCGATGCCAACCATCATTGGCTCATCGCCGAAGCCGCTTCCCCCGTTGGTTTCGCTAAATATAGCTATCAGCAGCGAATGGCTGAAGATGGCACGATGGGTACGCTGCTGCATAAGCTCTACCTGATGCCGGGGGAGACTGGCCACCGCTACGGCGAGCAGATTTTTCACGCCATCGAGACGCGAGCAAAAACGGCCGGCGAACGCTGGCTGTGGCTGGAAGTACTCGCCGCGAATCCCGCCGCGCGCCGTTTTTACGAACGCCAGGGGATGCAGCACATCAGAGACACGACTTTCCATTCCGCCAGCCAGCAAAGCACCTTACATATTCTGGCCAAACCGCTGTGAGAGGAACTATGCCTGAGCTTCGTGATACCGGCGTACGTAACGTCGTCTGTGGGAAAAATGTCGTTATTTATCAGCCCGCCAACCTGTACGACTGCACGCTGGGTGATAACGTCTTCGTTGGACCGTTCGTTGAGATCCAGGGGAATACCCGCATCGGCGCGGAGAGTAAAATCCAGTCGCATACCTTTATCTGCGAGTACGTCACCATTGGCCGGCGCTGTTTTATCGGTCACGGGGTGATGTTCGCCAACGACCTGTTTCGCGACGGCAAACCAAACGCCGACCGCACCAGCTGGGGGCGGATTGAGATTGGCGATGACGTGTCGATCGGTAGCGGCGCCACGATTCTGGCCGTCAGCATCTGCGACGGCGTGGTGATTGGCGCGGGCAGCGTGGTGACGAAGTCCATCACCGAGAAAGGCGTGTGGGCGGGAAACCCAGCCCGCCTGCTGCGGCGGCTGTAAAAAAAATGCCGACCATAAGGTCGGCATTTCGTCTTAACGGCGCAAGCGTTATGCGCGCCAGGCTTTATAACGGTTAATCAGACCGTTAGTGGAGCTGTCGTGGCTGCTGACTTCGCTGCCGTCTTTCAGCTCCGGCAGGATGCGGTTAGCCAGCTGTTTGCCCAGCTCAACGCCCCACTGGTCGAAAGTGAAGATGTTAAGGATCGCGCCCTGGGTGAAGATTTTGTGCTCGTACAGAGCAATCAGCGCCCCGAGGCTGAACGGGGTGATCTCACGCAGCAGGATAGAGTTAGTCGGGCGGTTGCCTTCGAACACTTTGAACGGCACCACGTGCTCCAGGGTCGCCGGATCTTTACCCTGATCGCGATATTCCTGCTCCACCACTTCACGGGATTTACCGAAGGCCAGGGCCTCGGTCTGGGCGAAGAAGTTGGACAGCAGCTTCGGATGATGATCGGAGAGCGGGTTGTGGGTGATAGCCGGGGCGATGAAATCGCACGGTACCATTTTGGTGCCCTGATGGATCAGCTGGTAGAACGCGTGCTGACCGTTGGTGCCCGGCTCGCCCCAGATAATCGGGCCAGTCTGGTAGTCCACGGCGTGGCCGTTACGGTCGACATACTTACCATTGGACTCCATGTTGCCCTGCTGGAAGTAGGCGGCAAAACGGTGCATGTACTGGTCGTACGGCAGAATCGCTTCGGTTTCCGCACCGAAGAAGTTGTTGTACCAGATACCGATCAGCGCCAGCAGCACCGGCAGGTTTTTCTCCGCCGGGGTGGTGGAGAAGTGTTTATCCATCGCATGCGCGCCAGACAGCAGCTCAACGAAGTTGTCGAAGCCCACGGAGAGAATGATGGACAGGCCAATCGCCGACCACAGGGAGTAACGGCCGCCAACCCAGTCCCAGAATTCGAACATGTTGGCGGTGTCGATGCCGAACTCGCCAACCGCTTTCGCGTTGGTGGAGAGCGCCGCGAAGTGTTTAGCCACATGCTTGTCGTCGCCCGCGGTCGCCAGGAACCAGTCGCGCGCGCTGTGGGCGTTGGTCATGGTCTCCTGAGTGGTGAAGGTTTTGGACGCGACCAGGAACAGGGTGGTTTCCGGGTTGACGTTCTTCAGCACTTCGGCGATGTGGGTGCCATCGACGTTGGAGACAAAGTGCATGTTGAGGTGATTTTTATATGGACGCAGCGCTTCGGTGACCATGAACGGACCGAGGTCGGAGCCACCGATACCAATGTTGACCACGTCGGTGATCGGTTTGCCGGTGTAGCCTTTCCAGCTACCGGAGATAATCGCTTCAGAGAAGGCTTTCATCTTCTCCAGCACAGCGTTCACTTCCGGCATCACATCTTTGCCATCAACCACAATCGGCGTATTGCTGCGGTTGCGCAGCGCGACGTGGAGTACCGCGCGATCTTCGGTGCGGTTGATCTTTTCACCGGAGAACATCGACTTGATGGCGCCTGCGAGATCGGTCTCTTTCGCCAGATCCTGCAGTTTAGCCAGCGTCTCTTCGGTGATGCGGTTTTTGGAGAAGTCCACCAGCATCAGATCGTCGAACGTCGCGGAAAACTTAGAAAAACGGTCGCTATCTTTGGCGAACAGCTCGCTGATAGTGACATCTTTCATTTCGTCGAAGTGTTTCTGTAATGCCTGCCAGGCAGAGGTCTGCGTTGGGTTGATGTTTTTCATTAGCAATACTCTTCTGATTTGAGATTGTGACTTCGGTCGATTGTAGCGCCGGTGACGGAAAATTGTGATGATTTTTGTGACTTGTCCCTGACGCCGGTCAGGAATCAGGTCAAAACGGAGTAAAAAGCCCCATTAGTATAGCTATCATAAGGCTTTTTTCTGTTAGCGGCAGGGGCATGAAAAATCCGCATAACCGCAGCGTTGACATAGCTGGCGTTAAGCCTTTATATATCCGCAGTGCTTACGTATTGTAAGTATCTATTGCTCGCGCATTTCACGCTACAGCGAAAGGGTATTCGCGGGGGATATAATGTCCTTATTCCCCCGGCCAGGTGAAAGACGTCGGTAATTGCCAGAAGAGGTGCGTTGCCCAGGTAACCGTATTGGAGGAACCAGTCCGGCGAAAATACGTGAGGGGGAGCAACGCCGAGGTGAAAGAGCGTCTGGTTACGCTCCTCACCGGCCACAGGGGCTGAATCCCCTGGGTTGTCACCAGAAACGTTCGCAGTCGGGCGTTTCATACCCGAACACTTCAGCGCCCAGAGCGGTGAGTCGGGTCTACAAGGTGGAGCACTTCTGGGTGACATCGTAGTTGTTTATCATTCTGCGCCACCCTGTTTATCGCTCTTCCCTTGTGCCATGGCTGAATAATTTGGCCTGGCTTATTAAGACATTTTGTTGCGATCCGGCGGCATCCAGCCCCTGCCAGGATCGGTGTTCAGGAATCGTTTTAATAAGTCAGGCCCCCTGACACGAGGTTGTTATGACAGATTTAGTCGTCGCCAAATTTGGCGGCACCAGCGTTGCTGATTTTGACGCGATGAACCGCAGCATTGATGTGGCGCTGCTCGATGCCAATACCCGTATTGTTGTGCTCTCCGCCTCTGCCGGCGTGACCAACATTCTGGTGGCCTTAGCGGAAGGGCTGGAACCCACCGAACGTTTTGCCCAGCTGGACGCTCTGCGCCAGATCCAGTTCAATATTCTGGAGCGTTTGCGCTATCCCAACGTGATCCGCGAAGAGATTGAGCGCCTGCTGGAAAATATCACCACGCTGGCGGAAGCCGCCGCGCTCGCCTCCTCTAGCGCGCTGACTGACGAACTGGTCAGCCATGGCGAACTGATGTCCACCCTGCTGTTTGTAGAGATTCTGCGTGAGCGCGGAATTCAGGCGCAGTGGTTTGACGCCCGTAAAGTGCTGCGCACTAATGATCGCTTTGGTCGCGCCGAACCGGATATCGCCGCCGTCGCCGAACTGACTCAGCAGCAGCTGACGCCGCGTCTGGCGGAAGGCCTGGTGGTGACGCAGGGCTTTATCGGCAGCGAAGCGAAAGGCCGCACCACCACCCTCGGCCGCGGCGGCAGCGACTATACCGCCGCTCTGCTCGGCGAAGCGCTGAATGCCACCCGCGTCGATATCTGGACCGATGTGCCCGGGATCTATACGACCGACCCACGCGTCGCGCCTGCGGCGAAACGCATCGACGTCATCGCCTTTGAAGAGGCGGCGGAAATGGCCACCTTTGGCGCCAAAGTGCTGCACCCGGCGACCCTGCTGCCTGCCGTGCGCAGCGATATCCCGGTATTTGTCGGCTCCAGTAAAGAACCTAAAGCGGGCGGTACGCTGGTGTGTAAAACCACCGAGAACCCGCCGCTGTTCCGCGCGCTGGCGCTGCGTCGCCGCCAGACGCTGCTGACGCTGCACAGCCTGAATATGCTGCACTCCCGCGGCTTCCTCGCTGAAGTGTTCGGTATTCTGGCGCGCCATAACATCTCCGTCGATTTGATCACCACCTCCGAAGTGAGCGTGGCCCTGACCATGGACACCACTGGCTCAACCTCTGCGGGCGATACCCTGCTGACCCAGGCGCTGCTGACCGAGCTCTCCTCGCTGTGCCGCGTGGAAGTGGAAGAAGACCTGGCGCTGGTTGCCCTGATCGGCAACGAGCTGTCGAAAGCCTGCGGCGTCGGCAAAGAGGTGTTTGGCGTCCTTGATCCGTTTAACATCCGCATGATCTGCTATGGCGCGTCCAGCCACAACCTCTGCTTCCTGGTGCCTGGCGCCGATGCGGAGAAGGTGGTGCAGACGTTGCATCATAATTTGTTTGAATAAAATTCCTTAGCACGATAAACAATACCTATAGCCGGGCTCGAACCCGGCTTTTTTATAACAACATCAACACAACCAGCTGACCTGCTCGCCGCTCTACCGGGACGGCGCGGCCGGTTTGCGTATCGCAAGGAACACAACATGCTCGCAACTCTGACGCGGCTGTTCCCGTTATGGGCACTGCTGCTCTCCGTTCTGGCCTATTACACCCCCACCACCTTCACCCCGATCGGCCCGTGGGTTACCACCCTGCTGATGCTGATTATGTTCGGTATGGGGGTACATCTGAAGCTGGCGGATTTCAAACGCGTCCTGTCGCGTCCGGCGCCGGTCGCCGCAGGGATATTTCTGCACTATCTGGTGATGCCGCTCGCCGCCTGGCTGCTGGCGCTGCTGTTTCATATGCCGCCGGAGCTCTCCGCCGGGATGGTGCTGGTGGGCAGCGTCGCCAGCGGGACGGCCTCCAACGTGATGATCTTTCTGGCCAAAGGGGATGTGGCCCTGTCGGTGACCATCTCCTCGGTCTCCACCCTGGTCGGCGTCATCGCGACGCCGCTGCTGACCCGTCTGTACGTCGACGCGCACATTCAGGTCGACGTCATGGGGATGTTGCTGAGCATTCTGCAGATTGTGGTCATTCCTATCGCCCTGGGGCTGATTGTCCATCATCTGCTGCCGAAGGTGGTGAAAGCGGTGGAGCCGTTCCTGCCCGCTTTCTCGATGGTGTGCATTTTGGCGATCATCAGCGCGGTGGTGGCGGGTTCCGCGGCCCATATCGCGTCCGTCGGCCTGGTGGTGATTATCGCAGTGATCCTGCATAACACCATTGGCCTGCTCGGCGGCTACTGGGGCGGACGTCTGTTTGGTTTTGATGAATCCACCTGCCGTACGCTGGCGATCGAGGTGGGGATGCAGAACTCCGGCCTGGCGGCCGCGCTGGGTAAAATTTACTTCGGCCCACTGGCGGCGCTGCCGGGAGCCCTGTTCTCCGTCTGGCATAACCTGTCCGGTTCGCTGCTGGCCGGGTACTGGTCAGGGAAGCCCATCGCCAAAAAAACCAGCAAGCGCTGAGCGTGACACGTCCGGGCGCCGGCCCGGACGTATGCCTGCTTTAGTTGCCATACAGGCTATCAGTAAAATATTCATTGCCGTACACTGGGTGCTCTGGTCTGACTGAGGGCACCACCATGGCACTCCCCCGTATTACACAAAAAGAGATGACCGAGCGCGAACAGCGCGAATTGAAAACGCTGCTTGACCGCGCGCGCATTGCGCACGGCCGCCCGCTGAGCAATGCGGAAACGAACAGCGTGAAAAAAGAATATATCGATAAGCTGATGGCCCAGCGTGAAGCGGAAGCGAAGAAAGCCCGCCAGGTGAAAAAACAGCAGGCTTATAAGACGGATAAGGAAGCGACCTTTTCCTGGTCGGCGAATACGCCGACCCGCGGCAGGCGTTAACGCCCTTTCTTTTTACGTCCCGGCTGGGTGAAACGTTTGCCGTTGCCAGTCGGGCGGCCCTTATCGTTGCTATTTTCCATCTTCACCACCGGGCGCTTGATGCCGGGGGTCGCCGCTTTGGCCTTCGGCTTAGCTTTCGGCTTCGCTTCGGAAGAAGAGTTTTCAATCAGCTTGAACAGATCGATCAGCTCGTCATCGGTCAGATCGCGCCACTCACCCAGCGGGATCCCCGTCAGGCTGACGTTCATAATCCGCGTACGCTCAAGCTTCGTCACTTCATAGCCAAAGTGCTCGCACATGCGACGGATCTGGCGATTCAGCCCCTGCACCAGAGTGATGCGGAAAACGAACGGCGCTTCTTTCTTTACCTTACATTTTTTGGTCACGGTCCCGAGAATCGGTACCCCCGCGCCCATGCCGCGAATGAACTCATCGGTCACCGGCTTATCGACCGTAACCAGATACTCTTTTTCATGGTCGTTGCCGGCGCGCAGGATCTTATTCACCAGGTCGCCGTGATTGGTGAGGAAGATCAGCCCCTGGGAGTCTTTATCCAGACGGCCGATAGGGAAGATACGCTTGCTGTGGTTGACGAAATCGACAATGTTGTCGCGCTCGCCGTCTTCCGTGGTGCTCACAATGCCGACCGGCTTATTCAGCGCAATCAGCACCAGATCATCCGCTTCGCGCGGCTCAATCAACCGTCCGTTAACTTTGACCAGGTCGCCAGGCTTCACCTGATCGCCAATCGTGGCGCGCTTGCCATTGATAAAGACGTTGCCTTGTTCAATAAAGCGGTCCGCTTCGCGACGCGAGCAGATGCCGCTTTCACTGATGTATTTGTTTAATCGGGTTGATGAGTCGGGCAGCATAGATTCTCCTGTAAAAGCGAAATATACCCTACCTTGCGGGCGAGAAAAAACCTGGATTGCGTTATTCATTATTCAACGGCTTCGTCGGGCTCATGAACAGCATTCCGCTTACCCACATCATGCGCCATATCAGCGCGCCGGTATCAGGGCGATGCTAGAATTTCTGCTTCAATAATAGGTTTAAAACAGGAAGAAAAGATGGAACTGCTGCTACTCAGTAACTCCACGCTGCCGGGGAAAGCCTGGCTGGAACACGCCCTGCCGCTGATTGCCGGTCAGGTCAAAGGCCGCCGGACGGCGGTATTCATCCCTTTCGCTGGCGTGACGCAAACCTGGGATGATTACACGGCCAAAGTGGCTGCGGTTATGGCGCCGATGGCGGTCAGCGTAACCGGTATCCACCGCGTCGCCGACCCTATCGCCGCCATTGAAAGCGCCGAGATGGTGATCGTCGGCGGCGGGAACACCTTCCAGCTGTTGAAAGAGTGCCGCAGCCGCGGGCTGCTGGCGCCGATTGTCGATGTCGTCAAACGCGGGGCGTTGTATATCGGCTGGAGCGCAGGTTCAAACCTCGCCTGCCCGACCATTCGCACCACCAACGATATGCCGATTGTCGATCCGCAGGGATTTGATGCGCTGGGGCTGTTCCCGCTCCAGATTAACCCACACTTCACCAACGCCTTGCCGACCGGGCATCAGGGCGAAACCCGCGAACAGCGTATCCGCGAACTGCTGGTCGTGGCGCCGGAATTAACGGTGATTGGTTTACCGGAAGGAAACTGGATCCAGGTCACCGATGGGCACGCGACCCTCGGCGGCCCGAACCCAACGCTGTTGTTCAAAGCGGGGGAAGCAGCGGTAACCCTGCCTGCAGGCCACCGCTTCTGAGCTGGTATGGCTAACGTTTCCCGGATAGCGGCGCGTTGCGCCTTATCCGGGCTGCCTCAACGGAACGTCCAAACGCATAACCCCGGTTAGCGCAGCGCCGCCGGGGAAGGTCTCAATAGTCATCCCGTTCGTCGTCTTCATCCGGCTGCTCCATCACGCTGTAAGCCACCGAGCAGAACAGGCTGTTCAGACGCTTCATATCCCCCAGCAGCGCCAGGTGCAACGTACTGGTTTCGATACTCTGCACGTTCTGCTGATGCAGACGGTCAACGTGCGCATGCGAGTAGCGGCGGTTAAGAATGCGGAACCGGTGTTTACTGCGCCGCAGGCGACGGGCGCTGGGCACATCGCTGGAGAAGAAGACCGACATCGCCAGCTGCAGGTTGCTGAGCAACAGATCGTACAGGGCGTCCAGCTCCTTTAACCCTTCCACCGAGAAGGCGCGCCGCGCCGCCAGCGATTTATCAGCGATCTCGCTGCCCATCCGCTCGACGATATCGGAGGCCTGCTCGAGGTTTAACGACATCTCAATAATTTCCGCCCAGCGCCGGGACTCCTCTTCCGCCAGCTCATCCTTTGGCATTCGCGCCAGATAGAGCTTAATGGCGGTGTAGAGTACGTTGATATCGTCCGCCATGCGGCGTAGCTCTTTCTCCTGACGCGGTTCGCCATGCATCACCTTATGCAGGCTCTCCAGCATTTGCTCCATCGCGTCACCAATGCGCAGCGTCTCGCGCGCGGCATTGGCCAGCGCCAGCGCCGGGGTGTCCAGCGCCGACGGGTCGAGATGCTTGGGTTTGAGATGGTTATCCAGCTCGGGTTCATCGCGGATCATGCGCTGGCACAGCTTCGCCATCGGTCCGGTAAAAGGCACCATCGCGATGCAGCGCAGCAGGTTGTAAAAAACATGGAAGTAGATAACCAGCTCGGACTCGGCCAACGGCAGCTTGTGCATCGCCGCGGCCAGCGGATGGACGAACGGCAGAATGATCAGGCTCCCCACCAGCTTAAACAACAGGCTGCCCAGCGCCACCCGGCGCGCCGCCGCGTTCGCCGCGCTGTTGTTGAGCATCGCCAACAGCCCCGACCCCAGGTTGGCGCCAATCACCAGGCACAGCGCCACCGGGAAAGAGATAGCTCCTGCCGCGGTCAGCGTCGCGGTCAGCAGCACCGCCGCCAGGCTGGAGTAGCTGATGATCGCGAATACGGCGCCAATCAAGGCATCCAGCATAATATCCCCGGTCAGCGAGGCAAAAATCACCTGCACGCCGTTGGCCTGGGTAATGGGGTGGACGGCCTGCACAATCAGCTCCAGGGCCAACAGGATCAGCCCAAGGCCAATCCCCACTCGCCCCAGCTGCCCGGCGCGGGTCTGCTTGCGGCCGAGGAAGAAAATCACCCCGATAAATATCAACAACGGCGACAGCCACGACAGGTCGAAGGTCAGCACCCTCGCCATCAGCGCCGTCCCGACGTCGGCTCCCAGCACCATCACCAGCGCCGGCGTGAGGCCCACTAAATCCTGGGCGACAAACGAGGTCACCAGCATGGTGGTGGCATTGCTGCTTTGCACCAGCGCAGTCACGCCAAGACCCGCGCAGAAGGCGAGCGGCTTTTTCTCTACGCTGCTACTGAGAACGGTACGCAGGCGAGCGCCATAGACGCGCATCACCCCGGTACGCACGATATGCGTGCCCCACACCAGCAGAGCGACCGCGGACAACAGGTGTAGCAGAGTTAACACGGAATCAGCTTCTCCTTATCGTTATAGGTGTTCCGACATTCTGGAACCTATCTCAGTATAAGGGGTTAACCTCAATAAAGAGACAAGGCGCTCACAGAGCGCCTTGTTTGTTGTAAGGAAAGATGACGACTAGTCCGCATCATAGCCCAGATTAGGGGCTAACCAGCGCTCGACTTCCGCCGGGGTCATCCCTTTACGCAGCGCGTAGTCTTCGACCTGGTCGCGCTGGATCTGCGCCACGGCGAAGTATTTGCTGTCAGGATGGCTGAAGTACCAGCCGGAAACCGATGCCCCCGGCCACATGGCGAACGATTCGGTGAGCTTCATGCCGGTATGGGCTTCGACGTCCAGCAGCTGCCAGATGGTGCCTTTTTCGGTGTGCTCCGGACAGGCCGGATACCCCGGCGCCGGACGGATCCCCTGGTAATTCTCGCGAATAAGCTCCTCATTGCTGAGGTTCTCATTGGCCGCATACCCCCAGTAGACCTTGCGCACTTTCTCGTGCAGATACTCGGCGAAGGCTTCCGCCAGACGATCGGCGATGGCCTTGATCATGATCTTGTTATAGTCATCATGCTGCGCTTCATAGGCTTCCGCCAGCGCGTCCTCTTCCAGGCCGCCGGTGACGGCGAAGGCGCCGATGTAGTCCGCTTTGCCGCTCAGCTTCGGCGCCACAAAGTCGGCGAGGCAGTAGTTGGCGAAGCCGACCTTCTCCGTCTGCTGGCGCAGGTGATGGCTCACCGTCAGCACGTGGGTGCGGGTTTCATCGCGATAGATTTCAATATCGTCGCCCACGCGGTTGGCCGGGAACAGGCCCACCACGCCGCGCGGGTTGAGGGTTTTCTCTGCGCTCAGCTTATCCAGCAGCTCGTTAGCGTCTTTGAACAGGCGCTGCGCCTCTTCCCCTACCACGTCATCTTCCAGAATGCGCGGATATTTGCCCGCCAGCGACCAGGTCATAAAGAACGGCGTCCAGTCGATGTAGTTGCGTAGCGTCTCGATACTGGCTTCCACCTCCTGAATCCCCAGGCGATGGGCCACCGGCGGAGTGTAGCTCTCCCAGTCAAAGGCCAGATCGTTTTCCCGTGCGGCGGCCAGGGTCACCGGCGGGGTGCGCGGTTTTTTACGCCCATGCTGGATACGCACGGTTTCATACTCTTTGCGCGTACGGGCGACAAACTCATCGCGCTGCGTGTCCGAGAGCAGCGCAGCCACCACCCCGACGGTGCGCGAAGCGTTCTGTACGTAAACGGTCGGGCCGCTGTAGTTCTGCTCGATTTTCACCGCCGTATGCGCTTTAGAGGTGGTCGCGCCGCCGATCAGCAGCGGGATGGTAAAGCCCTGGCGCTCCATCTCTTTCGCCACGTTAACCATTTCGTCGAGCGACGGGGTAATCAACCCGGAAAGGCCGATGAGATCCGCGTTCACCTCTTTGGCGGTTTTGAGAATTTTATCCGCCGGGACCATCACGCCAAGATCGATTATTTCGTAGTTATTGCACTGCAGCACCACGCCGACGATGTTTTTGCCGATGTCATGAACGTCGCCTTTTACCGTGGCAATCACCATTTTGCCGTTACTGGAGCCCTGCTCTTTACTGGCTTCAATAAACGGCTCCAGGTAGGCCACCGCCTGTTTCATGACGCGGGCGGATTTCACCACCTGCGGCAGGAACATTTTGCCTTCGCCGAACAGATCGCCGACCACGTTCATGCCGTCCATCAGCGGCCCTTCGATCACCTCAATCGGGCGAGCGGCCTGCTGACGCGCTTCTTCGGTGTCCTGTTCAATAAATTCGGTAATGCCCTTCACCAGCGAATATTCGAGGCGTTTTTTCACCTCCCAGCTGCGCCATTCCGCCTGCTGGGCATTGGCGCCGTCGTCAACTTTACTGCCGCGATATTTTTCCGCCAGCTCGAGCAATCTTTCGGTGCTGTCATCGCGGCGGTTGAGGATCACATCTTCAACCGCGTCACGCAACTCGGCGGGAAGGTCGTCGTAAATCGCCAGCTGGCCGGCGTTGACGATGCCCATATCCATGCCGTTACGGATCGCGTAGTAGAGGAATACCGCGTGGATCGCCTCACGTACCGGGTCATTGCCGCGGAAAGAGAAGGAGACGTTGGAGACGCCGCCGGAGATCAGCGCGTGCGGCAGCTCGCGTTTGATGTCTTCGCAGGCGCCGATAAAGTCCTGGGCATAGTTATTGTGTTCTTCGATACCGGTCGCCACCGCGAAGATATTCGGGTCAAAGATAATATCTTCTGGCGGGAAGCCGACCTCTTCGGTGAGGATTTTGTAGGCGCGACGGCAAATCTCAATTTTACGTTCGCGGGTATCGGCCTGGCCCACTTCGTCAAAGGCCATCACCACCACCGCGGCGCCGTAGCGGCGAACCAGTTTCGCATGGTGGATAAAGGGTTCGACGCCCTCTTTCATCGAGATGGAGTTAACGATGCCTTTTCCCTGAATGCATTTCAGGCCCTTTTCGATGACCTCCCATTTGGAGGAGTCGATCATGATCGGCACGCGGGCAATGTCCGGCTCGCCGGCAATCAGGTTGAGGAAGCGCGTCATCGCCGCTTCGGCGTCGAGCATCCCCTCGTCCATGTTGATATCGATGATCTGCGCGCCGCTTTCCACCTGCTGACGCGCCACGTCCAGCGCTTCGCTGTACTTCTCTTCTTTGATTAAGCGTTTAAATTTCGCCGAGCCGGTAACGTTGGTACGTTCGCCGACGTTAACGAACAGGCTGTCATCGCCGATATTCAGCGGCTCCAGGCCGGAAAGACGGCAGGCGACGGGGATCTCCGGCAGCTGGCGCGGCGGCAGGCCGGCCACCGCGCGGCTCATGGCGGCGATATGTTCCGGCGTGGTGCCGCAGCAGCCGCCGACGATATTGAGGAAACCGGCTTCCGCCCATTCGCGGATCTGCGCCGCCATGGTATCGGCATCCAGATCGTATTCGCCGAAGGCATTGGGCAGGCCAGCGTTCGGGTGCGCGGTAACGTAGCATTCAGCGATACGCGACAGCTCCTGGACGTACTGGCGCAGTTCGTCCGGCCCGAGGGCGCAGTTCAGACCAAACGATAAGGCTTCGGCGTGACGCAGCGAGTTATAGAAAGCTTCGGTGGTCTGCCCGGACAGCGTGCGGCCGGAGGCATCGGTAATGGTCCCGGAGATCATCAGCGGCAGGTCAACGCCCAGCGCCTCCAGCTCCTCTTTCACCGCATAGATGGCCGCTTTGGCGTTCAGGGTGTCAAATACCGTTTCAATCAGGATCAGATCCACGCCGCCTTCCACCAGCGCTCGGGTGGATTCGCGATAGGCAGCCACCAGCTGGTCAAAGGTAATATTGCGGAACGCCGGATCGTTCACATCAGGCGAAATAGAGGCGGTGCGGTTGGTTGGGCCAAGCACGCCCGCGACGTAGCGCGGTTTTTCCGGCGTGCGGGCCGTCCAGGCATCGGCGCTGGCGCGGGCCAGCTTCGCCGCCGCAAAGTTGATCTCTGCCGACAGGGATTCCATCTGGTAATCCGCCATCGCAATGGTCGTCGAGTTAAAGGTGTTGGTCTCAATGATATCCGCGCCGGCCTCGAAGTAGGCGTCGTGGATCTCGCGGATCACCTCGGGCTTGCTGAGCACCAGCAGGTCGTTGTTGCCTTTCAGGTCGCACGGCCAGTCAGCAAAGCGCTCACCGCGAAAGTCCTGCTCACTCAGACGGTAGCCCTGGATCATGGTGCCCATGCCCCCATCCAGAACCAGAATACGTTCTTTTAACTGCTGATGCAGTTGCTCAACTTTGCTGCTCACACTTGCTCCCGACAACGCTCAACACAGGCCAAATAGCCAACAAACCATACTGGCATAAACCACCGGAGCGGAAAAGACAACAACGGGCAATATGAGACATGTTCAGCTTCACTCCTCCGATGAGTCCGGTTGTGATTGCATTATCGCCAAATAAAACGAAAATCATTTCCACGATACAGAAAAAGGAGTCCGCGATGGCCACTACCCCCGTTCCCGCGAAACGCGGCAGAAAACCCGCGGCTGCCACCGCCCAGCAGGCTGGCGGTCAGGTTCAGTCGCTGACCCGCGGCCTGAAATTGCTCGAATGGATTGCCGAGTCCCACAGCAGCGTCGCGCTGACCGAGCTGGCGCAGCAGGCGGGTCTGCCCAACTCAACCACTCACCGCCTGCTGACCACCATGCAGCAGCTGGGTTTCGTTCGCCAGGTCGGCGAGCTGGGCCACTGGGCCGTCGGCGCGCATGCCTTCGTGGTCGGCAGCAGCTTTCTGCAAAGCCGCAATCTGCTGGCGATTGTCCACCCGATCCTGCGCCAGCTGATGGAAGATTCCGGTGAAACGGTGAATCTGGCGGTGCTTGACCAGAGCGACCACCAGGCGATCATTATCGACCAGGTGCAGTGCACCCAGCTGATGCGTATGTCGGCGCCAATCGGCGGAAAACTGCCGATGCACGCCTCCGGCGCCGGGAAGGCGTTCCTCTCGCAGCTGAGCGAAGAGCAGGTGACCAGTCTGCTGCACCGTAAAGGGCTGCATGCCTATACGCATGCCACGCTGGTCTCGCCGCTGCATCTGAAGGAAGATTTAGCGCAGACCCGCAAGCGGGGCTACTCGTTCGATGACGAGGAGCACGCGCTCGGCCTGCGCTGCGTCGCCGCCTGCATTTATGATGAACACCGCGAACCGTTCGCGGCAATCTCCATCTCCGGTCCCATCTCACGCATGACCGATGATCGGGTGACCGAGCTGGGCGCGCTGGTGATCAAAGCGGCGAAGGAAGTGACGCTGGCATACGGCGGGGTTAAATAAAAAAATGCCCCGCAGGGGCATTTTAAGTAAGCCTGATAAGCGTAGCGCCATCAGGCAGATCGGCGCACCTTGCCGGATGGCGGCGTAAACGCCTTATCCGGCCTACTGTCGGCGCCATAGCGCACGCTAAAACGCTGCTTACGCCGGTAAGCATAGACATCTTCCACATGACCGTTTTTAATCCGCGTCTGCAGTTCGCGCCAGTAGTCGGCGCGCAGCAGGTCGGCATGCATCTCCTCAAACAGCGGCCCAATGCGCGGGTCGGCGCACAGCCAGTGGCGGAACTCCTCCGGAAACACATCCCCCGGCGAGACGCTGTACCACGGCTCGCTGGCCAGCTCATCCTCGGGATAGCGCGGCGGCGGGATCTGGCGGAAATTCACCTCCGTCATATAGCAGATTTCATCATAGTCGTAGAACACCACCCGGCCGTGGCGGGTGACGCCGAAGTTTTTAAACAGCATATCGCCGGGAAAGATGTTGGCGGCGGCCAGCTGGCGGATAGCATTCCCATACTCTTCTACCGCATCGCGCAGCGCCTGGCCGTTAACCTGCTCCAGCCACAGGTTGAGCGGCACCATTCGCCGTTCAATATACAGATGACTGATGACAATCCGGTCGCCGAGGTCGGTCAGTTTGTTCCCCGCTTCCGCCTGCAGCAGCGCCAGCAGCGCTGGCGCGATTTGTCGTTTCTCCAGCACGAAATTTTCAAACTCCTGCGTGTCCGCCATCCGCCCGACGCGGTCATGCTCCTTTACCAGCTGATAGCAGGCGCGTACGTGGGCGGCGGTCATCTCCTTCTGCGGCGCGAAGCGATCTTTGATCACCTTGAACACCCGGTCAAACCCCGGCAGGGTAAACACCAGCATCACCATCCCGCGAATGCCCGGCGCCTCGATAAACTGCTCATCGCAGCGAGCGATGTAGTGCAGATATTCGCGATAGCTTTCGGTTTTGGCGTGCTTCTGGCAGCCAATCGCCATATACAGCTCGGCCGTGGTTTTACCCGGCAGGATCTCGCGCAGCCATTCCACCAGAGCGCCGGGCAGGGGCGCATAAACCATAAAATAGGAACGCGCGAAGCCAAAAACGATGCTCGCTTCGGCATGGGTGGTCAGGCAGGTATCGACAAACAGCTCGCCCTCGTCGCTGCGATGGATCGGCAGCAAGAAGGGCAGCGTGGTCATCGGCATCACCAGTTTGCCCACCAGCCAGGCGGCTTTGTTGCGATAGAACAGCTCATTGGCGACCTGTAGATGACAGGTGGCGAGCGGTTCCTCCCCCAGCGCCTCCTGCAGACTGGCAATGATATAGCCGATATCCCGCGCTTTATTTTGCCACGGCAGCCGCAGCGGCAGATCGGACAGCACTTTACCCAGCAGGTGCGACCAGCCGCGCTCTGGATAGAAATCTTTCGCCAGCGGGCGCGGAAGGGTGCGAAAAGGACGCTCGGGCTGCGAGCTGAAAATAAAGAGCCGCTCGGGGGTCAGCGAGCGGTGGTCAAACAGGCGGCAGTAGACCGAATTGAAAAAGCTCTCGGCAATTTCAAAACGAGGGTAATCCGGCAGCAAACGGGTGTAGTGGGCTTTCACCCGCAGCAAAAAGTCGGCATCCGTGCTTTTTCCCTCCGTGATGCAGCGCAGCTGCTCCACCACCAGACCCACATGGTGGTCATAGAGGTGGATCCGCTGTTTCATCGCCTGCTGCACCGCATGCCAGTCGGCCTGTTCAAAGCGCTGCTGCGCGCCGGAAGTCACTTCGAGAAAACGCCCATACTGAGCGTCAAATCCCTGCAATATCGTTTGGGCAATCAGTAATTCCAGACCACGCGTCATCGAACTCCCCCATCCGGTACCACGTCAGGCCGGATGGCGCGCTCGCTTATCCGGTCTGGATCCCTTCACAGGCCCGGTGAGCGTCGTGCCACCGGGCATGGCTCAAAACTGATCTTCTTCGGTCGAGCCGGTCAGCGCCGTCACCGACGAGGCGCCGCCCTGGATAATGGTAGTGACCTTGTCGAAGTAGCCGGTGCCCACCTCCTGCTGATGCGAGACGAAGGTATAGCCTTCCGGCCCGGCGGCGAATTCCGGCTGCTGCACTTTTTCAACATAGTGGCGCATCCCCTCACCCTGAGCGTAGGCATGGGCGAGGTCGAACATGTTGAACCACATGCTGTGGATCCCGGCGAGGGTAATAAACTGGTATTTGTACCCCATGTCCGACAGCTGCTGCTGGAAGCTGGCGATGGTTTTATCATCGAGATTTTTCTTCCAGTTAAACGACGGCGAGCAGTTATAGGCCAGCAATTTGCCCGGGAAACGCGCATGAATGGCTTCGGCAAAGCGACGCGCCTGCTCGAGATCCGGTTTCGACGTTTCACACCACACCAGGTCCGCATACGGCGCGTAAGCCAGCCCGCGGCTGATCGCCTGCTCGATCCCGGCATGGGTGCGGAAGAACCCTTCGCTGGTGCGATCTCCGGTAATAAACTCACGATCGTACGGATCGCAGTCTGAGGTAATTAAATCGGCAGCGTCAGCATCGGTACGGGCGATCACCAGCGTCGGGACCCCCATCACGTCGGCCGCCAGACGCGCCGCCACCAGTTTCTGTATCGCCTCCTGGGTTGGAACCAGCACTTTACCGCCCATATGACCGCACTTCTTCACCGACGCCAGCTGATCTTCGAAGTGAACAGCCGCTGCACCGGCTTCAATCATCGATTTCATCAGCTCAAAGGCGTTCAGGACGCCGCCGAAACCGGCCTCCGCATCCGCCACGATCGGCAGGAAGTAGTCGATAAAGCGCGGATCGTTCGGCTCAATCCCGGCTGACCACTGGATCTGATCGGCGCGGCGGAAGGTATTGTTGATCCGATCCACCACCGCCGGTACCGAGTTGGCCGGGTACAGCGACTGATCCGGGTACATGCTGGACGCCAGGTTAGCATCCGCCGCCACCTGCCAGCCGGAGAGATAAATGGCTTCGATGCCGGCCTTCGCCTGCTGCAAGGCCTGGCCGCCGGTCAGCGCGCCAAGGCTGTTGATGTACCCTTTCTTCGCCTCACCGTGCAGCAGACGCCACATTTTCGCTGCGCCAAGCTGCGCCAGCGTGCATTCCGGGTTCACCGAGCCGCGTAATTTCACCACCTCTTCCGCGCTGTACGGGCGGGTAATCCCTTCCCAGCGCGGGTTCGTCCACTCTTTGTTTAATTCTTCGATTTGTTGGGTACGGGTTTTCATGTGCAGATGCTCCATATTATTTCCTGGCTCCCCAGGCGTCATTGGTGAAGGACTAAATGGCGAACAACACCATCTGGCGATTAGGCCAGCAGGCGGTAGCCCGGTAATGTCAGAAAATCAATCAGTTCGTCGGAGGTGGTGATCTGCTCCATCAGCCGCGCCGCATCGTCAAAGCGGCCATGGCTGAAGCGGTGCTCCCCCAGCTCCTCCTGAATCACCATCAGCTCTTCCGCCAGCCACTGGCGGAACAGCGCTTTCGTGACCGGCGTGCCGTCGTTCAGGGTTTTCTGATGATGGATCCACTGCCAGATAGAGGTGCGCGAGATCTCGGCCGTCGCGGCGTCTTCCATCAGGCCATAAATCGGTACACAGCCGTTGCCGGAGATCCAGGCTTCGATGTACTGCACCGCCACGCGGATGTTGGCGCGCATCCCGGCTTCCGTGCGCTCGCCCTCGCAGGGGGCCAGCAGCTGTTCGGCGGTAATTGGCGCGTCCTCGCTACGGGTCACCGAGAGCTGATTCGGCTTGTCGCCGAGCACGCGGTTAAACACCGCCATGGCGGTATCCGCCAGCCCAGGATGGGCGATCCAGGTGCCATCGTGACCGTTGTTCGCCTCCAGCTCTTTGTCGGCGGTGACTTTATTCAGCACCTGACGGTTACGCTCGGCCTCTTTACTCGGGATAAAGGCCGCCATTCCACCCATCGCAAACGCCCCGCGTTTGTGGCAGGTCCTAATCAACAGCCGTGAGTAGGCGCTGAGGAAGGGTTTATCCATCGTCACCACCTGGCGGTCCGGCAGTACGCGGTCAGGATGGTTTTTCAGCGTCTTGATATAGCTGAAGATATAGTCCCAGCGGCCGCAGTTCAGGCCGACAATATGGTCGCGCAGCGCATGCAGGATCTCATCCATCTGGAACACCGCCGGCAGTGTTTCAATCAGCAGCGTGGCCTTGATGGTGCCGCGCGGCAGGTCAAAGCGATCTTCAGTAAAGCTGAAGACATCGTTCCACCATGCCGCCTCCTGCCAGGCCTGGGTTTTTGGCAGATAGAAGTAGGGACCACTTCCTTTCGCCAGCAGCGCCTGGTAGTTATGAAAGAAATAGAGCGCAAAATCGAAAAGACTGCCGGGAATGGCCTCATTACGCCAGGTCACATGCTTTTCCGGCAGGTGCAGGCCGCGCACACGGCATACCAGCACAGCGGGATTGGGCTGCAGTTGGTAGATTTTGCCAGCCTCATTGGTGTAGCTGATGGTCCCGTTCACGGCATCACGTAGGTTGATTTGGCCATCAATGACTTTACGCCAGTCCGGCGCCAGCGAATCCTCAAAGTCCGCCATAAAGACTTTTACGTTAGCATTCAGCGCGTTAATGACCATCTTGCGCTCGACGGGGCCGGTAATTTCAACGCGGCGATCCTGCAAATCCGCCGGGATACCGCGAATGGTCCAGTCGCCATTTCTAATGGAAGCAGTTTCCGAAATAAAATCCGGCAGTTGCCCATCGTCAATGGCCTGCTGCTGCTGCAGACGCGCGGCCAGCAGTTTATTGCGCGCCGGCGTAAAGCGGCTCACCAGTTCCGTCAGGAATTCTACCGCCTCAGGCGTCAAGATCTGCTTCTCCTGCTCGCCATAGGGCTGACTAAAGGCCAGTTCATCGGTGATTGTCGCCTGCTGCGTCATTGTGCTGCTCCTCTTGGTTGATCCGCTGGAAGCGAGCGAAAGATCGTTGTGCAGTTTTCGCTCAGCACAATTAAGACTACTCAATTAATTTTCAAAATCAAAAACAATTTCCATTTTAATTTTAAAATGAGATTAACATATTGATAACAATGAAATTAAAGTTATCATCAGCCATGAGGTGAATTTCGGAAATAAAAAAGGCACCCGAAGGTGCCAGAGGCAAAGTGCTGAAACGCTTTAGGATCGTTTCGTGCGGAGTATTACTCCAGCGTTGGATTCATATGACGCAGATCGTATGGTGTAATCTGGTAGACGTAATAGTTCAGCCAGTTAGCGAACAGCAGATTACCGTGGCTCCGCCAGGTGGCGCGCGGTTTGTTCTGCGGGTCGTTTTGCGGAAAATAGTTGTGGGGAATCTCAGGGTTCAAACCGGCTTCCACATCGCGGAAATATTCACTTGCCAGGGTATTGGCATCGTACTCGGGGTGGCCGGTGACAAAGGCTATACGCTTATCTTTACTGGCGAACAGATACGCATCGCCCTCTTCCGTCTCTGCGAGGATCTCGAGATCGGTATAGTCCCGGATAAGCCCTGCCGGAAAGTCAGCATAGCGTGAGTGTGGGGCCAGGAAAGAGTCGTCGAAACCGCGGGTCAGTAAAGCGTGTGGATGAAGAATATGGTGTTCATAAACGCCAGAAATCTTTTCGGCGCGGGTCTGCTTGGGAATGCCGTACAGAATATTCAGCGCGGCCTGAACCGCCCAACAGACGAACAGCGTCGAAGTGACGTGATCCTTGGCCCACTCCAGTACCTGTTTGATCTGCGGCCAGTAAGCGACATCATTAAATTCAACCAGGCCTAAGGGAGCGCCGGTGACGATCAGGCCGTCGAAGTTCTGATCGCAGATCTCATCGAAATTGCAGTAAAAGTTATTCAGATGCTCCGCCGGCGTATTACGTGACTCACGCGCATCGATACGTAATAACTGGATGTCCACCTGCAGCGGAGAGTTCGACAGCAGACGCAGGAACTGATTCTCCGTCTCGATTTTCTTCGGCATCAGGTTAAGGATTAACACCTTCAGGGGGCGGATTTCCTGAGTTGTTGCACGCGTTGTCGTCATCACAAAGACGTTTTCATTGCGCAAGAAATTGACGGCTGGTAGCTCGTCCTGCACCCGAATTGGCATAACTCTATTACCTCATAGCATACGTATAAACGTTTAGACATCCAGATAGCTGAAGATAACCAGGAATCGGGTGAATGTCGAGTCTGCATGTTCACGGTGAGAAAATTTCACGGCGCGCATTGAGTTAGAATATAAGAATGAAGAAAAGGAGAAAATATGGTTATTAGCATCCGCCGTTCCCGGCCTGATGAAGGGGATAAACTGATTGCGATCTGGTGTCGGTCAGTCGACGCCACGCACGATTTTCTGTCAAAAGCGTATCGGAGAGAGCTGGAGGAGCTGGTACGTGCCTTTATACCGGAGGCTCCGCTGTGGGTGGCGGTTAACACGGAGGACCAGCCGATCGCCTTTATGCTGCTGACCGGAGATCATATGGATGCGCTGTTCGTCGATCCGGATGTCCGCGGCTGCGGTGTGGGGAGATTGCTGATCGCGCATGCGCTGTCGTTAACGCCAACACTGACGACCAACGTAAATGAGCAGAATGAACAAGCGGTCGGGTTTTATCGGAGAATGGGTTTCAAAGTGACAGGTCGCTCTGAAACGGACGATCTGGGTCAACCGTATCCGTTATTGAATTTGATACATGAGCAGCAGGCTGAAGCAGACTACGATTGACGTCGGTAACTTTGCGGCATTGATGTCCCCTCGGCCAGCAGGTGGCCGAGGATCCGTAGCCCCGGTAAGCGCAGCGCCACCGAGGGAGATATACCCCACACAGCAAAAAACCCCGCACCTTTCGGGACGGGGTTCTTTTTAAACGCAAAAACAAAAAGCTCAGTCTTTCGACTGAGCTTTCTGCTTTATTTGATGCCTGGCAGTTCCCTACTCTCACATGGGGAGACCCCACACTACCATCGGCGCTACGGCGTTTCACTTCTGAGTTCGGCATGGGGTCAGGTGG